>DLRY01000026.1 GCA_002500665.1 Opitutia bacterium UBA7876
ACTTTCGCGGGGGCCGTTACTCTCTTCGTTCTCCTTTTCCTCAAATCCTGAACAACCGAAACCCGAACCTTCACAACCTTCACCGGCATCGAAATGAGCGAACTCGTAAACTTGAACAAGGAAAGCTTTGATAAAGTAGTCTCCTCTGGAGACAAAACCGTCTTGGTCGACTTCTGGGCCCCCTGGTGCGGTCCATGCAAGGCGCTCACCCCGATCCTTGAGGAAATATCCGGTGAAATGGGTGACCAGGTCGGTATCTACAAGGTCAACGTCGATGAGAATACGGACTTGGCCCAGGAACACGGCGTCCAGTCGATACCCACCCTTCTGGTCTACAAGGGCGGTGCGCTTTCGGAAACGATCGTTGGATTGAAAACCAAGGACGAACTGGTCGAAATCCTCCAGTCCTGAACTTCTTGCGTCGTTTCAGGCGACTAGGGACAGCACGGCAAGAAAGCCATACGCCAGGATCCCAAGCGAGGTTGCCAGAAGGGCAAAACCGTATTGCTGTCGGGTAGATGCCTTGGATAACTTGAAGAGGCAGAAAAGCCCCAGTGGAAAAACCCAGACCACCAAGCTTACGTCCGGATCCAAAGAGGGGCAAAGCAAGGTTGAGACCGCTAAGCCTAGGCCGTAGAGAACCAGGCCAGATCTTCGTCCAAGCAAGACCACGAGGGTGTTCTTCCCCACTTTCCCGTCTTCCCGGCAATCACGGGTGTTGTTTACGACCAGCAGGTTGTTGACGGCAAACCCGATTCCCAACGGAACTACCCAATTGGGGCGCCAGTCTTGTCCGACCCCTGCGACCAAAACATAATGAGTGGTTCCGACCGCCACCAAGCCGAAAAACAGGATTACGAAAAGATCCCCCAGTCCGTTATAGGCCAAGGGCAAGGGACCACCGGTGTAGGCAATTGCGAAGAGTACGCTGGCAATACCGATCCAGAGTAGGCTACGGTCTGCCTCCGAGATCTCCATCAAGACGACCCCGACGCCAAAAGCAAGTGCGAGGACGCAAAGCGAAACGACGAACATCGCCCTCGGTGCGATCATCCCGGATGCAACCGCCCGAGCCGGCCCGAGAGAACGATCATGATCGGCCCCGCGCCCATAATCGTAGTAATCGTTGGAGAAATTGGTGCCTATTTGCACCAGGAGGCAGAAAAGAAGGGCCAGTATGAAAAGGAAGGCGGGAAAGGAACCCGTATCCCTGAAGGCCAAACCGGCCCCGACTGCAACCGGAACGACTGAGGCGACAAGCGTCTTGGGTCTCGCAGCCAGAACCCAAGCCTTGATCCTTCCCCCGGGGGAACCGTCCATCCGACTACCTCGTTATGGCGAGGGGGAAACGGAAATGACTGCGGTACCTCTCCGCCACGCGCCTGAAACCGTCCGTTCCCCTGGAAGGATCCGGCACCTTGTACGGCCACTGGACGTCGATTTGCAAGGCCAGAAAACCGTTGCTGGGATGGTGCTGGTGGCGATGACCGATCGGATACTGCGTACACTTAATGAGGAAATAACGCTCACCCTCCGGGATCCAGCGCTGGGAATAAGGCAGGGTATCCCGGACGGTCTCGACTCCGAGCAGGGAAACGGGGAAACCGTTGGACTCGTTGAAGGGAACGTTGGCTCCACCGGAAAGGCTTTGCCAAGATTCCTGGGTGGCGCCTTCCTCATTATCATCCGGGTTGTTCATCTTTTCCACGTCCGACTCGATCACCCTCTCGAACTCGACCTGGCCTCCTTCCTTTCTGGCCACAAGCAGGACGTTCATTGGCGGCAACTCTTGCGGGTTGGTAGGGTTGGTCCAGCGAGTCGTACCCTTCTCCACAAGGCTAAAGCCCATCCTCTCCAGTTCCACTTGGACCCCGTCGACCAAGCCATAGGCCACGTTCTGCTGCCGAACCTTGCCGACGCCCTCGACTCCCCATGGGAGAAAACCCAAGAGTCCGCCGATCAGGAACCCAAAAACGGCCAAGGCAATGACGACCTCCAGAAGGGTAAACCCCTTGCATGGCATTCTCGGGCTTGCTTGTGGGATCTTGGCTTGCATGTCAGGGTTGCTTGAAATCATCGAGATCCAGGACCGCATATCCGCCGAACCTCCGCATGAGGATGCCGGCAATGGAATTCGGGTCGTCGAACCTTAGGGGCTTGCCCGATGAAAGAGGGTTCAAGGCGCCGTTGGAGAGAACCAGCCTGGGAGGTTTCTGCAAGTTTGCCCCACCGCCTGCGGACGGATAAACGACGCTCCCCATCGAGTTAAAGGCCAAATAGCGGAATTTGGACCCGCTCCCAACCTTTCTCTCCCCCTTGAAAACGTCTTCTAGCTCGAAGTCGTCCTCCGCATAGCTCCAGACGGTATAGGCGTCCTCCCTCCAGTCGTCGGCCACCTCGCAGAAGGACTCATCCTCAGGGACGAAGAATACGCCATCGCTCAAGTAAGTGCCCTGCCCCATCACCAGCCACTTGGTCTCGTTGGTGGTTGCGCAGGTATCCTTGACCACAAGCTCGACGTAGCGGTGGTATTTCTCGAGATCAGTCTCGACCGCATTGACGATGAGTCGAGTTTCCATCCCCGAGAGGGCGGCCCGGGTCCGGGCCTGCTGAACGAGGCCGAGCAATTCTCTCTGGGCGGCCCCCAATTCGGCCCCTCCGCCCCCGATCAGGCTAAAGCTTATCATGCCCATCATCAGGCCCATGACGACGAGCACGACCAGCAACTCGATGAGGGTGAATCCCCTTTGCCTGTCCTTGAATGATCGCATCACGGCAAATGATTCGAGGTTTACTCCTCCGCCTCCAGGTATTTGTGGATGTCCCATGAAAAAACGTTGCGGGTCCCCAGTTCACCGGATTCGTCGTGGAGAACGTAGATCGCGACTTTCTGGCGGATTACCTTGATCTTCTCCTCGGCCCGGTCAATGACGTCCCGGTCGTAGTCGTTGCGGAGGGCGTCCTTGATGTCGTTGAGGGCATTGCCGTCGAGCTCGATCAAGTCGTCGTTATCGGCATCCACGAGGACGTGAATGCTCGTTCCTCCCCATGCGTCTGCAAGAAAGCCATCCACCCCGAAATCATCTTCCGTCAGCTCGCCGCAATAATCTTCCCGCTTGTTGTTCTGCTTGAGAAGATCCCCCTCGAGCTTCGCCCATCGCTGGGTATCGGTGTTCCACATCCTTCCCTTGAGGGCGGCAATGAAGGAATTATGCTCCTGCTGGTTGTCCCGACCAAGGATGACCGGCATCCCTTCCCTCTCCTCAAGGAGAAAGGGAGGGAAATAGCCTTTGTCCACCTGGTATTTGTTCAGGGCGCTAGCCCACTTGCTGAAGCTCGCCCGGGTATCCGCAATGCGGGCTTTGTCCACAACGCCCGTGTAGGTCGGGATGGCCACGGCAATGAGGATGCCTATGATGGCAATGACCACCAGCAGTTCAATCAAGGTGAAGCCTCGGGATGGGTGAGTTGATCTTTTCATATGGGTCGAGTTACCATTTGCCCGGCTCGGAAGGAGGAAAATTGTCGATGTCCATATCCTCCTTCTTGGGGGTTTGTGTTAGTTCTGAATCAAATTCGGATGCCTGCCCGTCGGGACCCTTGGAAAAAAGAAGGAAGCCCTTGTGCCCGTCTCGACGGGGAAACTCATAAACGTAAGGGTTGTTCCAAGGGTCCACCAGAAAGACCTCCGGAGCCTGGGCTCCTCTCATTTGCTCGAGGCTTAGGGTCACCAACCGGAGGTCCCCCTCCTCCCGCGAGCCGAGGACGAAATTATCCTTGTTGGGCAAAAAGCTCTTTCCTCTACGGTCGACGTCCACGTCTTCCCCAAACCGGTCGAGAAAACCCGTCAGGCACCGGAAGAGCAAAATAGCCCTGGCTTCTTCGTCGTCGGAATTGGCCAAAAGGTCCGTCTTGGGGAATCCGCCCAGCTCGCTCTTGTATTGCTCAAGGGCCAACTGAAGGGCCTCAACTTGGCTCTGGGCGGTCTTCTTGTCCTGCGTTTCGGCCCACCAACCGAAACCGGCAATGCTCATCGACACGAGGATGCCGATGATCACGATGACGATAAGCAATTCAATCAAGGTAAAACCCGAGCGGTTTCTAGTTCTCATCAATATTTGAATCTTCCCCCAGACGTCCAATTTGTCAACGAAATCGTGCTTCGGGCCAAGGGCGTCCGCTTCATTTTGAGGAGGTGCTCCAAAGCCTTTTCCCAAGCTGCCTCGCCTCGGGTAAACCGCAAATGAAAAGCAAGACGAACTGAATCAGTACGCCGGCAGGGATAAAGAGGCAGAGGGTGAACAGGTTCCCCATCCGGGTCGGATCGAAATCGACCACGGACCGCAGCATCCACAGCCCTCCCGCCATGGCTCCGGGAGCAAGAAGCGTGGCGTGTAGAAAAAAGGGAGAAGGCTTGAGGTACTGTCGCAGCGAAAAGGGCTTCAGTTGAAGAAGGAGCAGCAAAGCTTGGAAAAGTGCGGCCCCCACGTTGGCCCAGGCAAGTCCGATAACCCCATACCGTTCCATAAGCAGAAGGCTCAGGCCCAGGTTGACCGCTAGGCTGAGGATGCCGGCCCAGAGGGGGGGCTTCATTTGCCTGCGGGAATGGAAGACCTTGATCAGGTAGGAGCAGAGGGCGTAAAAAGGCAAGGCGGCGGAGGCAACGACAAGAACTTGCGAAGCGCGGGCCACGTCCCCCGCTCCGAAACGGCCCCACTGGAAAAGAACGCTCAGGATCGGCTCCGCCAACATCGCAAGGCCAACGGTGGCGGGGAGAGTCAAAGCAAGCGTGAGCCTCCAGCCACGGGCAAAATGACCGGCAAATCCCTTTTCATCGGAACTGACAGAGCTTCTCGCCATTTCAGGGAACAGTACGGTCGAGATGGCAATCGCAAAAATCCCAAGTGGAAGCTCAATGAGCCGGGACGACAGGAAGAGATAGGGAACGGCGGATTGGTCTTCGAGAGAATAAGCCAGTAACCGCGAAACCAGAACGTTCACCTGAGCCACGGCAGCCCCGAAAGCACCCACCCAAAAAAGAGCCTTCACCTGGTTTAAGGGTTCGGACCCCTCAAAATCGGGCTTCCAGTTCCAGCCTTTGAGCTTGGACAGTTGCAGCCATGGCATGGCCAACTGGAAAAGACCGCCGGCCAAGACGCCCAGGCAAAGGCAAGTCGCCAAATCCATCCCGTCCAGGTCCAACCACCACTTTCCCAGAATTAGGGATCCGATCATGCAAAAGTTCAGGATGACGGGAGAAAATGCTCCTGCGAAAAAAGCCCTGTGAGTATTAAGGGATCCTACCAGAATGGCCGAGAGACAGATCAGAAGAACGTAGGGAAAAATAATGGCATTTAGGTAGGCTCCGTTCAACCACTTGCCGGCGAGGTTCAGACTCGTGGGCAGGTACAGGGAAGTCAGGCTTACGACCAGGCTGAGAAGAAGCAGAAAAAGACCAAGCCGGGAGAGCACCTGGTTGAGGATCCGATGGGCTGGATGCAGGCCATTGCCTTGCAGTTGCTCGGCATAAACCGGAATGAAGGCCGAGCTGAGGGTTCCCTCACCGAGCATTCTCCGGAAAAGATTCGGGAGAGTGAAGGCCAGAATAAAGGCCGATGCGATGGCGGATGAGCCGAAGCAGGAAAAGAAAAGAACGTCGCGCAGAAGGCCAAGAACCCGCGAGACGCTCGTTACCCCGCTCACCACCGAAAGGCTCTTGAAAAGGTTGCTCACTTCACCGCCTCCCCGGCAGACGCCGACTGGTCGAAAAGGGGGCTCGCAGAAGCCGGGACGTTCGGCGAACCTATTGTTTCGACTCCCGACATTCCGTCAAGAGGGCGCGGGCTTCTTCCTCCGGACCTTCGTGATTCTGTTCACGGGCCATTCGGACCGTCTCCTCGAAAACCACCGCTGCCTCCTCCGTCCGTCCAGCCTCCTTCTTGGCTTTACCAAGCAAGAGTGAGGCAATCATCCATTCCGGCTTGGCCGCGAGACAGTTCTCGAGTTCATCTATGCATTCCGCCAAGCTGCCTTCCTCAAAGAGGGCTTGGGACAGGCTGAAGCGGAAAAGATGATTCTCGGGGTTCCCCTCCAGTTTCTTGCGAAAAAGAGCGCTTCGCTCACTCATGCAGGATACCCCGGCGGTTAAGTGAACTTAAGGCAAACGGCCGTAGAGTTGTCGGTCCCGCCATTCTGGTTGGCAAGGTCGACTAGGGATTGCACCAAAGCATCCGGTTCCATGGAAGAGAGCATCTCTTCTATCTTGGCCGTCTCGACCATATTGGTAACGCCGTCCGAGCAAAGCAGGATTACGTCGCCGGGAACAAGGATTCGCTCCCCTAGGTCGACGTCGAAATCGATGTCCTGCCCCATGCACCGGGTCAATGTGTGCATATAGTGCTCGGGCATGTCTTCAGCCGCTTCCGGGCCGTGTTTGTCGATAAGCTCGTCACCCAAGGTATGGCTCTTTGATATCTTCGTCAGCCCGTTGCCATTCTTGAGGAAAATGGAAGAGTCGCCAACGTGAGCGTAAAGCAGTTTATTGTCGATGATGCGCAAGGCCGAGAAAGTCGTGCCGATCCCGTTCTCCCCGCCCACAAGAACGCCCAGTTCGATAATATTTTCATGAACGGAGGTGGCCACCTTGAGGAGCTCATCCTCGGTGGCGCAACTTTCGGAGTCTTGGACGAGGGAGCCCAAAAAGCGAATGGCCAAGCGACTGGCCAAGGCCCCAAACGGCAAACCACCTACCCCGTCCGCAACGGCATAGAGCCCCTTTTCCTCATCCACCAAAAAAGAGTCTTCATTCACTTCGCGAACGAATCCGACGTCGGTGTGGCCATGTGATGTGATCGGCATTATTCAGGGATAACTTCTAGGGCGGATACGATTAGGATGCAAACGACCGCAAACGTCAATTTACAAAATTTTGCCGAATCCCCGACGTTTTCGGCTCATTCGGGTAGCTGGAACGCCTCGTCGGACGTAAAAACCTCATAGTCTTTCTTCGGAAGCTCGTTGAGAAAGCTCCGGCCATATCTTTTCCTGAGAATCCGCGAATCAAGAATCACCAATTCGCCCACGTCGGTACGGGACCTGATCAACCTGCCCATTCCTTGGCGGAAGCGAATGACGGCGGAAGGCAGAAACAGCTCCATGAACGAGCTCTTGCCCTCTTTGCGCAGGACCTCGGTCTTCGCTTCCATAAGGGGATGTCCAGGATTCTCGAAAGGCAAGCGGGTAATGATTAACTGGGACAGGCTGGGACCCTTGGCATCAAAACCCTTCCAGAAGCTCTCGGCCCCGAGCAGCAAGGCGTCCCCTTCCTCGAGCAAGCGCTTGCGTAATTCGGTCCTTGAAAACCCCTCGCCTTGAGCGTAGATCGAGCGGCCGAGCTTGTCCCATCTTGGCCTCAGGCATTGAAAACAGTGGCGCAGGTCCGCATAATTGGTGAAGAGGGCCAGAGTTCCTCCCTGGATTGCAGACGAGCAAGCGTGAATGGCCTCCGCCAGGTAGTGCTGGTAAGGGGAGCGGTTCTGCTCGGAAGGCTCGGGGCAGTCCCCCAAGATCCGAATATGCATGTTGGATCGATAGTCAAAAGGCGAGTTCACTATGCCCTCGCGAACCGCCTCGAGCCCGACCATGGTCTTGAAGGATTCGGCTTTCCCCTTTCGGGTCAGAGTGGCGCTGGTCATCACCACGGAAGCTTGCCTGGAGAATAGGCGCTCCCGCAAGACTTCCGAGATATCGAGAGGGGCGCTTCGAAGATGTATGATTTGGTTTTTCTTCCCCGTCCTCTCCAGCCAGTAGACCGATTTTTCATCCTTCAAATCAACGATTTCCGAAAGCGAATTGAGGTAGCCCTGCAAGCGCTTGGCCTGATCCTTCAGCTCAAGGCGCAGGGACTCATCCTCAGTGCCCTCCGCAACCTCGACAAGACATCGGCAAAGCTTGCTCAAGGGAGGGAAAAGCTCCAGTGGCAAGGTGCCTTTCTCCAGCAAACGAACGCGGTCTTTTTTCCCAAGCGAATTGACGTGAAGGTGATGAAAGAAATCGGATACCGCAAGCTCCGCGTCCTCCACGGCATCCAGGTCGGACGGGCGACCGGACTTAGCGAGCAAGCCCTTTCTCTTCCTGGGGTTGTAGATCTTCCTGATGGACATCTCAATGGCCCAGGAACTAAGGGAGAGACCAAGGTGTTCACTCGCCACATCGGGCATCTCATGAGCCTCGTCGAAGACCACGAAGTCATTGGAGAAAATCACTCCGTCTTCATCTTCCTCCGGTCCGAAGCCTGCACCCATGAGGGAAAATAG
Source organism: Opitutia bacterium UBA7876 (assembly GCA_002500665.1). GTDB lineage: Bacteria > Verrucomicrobiota > Verrucomicrobiia > Opitutales > Seribacteraceae > Seribacter. The sequence goes on from DLRY01000026.1 coordinate 8,316, forward strand.
CAAGCTGTGGTTGACTATCACCAGGTCCGCCTTGTCGACTCCCGCCCGGGCCTTTCGATAGAAGCAGGTCTCCGGGCTGCATCTCTTGCTGGAGCAAACCGAGGAGTCGGCGTTGACGGCATCCCAAACGACCGCGGGAGGAACGGGAGAAAGTTCTTGGCGGATACCCTCCCCGGCCCCGGACCCCGCCCATTCGGCAATCCTGCGCAACTCTTCTCTTTGTCCGCCCTCGAACAAATCTGATTGTCCACGCATGGCTTGGTTCAGGCGGTTGGTACAGAGGTAGTTGGCCCGTCCGACCAGCAAAGCGCAGCGAAAATCGCTCCATTTGGAAAGCCCGGAAATTCCATCCAGCAAAAGGCGAAGGGCGGGCACGTCCTTGTCCAGTAATTGTTCCTGCAGGCTGATGGTGTTGGTGGCTATCACGCAAGGCCTTTTTCTTGATCTGGAAAACAGGATCGAGGGAACGAGATAGGCGAGACTCTTGCCCACCCCGGTCCCCGCCTCGAAAAGTAAGTTTTCGCCAACAATCAAGGACCTGCAAACGGCTTGAGCCATTTCCTCTTGCTCCGCCCGATAGTCGAATTCAAGCACCTTCTCCAACCACCCCCCGGGTCGGAAAACCGAAGATACCACATCCTCCAGTTCGGAGTCCCCGAGACTATCTTGGGAATCTTCGAGGACCCGAATCATCGGCAAGGAAACTCCAAGGAAGGTGTCACGGCCGGACGAAAGGGTTGTTCCGAAGCTCGGCGGAAACGCTTGTTTCCGGACCGTGCCCCGGCAACAGAGCGGTCTCGGAAGGCAGGTTGTAAATTTTTTCGCGAATCGATCTTTCCAGCAGCGAAAAATCCCCACCCGGCAGATCCGCCCGGCCTACGCTTCCCGCAAAAATGACGTCCCCCACGAAACAGATTCGCTCCTCCTCCATCCAGAAGACGACGTTCCCGGGACAATGTCCGGGGCAGTGAAGAATTGCGACCCGCCTTCCCCACAACTCGAGCTCGTCGCCTTCCTCGATCCAGCGGCTTATCCCGATGGGTTTGAAATCGAGCCCCGGCATGGCGAAGTTCGCCATTACCGCGGGTTGCTCGAAAAGGATCCGGTCCTCCCGATGACCAAGGACTTCAACCCCTTCTCCCGCCAAGTCGGCGGCGCCTATCATGTGATCCCAGTGACCGTGAGTTAGCCAGATTTCCCTCAGGACAAGACCGTGGGAATCGAGCAAGGGCTCGACCGCCTCCGCGCAACCGGGAGGGGCATCCACCAAGACCGCCTCCCTGCCTTCCTCCTCCCAGAGTAAATAGGCATTGGTTCCAATCGGTCCGAGCTCCATCTTGCGCACCACTAGGCTTTTCATTGGAGATCAATTAGCGCCTGCGCTCCGAAGAGCCAAACCAATTAGGGTGCAAACGACATTTTCGGGTGGTGACATGGCAAGGATCCGAACTGAAAGGGAGGCAACTGAAACGGTCGAGACCAGCGATTGATTCATCATTAACGATTGAAATCATTCACCTCTTGCAATAATCTATGACTCCATGAAGAGCTCATATGAATTAGCCATGGAACGGATGGCGGGGGGTGGCGACGACAAGCCCCTGTCCAACGATCAGAAGGAAAGGATCGCAGAGGTAGACCGCAAGTTCAAGGCCAAGATCGCCGAGCGCAGAATCTTCCTCGACCAAGCCCTTGCGGATGCCCTCGGGGCCGAAAACCACGAGGAGGCGGAAAAAGTCCGACTTCAGATTGCCGACGAGACCGCCGGCCTCGAGGACAAGGCGGAAGCCGAAAAAGAGAAGATCAGGAATTCCTGATGGGCCTCAAGCGTCCCTGCTTGCTCGGTAGGAAAGAATATAGAGCATGGCGAGAGGGATTCCATAGTCCCCCCATCGCTCGATCCACTCGAATACGTTGACGACTCCCATGCCCTTCACCGTATCCGCAGGCACATAGAGAAACTCGGTAAAAAGCTTCCACCCGAGAGCAAAGAAAATCAAGGGGCGGACCGGGGCAACAAAGATAATTATCCCGAGGGCGAACTCGGCGTAACCGATTTGGGCAATGAAATCCTGATCGGCATTCACCCCGATGGACTGCCAGTGGTCAATGAGCATCTGTTTCTGGACGACGAATCCGAAACCGGCATGCCCGATCAGGAGCAGGGCCAGGCAGAGCTTACATAGAAAGAATATGGTGTCGATAGTCGACTCCTTAATCTCGGGCTCTTCATATCCCTCGAGCAAGTCCCTCCTCCTAACTGAAAAGGCGCCTCCCATGACCAGAAGCATAAACGGAGGGCCCCAGTTTCCTGCCCTTTCCCAAAATTCCCAAGTCTGGGTCTTGTCCGGCCTTGCTTCCTCCCTGATCTGAACCGTCCACTCACCTTCGACCCGGACCTTCTCCAAGTTCCCGGCCAAAGGGCGGAGCATGGCCGTCCAAAGCGCCCAGAGGAACATCCAGATGAGGATGGCCCGGTTGGACCGGCGGAGAAGGAGGAGAGCCATCGCTATATCGAACGCGCCGACACAGGGTTGCAGCTTCCACGCCAGTTCCGGATCGATGCCTTGGGAGGCAAAGAAGGGAAGCCAGCCTGATTTGGTGATCAGCCCCCAAGTACCATGGCCGATAAAACAAAGCGCGACGGTGATACGCAGGGTCCAGTGAAGTTGCGTCTGGAGGGTCCTCGCGTCGCCCGAGTGGGGGCTGAAAAGCCCGTGAAGAAAAAATTTCTTTGCCGTCATGAAACCAATACATGACGTGTTTCCAGCTCAAGGGGAAGGGTGAATGCAGGATGCCGATTGACCTCTTCACTCCAATCAAGTAACGATGCGCAAATGAACAAACTGCCCCCCGCCCGGCTCTTGACGATCATCAAGTTGACCATCCTTACAGTTTTTCCGGTCCACTCCGCTTTGCCTCAATTCGACGATGAGGCCTGCGCCAAGCTACGAGATTTAGGCAAGTTCTACGATAACCCTGAGGCCAAGGGCCTGCAAAGCGCTAAGCTCTTCCTCTCCTACCAGCATCAAGTCGGCCACATCGATGGCGTGGATGCCAACGGTAAATCCTTCGATGACGACTTCGAGGAATTCCGCAGGTTCTGGATGGGCCTGTCGGGCCAATTCGGCGCCTACTGGAAATTCAAGGCAGTCAGCCAGTTGTCCAACGATCGCCACAACTACCCTGACGGTACCGCAGGAAGCTACCGGCAGTGGGGACACGAGACTTTCCGGGCCGCCAACGTGACCTTCGACGCAGGCAAGTATTGGGACCTTGCATCGGTCGACTCCTTGGAGCTCGGTTACGGCAGACGAACAGGCCGAATGGCGGATGAATGGCATCGCTCCTCCACCGTGATCAACTGTCTCGAAAGATCTTCCTTCGCCAACAAGCTATGGCTCTACGACAAGGAAAAGGGAAACCCCATGGCGACTTGGGCCAAGTGGAAGAGTGGAATGCATACTTTCGACGCTGCGGTGTTTTCCGGCACTTACGAGGACTATATCGGCGGGTGGGAGGACAGCAAGGTCTACTACGCGTCCTGGCTTGGCAGCTATTCCGGGACCAGCTCCTACGACCTTTACGAGTATTGGATCTCCTTCTACAAGCAAGATGGATACCTTGCCGACGACCACTTGGCCGGCGGAATGGATTGGGCCCTTTCCTTGGTCAACCGAATCGGGAACGAACCTTGGGCACTGCACAGCACCCTAGCCTTTGGCGACAATGGGAATCTCGACAAATCCGGGGCGTCCAAAAACCTTGGGCAACAGGGGGACTTCTGGGGCTTGGCTCTCATGCCTATGTACTGGATAAAGGCGGACAGGATCAAGCTGGTCGGACGCTACGTCTACCAAACCTCGGACCAGCCGAATGGACTCAGCCTGAACAGCCGCTACGTTCCTCTCGCCGGGGCCAGAGACGCTACACTGAACGTCAACAGCGGACGGGGCGACGAGCATCATGCCTACTACCTTGGCCTAAACTACTACCTTTGCGGGGAAAACCTTAAAATCATCAGTGGGTTCCAGCACGACTACCTCAGCTCGGCCGCAAAGAAAGCCTTTCGCGGCTGGACCCTTGGAAGCAGCTTCCGAATCTGGTTTTAGAAGGCGATAGATCTACGCTTGAGCCTGCAGGTCCAATGGGTTCTCCACGGTCTCCCACTGATTGGTCCAACGGTTCCATTGCTCCACATTGGAAACCTGAGCCTGAAGATGCTTCCTACGACAAGCGTATTCGAACATCTCCGCGGCTTCCTGGAGATTCCGCGCAATGAAGTATTTATCCGACGACTCGGTTGCATCACCAAGGTGGTAGTGAAACCTGAACTCGTCCATGGGTGGTTCTTTTTCCTTTTTCATCCAACTTTTTTCTTTGGGAGTTTAATAATGTCCCGCAAACTCGAACAAAAAAAGTAATAAGTCAATTCCCAGAGCGGAAAAGTTTTAAAAAATTTATAAAGGGAACCCGGGAAACCAGCAGATTGGCAAAAAAATACACCTATTCGAAGGACTCCTCGGAGACTTTCACACCGTTCTCGAATACCTCGTTGCGCACGGGAACCTCCGGCTCGTCGCCGAAATAGAGCCATACCCCAGTCTTGTTTCCATCCTTGTAAGAACCAGTGGAATGCTTGGTTCCATCATCATAGTAAATGGTAACTGGTCCGTCCGGGTAGACGAATCCAGGTTCTTCCAGCACGATTTCCCGCTCTGGGGTGGCATTCGTTTCGGGCATTACGGAAGGTTGAAGCGAGGAACTGGACGTATTCGGCGCGTTTTCGGGTTCGCGTTCGGATGAGCATCCGCCGAGAAATGCCAGAAACCAAAAGGTAAAAAACGAGGCAAGAGAAATCTTCATTCATCCAAGCAAACCCCTCGGAAGGGAAGCGTCAACAATTTGCCAAACCAAGGATCAAAAGTCCGTCTGCATTTTCCGGCTACACGAATTGCCCCCAAGGTCTGATTTTGAAAGTAAAACCATTAAATAATTAAAAGATTTCATACCCCAAATGAATTACTCACATAACTATTGACAAAAACGAGGAATTTTTGATTATCTTGGGGTGGTGTTGTCAAGGATGGTGGTAGTTTCTGAATGGTTTCGGCTTGCCGATTCGGGGCTCCCTTGGCGCCTAAACTCAAAACAGAGGAAATCATGAAGGAAGTAATCTCTCAGGTTCAAGATTGGATAAAGCTCGTTGCTCAACTCGGCATAGGTCTGATTGCACTGGGCGTCATCGTTGAAATCGTCTTTGGCAAAGGAGCCATATTCGGGGCCAGCGTAATAGGCAACCTGTCTACCGTAGTTGCCGACATCGGCGGTGAGAATGGATTCATCGGTTTGGTTGCCATATTGCTTATAGTAGGAATCTTCCAGCGAATGCGCTGAATTCAACGGGCAAACAGTTTCTCTAAACTACTGAAACAACAACAAACAAAGTGGGGGAAAATAACATGGAACAAGTAGCAAAAAAACTAAAGGATACCATAGGAGGCATTACGGAGATCCTGATCGTTGCGATCGGGTTGCTCGTCGTGGTGCAAGTTGTCTTCGGAGCGGAAGGCGGCATCGACATTATCGGTAACATCACCGGTGTGGTAGGTTCCTTCATCGGCGAAGGGGCAAGCCTGGCCAGCCTCGTCGCTCTGCTTATCGTCATGGGAGTATTGGGCAGAAAATAGCCCGGAACGACATTTAGCCAGATAAAGGGAGGAGGCCTCGCGCCTCCTCCTTTTTTTTTACAGTAAAGCCAGAAGCAGGTTACAAAATTCGAGAGGATTTATAATGGCAAAGACAAATCGATTGCCCTAGCATTTAGTCAATGAAGTCTCACGAAGTCCTCAAGCATTCGATGGAGCACGTCGGCGTAAAGACGATTGCGTCCGATTTGGGCGTATCCCCTTCCCTCCTTTACAAGTGGTGCCAACCCGGCGAAGAACCGACCGACAGCGGCGCCACCAACCCGCTCGACCGACTGGCTAAGATTTTCGAAGCCACCGGCGATGAACAAATCATTTCCTGGCTTTGCCAAAGAGCGGACGGTTTTTTTTGCCCGAACCCTCGCCCCGACGAGGACTCGACCAAGGATATGTTTGCCCACACCCAAAAGTTGGTCGGGGAGTTCTCCGACCTTCTTCAAGTCGTTTCGGCAAGCTACTCCGGGGACGGCGAGATCTGCGCCGAGGACAGCAAGAGAATACGGATGGAGTGGGAGGAACTGAAGTCGGTAGGAGAGTCCTTCCTGAACGCTTGTGAGCGGGGAAATTTCTCCAGTACCTAAAAACTTCATCAGCCTTACCCGTTCCGGCCAAACGCCAGAACCGGATTTTCGCCAAACAAGGTTGCAGGACGCGCCCTTCATGGTTAGGTTCGCCTGTTTTCGTTCACCCCCTTTCCATCCATGCCCTCGAAAACAAGCATTGCATACACCAAAACGGATGAGGCTCCGGCCTTGGCGACCTATTCCCTGCTACCGATCCTGGAGGCCTTCACCAAAAACACGGGAATCGAGTTCGAGCTTAAGGATATTTCACTCGCCGGACGCATCCTGGCCCAGTTCCCCAATTGTCTCGAGCCGGGCCAGAGGGTCCCGGATGCGCTTGCCGAGCTAGGTGAGCTGGCTACCCGCCCGGAAGCCAATATCATCAAACTCCCCAATGTTTCCGCATCGGTGCCTCAGCTTCAAGCCGCCGTCAAGGAACTGCAGGAAAAAGGGTTTCCCGTTCCGGAATTCAAGGATGAACCCCAAAGCGAGGAGGAGCGGGCCGTTCGCTCAAGCTATGCAAAAGTACTCGGATCAGCCGTCAATCCCGTCCTGCGGGAAGGAAACTCGGATAGGCGGGTCGCCAGGCCCGTCAAGGAATATGCCCGTAAGAACCCCCATTCGATGGGTTCATGGGAAAGCGACTCCAAAACACACGTGTCCCACATGCCGGCGGGGGACTTTCACGGAAGCGAAAAATCGGTCGTCATCGGCAAAGAGTCCAGCGTAACGATCGAGTTCGTCGACGCAGCCGGCAACTCCTCCATTCTCAAGGAAGGGCTTGCCCTCCTTGAGGGCGAGGTCATCGACGCCGCAGTGATGAACAGAAACGCCCTTCGATCGTTCCTCGCCGAACAACTCGATGAGGCCATCGATCAGGACGTGCTCTTCTCTCTGCACATGAAAGCCACCATGATGAAGGTCTCCGACCCCATCATCTTCGGGCATTGCGTGGAAGCCTACCTCGCTGACTTCCTCGAAGTCCATGGGGACGCCCTGCGGGACGCCGGATTCAACCCCAACAACGGGTTAAGCGACCTCTACCGTGTCCTTGCAAACATCGACGAGCAACGAAGGGAATCCATGGAGAACGACCTCCGGGAGCAAATCGGACGACGACCTCATCTTGCAATGGTCGACTCCGACAAGGGTATCACCAACCTTCACGTGCCCAGCGACGTCATCATCGATGCCTCTATGCCCGCCATGATTCGCACCTCCGGTCGGATGTGGGGCCCGGACGGGAACCCCAAGGACACCAAGGCCGTAATTCCCGACCGCAACTACGCCGGGGTCTATCAAGCCACGATCGATTTCTGCAAGGAAAACGGGGCCTTCGACGTCTCTACCATGGGAAACGTATCGAACGTTGGCCTCATGGCAAAGAAGGCGGAGGAGTATGGCTCGCACGACAAGACCTTCGAGATCAAGCAACCCGGGACCGTCCGGGTCGTGGACCATGCGGGCGTCGAACTCCTCAGCCACGAGGTAGAAACCGGCGACCTCTGGCGGATGTGCCAGACCAAGAAGATCGCCATCGTGGACTGGATCAAGCTTGCCATAACGCGTTCCCGCCAAAGCGGCCATTCGGTCATCTTCTGGCTCGACGCAAACAGACCCCACGACGCCAACCTGATTGGATACCTCGAGTCCGAGCTCGAGAAGATTGATACCGATGGGCTCGAGGTGCTCGTCCTCGCCCCTATCGAGGCAACCCGGGCAACCTGTCGACGAGTCAAGGACGGCATGGACGTCATTTCAGCCACCGGCAACGTCCTACGGGACTATCTTACCGACCTCTTTCCCATCCTCGAGCTGGGCACCAGCGCCAAGATGCTCTCCATCGTTCCCCTCCTCGCCGGAGGTGGCCTCTTTGAAACGGGGGCTGGGGGATCGGCCCCCAAGCACGTTCAGCAATTTGTGGAGGAAGGACACTTGCGCTGGGATTCCCTCGGCGAATTTCTTGCCATAGGGGTTTCCCTTGAAGACTTGGCCCGAAAATCCGGCAACGCCAAGGCCGCCGTTTTGGCCGACTCACTCAATGATGCCATCGGAAAGTTTCTCGATGAAAACAGGTCGCCCTCCCGCAAAGTGAATGAACTGGATAACCGCGGCAGTCACTTTTACCTCGCTCTCTACTGGGCGGAAGCCCTTGCAGCCCAAGATGAGGACCCCGATTTGGGCGGTCGCTTCTCGCCCATCCGGGATGCTCTCATGCAGGAGGAGGAATCCATTATCCGCGAGCTAAACGATGCCCAAGGCTCGCCCGTTGACCTGGGTGGATACTTCTTGCCCGACGTGGAAAAGGTTTCCTCCGCCATGCGCCCCAGCCGGACCTTCAATGAAATCCTTTCCCGTCTCGGCTGACGCGTCGCTCCCCTTTGCTCGTCCATCGCCTAAACTCATAGACAAATGAAAAGCTCCTGCACATTGCTCCTCGGGCTGACCCTTGGTTTCCTTTCCTCTTTTGCGAAGAAGCCCAACGTTCTGTTTATTCTGATCGACGACATGGGCTGGAAGGACCTCGGCAACGAAGGATCTGCTTTCTATGAGAGTCCCCACGTCGACCGTATCGCCAAGGAGGGCATGAAATTTACACGGGGCTACGCGACCTGCCAAGTCTGCAGTCCCTCCCGGGCGAGCATCGTTACCGGCAAATACCCGACCAACCATGGGATCACGACCTGGATCGGGGATCGCTCGGGTGAGGCGTGGCGCGGAGCCAACCGACACGACAGCCACCTGCCCCCGGAATACGAGCGGAACCTCAGGGCCTCCGAGATTACCTTGGCCGAGGCCATGAAGGACGCCGGCTACAAGACCTTCTTCGCAGGAAAATGGCACCTCGGGAGCAAGGGCTCCTGGCCCACCGACCATGGCTTCGAGATCAACAAGGGCGGATGGGACGTGGGAGGCCCGCGCGGGGGATTTTTCTCGCCCTGGCAAAACCCCAACCTGGAATCCGGTCCGGCCGGTGAATCCCTCACCCTCCGCCTCGGGCGTGAGACCGCCGAATTCATCGAGGCCCACAAGGACCGCCCCTTTCTGGCTTACCTTTCCTTCTACACGGTTCACGGCCCGATCCAGACCACCCAAGCTCTTTGGAAGAAATACCGGGACAAGGCTGAGAAAATGGGGCTCGCCAAGGAACGCTTTCTCTTCGACCGTCGCCTCAACGTCCGCCAAGTTCAGGACTGTCCGATCTATGCGGGCATGATCGAACTGATGGACGACGCCATCGGAACGGTCCTGGACAAACTGGACGAACACGGCCTGGACGAGAACACCATCGTCTGCTTCACCTCCGACAACGGCGGCGTCTCCTCGGGAGATGCCTACGCTACCTCCAACCTCCCCCTCCGTGGCGGCAAGGGACGTCAATGGGAAGGCGGTATCCGCGAACCCTTCTACCTGAAGGCTCCTGGGATAACCCGGCCCGGATCCACCAGCGACACGCCTGTAAGCGGGATCGACTGGTACCCCACCCTACTCGAGCTATGCGGCGTTCCCATTCCCACCAAGCAAAAAGTCGATGGCGTCAGCTTGGTTCCTCTTCTCAAGGGAGGAAAAATTGGGTACCGGCCTCTCTACTGGCACTACCCCCATTACGGCAACCAGGGCGGCGAGCCAAGCTCTATGATCATGGAGGGAGACTGGAAGCTCATTCACTACCACGAGGACGGACGGGACGAGCTCTACCACCTAGGCAGGGACCAGGCCGAGCAGAAAGACCTCATTGCCAGGGAATCAAAAAGGGCCGGGCAAATGAGAAAGCGGCTCGACGCCTGGCTGAAGGAAACCAAAGCCAAGTTTCCCAGCAAGGACGAACGGCATGACCCCGCCAAGCGTTCCTCCCGTTGGAAAAGCATCGAGACTACCGGCAAGCAAAGGCTTGAGAAACAGCACGCCGGCTTTCTCAAGGCCGACTACAAGCCGAACAAAGACTGGTGGGGAAGCTCGGCCAAGGACTAAGCCACTTCCTTGCCCAGCCAGTCGACCAGCTTGACCAAGGCCCGTGCCCGGTGACTGATTCTGGCTTTCTCCTCAAGGGATATCTCGGCAAAGGTGGACTCGCTTTCGTCGGGCAGGAAAAGCGGATCGTATCCAAAGCCACCGGTTCCCCTCCTTTCTTCCAGAAGGAGTCCCCCGCAAGACCCGGAAAAGGTTTCCTCCAGCCCATCCCCCACAAGGGCAAGCACACAGCGGAAACGGCACGCCCGTCGCTCCTTGGGGACCTCCCTCATTTCCTCAAGCACCTTGTCGTTATTGGCCTCGTCGTCACAGTCAGTCCCCGCATAGCGGGCTGAGATAACGCCAGGGCGCCCGCCTAGGGCATCGATCTCGATTCCGCTGTCGTCGGCCAGGAACCAGCCATCCCGCGGACCAACCGAGCTAAGCCCCTCGGCCTTCAGCAAAGCGTTTGCCTTGAAAGTCGAACCGGTCTCCTCCACCTCGGGCATGCCACCGATCTCGCCCGGCCCCCTTACGCGTATCGGCAGGCCCGCGTCCTCGAGGGCGGCTTGCAGTTCGTGGAGTTTGTGGGCGTTGCCCGATGCCAGATAGATCGTCTTCATAAAAAACCGTGGTTCAGGTGGTCCTCGCCCAGCGTTTGCTCGATCGCATCCTTCAGAGGATACCTTGAAAGATCGGGGCCGGGCAAAGCATCGGGGCCGTCAAAGACCTTCGGGGCCCGGTAACGGAAAAGGTAGTCCGCCTCACCCTCGGCGAGTATGGAACGGGCCAACTGCGGGCCACCCTCGCAATAGAGGCCGTTCAAGCTCAACTCCCGCAGCAGGAGACGCAGGGAGGCAGGAGGAATCCTTCCATCCTTCCTGGCATCGGTCCGCCACAGTCTCACGCCCAGTTCCTCCGCGCTCTTGAGCCTCGACTCCTTCCCCTCCTCGTCCCGGGAAGTCACTACGATGGTACGGTCGGCAAACTCGTCCGAATAGAGCCTCCTCCTGGAAAGGTTCTCGGAGAAACTCGAGAGTGAGCCGTCCACGACGATGCGGACTGGGGACCAAGCCAGGCCTTCGATCCTCGCGGTCAGGCTGGGATCGTCGCAGGCGACCGTTCCCGCACCTACGCAAATGGCTGGGAAAAGACGGCGCCATATCATGACGTCGCCTAGGGCATCCTCTCCCGTGACGGCGCTTCGGACTCCCTGTTTTTCCGCCACCATCCCGTTCGAGGTTTCCGCAATCTTGAGGGCAACGAGCGCCTCGCCGGTAGTCACTTTATGATTGAAGATGAAATTCAGGCGGGAGGCTCGGCGGGCGAATTCATCCTCCGCCGCCTCCACCCGGATGCCGGCGGCCCGCAGGAGATCCAGCCCTCGGCCGGCATGCAAGGGGTTGGGATCCTCGCATCCCACGATTACCGTCCCGATTCCGGAACCGATGATGGCATCCGTGCAGGGCGGGGTTCGACCGCTCGTCGAGCAGGGCTCGAGACTGACGAAGAGAGCGGCGCCCTCCCTAGGCTTTCGCCCCAGGTTGCGCAACGCCTCCACCTCCGCATGGGCGCAACCGGCCGAGCTATGAAACCCCTCCGCCACGATCTCTCCACCCTCCACCACCAAGGCCCCGACCATTGGGTTGGGATGGGTTTTCCCCCACCCCTGACGGGCCAACTCAAGGCTCCTCTCAAGGAGGCTGCGGACGTTCTCTGGCTCAAGGTCCATGTAAGGAGGATTCAGGCGAGGGAAAGCTCCAAGCCGACGGGGCAATGGTCCGAGCCCTCCCATTCCGGGAGAATATAGGCTTCGCGGACGGAAGTCGCAAGGTCCTCGGAAACGATGAAGTAATCGATTCTCCAGCCCACGTTCCTAGCCCTTGCCCCGCTCCGGTAGGACCACCAGGAATAGGCATTCTCCCGATCGGGATAAAGATGGCGGAAGGAATCGAGAAATCCCTCCGCCAGCAAGTTGGAAAGGCCTTCCCGCTCCTCGTCCGTAAAGCCGGCGTTGCGGCGATTGGACTTCGGGTTTGCCAAGTCGATCTCGCGGTGGGCTACGTTGAGGTCTCCGCAAAGGACGACCGGTTTGTCCTTGCCCAGGTCGATCAGGTAATTCTTGAGATCCGGGTCCCAGGAATCGTAGCGGTAGGATAACCTCGAGAGGTCGCCCTTGGAGTTGGGAACGTATACGTTGACCAGAAAGAAGCCGTCGAACTCGCAAGTGATGACCCTTCCTTCCCCCGCATGCTTCCCACCCGGAAAGTCCTCGCTCACGGAAAGGGGCATCTCTCGTGAGAAGACGGCCGTCCCCGAATAGCCGTTTTTATCCGCCAAATGGTAATGGGTAAAGGCATAGCCGAAATCCTCCTCGGGGATTGCGCTCGGGTTGAGCTTGACCTCCTGGAGGCAGAGAAAGTCCGGCCCTCGCTCCTCGATGAAGCGGTCGAAGGTCTTTGACCTGCACGCCCGCAGGCCGTTCACGTTCCAGGATACGAGGTCCAAGGTAGATTTTTGAGTAGTCATCGAATTTTCAATCTCTTATAAGGAAATCGTAACATTGGGTCGAATCACTACCCAAGATTCTAGGCACTCGACAAGAAAAAGAAATCAACATGGCTTCACCTACTGATATCCGCAAGGGTCGCGTTATCGTCTACCAAGGCGCCCCGCACCTCGTTCTCGAAATGCTTCACCGCACCCAGGGCCGCCAAGCCGGGTTCGTCCAGACGACCCTGAGGAATCTTCAGAGCGGTTCGACTACGACCACGAAATTCCGTTCCACGGACAACGTCGAGTTCCTCCATACCACCACCCAGAAGCTAGAATACAGCTACAAGGATGCGGAAGGACATCACTTCATGGACCTTGAAACTTACGAGGACACCGTTCTCCCAATTGAAATCATCGGGGACGACGATTGCTTTCTGGTAGAGGGTAACGGCTACGACATCCTTCTCGTCGACGGTCAAGCCGTGCGGCTCGAGCTCCCTGCCTCCGTGGAAGCCAAGGTAACCGAGGCTCCGGACGCAATCCGGGGGGATACCGCTGGAAACGTGCTCAAGCCCGTGACCATTACCTCCGGGATTACCGTTCAGGTGCCGCTCTTCATCAAGAAGGACGACGTCATTAAGATCAGTACGAGCGACAGGTCCTACCTGGGCCGGGTCTAGGGCAAGCCCTACTCCCGCCCGTGCGGGAAGGGGCTAAAGTCAGCCTAAGCCACCCGCTCGACTACGAGTGGAGCCGGGTTCGGACGCTTAGGAGCAAGACGATAGGATGCCTTGAAATACTCCATGGCCGCATTGAGGCGCTTCTCGTCGTTGTAGTGAATGATCATGAGGGGTTCCCCCTGCTTCATCTGGGTTCCGACCTTGCACAGGCCGTCCACCCCGGAAGCGGGATCGAATTTCTTTCCATCGCCATGGGCCAGAATCTGCACGCCCCTCGCCAACTGGCCGGCGTCGATAGTATGGACGTAGCCGCGCTTGGGTGCGGGAAGCTTCTTTGTATGCTTGGCCGTGGGAAGCTTTTCCGGATCGTCGATGACCTTGCTGTTTCCTCCCTGATACTCAATGACTTCCTTGAACTTCTCCAAGGCAGTACCATCTTCGAGATGCTTGCGTACGGTCTGCTTGGCCGAAAGAGTTGAACCCGCCACGCCGGCAAGGCGGACGATCTCCATGCCCAGCTTCATAACCAGATCCTGAAGGTCCTCGGGTCCCTCGCCTTTCAGCAACTCAATTGCCTCCTTGATCTCCAGCGAGGCTCCCACGCAACTGCCGAGCGGCTGATTGACGTCCGTCACGAGAGCCACGCAACGCCGCTTGAGGGTTCTCCCCACACGGGTGATGGAACGGGCCAATTGCTTGGCATCCTCCGCCGACTTTATGAAGGAGCCTTTCCCCCATTTGACGTCGACCACGACTCCCTCCGCGCCGGCGGCGAGCTTTCGGCTCAAGGTACCGGCCGTGATGAAGGGGATGGATGGAATCGCCCCGATCTTCTTGCGAAGCTCGTAAAGGATCGATTCGACGGGTGAGATCTCCTCGTGCAGCTCGGCAAAGGCGCAACCGACCTTCCTGACCTGGGCGGAAAAGTCCTCCAGGTCGATCGAGGTACTGATCTTGGGAATGGCGGCCAATTTCTCCCCATTGGAAGTAAGAAATTCTTCGTCGTCCCCATTCATAAGAGGCATGGCGACGCCCGCGGCGGCCGCCAGGGGGCCGAGAACGAGGGAAGTTTTGTCTCCCACGCCCCCAGTCGAGTACTTTTCTATCTTGGGACGAGAGACGTCCATCATTTCGATCACTTCGCCGGAAAGCATCATTTCCTCGGCAAATGAAGCGGTTTCCTGGGCGGACATCCCTTGGAAATAGGTAGCCATGACCCAAGCGGCTTGCTGGAATTCAGGCATTTCCTCGTCGAGGATCGAGTCCACGATAAAGCGGATTTCCTCGTCGCTAAACTCTCCGCCATCTCTTTTCTTCTCGATGAGGTATGAAAAAGACGGCTTGGTGTCCTTCGATAATTTGGCCTTAGGCATAATCAGCTGCTCCTTAAGGTTGGGGGGTATGAAATCAATGCAAAGCACTAATTTATAAGCAAATAAGATAATTAGTCGAGCCTTTTTTATTATCAACGGTTCTTGACCCTTGGGTTCTAATTGCTTGGATAACCTCCGATGAATTCCGATTTTGACTGTACTCGGGTCCTGGAAAAGGCGCTCCTCGAGACCTCCGCAACGCTCGATGGCTTCGGGGACGACTTCGCGCCCCAGATACGGACCGCGGACGAGAAGTTCGGGGACTTTCAGGCCAACGGCGTTCTGCCTCACGCCAAGAAACACCGAGGTAACCCCAGAGAAATGGCCACCCAGCTGGTCGATGCCCTCCCCTCCTCGCAACACTGGGAAACCAGCATTGCAGGTCCCGGATTCATCAACTTCAGGCTTTCTTCCGACTACTTGCTGGGATGGATCGCCCCTTTCGAAGACCGGGAGAAGTTGGCCCGTGCGGTGGCCTCTGAAAATCCTTTCAAGGCCGTCCTTGACTACTCTTCCCCCAACACCGCCAAGCAGATGCACGTGGGACACATCCGCTCCACCATCATTGGCGAAAGCCTGGCCCGCCTCCTTGCCTTCTGCGGCCACGAAGTGACCAGGGACAACCACCTGGGAGACTGGGGGACGCAATTCGGCATCCTTCTCTACGCCATCAAGCGCCAAGGATCGTCACTAGACGACCTGGGCGACGACCCGGTAGCCGAGCTCGAGGATCTCTACCGCAAAGGCAATGCCTGGACCAAGGAGGATGAGGGTGCCTTGGCCGAGGCCCGCGGGGAACTAGTCGGGCTTCAGGGAGGCGACCCAGAAAGCATGGCCCTTTGGGAGAGGATCCGAGAAATCAGCATGGAATCCTTTCAGGCCATCTACGACTTGCTCGGCGTCCGCTTTGATCATGCTCATGGAGAGAGCTTCTATCGCGACCGGGTTGATCAAGTCTACGACTCTCTGCTCCGGCACGGAATTTGCGAGGAGAACGAGGGGGCACTGGTCGTTTTCCACCCCGAGCACAAGAGGTTCGCCAAGCAACCCTTCCTCGTCCGCAAGAAGGACGGGGCCAGCAACTACGCCACCACCGACCTGGCCACCCTATGGTTCCGAAGCGAGGAGTGGGCGGCGGATCAGGTGGTCTACGTTACGGACGGGCGCCAGCGGGATCATTTCGAGCAGCTTTTCCTTACCGCAGGCAAATGGTTCGCGGCCGAGGACAAGACGCTCCCCGAGTTGTCCCACGTTTGGTTCGGAACCATACTGGGAGAGGACAACAAGGCCATCAAGACGCGGGACGGCCAACCCGTCAAGCTTGCCGACCTCTTGGCCGAGGCCGTCCGGCGTGCCCTGGTCATGGTGGAGGAGAAGAACCCCGGCCTAGAGCCCGCGGAAGCTCAGCGCCGGGCCCGCATCATCGGAATCGGCGCCGTCAAGTACGCAGACCTTTCCCAGGACCGGACCCTCGACTACGTCTTCTCCTGGGACAAACTTCTGGCCATGCAGGGGAACACTGCACCCTACCTTCAGTATGCCGTGGCTAGGATCAGCAGCATATTCAGGAAGCTCGAAGGCGACCCGTCGTCCCTTATGGAGCAAGCCCGCCCGCCTGAGACCGAGCACGAGAGATCCCTTGCCCGCAAGCTCATCTTCTTCCCCCTTGCCATCGAGCAGACCCTGCGCGAGCTTAAGCCCCATTTCCTCTGCACTTACCTCTATGAGCTGGCAACCGGTTTCAGCTCCTTCTACAACCACGACAAGGTCATGGTGGACGACTCCCGCGAGCAGGGTCTTCGACTCATGCTCTGCGCCCGGACCAAGCTCTTTCTCGAGACCGGGCTGGAAATCCTCGGGATTGAAACTCTGGAAGAAATGTGAACGAGAACAGACAGGCATTTCCCCCTTCCCCGAGATGCCTCGTTCCTGGGTTGCTTGCGGCTCTTTGCCTGTTTTCCGCCTCGGCCCAAAACGTCCCTCAGGAAAACGATGCCGGCTCAATGATTATTGCCCCACCCCACGGCCCGCCACCGTGGTGGCCAAGCTAACGGAGGAAACGCTTCCGCCCGAAGTGCAAGAAGATCTTAAGCTCTTGCTTCGCGGGGAAACATTGAGCCGCTAGTATCGCCGGCGCAGGTTGGTGGCTGGAATCCCCAGCTCCTCCCGGTACTTCGCCACCGTACGACGGGCCAGGGATATGTCCTTCTCGGCCAACAAGTCCATGATCTTTCGGTCACTGAGCGGTTTTTGGGGATCCTCCCCCTCGATGATCGCCCCGATGATCTCCTTGACGCTGGTGTTGGACACCGCATCGCCATCCTTGCCCGAATAACCGGGCGTGAAGAAATACTTGAAGGGGAAGGTCCCGTGGGGGGTTTTGAGAAACTTGTTCGCTATGGCCCGCGAAACGGTCGTCTCGTGAACCTCGATGGCCTCCGCCACCTCAGCCATGGTCATTGGCTTGAGCTTTGAAGTCCCCTCGTCGAAAAACTCCTGCTGGCGGGCCAGAATCTTTCGTGTTATGCGCTCGATGGTGTTCTGGCGCTGATCGATCGAGCTGATGAGGAACTTGCCCGCCCGCATCTGGTTGCGGACGTACTCCTTCTCCTTGCTGGAAAGAACGCCCTTGGTCATGAGCTCCTTGTAGGTCCGGTTGATCTTCAGCTTGGGGATGTAGTCGTTGTTCAGGCTGATGGCCCACTCGTCCCCCACCCTCTCGACGGTCGCATCGGGTGAGACGGACTGGTTCGAGTCCTCGGAGAACCTTCTTCCGGGAGCCGGATCGAGCTCGGAAATTTTCTCGATCGCCTCGTGAATGACGACCGTCGACTGGGAAAGCTTGCGAGCAAGCTCGGGGACTCTTCTGCGCACCAAAAGGGGAAAGTGATCCTTCACGATCTCATAGGCATGGGATTCCTCCCAGCCGCGAGCGTCCATTTGCTTGATCAGGCAATCCTGCAGGTTGAGGGAGGCGATGCCTATCGGCTCGAAGGACTGGAGAATCTCGAGGCCATGCTGAAGGTCCTCCAGGGCGATCCCAGAGAGAAGACCTATGTCGGAAAGGCTTGTGGAGAGAAAACCGTTTTCGTCCAGGCTCCCGATCATGTATTCGCAGGCCAGGCGCTGGCCCTCGGTAGTCTCAACGAGCTTGAGCTGGTCGAGCAAGTGCTCCTGAAGGGAAGTCTCCGCAACCAGGGAATCGAAGAAAAACTTTCTTTTATCCTCGGCCTCGGAGTTACCTAGCTTAGCTTCCCCCTCGTACTCCCTCTCGAAGTGCTCGCGCAGGTCCTCCTCCATCTCCTTGAGGATGGCGAACTCATCCGAGAAATCCATGTCCGTCAAGTCATCCGCCGTTCCCTCCTCGAGCTCGACCTCCAGCTCGTCCTTGGACTCTTTCTCCGCCTGCTCGGCCGCGGGCTGGGGATCCTCAGGGAACTCCTCAACCTCCTCGTGCTGCTTTTCATCGGGCGAAGGCTCGATTTCCTCGGCGTCGAGGCTCTCGTCGTTTCCGCTCATCTCCTCGAGCAAGGGATTGGTTTGGAGCTCCTCGAGTATGGCCGACCTGAGCTCCAGGGCCGGAACCTGAAGAATTTTCAGGGACTGGCGCAACTGCGGAGCCAAGACCAGACTCTGCGTCTGTTTCTGGACTTGGCGGAGGCCTTGGGACTGAATGGCCATTGGCTGGCTTTACGCTTCAGGAAACGGCGTTTCCCCCCTGTGCCACCTGGCGGCCGCCTTTTCGCCATCGTCGCCGAAGAGGTCGTGCACGTAGGCCGCCAGCTTTTCATTAGTCGGCCCGTAACCGTCCCCGTAGATGAAGCTTTCCAGTTCCGTAAGCATTTCCTCGGATGACTGGTAGCGCTTCTCCCTCGGCCTTTCCAAGGCGGTGTGAAGGATCTGGTTGAGCCTTGGATCGACGTCGGACCTGATCTCAGTAAAGTTGGGGATGGGAAGGTTCAGGATGTTGTCGATGGTCTTCTCGTGATATGCCTCTATGGGAGCGTCGCCCAGATCCTCGAAAATGTTGCGGTTAAGCATCAACTCTGACATCACGATTCCGCAGCAGAATAGGTCGGCCCTATGGTCGGTCACCTCGCAACGGGCCTGCTCGGGCGAAAGGTACTCGTCCTTCCCGGCGATGACTTCGCCCTCTTGATTGTACATTAAGTCGAGGGCTTTCGCTATTCCGAAGTCGGTCAGCTTCACGTCGCCCTCCCTGGCGATCATGATGTTCTTGGGATTGACGTCTCGGTGCACGATGCCCAGAAGCCTTCCCTTGTCGTCCCGCTTGCGGTGTGCGTAGCCGAGCCCCCGGCAAATGCGCGAAACGATGAAGACGGCCAGGTCGGCCGGAATGTACTGCCCCGTCTCGACGTGCCGCTCGAGAAACTCCTCAAGGTTCCAGCCCGTGACGAACTCCATGGTCATGAAGTACTGCTCCCCAATCTTCCCGAGATGGTAGGTCTGGACGATGTTGGTATGAATGAGGTCGGCCACCAACCGGGCTTCCCCGATGAAGTTGTTCCGGAATTCTTCGATGGCCGAATACTCCTCCCGAATAAGCTTGATCGCCACGACCTTGCGGAATCCGCCGATACCCTTCTGGGTCGCCTCGTAGACCATACCCATGCCCCCCTCGGCGATCTTGCGCGTGAGCTCGTAGTGAACCTCGTTGAAGATGTGTTTCATTTACTTGGCGAAAATATTGACAAGAGTTTGGAAAACTACTGGGAAAAACAGCAGGCATCAAGAAAAGATTTAATAAAATGGACCTTACATTGAATTTTGGCGCAAATATCGCTGCAAATCTCCTCGTTGACTTGAAGCCCCCATCCCTTAGAATGTCCAACATGATCAAGTTCACTGATTCGGCTCTCCAAAAGGTGCGTGAAATGTCCTCCGAGGCTTCCCCTGAGAAAGTCCTGCGTATCTTCGTGGAGGCGGGCGGTTGCTCGGGTTTCGAGTACGGAATGGCCCTTGACGAACCCAAGAGCACGGACCGCGTGGGCGAGTGTTCCGGCGTCAACTACGCCGTAGACGCGGACAGCCTGGACTACCTGGCCGGCTCGGAAATCCACTTCGACGACGGCCTGTCCGGCAAAGGTTTTGAGATTCGTAACCCGAACGCCGAGTCGACTTGCGGATGCGGAAAGTCCTTCAATTGACTCTTGTAATCCGTTGGGGGCTGGCTTTTTTTGCCCTGCAGTACCTCTGCTCCGGCCAAGCCGTCAAGCGCGGCCCGCTCACCATGGAACTGGTCAGCGAGCAAAAGACCATCGTGGACGGAAGTCCTTTCTGGATCGGCTGGCGAATCGTCCGCAAAGAAGGCTGGCACACCTACTGGAAACACCCGGGCGACGTCGGGGTCCCCCCGAAGATCGACTGGGTTCTCCCCGACGGCATGAGGGCAGGCGAAATGATCTACGCCGTCCCCCAGCGGGTCAGCATGGGCAAAGTAAAGGCTCACGGAAACTACGGTGAAACCCTTTTTCTCTGCAGGATCGAACCCGTCGTGCCCCTCCGGCCCGATACCGTAGCCAGGATCGCCGGCAAAGCCTCCTGGCTGGCCTGCTCCAGTCAATGCCTTCCTGGGTTCGCGGACCTTTCGCTCGATCTCCCGGTGACCGACCGGGTGGAGCATGATCCCCTCTGGCGTCCGAGGTTCGAGGCCTTCCGTGAATCCCTGCCCATCGATGCTCCCCAAGACTTGGCGTTCAAGGCCCGTGCCCATGGCGACAAGATCGACCTTTTGCTGCCTGCTTCGGTGGCAGGTCCCGACCGCTACCCCTACTTCTTCGGTCACGGGCGCCTCGTGCGCTCCCACGCCCCCCAAGTCCTGCGCAAGGGAAAGGACGGTTGGACGCTCTCCATGCGCCGCACCCCCTGGAGTTTGAAAAACGAGAAGGAACTCAGTGGTCTCGTATATCTCAAGGACGGCTGGGGCAACAACCTGCCGAACAAGTACCTGAGGATCCGAGTCCCTCTTTCCGTTCCTTGATCCCCCGACTCCCTGAGGCCGTTTTTTTGTCATTGAAAAAAATTCAAATTAGTAAAAGTTGAAGAGATGAGATACCTTTGTATTGCTTTGGCTTTAGTAGCCGCAACCTCCTTATGGAGCCAGGATCTTCCCGGCACGGTCCTCCCGGGGACCTCCACAACGGTCACCCCCGAAGCCAATACACCGCCCGCGCCCGGAGTGCCGGTCGAAGAGGCGGCTCCCGAGAAGCCCAAGATGGACCCGGCCACCGTCCAGGCCCTCAAGAACGTAATCAAGACCAACGTCGAGGGTATGGGTAAGAGAAACATCAATTTCGTCCTTTCCACCTTCCATCCCGAGTCCCCGTTGCTCGAGAGCAGCAAGGATATGCTTACCTATATGTTCGCCCGCGTACAGTTGGTTTACACCCTTCAGGCAATCGAGGTGAAGAAGATCGATGGGGACGAAGCGGAGGTCGAAGTCCTGCAGGTTACCCAGAAAAGGTCCGGCAACGCTGCTTTCCGGGACAACCGGATCAAGTTGCTCCATACCCTCAAGCAGGACGGACAGAAGTGGAAAATCTACACTTCCGAGGCCCTCTACATCGAGTACCTCAAGTACTGAGCCCAAGCCTTGGGCAAAGGGCCGGGCTTCCGTTTTCCAGGGAATGAAAGATGTCTCTGAGCCCGTGAAACATAAGCTTCCGCTCCTGTTGGACGCCTCTTCCTCCCCCATTCATGCGGGCATCCCCTCCGAGGAAGGATGGATCCACCTCGAGGCCCTCGACCAGCAAGCCCTGGAAGGTCTGTTCGAGGCCACGACCCTAGTCATGGAAAAAGCAGGCCGTTCCCTTCGCGAGGTGGACGCAGTCTTCTTCTGCGAGGGACCGGGCTCAACCCTCGGCCTTCGACTCGCCGCGGCCCTGGTGAAGACCCTCCTCTGGGAGAGTCGGGACAAACTTCCGATCTATGCCTACAACGCTCTCGATCTGGCTGCCAGGATCCCGGAGACCTCTCCGAAGCACCTCCAGGCCCCCTTCCGCAAAGGCTGGCGATTCGTACGCGCCCAAGAGGGGAACGAGCCGGTTGGAAAAAAGCAAATCCTCAAGAGCGAGGAAGCCCTATCCCTCTTTCCCGACAGCCTTCACCTGCCCGACCCCAGGAACCCGGACGACCCGGCCACCGCCTCCGGCGCCATACCCTATGATCTCTCGGACACCCGGGGACTAAGCGACCTGCGGGCCGTCTCGAGCCAAGTCGATTCACCGGAAGTGTATTCACCCAAGCCGCCTTCCTTCAGGAAATGGGAACCTTCCCGGACCCCTGCGCAGAAATGACGGGCCGTCCGCAACCAGAGAAGTGAAAGGCATGCGCTGCTGGGCCGAGATAGACTTGGCCGCACTCGAACGGAACCTCGCCCTCATCCGGGAATCGCTACCCCCCGGCGTCCGCCTGCTCTCGGTCGTTAAGGCCGACGCCTACGGTCATGGCATCCACCCAACTGCGACCCGCCTCATGCAAAGCGGGGCCGATCTCTTCGCAGTAGCCAACGTGAAGGAAGCCGCGGACATCCGGGAACTTGGATCGGGCTGGCCCATCCTCGTGCTTGGCCCGCTCCTCGAGGAAGAAGATCAGGCTCTCATTGACTACGACCTCGTGGCCACCCTGTCCTCGCCCCGGGAACTCGATCGCTTCAAGGAACTCTCCAGGTCCAGCGGTCAACCCGTTTCGGTTCACCTCAAGGTCGACACCGGAATGGGGCGACTTGGAATCTGGTGGGAGGAAGCGGTTCCCCTGATCAATGAGATCGCGCGGTCCCCCGAGATCAGCCTGAAAGGCATGCTCACTCATTTCGCCCAACCCTCCGACCACGCCTTTACTGAGGAACAAAGGAAGAGATTCTGGCAGGTAATCGAGCGAAGCGGGGTCGAACCGGGCCCCGACTTCCTTATTCACGCGGACAACTCGTCCTCTCTGCGCTCCTTTTCCGAGCAATCGGTTTTCAACGCGGTCCGGATCGGCCTGCTTCAGTTCGGCGTCGCATCCCCTCGGGGCAGTCTCCTGGCCGACCTGCAGGTTGAACCCGTCCTGTCCTTTCATTCCAAGCTCGCCATGGTTAAGCGGCTGCCCAAGGGCACGACCCTCAGCTATGAACGGCAGCACCTACTCGAGCGGGACTCGAAAATAGGGATCATCAGCGCCGGGTACGGGGACGCCATTCCGCTCCATTGCGGGAACCGCGCCTGCGGGCTGATCAAAGGCAAGCCCTACCCTCTAGTAGGTCGCGTGACCATGGACCAGACCCTGATCGACCTTAGCGACGCCACGGAGGAAATCGAGCTTGGCGAAACGGTCACCCTGGTGGGAAGGCAAGCGGAGGGGGAAATTGCGCTCTCCACCCTCGCCGAGCATGCCGACACCATTCCCTGGGAGCTTCTCTGCTCCATCACGAAGCGGGTGCCCCGCATCTACAAGACCACGCGCGAGTAACGGGCCAAGCCCCTACAAATCGAGGTTATTCTTGATTTTGTCTACCGTGGCGGCAAGTCGCTCCCTACTTTTCTCGCGCTTGTCGTAGGCGTGCTGGCCGTCCTCGGGGCAACCATACGGTGAGGCCCATCCCATTCCGTTCTTCTCGTGCATGTCGTGGACCTGCACTAGCCACTCCAGAATCTTCTCTAGGTTGGCGAGAATGCGGTTCCCTTCCCTAGGCTCGTCGTGCGGGTTGCCGTAGGGCATCCTGCCGATGACCTTGCCCTCCTCGTCCTTGGCCTCGTCCCACGCCACCTCGGCCGTTTCGCAAGCCTCCCAGAAGCGGATCTTCGAGAAATCCACGCAACCCTCCGTCACCGCCTGGGCCATGGCCTCGATCTCGGGCATGGCCACCTCGGCAAAGGTCTCGCCCTCTTGGGGCTCGAACTCGCTCTCCGCACGGACCAGAATCCCGGCCTTCTCGTCCAGGGCCTCCGCCAAGGCTTTTACCATCGAATAATTGATCTGGTCCTTGAGGTTGCCATCGAGCATCAAGTCGACCGCATCGAAGGAGGGAGTCTCGGGTTCCTTCTCCTCCTCCTGGTGGTCTTCCGATTCGGTTTCCGTTGTCATAGGCGAACATTCTGTGTCAAATCCGGCCCGACTTCAACGCCAATCAAGCGCCTCCGGCTGGCTTTTGCCCGGGCCCGACGACGAACGCAGATCCGATGAAGGAAAGGCTGAAAAATAAATCGGCCCAAACAAGAACATGAAAACTTGCCACCCTTCGGACGTCCTACTACAATTACAGTGGTTATCTTCAATCTGCAACATGGGTAAAAGCCATACAATTTTAGCGGTTTTGTCATTTTCCCTATCCGTCCCGGTAGTTGGTAATGATTCCGTTAGTTTCAACCGCGACATCCGGCCGATTCTCTCGAGCAAGTGCTTTCACTGCCACGGGCCCTCCGAGAAATCGAGGGAGGCCAAGCTGCGCCTCGACCTCCAGGAATCCGCCCTTGCCGACCGCGACGGTATCCGGGCCATCGTCCCGGGCAAGCTTGACGAAAGCGAGCTTTGGCACCGCATCCTCTCCGATGACCCCGAGGAGATGATGCCTCCGCCCGAGAGCAAGAAGCCGATGACAAGTCAGGAGATCGAGCTCTTCAAGCAGTGGCTGAAGGATGGAGCCAAATGGGAACGACACTGGTCCTTCGGCGCTCTCGAGAAGCCTTCCGTCCCTGAGGTCGGTGATCCCGCCTGGTCACGCAACCCGATCGACGGCTTCGTCCTAAGGAGCCTCCGGAACCGCGGGCTCAAGCCCTCCCCCGAGGCCGACCGGCGCACCCTCGCCCGCCGGATACACCTAGACCTTACGGGTCTTCCCCCCACCCCCTCCGAGGTCAAGACCTTCCTCGAGGACAAGTCGACCGATGCCTATGAAAAACTGGTCGACCGCCTCCTTTCCTCCGATGGCTACGCCGAGCGGATGACCCTTGTCTGGATGGACGCCGCCCGCTACGGCGACACCTCCGTCTTCCACGACGACGGCCCCAGGACCATGTGGCCCTGGAGGGACTGGGTTCTCGACGCCTACAAGAACAACATGCCCTTCGACCAGTTCACGGTCGAGCAACTGGCCGGCGACCTCCTGCCCGAGTCCACCGTAGAGCAGAAGATTGCCTCCGGGTTCAACCGCAACCACGCCACCACCGACGAGGGAGGCGTGATCGCAGAGGAATTCCGCGTGGAGTACGTCGTCGACCGGGTCAAGACCACGGCCAACGTCTGGATGGGCCTTACCATGGAGTGCGCCCAGTGCCACTCCCATATGTACGACCCCATCAGCCAAGAGGAGTACTACCGTTTCTACGCCTTCTACAACAACAACGCCGACCCCGGCATGCAGACCCGCCGGGGCAACCAGGCCCCCGTGGTCAACGTCCAGTCGGCCGACCAGCGCAAGAAGAAGGAGGAGCTCGAGAAGCGCGACGCCGAAATCTCGAAGAAGCAGGAGGCCCGTCGCAAGGAGGCCCGCAAGGCCTTTGAAGAATGGGCCGATGAACAATTCCTAAACGCGGGCGAAAAGAAAACCACGGTCGCCCCGGCTGGCCTCGTCTCCCACCTTCCGCTCGACGGCTTCGAGAAGAACCTTACCCCCGACCTCGTCCGCAAGGATTCCGAGTGCCGCCTCCACGGCAAGGCCAAGCCCGTCGGCGGGGCCAAGTTCAACGGTGGCCTCAAGATCGAGGGCAACGGCTACCTCGAGGTCAAGGGCTTCAAGGATCCGCAATGGAACAAGCCCTTCAGCTACGGTTGCTGGGTCAAGACCCCCAACGGCAACCAGAACGGGGCCGTCTTCGCCAAGATGGACGAGGGCAATTCCTTTCGTGGCTTCGACCTCTGGTTTCAGAACGGCAAGCCCGGGGCCCACATCATCCACAAGTGGCAGGACAACGCGGTCAAGGTCGTCGGCAAAAAGAAGGTCGCGGCCAAGAAGTGGCAACACCTGTTCATCACCTACGACGGCTCGGGGAGGGCCGCCGGCACCCGGGTATACCTCAACGGCGAGAAGCTCGACCATACCGTGGAAGCCGACGGGCTCACCGCTACCATCGCGACTGCCAAGCCCCTCCGGCTCGGACGCCGTTTCGGCACCTCGATCGTAAACGGCGTGGAAATCGACGACGTCCGATTCTACGACCGCGAGCTCACCTCCATCGAGGTCAAGTCGCTCTCCGGCTCCGACCAGATCACCCCCCTGCTGGCCATCGCCGCCTCTGAACGCACCCCCGAGCAGACCAAGGTTCTCTTCGACCACTACCTCCATTCTCTGGACAAGCCCTTCCGGGAACTGGGCAAGGAAAGGGACAAGATCGGGGGCGAGCTTGCATCCCTCGGAAAGACCAAGATCACCTCCATGATCATGGCGGACAACCCGGCCAACAAGATGCGCAAGACCTACCTCCTTATGCGCGGCCAGTACTCCTCCCCCGATAAGAGCAAGGAACTCCTTCCCGACACGCCCGCCTTTCTGCCCCCCATGAAGGAGGACCTGCCCAAGACCCGTCTCGGCCTGGCCAAATGGATCGTCGATCCCAAGCATCCCCTTACCGCCAGGGTGGCCGCCAACCGCCACTGGCAGACCATCTTCGGGCGCGGCCTCTCCAACACCCCGAGCGACTTCGGGTCGCAGGGAAGCTGGCCCACCCACCCCGACCTCATCAACTGGCTGGCCGCCGACTTCCGCGACAACGGATGGAACGTCAAGCGGGCGATCAGGCAAATGGTCACCTCCGCCACCTACCGCCAGTCCTCCGTCACCAGCGCAGAGCATCTCGAGAAGGACCCCGTCAACCTCTACCACGCCCGCGCTCCGCGCTTCCGCATGATGGGGGAATTCGTCAGGGACAACGCCCTCGCCATCAGCGGCCTGCTCAAGCGCGACATCGGTGGGGCCGGGGTCAAGCCCTACCAGCCGCCCGGGCTCTGGGTCGAGGTCTCGCTCAGCGGCGGGCGCAAGTTCATCCGCGACAAGGGTGAAAAGCTCTACCGCCGGAGCATGTACACCTACTGGAAGCGTTCCGCTCCCCAGCCCGCCCTCATGGCCTTCGACACCCCTACCAGAGAAGTCTGCGTTCTCCAGAGGCAGCGTACCAACACCCCCATGCAAGCCCTCGTCACCCTCAACGACGAACAGTTCGTGGAGGCCGCCCGGCATTTTGCCAGGCGCATCCTCACGAGCGGCGCCCAGACCTTTTCCGACCGCCTGAACTTCGCCTTCGAGTGGGCCACCAGCCGACCCGCCGACCAGCTTCGGATCGAGGTTCTGCAAAAGTTTCACGACGAGCAGTCCAAGGTCTTCCGGGACGACCCCAAGCGGGCCGAGGATCTCCTCTCCGTGGGCGAGTCCGCCCGCGACGCCAAGCTCGATCCCTACGAGCACGCGACCTGGACCCTGCTTGCCTCCATGATCCTCAACCTCGACGAGACCCTGAACCGCGAATGATCCCGGAATCCTCCTCCAATGAGTAATTTAGAAATCCAGCAAATCCTCAGTCGCAGAAAACTCCTTCAGCTCGGGGCCCGCGGCTTCGGAGCCCTTGGGGCGGCCAGCCTTCTCAACCCCTCCCTCTTTGCCGAGGCCAATCCTTCGAGCCCTTTCCAAGGGACCCTTTCCGGTCCCCATTTCAAGCCCACCGCCAAGCGCATCATCTACCTCTTTTTCTCCGGTGGCCCCTCCCACATCGACATGTACGACTACCACCCCGAGATGCGCAAGAACCACGGCATCGAGCTTCCCGACTCCATCCGCAACGGCCAGCGCATCACGGGCATGACCTCCGGCCAGAAATCCTTTCCCTGCGTGGCCCCTATGTTCGAGTTCTCCAAGCACGGAAAGAACGGGAGCTGGTTCAGCGAGATCATTCCGAACATCGCGAGCATCGCGGACGAGATCACCCTCGTCAAATCCGTCCACACCGAGGCCATCAACCACGACCCCGCCATCACCGCCATCAACACCGGCGTCCAGCAGCCGGGCAAGCCCTCCATGGGGGCCTGGCTGGACTGGGGAATGGGTAGCCCGAACAAGAACCTGCCCGGCTACGTCGTCATGATCTCCAAGGGGCGCGGGCAGTCCCAGGCCCTTTACGACCGCCTCTGGGGGAGCGGATTCCTCCCCTCCAAGCACCAGGGAGTCAAATTCCGAAGCGCCGGGGATCCCGTGCTATACCTCTCCAACCCGAAGGGCGTCTCACGCGACATGCGCCGCTCCATGCTCGACGGGATAGCCAAAATCAACCAGGCCAAGAAGAAGGAGTCCGGCGACCCTGAAATCGACGCCCGCATCGCCCAGTACGAGATGGCCTACCGCATGCAGACCAGCGTGCCCGAACTGGTCGATCTCAAGGACGAGCCCAAGCACGTGCTCGACCTCTACGGCAAGGACGCCATGAGGAAGGGCAGCTTCGCCCACAACTGCCTCATCGCCCGCCGTCTCTCCGAGCGAGGGGTTCCCTTCGTTCAGCTCTTCCACCGCGGCTGGGACCAGCACGGCAGCCTTCCCTCCAAGATCCGCCAGCAGTGCGAGGACGTCGACCAGCCCGCCGCCGCCCTCGTGCGCGACCTCAAGCAGCGCGGACTGCTCAAGGACACCATCGTCATCTGCGGGGGCGAGTTCGGGCGCACCATCTATTCCCAGGGCAAGCTGACCAAGGACAACCACGGGCGCGACCATCACGGGCGCTGCTTTTCCATGTGGCTGGCCGGGGGGGGCATCAAGGCCGGCTTCGAGTACGGCAAGACCGACGATTTCGCCTATAACATCGTGGAGAACCCCGTCCACGTGAACGACCTCAACGCCACCGTCCTGCAATGCCTCGGGATCGACCACGAACGCTTCACCTACCGCTACCTCGGCCTCGACCAGCGGCTCACCGGGGTCGAGCATCCCAAGGTCATCCCCGAACTTCTCGCCTGAACCCATACCAAGCAAACGCCATGAAGAAGGCAGCCCTCAGCCCGCTTTCCCGTCGCGAATTCGTGACCTCCGCCGCCACTGGCCTTACCCTTGCGGGCGGCGGGTCTCTTATCGGCAAGAAGAACAAGAGGGAAAAGGCGAAGAAGAAACCCGATTCCGAGACCCTCGTTCAGTCCCTGCACAAGACCCTTTCCGAGGAGCAGCGCAAGGAGCTTTGCTTCCCCTTCGAACATCCCCTGCGCTCCAAGATAAACAACAACTGGCAGATCGTGAAGCCCGAGCTGCGCAACTTCTTCACCAAGGACCAGCAGGCCCTGGTCAAGGAGATCTTCCTCGGCCTCCACAGTGAGGAATACGCGGAAATGGTCTACGAGCAGGTCGAGGAGGACGGCGGGTTCGACCGCAGCTCCATCGCCCTCTTCGGCGAACCGGGCAGTGGCAAGTTCGAGTTCGTGCTCACGGGCCGCCACGTTACCCGTCGGTGCGACGGCGACTCGGTCGAGGGAACCGCCTTCGGAGGACCCATTTTCTACGGCCATGCGGCCGGTGGCTTCACCGAGAAGGCCGACCACGCCGGCAACGTCTACTGGTTTCAGGCCGAGCGGGCCAACGAGCTCTACCAAGCCCTCGACGGCAAGCAGCGCAAGGTCGCCCTTCTCGAGAAGAGGAGCCGGGGCGAGCGCGGCAACAAGACCATCGAGACCAAAGGCACCGTCGAGGGACTCGACGGTCTTCCCGTCTCCGACCTCAGCCGCGACCAGAAGGAGCTTACGTCCAAGGTTCTGGGCGACCTTCTCGCCCCCTTCCGCAAGAAGGACGCCGACGAAGCCCTCAAGCTCATCGAGGCCAACGACATGGACAAGCTCCACCTATCCTACTACAAGAACGAGAACGTGGGCGACGACGAGGTCTGGGACGTCTGGCAGGTC
The DNA here is from genome assembly GCA_002500665.1 of Opitutia bacterium UBA7876. Lineage (GTDB taxonomy): Bacteria > Verrucomicrobiota > Verrucomicrobiia > Opitutales > Seribacteraceae > Seribacter. Next base: position 37,949 of record DLRY01000026.1, read on the forward strand.
GAGGGGCCCAAGATGGTCTGGTACTTCCGGGGCAAGCCCCACGTCCACGTCTGGGCCAACGTAGAGGCCTGACCGCATCAGGCATGAGCCGATCCCCTCCGGCTCTTTTTTGCCTTGAACCCGCCTCCCCTTTCGAACAGAGATGAAAGCGTGGTGTCGGTTACGGATGAAAGGAAGGACGCGCTCGAGTGTTGGCTGAGCGCCCAGGCCTCCTTTGGGAGCGCCCGGCTGGAGACGGCTTCGGAGGACGCCAGTTTCCGCAGGTACTTCCGTCTGTCCGAGGGCGGACGGTCCTGGATCGTCATGGACGCCCCCCCCGATCTCGAGCCCTGCGAACCCTTCGTTAGGATCGGCGAGCGCATGCTGGAAACGGGCGTCAACGTGCCAAAGATCATCGCCCGGGACCTCGAGCAGGGCTTTCTCGTACTGAGCGACTTCGGGGACGTCCATTACCAGGACGTTCTGGACGGCCCCGACCGGGAAGATCTCTACGACTTGGCGATCACGGAGATCCTCAAGTTTCAGGACGGCCTTGCGGGCTTTGCCGATTCTCTGCCCGAGTTCGACCGGGCCTGGCAGGGCAAGGAGCTCGAGATCTTTCGCGAGTGGTGCCTGCCCGGGATCGATCAAGCCCATTACGAGCAAGCCGTCGCCCCCCTCGTCTCGGCCATCGAGGAGATACCAAAATCTTTCATGCACAGGGATTTTCACTGCCGAAACCTCCTCCTCCCATCCCCCGAAAAGATCGGCGTGATCGATTTCCAGGGAGCCATGCTCGGCCCCGTCACCTACGACCTCGTTTCCCTGCTCAGGGATTGCTACGTCGACAACGACGAGGACTGGATCGAGGAGGAAGTATCCTCCTTCCAGCAAGCCCTCGAACAGGGCTCTTCCTCGATGCCCGAGATGAGCGACGAGGATTTCCTGCGCTGGTTCGACCTCACCGGTCTGCAAAGACACCTCAAGTGCATCGGTATCTTCCATCGCCTCAAGGTTCGCGACGCCAAGGACGGCTACCTCTCCGACGTTCCCCGGGTCAGGGGGTACGTGGAGACCGTCCTCGAGCGCTACCCCGAGCTCTCGGCCATCGCCGATCTCTACGGGCAAGCCGAACTTCTCGCCTGACTATGCGATGAAGGCGATGATCCTATCTGCAGGCTACGGCAAACGGCTCCGTCCCCTTACCGACCATACGCCCAAGCCCCTCGTCCCGGTCGGGGGCAAGCCCCTCGTCGTTCACCACCTCGAGAAGCTCGCGGACGCCGGCTTCCGGGAGATCGTGATAAACCTCGGCCACCTCGGTTCCAGGATTCCCGAGGCCCTCGGGGACGGTTCCGCCTGGGGCCTCGAAATCGCCTACTCCGACGAGGGACCCGAACCGCTTGAGACCGGGGGCGGCATCACCAAGGCCCTCCCCCTGCTGGGCAACGACACCTTTCTCGTGGTCAACGGGGACGTCTGGTGCGACCTCGATTTTGCCAAAATCCCGGATGACCTGCCCGGGGAGGACGACGCCCTTCTCTTTCTCGTTCCTCGTCCCGCCTGGCGGGAGAAGGGAGACTTTTCCCTGCTCGGCGGACGGGTCGTGGAATCCGAGTCCCCCGATCTTCTCTACGCCGGCATCGCCCTCTACCATCCCCGCATCCTCGACGGGGCCAAGGTCGAGAAATTCTCCATCGTCCCCCGGCTTCGCGGGTCCATTGCCCACGGACGGGTGGGAGGCATTCTCCACCCCGGCGAATGGGACGACGTCGGGACGCCCGAGCGCCTCTCCGCCCTGCAGGGGAAATTCGGGGATTAGAATAGTTTGGTCGAAGGCTTGGGCCCAAGGTACTTGTCCCGGTTCGAAGGGGCCTCCTCCGGACCGAAGGTCTCCACGCAATACGCCACCACGTCGCGCAAAGTCCCGTCCGAAATATCCTTGGAGGCGGCCGCCATCACCCGTCCCCCCTCGTCGGAAGTGTGGTATCCCCGCTCCCCCGACCTGAACTTGCGCATCTGCTCGAGAAAATACCAGCCCTCCAGCCTCTGCAGGGAGGGCCCGCGCACCAACCGGTTCCCTTCCCCGTTGGCCCCGTGGCAGGAGGCGCACCTCTGCTCGTAGAATTCCTTCCCCTTCTCCACTTCCCCCCTCACCGTCCGGATGGCCGGTACCGGGGGCCGGTTCGCAAACCAGTCCGCAAGGTATGCAAGTTCGAGATCGCTCTCGATCTTTCTCGCTCCCACCCCCATGAGATGCTCCGAGCGGTTGCTTGGACGGTTCCCTCGGATTCCCGACCTGAACTTCTCCATCTGCTCGGTCAGGTACCAGACCTCCATCCCGTCGAGGATCGGTCCCCGCTGGGCTTCCTTTGTACCGTGGCAGACCATGCATTCCATGGCCTTGGCCTCCGCCTTCGCAATGGGATCGGCAAGGGTCTTTTCCGGCTCCACGGACTTGGACTGCCACTTGCACCCGACCGATCCCGCAAGGGCGGCCATAAGCCCGGTCCGTAGGTATGCCGTAAGGATCATCTACCCATTAATCTATTAATAACGCCCTTTTCCTCAAGCGATTAAGCTCCTGCCTCTTGGCTTTACCCGGACCCGCCCTTTCTTCATTATCTATCCATAGAATGTCTGCCGTATCCTTCCAGAACCTGAGCAAAACCTTTCCCGACGGGACGAGGGCTCTGCGGGGCGTCGACCTGGAAATCGCGGAAGGGGAATTCATCGCCCTGGTCGGCCCCTCGGGCTGCGGAAAGACTACCCTCCTGCGCATCCTCGCCGGCCTCGAGGGCCCGAGCTCAGGAACAGTCCTCATCGGCGACACCGACGCATCCGGGCTCGAGCCTGGCGAGCGCGACCTGGCCATGGTCTTCCAGAACTATGCTCTTTTTCCCCACCTCTCCGTCTTCGAGAACCTCGCCTTCGGCCTGCGGGCCCGCAAGCGTCCCAAGGATGAAGTCGATCAAGCCGTCCGCGGAGTGGCCGACCGGCTCGGCCTGTCCGGTCTGCTCAAGCGCAAGCCCGGCGAGCTCTCCGGCGGGCAGCGCCAGCGCGTGGCTCTGGGCCGCCTGCTTTCCCGCAACCCAGCGATTCACCTCCTCGACGAGCCCCTCAGCAACCTCGACGCGAACCTCCGTTCCTCCATGCGCGACGAGCTCGCCCGGCTTCACCGCGAACACGGCCGCACCACCCTCTACGTGACCCACGATCAGGTCGAGGCCATGACCCTCGGCCAGCGCATCTGCGTCATGAACGAGGGCGAAATCGTCCAGCTCGGGCCCCCCTCCGAGATTTACGGCCGTCCCGCCACCCGCTTCGTGGCCGAGTTCTTCGGCTCCCCCGCCATCAACCTGCTGGCAGGCCAAGTGGC
>DLRY01000027.1:0-19303 GCA_002500665.1 Opitutia bacterium UBA7876
AATCAACTTAAACCTTTTGTCCATTTAACAACGCCAACAGTTACGCCCCCTTTGAATTGAGACTGGGCTAGACGCCCCTTCTGAAGTTCAGAAATGTCACGCATCCCCCTGATAGTGAGTCACGTTCTTGCATTTGCATATGCAAGCTCTTCTCTTTGTGCCGTCGATTACCCGGTTTCTCCGATCACCGTTGGCGAGAGGTACCCCGGGAACCTGACTTCCGCCGCCGTCAGCCTTCCCTCGGTCTCGAATTCAAACCCGTTGCAAAACCTGACCAGCCATGAAATCGTATCCGTACCCGGCAAGGGAGTGTTGAGCGCTCTGGTGGGCACGCCCCTGACCTACACCCCTACCTATTACATGGATGGGAACGACTCCTTCGTGTGGCAGGCGATCAATTCGTCGACCGGACTCACCGAGCAGTATGTGGCAAAGATATCCATTACCTCGGTAAACAACCCCCCCGTTGTATCGACTATTCCCGGCAATGCCCTTTCCTTTCAGGAAAACCAGAGCATCGTCGGCACCGTTACGGTGTTTGACCCCGACTCTAGCCCTGCTACCCCGAGCAGCCTTCTGAGCTTGGACGTCAACGGAACCGACGCGAACAAATTCGACGCCAACTACACCAGCACTTCCGGGAACAACCATACCTTTACCATCTGGTACACTCCCTCTGCCCAGCCTGACTTCGAAGCGGTAAGCAGCAGTTACTCGGTGACTCTGGAGGCCAGGAACTACGACTCTGGCGGGGCTCAGGCAGGTGGAACGGTCAGCCAAGCCATTTCGATCACGCTGACCAATCAGCAGGAAGCCCCGATCATAGTATCCACCGAAAACCCGATCGCTCGTACGATCAATGAGGACGAGGCCACCAGTACGCTCCTGGGTTTCTTTCCCATGGAAATCGCCGCATCCGATCCGGAAGGCTCCAACATAACATGGTCCTACAGCTCAAATAACCCGCTCCTTGCCGGCACGGTCTCCTTGAACGGCGCGGTGCTCGTTGCGGGGGCCCAAAGTTCTTCCTTCTCGTCGGGGACTCTCGTTAGGGTAGACTACACCCCCTCGGCGGACGCTTTTGGTTCCGAGATTCTGACTTTCGTGGCTAGGGATACCAACAACGCCGTTTCCTCGTCCATTCCAATTACTATGACCGTAAATGCCGTCAACAGCGACCCAATCTCCCTCAACGCTTCTTCCCCCATCGTGGTCAACTTCGTCGAGGAAGGAAGCGGCCCGGCCTATGACTTCAACGCAACCGACCCGGATTCCAACGCCAATCCCTTTCTCCGTCCCGACAACAACGCCTCAGGCAACTCGGGAGCAAAGATCTACTACACGCTTTCCGGTACCGATGCGGACAAGTTCCAGGTTTCCTCAACGGGACAGCTTTTGTTTAATTCTCCTCCCGACTACGAGACTCCCTCATCCAGCCTCGGAGGGAACGTATATTCGGTCAACGTGGAGGTCAGGGACAGCCAATCGCTCCCCTATAATTCTGATTCGCAGGCGGTTTCCGTAACCGTGACCGCCCTTAATGAGCTACCCACCCTCAAGGGAGCGATCTACTCTCATGACATCAGCGTCACCGAGGACGTAACTTGGATGTGGAATTCCGTCCTCGTCGATTTGAATGCAACCGACGTGGACGCCGGACACCAGAGTTCCATGGTATGGAGAATCAAGTCCGGAGCCGATGGCGTTTTCGGCACCGCATCGGCAAGCGGAATCGGCGCCGTTCCCACTTCTTTGACCTACGTGCCTGATTTGGATTACGCAGGCGACGGAAATCCAAGTAATCCCGACGATACCTTCATCGTGGAGGTTTTCGACGGCGTCGGAGTGACTGAGGTTGCCTTTCGCGTCTTCATGACTCCAGTAAGCGATCCTCCGCGCCTTACGGCCATCTCTCCGGTCCCGGCCGAAATGATTTCCATCAACCGCGACCGGTACACCATCAACCTGAATGAGAACAACCCTTCAACCGTCCGCTTGGAATTTGCCGAACCCGACGGAGGCACCATTGGTAACTTCGAGATTCTCAACGAGAGCATGGACAAGGTCAAGTTTGCCGACTCTCCTTACTGGACTCCCGGGGCTACCTTCGCCGACCTTAATTTTTCCAGTCTTCATATCCCTGATTTCGAGGATAATCAGTCTTCCGACGGCGACGGCAACTATTCATTAGTGTTGCGGGTAAGCGATAACGAAGCCACCCCCAAGTATCAGAACCTTTATCTCGACTTCATCATTCAGAACGTTGACGAGGCTCCCACTTTCGCTCAAGAGGTCGACTTTAACCAGACCGCCTTGGAAAACCAGACCCATGCGGCTACCCTGACGGCCATCGACCCGGAGGGAGTCTCCTCCTTCTATTGGGATATCGTGTTCGGCTACGACTCCCCCAAGTTCCAACTGAGTGCGGCCACTGGATCGACCGTCGACCTGAGTTTTATCGTCCCCCCGAACTTCGAGGCGCCGCTGGATGGTCCCTACTTCGGGGACAAGAACAACACCTACGTCGTTCGGGTCCGGGTCTCGGACGCCTCGTCTGGAGGCAAGTCCGTTACCCAGACCTTCTGCATATCCGTTGCTGATGCCAACGACTTTCCTTCAATCGTATCTACCCCGCTCAATATCGACGAACCCTTGCGTACCAACGCCATGATGGATCTTAGCCAGTACGCTTCTGACGAGGACAACCAATCCGGAACCGGCGCCGATACCCTTTCATGGTCGGAGTTGTCGGGGGACACCACCAGTTTTGCCCTCGACCAGAACGGGACTCTCCGCTTCAATCAGGATTCCGACTACGAGTCCGACAGCAATTTCTCCATCGAAGTACGAGTCTCGGACGGAAGGGGAGGGTATGCCGACGCCAATTTCACGGTAGAGGTCAATGCCCAGAACGAGGCCCCCGAGTTCTTCGAGAACAACGCTTCCCCAAATAAGATCAGTTTCGTCCAGTTCGACTTGGCCGAAGACACCTCGATCTCAGGAAAGCTTAGCAACTACGCCCGTGACCCTGAGTCAGGTACGTCTACGGGCTTGACCTTCGGCGAAACCTTCATCGACTACAACGCTTCCAACCCCGACGCCAACGGCACGCTCTTGCTCAATAACCTGAGTGGCGACTTTACCTTTACGCCCAAACCCAACTATTCGGGCCTGACCTACATCGACTTTACCGTCTCGGACGGCCTCATGACGGGTACCCTTCCCATCGTGTTCGCGGTTTCGGAGGTTCCTGATCCACCTGTCGTCCGGGAAGGCAACAATACCTCCATCATAACTGGCTTGGTGACCAAGGCCATTCTGGAGAGCAATACCACATTCGTGATGGATTTGAACGCCACGGACCTGTACGACGTCCCGGCCTCAACGACCTTCATCTGGAGTTTCGGGGGACCCGACTCGACCAAGTTCAAGATCGACCCCAATCCTGGTCCCTACGTAACCCTTTCACTACTTCAGCTTCCCGACTACGAAAACCCGCACGACGCCGGTGCAGACAATGTATTCGATATCAACGTATCGGTTACTGATGGAGGGAATTCCGTGGCCACAATTCCCATTCAGCTCAACATCCTGAACGGATCTGAGGATCCCTACTTCGACTATGGCGACGGGAACCAGTCCGTCACCATCAAGTCCGCCGCGTCCTTTGCCGAAAGCGCGACTGGAATCATCTTTGACGCCAATGCCACCGACCTGGACGGGAGCACCATTACCTATGGACTCACTAACCCCGCTCCCGGTTTCGGGAATGGGCCCGACAATGCCCTTTTCAACATCAACCCAACTACCGGTCAGATCACCTTCAAGACACCCCCGGATTATGAGGCTCCCCTCGATGACGATGCCAACAACACCTACGTGCTCGAGGTCAATGCAACGGACGACACCTCGAGCCCCAACAAAATCAGCCATTTGCTCACCTTCAGCGTAACCAACCTGGTCGAGCCTCCTACCTTCATCGACGGCGCCAGCCGTACCATCACCTGGAATGAGACGGAAACCCTTTCCGCCGACGTAAACCGTACCTACACCCCGGATGCAACCAAGCCTCCTTTGGAAATATCGGGCGGCGCCGACCAGGCCCTCTTCTCACTGAACGTCGCCACGGGGTTGTTGTCCTTTATCAATCCGCCGGATTTCGAAAACCCCGGCAGCGCGGATGGCGACAACCTCTACGACGTCCAGATCCGCATCTCGGGCACTTCCGTTACCCAGGATCTCTCGATCGACGTCATGGAAGGCAATGACGCCCCGGTCATCACCTCTACGAACCTGACCCAGATCACGGTGAACGAGAACGTCGGCTTCGTGATCGACCTCGACGTTACCGACGAGGATTCCGGGCCCGAGCTTCTCGACGTCCTATTCACGAGAGATTCCAACTCGACGCGGTTCGCAGCTCATTCCGGAGGCGCGACGGTCAATTCCTTTTACCCAGCGGTTAGTTCGGGGATGGTGGACAACGACTTGGCGGGCGCATCATTTTCTACTACCGGGGACTTGGATGGGGATGGAGACGTCGACGTTATCTGCCTGGAGAAATCCCTCCACAACATACATTTCATGGAAAACAACGGCTCCGGGACTTTCAGTCGCAAGGCTGTATCCGCGTTTGCCAACGTGACGGCAGGCGAGCCCGATCACGCCGTTATAACCGACTTGGACCAAGACGGCGACCAGGACGTGGTGGTGGCCTTTTTCGGGACCAGTGAGATAGGCTGGTTCGAGAACAACGCAAGTGGGACGGGTGATTTCGCCCATATGGTGGTGCTCGCCTCTCGCTACCCCAATGTCGGGGGGGCGGACTACCTTGCTACGGGAGACCTGGACGGAGATTCCTATCCCGATCTTATAGTCGCCTACCGCAGCATGGACGTTGTTGCATGGTTTTCCAACCAGGGAGACGGCAACCCGACCTTTACTTGGAAAGGCAATGTCGCCGACGGCAACAATTCTCTCGATGCGCCCCGTACGCTTGAGTTGGTCGATCTCGACAACTCGGGAACCCTCGACGTTCTGATTGCCGCAAATCAAAACATATACCTTGCCTCCAATTCTGGCATGGATGGTATTTTCAGCGTTTCCTCGCTTGCCGGATTCACGGGTGCCGGGTTGGTGGTCAAGGCCCGCGACTTTACTTCCGATGGTTTGATCGACATTGTTTACGCAAGTTATCAGGGCCCCCCGAACATTCTGATTCAGAATACGATGGGATTCAACTCGCCGGTTTCGCTTCCCTCCCACTCCGAACCGGCCAAAGCGGTCGCATATCCCTCCGACTTGGCGGTATTGCCCGCTACTGCGAGTACCCGCGTGTCCCTCGTGGTTTCCGATTCCTCCACCCGGTACGTAAGCGTTTACGAGGCCAAGGCCACCTTGGACGGGCAATTTGAGCAACCCAGCGTAATCGATGCTGGTGTCGGAATAACATCCCTTTCCTTAGCCGACTTGAACCGTCAGGCCAACGCCTTGCACTATTCTTTCGTGGGCGGTGAGGACCAAGGCGATTTCAACGCCACCCGATTCAAGGATGGAGGAAGGCTCTTCTTCAATAAGCCGTTTCCGAATTTCGAAGCTCCTCACGATGCCTCCGAAATCAACCGTTACGACGTCATCGTCAAGGTGTCGGACGGTCTGGGGGGTGAGACCGTGCGGTCGATCGCCGTCACCATAAACGAAGTCAACGAACCGCCCGTCATTACTTCTTTGGATGGCAACCTTACCGCGTCGCACATCCATAACGAAGGTAATCTCACCACTCTTTTCGACGTTCTCGCCACCAATGACGAGTCCAGTACGCAGACCATAACTTTCTCCCTCGCCGGAGGACCCGACGAGGGTAATTTCTCCATCGATGCCTCCACCGGCAGGCTGACCTTCCTCACGGCCCCCGATTTCGAGTCGCCTTCCGATGCCAATCTTGATAACTCCTATCAAGTCGTTGTCCGTGTGACCGACGACGGGCCCGGTAGTCCATACGACGAGCAGAACGTCACGGTCGTCGTGGTGGACGGATTCGAACCGGCCAAGTTCGACGCTACCTTTGCGACCAGTTACGTGATCGACGAGGATAGCTCCTTGCCTGCCTTTCTGCTATCCGCTACCGACCAGAACACCGGGGGCGGAATTGCGGGATACGGCGTTCGTACGAACGGAGCCAACGGCACCGCCACAGTAACCGGTTCGACCTTCAACTACGTTCCCGATGGAAACTTTACCGGGACCGACGTGGTGGTCGTTGAGGTCAACAATACCTCCGGCTTGAGCACCCCTCTTTCCATAACCATCCAAATGAATTCCGTCAATGACCTGCCGGTGATCACCACACCGCTGGACATCAACCATACCGAGAATCTGGGAACGGTCGCCAACTTGTCGGCCGCGGACGACTCCAATGCCACCTTGATCTGGTCTTGGGCCGACGGTACTCAGGCCGACAACGACTTCCTTCTCACCGCAACGGGTACCCTTACTTTCCGCCAAATGCCCGACTATGAGGTGCCCGGCATATCCAACAACGTGTTCACCCGAGTCATCCGTGTGACCGATTCGGACGGCAACTATACCGATGGGAATTTCACCATTACGGTAGTGAACCAGAACGACAACGCTCCCGTCTCCCCCTATCTCATCCAGAACGCGAGTTCCACCTTTACGCTGATGGAGAATCTCACGACCGTGATCGACCTCAACGTCACGGACGCCGACAACGCCTTGGTCCCCGGTTTCAACCCCATATCCTATGCCATCACCGGTGGTCCGGACAGCGCTAGGTTCTCGGTCTCGAACAACGGCCGCGTTTTCATCCTGCCGGCTCCCGACTTCGAAAACCCGAGCTCCGCCGACTTGGATAATATTTTCCGGGCCGATCTTACCGTTTCCGATGGCGGTTACGCATCGGTATATCCACTCGTCGTCACCATCACCAACGCGGATGAATCTCCCCCCGTCATCACCAGTGACGGGGGAGGCGCCGATGCCAACTTCAGCATCAGAGAGAACACTTTGACGGTGACCCAGGTCGTCGCCACCGACGTCGAGTCGACCAGTTTTACCTACACTATATGGGGAGGATCCGACCAAAACCTTTTCGAGATTAACGCGACCAACGGAACGGTCAGTTTTCGCTCCGCTCCCGACTACGAAAGCCCTTCGGATAGTGACGGAAACAACCTCTACGAGGTATGGATAAGGGTTTCCGATGCCCTCACCTTCGACGAGCAGAGGATGAACGTCACGATCACTGACGTCGACGAGATACCCATCGTCAGTCCCTCTTTTCTCTCTACCTTGGAAGACGTCCCCGTCACCGTGACCTTCTCCGTTGCCGACCCCGAGGGAAGAATTACCGATTCCACTCTCCTGACCGCCCCTAATCATGGCACCTTGAGTTGGTCGGCCTTTCCCTTGACTACCATAAGCGACCAGAAATTTACTTATACTCCCGAATCGAACTTTTCGGGCACCGACTCCATGGTGCTTCGCGTAACGGACGGCGTGTTGCAGGGCGACGTTACCGTCCATATCGAGATCAACGCCACCAACGACCCTCCCTCCGCCGTCAAGGACGTCCTGGTCTACGACGACCCGAACTTCGCTCCCTTGCTCGTAGACGTTCTGACCAACGACAGCAACGCTCCGGATCAAAACGGTACGGAAGTTCTAACGATCTCTTCTTGGGGGCAACCCATAGCGGGAACCTTGATTCCGCAAGCCAACTCCATGACGGTTTCATATCAACCGAACGCCACCTTCATTGGTCTCGACACCTTTACCTACGTGCTTTCCGATGGAAGCGGGCTCGTTTCCACCGGTACGGTTGAAATAGAAGTGAAGCGGGCGGCGGGTTTGGCGGAATGGCGCTTTCTCAAAAACATTGGTTTCTATACCCTCACCGCCGGGAATTGGATCTATCACACCGAACTTGGCTGGATCTACCTTTCCAACCCTGCGCAGATCGATTCCGCAACTTGGATGTGGACGGAAAACCTGGGCTGGTTCTGGACCGGCAACCAGTATGCTCCCAACGTCTACCTGAATGACTTGTCCGGCTGGTTTGCCTTTACCGTCAATCCCAACCTGACGCCCAAGCACTACATGGCTTGGCCTTTGTACGATCAGACCTTGAAGAAGTGGATGAGCGCCAACGATACCAAGATCGGCAGGGTGAATGCAATTCTGGCCAAATTCACCACCGTGGAGGAAGTGGTTGCCTTTGTCGAGCAGTCGCCTCTTTTTACGCCCTACGAGAAGAAAAACATCAAAACCGAGCTGTTTTTTACAGGTCGGTCTCCCACCATAGACTCTATGGGCTTTACCTTGGGTAAGTAACTTCCTATGATCCTCCCCAGTTCAATGATCAATGTTGCCCGTAAGTCGATGCCCCTGGCTCGAAAGTTTGGTTTTGCCTTTATCCTTCTTTGTCTAGGCGGACAACCCTTCTCCCTCTTTTCTCAAACTGCAGGCACCTACGCATCTCGTGATGCCTTCTACGATAGCCTCGAAGCCCGTGCCCGAGCTCTTTCCCAGCGTCTGGCTGAAATTTCCGGAACCGATCCTATCCCCTTCGAGAGGCCAGCTCCCACCATTCTTTCCACGATCAAGCCAACCACTCCCCAAGGTGCCTTTGATGCGCTTCCGGGACCTGCGGTTCCTGCGCAATCCGTCGCTCCTCAGCCCGCTGAAGAAACCCTTTACCGAGCCGACGGTACACCCGTTGTGGTTGAAAAACCTTCCCCCCCTTCCGCTCCGCCGAAGAAGAAAAGAGAGCCCCGCAAATCCATGCAGAGGGTAAGAGGTCAGTATTTCATTCAGCCCTACGTCGGACTTGGCTTCCTGACTTCCAATGCGACTTTTTCCAGAACCTATCAAACCTTCACGGGGAATTCTCAGGTACAAAACATGGATGTTGATACTGAGTTGGGACACAGCGTCGGCTTGGCCCTTGGCCGGAGATGGGAAAACATAGAGGGTGAGGTTCACTTCTCCTACGCAACTACCGACTATAAGTCGGTCACGCTTTTGGGGAACACGACCTATGACGCCTCAGGCGATTTCGACCTTTTTCAGCTTGGTGCCCGCGTAGGATATGGTCTTCCCTTGGGAGAGACCGGATGGATGAGGATGGCGGGAGGATTTGGCCTCGGCAAGAGGCAGGACTTCCTTTTCATAGACGGCAACCCGCAAGCTTACCAGCAAAGCGGAACTTGCTTTACCTACGACCTCTTGTTCAGCCTAGGCTACGAAATGGCAATGGGATTGGACGGTTTCGTCGCCTACCGGCTTCTGGGATCCTCCGACAACGGTGGTTTCGGCAAGGTCGCCATGCATCTGTTCGAGCTTGGCTTGGGCTCTAATTTCTAGCCTTTTTCGTTTCTCGTCTTCATTGCCTTGACGAACGGGCCTTCTCTGGCTTGCCTAGCTCCTCCCAAATGAGCAAAAAAGGAGAGGAGACCCCCATGATGAAGCAGTACCGGGAGGCTCGCGAGAGCATCGAGCCGGATACGCTCCTACTCTTTCGTCTGGGCGACTTCTACGAGATGTTCGAAATAGACGCCGAGCGCGGGGCCGCTCTCCTGGGGATTACCCTTACCAAAAGACATGACATGCCCATGGCCGGCATCCCCTCCCATGCAGCTGAGGGTTACCTCACCAAGTTGCTCGCCCTCGGACACAAGGTGGCCATCTGCGATCAGCTCGAGCCCCCCAAGCCCGGGAAACTGGTCAAGCGCGGCATCACCCGGATTATTACGCCCGGCACCGTCCTTGAGGATGGACAACTGGAAGGCGAGAGGAACCACTTCCTGCTTGCCCTGGAACTCGACGAAAAAGGAGCCCGGGCTTCCTGGCTTGATCTTTCGACCGGAAAGTTCGTCCTGACCGAAAGCGCCCGTCCGCATGATTTTCTTTCCGTTCTGAGCTCTCTTTCCCCCAAGGAGGTTCTGGTTCCGGAAGGCTTTGAGCGAAGTCTTTACTCCCTTGCCCTTGAATCTTCATTCAGGGATGAGCTCGAGCGCGTACTGGGTGAAGTGACACGGACCGAGAGACCTGGTTTCGATTTCGACCAACGCTCGGGAGCGAGAGAGGTCATGGAGAGCCTTGGAGTAATGAACCTGGAGGGTTTCGGGATCGATTCCGGGCATCCCGCCTTGGGCGCTGCGGGAGCGGTCTTGGTTTACGCTCAGGACGTATTGAGGGGCAAGCCGGGGAACCTCAGCAGGATCGAGGAATTTTGCGATGGCGAGGCCTTGTTGCTGGATCCGGCCACCCAGCGCAACCTCGAAATTTTTCGAACCACTTCCCAGACCCGGAAAGGGTCTCTCCTTGATGCCATGGACCAGACCGTTTCACCCGCTGGGGCCCGTTTGCTCGAGCGCTATCTCGCCAGTCCCGAGAGGGACTTGTCCGAGATCCGCCGCAGGCAGGGTTGCGTGGCCGAATTTTCAAGGGCGAATACCGTGGTCGAGGAACTGGGAGCCATCCTGAGGACGGGCAGCGACCTCGAGCGTATTCTCGGTCGCTTGCGCAACCGCCTGGTTCGTCCTCGTGAACTGGGAGGGCTCAGAGCCACGGTCCGGGGGCTGCCGGGAATCCGTAAGATCCTGCTGGACCTCGGTGACGATTTCCCCTCCATCCAAGCCTTGTCGTCCGGAGTCGATACTTTCGACGACTTGCGCGAGCTGCTTGACCGGGCTCTCGAGGAGGAACTGCCACCGGAGATAAAGGTCGACGTGAAGGGGGAGGGAGGCCGGGTCATACGGGCGGGTTTCGACGAGGATTTCGATCGCTTGCGCGAGCTGGGAAGCGGGGGAAAGAAGTGGATCGTCGACCTAGAGGCCAGCGAGCGGGAGAAGACCGGAATTTCCAACCTCAAGGTCAAGTACAACGGAGCATTCGGCTATTTCATAGAGGTGACCAAGGCCAACCTTCACCTCGTTCCCGATGAATACGTCCGCAAGCAGACCATGACCAATGCGGAGCGTTTCTATACCGAGGAGCTCAGGCAAAAGGAGAAGGAGATCGTGAACGCCGAGGAGCGTGCCGTGGCGAGGGAGCAGGAGCTTTTCCTGGAGGTTGTGGAATCGGCACTGCAACATGCCGATTCCCTGGCCCGTACGGCAGAGGTTCTCGCCGAGATCGACCTCTTTGCTTCCTGGGGCTCCATTATGCGGGACCGGGACTATTGCCTTCCCGAGTTCGAGGAGGGCCTAGACTCCATTGAGATCGAGCAGGGCAGGCATCCCGTGGTGGAATCGGTCCTCAAGAGCGAAAGCCTCGGCTTGGCCGGGACCCATGCCTTCGTTCCCAACGACTGTTTCCTTTCCTCGGGGGAGGAGCAAATCTGCCTGATTACGGGACCGAACATGGCGGGCAAATCGACCTTCATCCGCCAGGTTGCCCTTCTTGCGCTCATGGCCCAAGTAGGTTCCGCGGTTCCAGCCAAGGCTTGCCGGATGGGTCTGGTCGACCGGATTTTTTCCCGCGTTGGGGCAGGGGACGAACTTGCCCGGGGAAACTCGACCTTCATGGTCGAGATGAACGAAACTGCGAACATCCTCAACAACTGCAGCTCTTCAAGCCTGATCGTGCTCGACGAGATCGGCCGGGGTACCAGTACTTATGACGGGTTGAGCATTGCATGGGCGGTGATCGAACATATTCACGGCAGGAAGGAGAAGGGACCCAAGACTCTTTTCGCTACCCATTATCACGAGCTAACCAAGCTGGCCGATTCGCTTCCCAGACTCCGCAACTTTTCCGTCGCGGTCAAGGAGTGGAATGATGAAATCATCTTCATGCGCCAAGTTACCCCAGGCGCTTCCGAGCGCTCCTTCGGAATCCAGGTGGCCCGCTTGGCCGGATTGCCCGAGGAGGTGGTGGAGCGGTCCAAGGAGATCCTTGCGGGACTGGAGAAGGGGGAACGTTCCGGGAAGGATACCGGCCCCGTTGAGGACGAACCCGTCTCTCTCCCCTTGCCCCGTAATGCTTCCGGGCCTTCGACTCAGGAAGAGGATCATCCCCCGAAGCCCCCCGCCCGCAAGCCACGCAAACGACAGGACCCCTCGCAACTGGAATTGTTTTGATGCAGCCTTCCCGAATCTTTCATGAGGAGAAGGGGACCCCGGGCTTGCCCAAGATAATTTTCCTTCACGGTTTGCTCGGTTCGTCCAGAAACTGGCGGGCGGTGGCCAAGTCTCTGGCCGGAGAGAGGCACGCGTTTTCACTCGACCTGCGCAACCACGGCAATTCCTTCCATCAGGAAGATGCCTCCGTTTGCGCCATGGTCGAGGACTTGCGCTTGTGGCTCGAAGGGATGGGCTTGTCGTCGGTGGCCCTTTGCGGGCACAGCTTGGGGGGAAAGGTGGCCATGCGCTTCGCTTGCCGTTACCCCGGTCTGGTCGAGCGCCTTGTCGTGGTGGATATTGCCCCGAGGGATTATCCGCCCGAGCATCACGTTCCTACCCTGCAGGCTCTCCTAGGTATCGACCTATCCAGCATCAAGAGCAGGAAGGACGCCGACGAGGCCCTTAGCGCCTCCATCCCAAGCTGGGCCTTCCGGCAGTTTCTGCTGACCAACCTGGAGGAGATGGAATCCGGTTTCCACTGGAAGCCCGATCTGGCTTCCCTTCTTGCCTCCATCGAGTCGCTCTCGACCAACCCGCTCCTTGACGAAGACCGTTTTGCCGGTCCGGTCTTATTTGTGCGGGGCGGGAAGTCGGGCTACCTGCGAAGCGAACATTTTTCACTCGTCAGGCGTCACTTTCCGGATTCTCGGATCGAGGTGCTCGAGGAGGCGGGCCACGACCTTCACGTAGAAGACAGGGAAGGGTTCCTTGGATTGCTACGCCCCTTTCTCAAGGGCTAGAGGAGGCCAGTCTTCGATTCTCGCTCCCCTTGATGGGGAAAAAGAATGGACGGATGGAAGGGCATCGTATTCCTCCTTGTAGGAGCCGGCAATCGCTTCGGCTTCCTTGCGTCTGAAGGCCGAGGTCGTCCAGGCAAGGACTGCTCCTCCGAAACCCCCGCCCGTCAAGCGGGCTCCGAGCACCTCATCGGATTCCGCGAGCCGCTCGACGAGAAAGTCCAGTTCTGGACAACTGTTCTCGAAATCGCGGGACGAGCTCCAGTGGGAGTCGGTAAGCAGTCGTCCCAGTTCCTCAAGGTCGCGGTTGGAGAGAAGTCCGTCGCGGAAGGTGAGGACCCTTTCCTGTTCACGGGTGACGTGCAGGGCCCGCTTGCGAAGGTTCGGGGACAAGTCCGTCTGGTCGATCTCCTCCTCCCGGCATTCGGCCAGGCAAGCCGACTTACTCCCGGCCTCCTTGACGAGTCGAAGGGCCTCCCCGCATTCCGCATGCCTTGCCGAGTAGTGGGAATCGACCAAGTCGTGCTTGATCCCCGAGTCGATGATCCACAGCGCCGTACGGGGAGGGAGGGGTAGTGTGGAGAAGGATTCGTTCCGGCAATCGATCAAGACGAGGTGGTCGGGCCGACCCAGAGCGGAGCTTGCCTGGTCGAGTATCCCGCAGGGCATGCCGACGAACTCGTTTTCCGCCTCTCGGCAAATCCCGGCCAATTCCTCAAGTCCAACCTCTCGATCGGCCAACTGGGCCAGGGCGAGCCCGGTGGCCAGTTCGAGGGCGGCGCTGGAACTTAAGCCCGCGGATACGGGCAAGTTGCTCACGAAGGTAAGTGAAAACCCGCTTGATGGAGCGAGGCCTCTTTCCTGCATGGCCTTCAGAACGCCGAGGCAATAATTCGCCCAGCTTCCCTTTCCCTCGATCTTCCGGAACTGGTCCAGGCTGGTTTCAACTACTTCGCCCTCGAAGCTTTCGCTGAAAAGCCGAAGCACCTTGTCTCGACGCGGGCTGGCCAGGACGTAGATCCCCGCATCGATGGCCGCGCCAAGAACCATGCCTCCGTTGTAGTCGAGGTGGTTGCCGAGAAACTCGATCCTTCCCGGGGCAAAGGCCGCCACCGATCCTTCCATATGCTTGAGGTATGCCTTTCGGCCCTTCTCAATTTCCTCGTCCATTTGAAAATAAAAAACCCGTGGCAAGCCACGGGTTTTTAAAAGGGTAGGTTTAGTCAAGCGATCAGACCGAGGCCTTGAGCTTTGCTCCGGGCTTGAACTTCACGGACTTGGAAGCCTTGATCTGAATCTTTTCGCGAGTCTGGGGGTTGATCCCTGTACGCGCTCCGCGCTTAACAACGGAAAAGGTCCCGAAGCCGATGATCTGTACTGGTTCCTTTTTCACGCCTGCGGAGATAGCGTCGATAACTGCGTTAACGGCGGCTTCCGCTGCGGATTTGGAGGTGTCTCCACCTAAGTTCTTTTGTACGGCTTCGACGAGTTGTCCTTTATTCATTGATAGTTTCCTTTGTTTCGAAGTATGGGTTTATATTGAGTGAACATCTGATTAGGTCGGCATTTTCCTGCCTTCGGTCAAACTTTTTTTGCTAAAAACCCGATTTTTTCGGGGTTTTGGGGCTATTTCCCCTAAAAATCGCCCTTTTCATCGGGTTTCAGTAGGCCTTGGGCTCCGTAGACGGAAAGCTCGAGAAGCTTCTGAAGTTCACTTATTTTAGAGGTTTTGTTTTCTTCGGCTTTCTGCTCGGCCCTCTTGACCAGTTGGCCGGCCATGCGCTTTGCGACTTGCTCATCCGCCCCCATGTTTCGGAAAACACGGGCCACCTGCTCGACCTCCTTTTCCTCCTTCATGGCAAGGTTATCTTTTCCCCTTCAGGACCGCCCAGGGCCAGTCCGTCCTTTTCCAGAAAAGAAATCCCGGACTCATTTATGATGGCGATGCCCAGTCCCCCTTCTTCGTCCATGACCAAACTCTTCAAGGTCCCGATCCTCCTCTTGCCCTCATAGAGGTCGGCGGGCACCTCGACGTTTCCCTCGCCGGCTTTGCGGACCGTGACCGCTTGTCTTCTTGCCTTTCCGATTGCGTGCATGCGGGCCATCATTTCCTGACCCAAGTAGCAGCCCTTGTCGAAGTCGACGGCGTGTTTTTCCAGGCCACCCTCCTGGGGTAGTTCGCCGGGCCCGATCTCATCGGGGACCGACACCATGCAGGATTCGATCCTGCGAAGCTCGAGGACATTCGGATCGACCGGCCTTGCGTCATCCGCAATCCCGCCGACTTTGGGGAGGAAGTCGCCGGGGGTCAGAAAGGCGACCGATCCTGGCGGAAGGCGCGGGTCAGGGAAGATCAAGCCGTCGTCCCGTTCCATGAAATTCCCGGATTCGGGAGTTTCGAGTTGGGGGCCGGACGATTCGACCGAAGCTTCTTCCCTCCACAAGGTGTGGATTCTCCAGTCCATCGTCTCGTTTATGAATTCGACCTCGTCCGCAACCACGTTCTCTTCCAGCAGGACCAGCCAATCCTCGGCCTTGGTCTTCCTGCTGACCAGGAGAAACTCCTCCTCGCCCGTGTGCAGAACGTAGGCCCCCGCCAGGACACGGCCCTTGGCGTTGAGGCGCAAGCCGTACCGTACCGAACCCCTGGCGAGGTCGGCCACATTGATCGTCAACTGGCTTTGGAGGTAATCGGCGGCATCCTCCCCCCGTATTCGGAGGACGGATCCAAGCCGGCCGCTATGAATAAAAGTTTCCATCTTCCATTATTGGTAAAAGTTTGGCTTGTTCATGCAAGTTTCCATTCTATGGTGTCTCTCGTGGACAAAGTCACCAATTTACGAATCACCGATTCCGAGCCTCTTCCCTCACCCGCCCGGTTGTGCGAAGAAATACCCCGCTCAACGGAACAAAAGTCTCTGGTCGCGCGCTCCCGCGACCTGATGCACGCCCTTATCCACGGTGCGGACAAACGGCTTGTTGCAGTGGTAGGACCATGCTCGATTCACGACCTCGACGCTTGTCGCGAATACGCCGGAAAATTCGCCGAACTTTCCGGCGAACTGGAGGAAAGGCTCCTCCTGGTGATGCGGGTTTATTTCGAGAAGCCGCGTACCACGGTCGGCTGGAAGGGCCTCATCATGGACCCTCGCCTCAATGGTACCTGCAACATTCCGGAGGGGTTGCGCATCGCCCGTTCCTTTCTCGGGGAAGTTCTGGACATGGGCATTCCCACCGCCACCGAACTCCTCGATCCGATTACTCCACGCTACCTGGCCGATTCCCTTTGCTGGGCCGCCATCGGAGCCAGGACTTCGGAATCCCAGACCCACCGCCAGATGGCTTCCGGTCTCTCCATGCCGGTCGGCTTCAAGAATGCGACCGGAGGGGATCTCAAAGCCGCGGTCAATGGAATCATAGCCGCTACCCAGAGCCAGACTTTTCTCGGCATCACTGAGGATGGGCGTGCCTCTGCCGTCACTACCGGGGGGAACCCCGATTGCCAGCTCATCCTGCGCGGCGGGACGGACGGGCCCAACTATAGTCCCGAACACGTCGCCCTTGCCCAAGCCGCTCTCTCGCAGGCGGAGGTTCCGGCTTCGGTTATGATAGACTGCAGCCATGCCAACAGCGGCAAGGATCCCTCCCAGCAACCCGCCGTCCTCGAGAATGCCCTCACTCAGATCGAGGCGGGCTCGGACTGCATCCACGCCGTCATGATCGAGAGCCATCTCAAGGAGGGAAGTCAGTCCTTCCCCCGTCCCCTTGACGAGCTTGACTACGGGGTTTCCATCACCGACGGATGCATCGGTTGGGACGAGACCGAGGCTTGCCTTCGGCGTGCCGCCGAGGTAGTGGATAAGTCACGTTTTTCTTAAACCGCCCCCAAGGGCTTCACCCACGACCCCCAATCAAAACCCATTGACTCCATCATGAACGACAAAGCGCCTATCCGCGTAGCCGTTACCGGGGCAGCCGGTCAAATCGGCTACTCCCTTCTTTTCCGCATCGCCTCCGGGGCCGTCTTCGGCCCGGATCAGCCCGTCGCCCTCAACCTGGTCGAGATCGAGCCCGGCATGAAGGCTCTCGAGGGAGTCGTCATGGAACTGGACGACTGTGCCTTTCCTCTTCTCAAGGACGTCCGTCCCACCAGTGACCTAGACGAAGGCTTCGGGGGAGCCAACTGGGCCCTGCTCGTGGGAAGCGTTCCCCGTAAGGCCGGGATGGAGAGGGGAGACTTGCTCGGCATCAACGGCAAGATCTTTACCGGACAGGGCCGGGCCATCCAGAAGAACGCCGCTTCCGACGTCCGCGTGCTGGTGGTCGGGAACCCCTGCAACACCAATTGCCTGATCGCCATGAACAATGCCCCCGACGTTCCCCGCGAGCGCTGGTTCGCCATGACTCGCCTTGACGAAAACCGAGCCGCCGCCCAGCTTGCCGCCAAGGCCGGCGTCCAAGTCTCGGAGGTTTCCAACGTCACCATCTGGGGCAACCATTCCGCCACCCAGTACCCGGACTACTACAATGCCAGGATCGGGGGAACCCCGGCTCCCGAGGTCATTTCCGACGACACTTGGGCCCATATCGACTTTATTCCCACCGTCCAGCAGCGCGGAGCCGCAATCATCGAGGCCCGTGGAGCCTCTTCCGCCGCCTCCGCGGCCAACGCCGCTATCGATACCGTGCGCTCCTTGGTAAACCCGACCCCCGAGGGGGACTGGAACAGCCTCTGCGTGGCCTCCGACGGAAGCTACGACACCAAGGAGGGTCTGATTACCTCCTTCCCCGTCCGTTCCGATGGGAACGGTTGGGAAATCGTCCAAGACGTACCGATCAACGATTTCGCCCGCGAAAAGATCGACGCCTCCGTCAACGAATTGGCGGAAGAGCGCGAACTAGTAGGCGACCTCCTGCCCAGCTAGGTTCTCTTCCCTGCCGGGGCCTTGTCTTCTTTTCCCTCATGGAGGGGATGTTTTTCGCCTGCCCAAAACCGGGCAGCAAATAATCGTATAAAAATATTTGAGTAAATAAACTAAATAAGCGAAATTAATCCCCATGAACGATGAAAAAGAAAAATTCGACTTTCTTGATTCCGTCCTCCGCGTCCTGGGGATCGCCGGGTTCATCGGTGCCGTCCTGGGGGGATTCGTGGCTGCGGGAGGCGACCTCCTCTACCTGGTTCATCCCTCCGAGGCGCTCATCGTTTTCGGGACGGTCTTCTTCGGGTTGCTTTCCACCTACCGCTCGGGGTTTCTGCGCTACCTGCCGGCGGCGATAAAGCCCAAGCCCGATGCCTCGCGTCGCGAAATATCGGACAGTTGGAGACGCTACGCAGCCGCTGGGGGAGGGCTGGGGGTCATGCTCTGCCTCATCAACAGCATGAGCAGCCTGGGGCATCCGCACAAGGTTGGACTCTACATGGCCGCGACCATGTCAGGGGTCGTGGTTGCAATCCTCGTTTCCCAGGTCCTGTTCGTCTACCTCATTCAGTCCTGCGCCCCCGCCCGGGCGAATGCCTGATCCTTTCAACCCCGACATCCTATGGATCTATTGGCCCTTGCTCTTTTCCTCCTTTTTTGCCCTGCTCTCTTTCTTTTCGTCCTGAGCCTCGGCTCGGGCACCCGGGAGGATTGTCGCGATTGCGGGGAAGGCATGCCCGCGGCCCAGGAGAATTGCCCGAAGTGCGGGGCCTTCGTCCCGGGCGACGATTTGGCGGGTCAAACTTGGCTCCTCGGCCTGGCCTCGGCCGGGTGCGGGGTTTGCCTTGTGGGCTGGATATGAGCCAATCCCCAGCCTGAGCCAGGCGGGCCGGGCAGCCTATTTGTCAAGTCGGTGCTCGTAGATGCGGACGTCGTGGTATTCCCCGAACTTGTGACCACCCTGATGGAGCAGTCCCGCCACTTGAAAGCCTAGCTTGTCGTGCAGTTTTTCCGAGCCCGGATTGGGCAGCACGACCAGTCCGTAGGCCCGGTGAACCTCCTCGACTTTCTTAAGTTCGTCGATGAGGGCGGCGTAAACCCGGCTTCCAATTCCTTGCCCGACCCGGTCCGGGCGCAGGTAGATGCTGGTCATTACGGAAGGGCCGTAGGCGGGGCGCTGGTGGAACCTAAGGCTGGCCGCATACCCCGCAACCTCTCCCTCTTTTTCAGCTACAAATAGTTGATAGCGACCGCCTTCTGTAAACTGCGTGAACCAGGTCCTGCGGTTTTCAAGCGACATCTCGACCATCTCGAAAGTCACTACCGAGTTGACGATATAATGGTTGATGATGTCCCTCAGGGCGGACATGTCGGACTCACGTCCTCTGCGAATCAGTGCTTCCATGAAACGATGGTTTAACGTGGTACCCGGAGAGGGGGTCGAACCCTCACTCCCTCGCGGGAACCGGATTTTGAATCCGGCGCGTCTACCAATTCC
>DLRY01000027.1:19597-70411 GCA_002500665.1 Opitutia bacterium UBA7876
ACTGGATTTTGAATCCAGCGCGTCTACCAATTCCGCCATCCGGGCAACGAGGAATCCATGAAAATGAGGAAGAAGCAAACGGTTGGCAAGTCTTGAGTTTGGGAAGCCAAGCCGGTTAATAACCTCGCAAAACGACAAAAAATTTGTATTCATATTGTTAATGTCGCTAATAGCTAGTCGTTAGCCACCATTTGTACATTTCACGCGCGCACATGAAAACCTGCCTGAAAACGGTTTTGGGCGCTGTCGCCCTGGCAGCGGTTTCTACTGCCTTGTGTCCTTTTTCAGCTTGGGCGAGGGGGGGAGATAGGCGTGGCGAGCCCACTTCCGAGCTGTCATGGGGCCAGACCGACCCTGCCCCTGAGCAAACGGTGCTGAGGGATTCCGAGGAGCAGCCCGTTGGCGCCATGGACGATCGCAACTATGAAACCTCGGAATCGAGCGCACGCCCAAGGCTTATGGAGGAAGTCTACGAGACCGGCCGGCAAACCGGCTTGGACCAAGGCGGCAAGCAGGGGGATGCCCTAGCCGATGTGAAGAACTCTGCCGGGAAAGGGGAAGTCCAGGGGGTATTCGTTCCCATCGTTCGTACCCTCGAGGTCAAGGCCGATACGAACGGAAACTATCTCTTCCGGGGTAAGGTCCTTGCCGATGGGGGAGCCTCCCTGAGCGCCGTGGGTTTTCTCTTCAGTACCAGCCTCCGCTTCCAAAATCCCCGGAGGGTTCGGGGCGTGCACGAGCCGGGATCCGCCAACTTCCGGGTCGAGACGGACAATCTCCTCCCGGGCAAGACCATTTACTACAGGGCCTACGCCCGCAATTCAGTCGGGGAGAACCGTGGTTCCCCCGGCAAGCTCATCGTGCCGGAAGCGACCGGAAAGGGGACATGGTGGAGCCAGGCCGAAAGTCTGAGCGCCGACTGGCGCCGTTCCAATTGGTTCGGGACCTACAGGAAGGTCCCAGGCATGGACTGGGTCTACCACCAGAAGCTGGGCTGGACCTACGTGGCGGGCGACCAACGGGAGGGGCTTTGGCTCTGGCAGAAGGAAAACGGCTGGACCTGGACGCAGCCCGGCGTTTGGCCCTTTCTGTGGCGCAACGATTCGGGCAGCTGGCTGCGCCACGTGGCTACCCTAGGCGGCAAACCTATTTTCTACGACTACCGGACCGGCAAGTTCCGCAACCTCCCCAAGAAGCAAGCCGAGGCCGAGAAGGAGACAACCGGGAACAGGAACGAAAAGACGGAATCCACAGCGACCGACCCGTCGAAGGATCCGACCAAAGAGGGGAAGCGCAACGACTCCATCGCGACCGACCCGGCCCGGGGGAGCACGCTAGAGGGTAAGCGAACCGAGTCTCCCGCCACGGATCCCGGAAAAACGACCGGGCGAAAGAAGGACGAGTCTCCTGCGACCGACCCGGGCAAAGCTACCGAAGAACAGCCGAAAACGGGTGGTGGGTTTACCGTAACCGACCCGGCTGACGCGACGGGCGAGCAACCCAAGACCGGTACAACCGGTCCGCATACCCACCCGGGCAACACGACGGGCGAGCAGCCCAAAACGGGTGGTGGATTTCCCGTAACCGACCCGGCTGACGCGAAGGGCGAGCAACCCAAGACGGGCGGGACCGATCCGCAACCGGGCAACACGACGAACGATCAGCCCAAGACGGGCGGGACCGAACCGCATCCGGGCACCCATCCGGCCGACACCTCGGGCGATCAGCCCAAGACCGGTGAAACCGAGCCTCCACCTGCGACCGGTCAGGGAAATCCCCCCTTAGGCGGCAAATGAACAGGCTCCTCCCGCTATCCCTTCTTTTCCTCTTGGCCGGTCCTTGGGCCCGGGCGGACCAGAACGACCACTTCATAGGTAAGATCATTCCTTCCGATGCCGACAGTCAGGATCATTTTGGGTCGTCGGTCGCGGTCTGGGAAGACCTTTCGGTGGTAGGGGCGCCCAATGCCAATGCCGTATACGTCTATCGTGAGGAACACAATGGCAGCATGACCAAAATTGCCAAGCTTACGTCTTCTGACGGCGGATCGAACACTCAATTCGGGGGTTCGGTTTCCCTATCCGACGGGATCATCGCGGTGGGGGCCAAATGGTCCGACCAGCACGGGCAACCCAAATCCGGGGCGGCCTATCTTTACCAAGTCCTGCCGGACTGGTCGGTGCACTTCCTGCATAAGGTTACGGCCCACGATGCCAACAACCAAGACTATTTCGGTTCTTCCGTTTCCTTTTCCCAAGGGATTCTTGCCGTCGGAGCGCCATCGGATGACCATAGTGGACGTAATGATGCAGGCTCGGCCTACGTCTATCGTCTGGAGCACAACGGATCGCTTTCCCCTCTGGAGAAGCTTACGGCTTCGGATGCCAACGCTTCCGATAATTTCGGGCATTCTGTTTCCACTTCCCATGGCCTCGTTGCCGTCGGCGCCCCGTCTCACAACCATGACGGAGCCACTTATCTTTACTGGCAGGAAGAGAACGGATCCTTCCTGCAGATTGCCAAGGTTACCGATCCGGATGCAAACTATGCCTCAGGCGGAGAAGGTGATGGTTTTGGTCACGCCGTTTCCCTTGCCGGTGATCTACTGGCCGTCTCAACGATAGGAGAAGACGTCGCTTCCGTTGCTTACGACGTGGGAGCCGTTTATCTTTTCCGCATCGAGGAGGGTATGCCCCATTTGCTCGACGAAGTGTTGGCACCCATCTCAGACATGCATAATTCCGCTCGTTTCGGATATTCCCTTGCCCTGTCGTACGAACTTCTGGCAGTTGGCGCTCAGAATCACAACCATGGTGGGCATTACCAAGCCGGAGCGACATACCTGTACCGGATCGAGCACAACGGAACTGCAGGCCTGATCGAAAAATTCGTCGCGGACGACGCCAATGCCTCGGACAAGTTCGGTACCTCCGTCGCGCTGTCATACGACAATCTTGCGGTTGGGGCTCACAAGACCGATTACTCGGGCAATACGAATGCCGGGACGGTCTACTATTTCGACTCTTGGGCCGCCGCCAACCGGGCCCCGGTCGATATCCGTCCCGAGCCTTTTCTCGGGTTCAGCCCGCAAAAGGAGTGGCTGCTTTACGACCTACAGGCCGGCTGGCTGAAGTCCGCGGAGAGCCTGGTCGTCGATGCCTACGGCTTGGAGGTGGACCCTTCCGACGACTGGAACCTGACCATTCACGAGCATGGATCCCCTTCTTCCCATCCGGTTCACGCATCCTTCACGGGCGCCCCGGACGGGAGCATCGACCTGACCAAGCTGGAGTTCAACCTGCCGTTGCTCGTTCCGATTATTCACGACGAGCCCGAACTGATCCCGCACGCGGTCGCCTGGGAGACGCTGCGCATGCTTCATGCCAAAAACTGCTACTACCTGGATGTAACGGGGGACGGAGCCAGCTCGGGGAACTGGTTCAAGACGGGGCTGGCGGATTTTCTGGTCGGTTATGACGGGCAGGTCCTACTCATACTGGGGACCGAGCCGACGGTTTCCGAGGTTGGGGCTCTTCTTGCCCTATTGGGGATCCCGGAGGCGAGCGAGACCGAAGGGCAGAGGGCCGCGTCCTACTTGGCCGTGCGCTACCTGGATTTCAAGATCAGGCAAAGCGGGCAGAACGAGGGCATCAAGCACATGACCTCTTGGATGAAGACCCAGTTCGACAATGGCGCGGGAGCCGCCGCCAGTGGAATCAACGCTTACTTTGCGGCGACTGGTCTTGGTTATGCGAACGCTCAAGCCTTCATCAACGACTTCAAGGGTGCGGAGGGCCGCAATTTCGTGCAAAACGAAATCGTTCCCAAACTCGACAATTTGGATGCGGGGTCGGTCCTTGGCGGAGACGTCACTGGCGGCCCGCCTCTCAGGTGGGACTGGGTGGTCCCCTCGCTCCACGGCCCTCCCCAATCCAACGTTCAGTATGAGGTCGACGAGTGGGCCAACTTTTTGGAATTCGAAGAGGAATCTCCAGTCGGCACGGTGGTCGGGCGTTTCGAGGCCGTCGATCTTGATCCCCACCTACCCGGGTGGAAGGGCTACGAATTGATCAACCATGGAGCCAACATCAGTTGGTCGGATGCCAAGGCGGCGGCGGATGCGGCCGATGCGGCGGATCCCTTTCACTGGGTGTACCTCGCCACCATTACGAGCGAAGCCGAGCACAATTTGACCAAGGCCCTCGTGGCTCAAGCTGGGCTTAATGCCTGGCTGGGGGCAAACGACGCCGCGGTGGAAGGGGAGTGGCGCTGGACGGAGGGCCCGGAAGGGGAGGAAGGCGAGGAACACAGTGGGCAAGGCCTGCTGTTTTGGGTGGGAGCCGCCAATGGTAATTCGTTCAATGGGTTGTTTTCCAATTGGTCTTCCATAGAACCGAACCCCACTTACTCTTCACAAGGAGATTGGCTTCGTTATAAAGATAACGGGGAATGGGATGATAGCTCGATGAATGCATCTGTTCCTGCCTTTCTCCTCGAATCCGACCAAGTCCTTACCCATGTCTACAGCCTGGTCTCGGGGGCCGGGGACGAGCACAACCACTTGTTCGTTCTTGCAGATGACGGGGCCCTTTTTACGGGGGCCGAGTTCGATTACGAGAACAACGCATCCTCCTATTCCATCCGGGTACGGGTGACCGACGAGCTCAACGCTTCCCGGGAGGAAATCTTCACCATCCGCCTGCTCGACGTAGACGAGGATCCGGATAAGGACGGCTTGCACAATAACGAGGATTTGGACGACGATGGGGATGGATACTCCGATGTCGAGGAGATCGTCGCCGGAAGCGATTCGCGAAATGGTTGGTCCCTTCCACCCGTCAGCAAGGTCATCTACGTCCGGGAGGGAGCCGGCGGGGATGGGAACGGGACCTCCTGGGCAAGCGCCTATGATAACCTCCAAGCCGCCCTGGCCGAGGCCGATGGGATCAACCGGACACAGATCTGGCTGACTTCCGGGGTCTACCGTCCGGACGTCGGACCGGGGCAGACCGAGGGCCAGCGAAACTCGACCTTCCAGCTCAAGAACCGGCTTGAAATTCTCGGTGGGTTCCAGGGGCACGAGGAGGGATTGGAAGATCGGGTCCTGCAGGGTTTCGGGACCTACTTGAGCGGGGATGTCGGGGCCCATAACTGGCCCGGGGACAACGTCCGCCACGTGGTCACGGCCTCGGGGGTCGACCGAACGGCGGTCCTTGCGGACCTGGCCATCGTGCGGGGGCAGGCCGATGGTCCCGGGGAGTGGGACAAGCGCGGGGCGGGAATTCTCGCCGCCGCGGGGAGCCCGAGCCTGCGCAACCTGGGCTTTTTCGACAACCATGCCGAGGGGACGAACGGGGGTGGAGGAGCCCTCTGCGTCTACGATGGAGGATCGCCCCAAGTGTTCTCGACCATCTTTCAGAGCAACTCGGCCCAGTGGGGAGGGGCGGTAAAGTTGAGCATGGGGAGCTCGGCGGTCTTCTACAACACCCTCTTTTTGGGCAACCAGGCAGAAAACGGGGGAGCCGTAGTGGTCTGGGAAAGTAACGCCTCGATCATCCACTCGACCATGGTGGAGAACAACGCCAGCACCGGCGGGGGCATCTACGTGGGGAGCAATTCCATCGTGGCCTTCGACAATTCCATCGCCTGGGACAACCAGGCGTCCCAGGAGCCTTCCGGCTACGTCAACCAGAGCTTTTTCGTTGCCGACCACTCCGTCATCCAGGGCGGACACGGCGACCTGCCGGACGCCGATCCTCTCTTTGCCGACCCCGCCAACCACGATTTCCGCCTGCGTGTGGGTTCTCCCTTCGTCGATGAGGGCAACCCGGCCAAGGTGGGAGCCCTCCCGGTCGACTACGGCGGCGCTCCCCGCAACCTGGATGCGGGGCCCGACCTGGGTCTTTTCGAGGGCGCGGTGGATGCGGTGAACCTGAGCGGGACGATCACTTATTCGGGCGAAGTTGACACCGGCCCCTTCCGGGTCTGGCTGATGGACCAGTCGGGCATGAAGGTCAAGCAAATGGAAATGGAAGCCGCCGGTCCCTACTCGTTTGTGGTGGAACGCGGGCACGGCTACATGGTCAAGGCCTTCCGGGACGCGGCCAACGACGGTTGGCCCAGCGTGGGGGATCCTTGGGACTATCACCTGCATTATCCTATAGAAATCAACGAGCCCCGTAATGATTTCGACGTGCACCTTAGCGACGCCGTTCCCGACCAGAACGCGACGGTCTCGGGGGAAGTCTTCTACGAGGGCCCGGTCCCCGGTCCGGTCATCGTAGCGGCCCTGGACCAGGCAGACCTCCTCGTCGACATCCGGTTGCTGCCCGAGGGCCCCGGTGATTTTGCTTTTTCCCTGCCCAAGGGGAAAATCTACCAGTTTCTGGCCTTCAGGGACGGAAACGGGAACGGCGAGCTCGACAACGAGTGGCAAGTGGGCGAACCCTCTTCGATGCATGGAGACTGGAACGAAACCACCCAAACCTTCAACACCTTCGTGTTCGTGGGTGGGGATATGGCGGACGTCGATATCGTTCTTGCCGACGGCGATCATGATGAGGACGGGCTGACGGATTGGGAGGAACACCTGACCAGGCCGGTTGATCCTCTCGACGACCTGGTTGCCGAATATTACCTCGAGGGAAATGCGTTTGATGACTCGGGCAACGGGAACCACGG
Source organism: Opitutia bacterium UBA7876 (assembly GCA_002500665.1). Lineage (GTDB taxonomy): Bacteria > Verrucomicrobiota > Verrucomicrobiia > Opitutales > Seribacteraceae > Seribacter. Next base: position 26,279 of record DLRY01000027.1, read on the forward strand.
AATGGTTGCCGGGCCCGCGCCCGCCCAAGACAGGTTCGGCGAGGAGGGGATGGCCCTCTTCTTCGACGGGGAGGACGACTTCGTCGAAGTCCCCCCACTCGAGCTGGGAAGCGAATACACCCTTTCCGTATGGATCCTTCCCGGGGAGCCGAAGGGAGGCGGGTACTTCAATATTCTTTCCGACGACGGGAACCCGGTCTGGGGGGTTCGCGAGGGCAATTTGAAGCAGTATCTATTCGGGCGGGTCGAAGGCTCGCCCGTGCCGCGCCACGAGTGGACCCACCTCATGCTCGTACGGGACGGGGAAACCCACACGCTCTACGTCAACGGCGAGCAGGACGAGACGGGGGAAGCCTTGGCGGGAGACGACGTGTTCTCGGTAATCGGGGCCTACAAGCCGGTCGCGGGGGCTCTGGAGGACCGCGAGCCCTTCCACGGGACGATCGACGATTTGCTGGTTTACGGGACCGCCCTGTCACCCGATGAGGCGCACGACGCTCATTTCTTTGAAAGCCTCAGCCTCAACGAGGGCCTGTACCTCTTTTATCCGCTTGATGGGCATGCGGACGAGGAGGAAGAAGGAAAGCACGGCGCCGTTCATGGAGCCGAACCCGGCGAGGACCGCTTTGGGGAGAAGGGCTTTGCCCTTTCCTTCGATGGGGTGGACGATCACGTCCAGCTCCCGGCCCTCGAGCTGGGAAGCGAGTACACTTTGTCGGTCTGGGTCCGCCCCGAAGAGGAAAAGGGAGGCGGGTACTTCAACGTCCTTTCCAACAACGGCGATCCGGTCTGGGGGGTTCGCGAGGGCAACCTGAATCCCTATCTTTTCGGGCGGGTCGAGGGCTCGCCCGTGGAGCGCCACGAATGGACGCAACTGGTCATCGTGAGGGATGGCGAGAGCCACACGCTCTTCAAGAACGGGGAACTCGATGCAACCGCCAACGCCCCGGCGGGGAACGACGTTTATTCGGTGATCGGCGCCTATATGCCCGGAGCCGCCGAAATGGACGACCGCGAGCCCTTCCACGGGACGATCGATGATCTCATCATCTGGGAGAGGGCCTTGTCCGGCGATGAGGTCTTCCTTTTGCACGACCTTACCCGGCCTGGTCCGCATGAGGAGGCATTCGTCCCGATCGTGAGGACGGGCTCACATGAGGAGGAAGATGGGGCCTACGTCTTCGACGGCCAAATCCTTACCGACGGCGGGGCTCCCATCCTCGAGGCCGGGATCGTTCTCAGCACCAGCATCATGGGCCATGACCCTATCCGGGCACCGGCCCAATTAATGGGGGAGACCCTCGAATTTTCCGTATCCCTTAGCGGGCTTGAGCCGGGGGTCAGGTATTACTACCGGGCTTACGCCGCGAATGAAGTTGGTGAGAACCTCGGGAGCCTGAAGAAGCTGGTGACCCGGGAGGATGATCTTCCGGGGGCGTGGTGGAGGGACATGCCGGCGGTTGGAGGAGGCTGGCGGGCATCCGGTTGGTTCGGGGAATTCCGCAGGTTCGAGCAGACGAACTGGATTTATCATGCCAAGCTCGGCTGGGCATTCGTGGTTCCGGACGAGGAACGGGGGCTTTGGCTTTGGCAGGAAGAGCATGGCTGGCTCTGGACGCGGGAGGGCGTGATGCCCTACCTGTGGCGCCACAGGTCGGGGAACTGGCTCTACCTGTATGGCAAATTCGGCGGGACGCCGGTCTTCTACGATTTCGAATAGTTCCCGGACCGTTTCCAAATGAACGGCTTTTTTGTAATGGATTTATGCCATTCATTCGTGCCATAGTCGAATTATGGCTTTCGAGGGTCTGATTACCGAATTGAAGAGGTTTACGCGCGAACGCGTGCCGGGCATGAAGGCCCGTCAATCGATCGAGGCCCTCGGCGGCCCCATATACGACCTCGAGCTGGAGTTCCTGTCCTCCTCCCGGACCTTCGGGTCGATCATGACCAAGGAGTACGAGGACGGGCAGACCGTGGTGTGCATGCTGAAAGATCACGACCTGGAGGTTGCGGTGATGCTTTTCTCCTCCGCCAACGACTGGGTTAGGGGAATGGAAAAGGGCAAGGCGTTCGATCTGCGGGCCCGCCTGGTTTCCTACGACACGCTCTACGAAAGGGCCATTTTCGGCCATGCCCAAGAAGAAACGGAGGAAGCGGTATCCGCCGAGGCTCCGCCGGCAGCGGCCGAACCCGAGCCCGTCCAGCCCATCGAGCAACACCGGGAGGTAATCCGGCGGGCGGTCCGCGGGGATGCTACGACCAAGCGTCCCCGCAGGCTGAGGAACAAAAAGGTTTCGCAAAGGAAAAGCTTCCGAAAGTCCGCCCATGCCATGGCTCCTGGGGCCATCAAGGTCTGGGGCAAGCCCCGCAAGCTTAAGGTGAGCAAGAGGCCCTCCGCCCGCAAGAAATCCACCGGGCATCCCATGCCTGCGAGGAAACCCCTCAAGAAGACCAGGAAGGCGGCCGTGCCCAAGTTCCGAGTCACGGCAGGCCCCTCTGCGCAACCCCCGTCTTTTCCACGGACCGCGCCCGCTTCGCAGCCCCCTCCGGATCCCGCACTCGTATTGCGAATCCTCAGGAAGGGAAGAGTGCAGGGCAAGGGGGTCCTGTCTTCCCCCGAACTGCAGATTCTCGACCAGGCCGGTTTCGGCTCAGCCGTATCCTTTCCCCCGAAAGACGAAAGCGGATCGCCCCGTATCTTCATCGGGATATTCCTTATCTTAGCGCTAATGCTGGTCTTGTTGGTTGATTCCGGCTTCCCGCCGGGGGTCCTCATTTTCTTTTTCGGAGTCGGGATATTCGGTTGCTTCTTTCCCGAGATCCGCGGATTTGTTACCGACGATTGAGTCTGTTTCCTCCCTTATGAACCCATCACCTGATCTCCCCTCAACCCATCTTTGCAAATGAGCTTGCGCCAACTGATCGACGTTCTGACGGACCTCAGGGAAAACCGCAAGCTTGGCTCCGAGGCGGATGAAGCCGTTCGTCCGTTCCAAGGAAAGAATTACTCCTCCGGCTTTAGCTTCGGCTCCTCCTCGAGAACCTTTGCGAATCCTCATGACCCGTCCTTTGAGGGGGGTCAGACCGTGACGGGAGAGATTGCGGGTGAGGGTCTGGAGTTTTCCCTTCTCCTGCCCGAGTCCGAAAACGAGTGGGTGACCGGCCTCGAGAGAGGGGAGGAATTCTCGGCCTCCGTTCGGTTTCTGGGTTTCGACGGCCTCTACCAGCGAGGCATATTTGGCTTTCTGGGAAAGGCGGGCGGGGAGGATGCGGTTCCCGCTGCCGGGCAACCTGAGGAAGCCGAAGCCGAGCCTCCGGAGGGCGATGCCGAACCGGACGAAGATCCGCCGGTGGACAAGGAGCTCGGCCCGGACCTGGAAGCCCCGGCACCGGCGCGGAAAGATCAGGCGCCGGATGAGGCGGAGGAAAAGGAAGAGGAAGCGACGGATGAGACCGGGGAAGGGGATGAATCCGCCGTGGATTCCGAGTCAAGCGAGGCCGATCCCCCCGAGCTTGTACAGGAAGATCGCCCGGAGGAGGAGATGCAACCCGCAACCGATGAGTCGGACGACTTCAAGGGAGAGCTTGGGGAGACTGAGGAAGCCGTCCAGCAACCGAGCGACCTCAAGGAAGAAGAGCGGGAGATCGAGCAAGAGCGACAAGACTTGTTGAACCTATCGGGGACTGATGGCGAGCAACCGGAAAAGGAGAGCGAGCCGGAAGAATCCTCCCCGGTCGAAAAGGAAACTGCTGACCCCGAGGAGGCGGAGAGGGTCATGGAAAGGGCAAGGATGTGGGGCGTACAAGGTCTCACCCGCAAGGAGCAGCGGATATACCACCTCGAAAAGGAACGCCTGAAAGAAAAGCGATGGAGGCTCGAAAAGATTCTCGACAAGGCCTACGAGGAAGGGGTTGATTCCCTCACCCCCGAGGAACTTGCCCTTTACGAATCCAAGAATACCCCCCTCAAGACCAAGGCGGCAAGGAAGCCGGGCAAGGGCTCTTCCTTCCGCAAGGTCAAAGCTGGTCCCACTAAGATTAAGAAAGGGGCCAACAGAATGAAGGCATCCGGCAGGAGGCATCCGGCCAAGAAGAAGCAAGAGCCCGAACCCGGGGGGTGCCGCATTCCCATTGCCATTGTCTTTGGCTTGCTTGCCTTGAATGTCCTGGGAGACGGAAGACTCGGCATGTTTTTCTTTTTCGTGCTGCTTGCGTTTCTTTGCCTTCACCCATGGCTGGTCAAGTGGATGGGGGAAGATTTCCTGCAGGGTTTTTTCCCCGGCGAGTCCTATGAGGACAAGCGTTTCCGGAGGGGATGCTGGCTTTTTCTATTGGGAATTTGTACCCTCAACGTCTTTCCGCTCGGCATCATCCTTTTGGGAATCGGGTTGTTCATGGTAGTGTCCAGTGATTCCTTCAGGAAGCTGACCAAAGGGAAATAGGGTGGGTTTCCATCCGCCCGGGTCACGGGCAACCCAATGGGTTGATCCCTTAGCTGCGGGGAACGCTGAAGAAGGGAATGGACAGGGGGTATTTCCAAGTTTCCCCTTGGCTTGCCTTGATGCACCCGATGATGGGGAACAGGAACCACACAATGGCGAGCGCAATCAAGGTGAATATCCCGATGAAGACGAATATCAGGGCGACTGAGAGGATGGCATATATGAAAGAGGATATGTTCCAGTTCAGAATGATCCTGCCGTGGGCGTCGGCCATTGGTGAGTCACCCTTGGCCGTCAACCACATCACAAGTGGGAGAATGATGCCTGCGGTGGGAATGAAAATGCTGGCGAACTGGCTTAGGTGCATGAACAAGCAGAATTGTTTTTCCTCCATGCCCCAGGGCCGGTTTGAAGTTTCCGGGGACGGAGAAGCACCATACTTTTTGCCGAAGGGATCATTCGCTGGAGCGGAGGAGGGCCGAGGTTGAGCGGAGGAGGGTCGAACGCCTCCTCGGACTTTTCTGGGGTTAATTTTTATGGTCGCCCTGTTTTTTTTCTTCGGGGTCGGAACGGGTTTGGCTTGATCGGGGGGAGGGGAAGACGGTTCGGGTTGGGGGGGGGGCGTGGGGGAATCGTCACTATGGAGCGAAAGACTCGGCTTGGTCGGGATCGATGTCTTAGGTTCCAACGACTGTTTCCTTTCATCGGAATCATCGGGGATCTCCTCCGGTTCTTCAGGCATTTCGCTCGAATCTCCGACTTGCCCGAAGATGGGCCGCTGGAATAGGCCGTCGAATCCGAGAATCCGGACTGTCATGGCAAAGGAATCGTCTCTTTTGAGGGAGTCCGCCCACTCGTTTTCCGAAGGCAGGGCAAGGAGGGAGAATCGCAGGTTCTCGTCCGCCAGTTGGCCCGTGATGGTCTGCCCGTTTTCGTAGGTTCTTTCAGGATCGTGCTGACTGGAGAAGGTCCTCGAGGAGGAGTCGAAAACGAAATCGAGCCGATAGGTCCCATCTCGAAAGGCGGAGAGCTTGTCTTCAGCCTCGGTTCCGGAGGCGGATTCCTCCTTGAGCGACCGCAGGACTTCGATTAGTCTTTGCTCGCTCACTCGGCCTCTTGGGGGAAGGATGACGGTTGTTCTAGACGCGGTACCACTTGCTGCGCCTCTTGCGGTCGGTCAGCTTGTCGGCTTCCTCGTCGTTGACGAACTTTTCCTTCTTCGGGTCCCAGTCGAGTTCGCGCCTGAGCTCGTAGCCGATGTTGCAGAGCTGGCAGAGGGTCGCCGTACGATGACCGGCCTCTACGTGGGCGAGCGGGAGTTCCCCGGAATGAATGCAGTCGAGCCACTCGTCGTGGTGGTTTCTGGGTTTGCGCAGACTGACCGTCGTCTTGAAATCCTTGAGCAGGCTTGGTGGATCCGATTTCCATGGTCCGCGGTCGACCCAGATGGTGCCCTCGGAACCATAAAAGATGGTTCCTCCCCGCCACTCGGGGATGGATCCGTGGACGACCTCGATGCCGTTCTCGTAAATGAGCCGTACTTCCTTCTCCCCCTTCTCGGGAGGGATCACCTTGACCGGTCCGGTGTAGTCCGCATCCATGCCCCACTGTCCAATGTCGAAGTGATGGGCTCCCATGTCGGCCAAGTAGCCGTTGCAATATTCGGTATAGGCCCGCCAGCGCGGGAAGTGGTTATGGACGTTGTCGGGGCAGAGGATCTTGTTGAACCCGCGGGTCGGGGCCGGTCCCTGCCAGGCATCCCAGTCGATCCCATCGGGTATCTTCTCGGTCGGAAGGTCGCAGGCCTTCGGGGGACCTCCCACGCAGACGCGGATTTTTTTGATCTCCCCGATTGCCCCGCTACGGATGAGTTCCACGGTTTTGCGGAATTTGCCCCCGAACTCGGTTCGCTGCTGGCTGCCGGTCTGGAAGACTACCTTGTTTTCATTCACTGCCTCTACCATGGCCCGCCCTTCCTTAATGGTGAGTGAGATCGGTTTTTCGCAGTAGACGTGCTTCTTGGCCCGGGCGGCGAGGATCGTCGGTTCGCCGTGCCAGTGGTCGGGGGTGGCGATGAGGACCGCATCGACTTGCTCGTCGGCCAGCAGTTCACGATAGTCGGTGGTGACGGTAAGGCCTTTCCATCCCTTCCCGGGAGTGTTTTGCCCGTAATGCTTTTCGATGAGGGCTTTGGTGTGATCGGCGCGAACTTGGGCCACCTCGGCAAATCCGGTCACTTGGGCCCGGGGGTTGCGGATAAGGCGGTGGACGTGACTGCGACCCTGCTTGCCTGGGCCGATGACGGCAACGTTGATCCGGTTATTGGGAGAGGAATCCCCCTTGGCGGCCCATACGTGAGAGGGCAGAATGAAGGGGGCGGATGCGAGGGAGGCTTGCTTGAGGAATTTTCTACGGTTGCTCATTGGTTCTTGTGGGTTTAAAGGGCGGCCGGGGGGAAGCTGTCCCCAATGGGACAAAAAAAGCATCGTCGAGGTCAAGCAAAGTTCGACCCGAGGGTTGAAAAAAGGCCTTAAAGATCGTCCGGAGAGAGATCGAGGGCATCCTTCCAGAGGCTTTCCAGGGCGTAGTTTTGGCGCTGCTCGCTGGAAAACAGGTGAACGACGAAGTCGATGGCGTCGAGGACCAGCCAGCCACTCGACTGGAAGCGGTCGCGCGAATAGAGCTCGATCTGGTTGTCCTTGAGCGTTTTTTCAAGGTTGTCCCGGAGGGCCTTGAGGTGAGGGTCGGAGGTGCCCGTGGCGATTACGAAACAATCGGTGAGGGGGGACGAGTCGCCAAAGTAGAGAAGCTTGAGGTCCTGGGCCTTCTTGTCAAGAAGGGCCTCGCAGGCAAGGCGCAGGTTGGCTCGCAATTCCGATTTGGCGGGTGGTGGATCGATCTTCATGGCGAAGGGGAGGGGGGAAGGAGAAGGTTTTCCTCGAGGTAGTCGTAGGCGGGGGAGGGAAGGTCGTCACGGAAGGCTTGTCCCCCCCTTATTTTTTCACGGATGGAGGAGGAGGAGAGATCGATGAGGTCGTTCTTCATCCATTCGAAGCGAAGGCCGGGCAGAGGGGGGTGCCAATCGGAGTCCGTGAGGCGTGAAAAAACGAGGAAGGTGACGAGGCCTGACAGTTCCTCCACGAATTTCCATTGCGGGAGCCTTTGGAACTGGTCCTCCCCGAGAAGCAGGAGGATTTCCCGCTCCGGATACCTTTTTTCAACCTCCAGCAGGGTGTGATAGGTGTAGCAAGTCTTGCCCTGCAAAATCTCGTGATCGAAGACCTCGATGGCCTGATGTTGGATCGCGATGCGCTCGAGCATGGCGAGGCGGTGCCTGGCCTCGAAGAAGGGCTTTTCCACCCGGAGGGGAGCGTGGAAGGCGGGACAAAGCACGAGAGTCTCGAGATCGGCTCGCTCGATGGCATCCTCGGCCAAGGCGAGGTGACCCTTGTGGATGGGGTCGAAGCTTCCGCCGAAAAAACCGATCCTCGCGGCGGAGCCTGGGGAGTGGGGGGACATCTCCGGGTCACAGGGCCCGCCCCTCGGATTTCTCGAAGAGGGTGAACATCTGCCCTTTTCGGAAATAGGTAACTTGGCCGGAGGAGGATACCACCAGGGCAAGCGAGTCGGTTACGTGGGTGATGGCCGCAGCCGCCGCATGCCTGGTGCCGAGCCCGCCCGGCAGGACGATCTCGTCCGCCTTGGCCTGGATCAGGCAACCTGCCGACTCGACCACCCCGTTGCCCTGCAGGATGAAGGCCCCGTCGATCAGGGCGAGTTCCTTGATAGTCTCGTCCATGAAGGGGTTGAGGATGCTGCGGTCTTCCTCCCCATATCCATGAAAAGGGTTGAGGACCAACTGTTTGGACCTCTTGGATACCTCGACGTGATCCCCGAGGATGAACATCGCGCCGATGGCCAGGCCCTCCCGGCCGGAGGTGGCGAGATCGGTGGCGATGGCGGTGATCCTCTCGAGGGCCTCGGCCGAGACGTCGGGGGGGAGCATCTCCTCCCCTTGCCCGATGACAGACTCGAATTCCTCGTCCACGTCGACCACCAGAACGGTGTCGAGCTGCCCGCTGTCGGGGATTCCCCCGATGCAGCAGACCCGGTCCTGAAACCCGAATATCTCACGGGTCAAGCCAAGCAGGATGGCGGCACGGAGCTGGGAAAGACGGGAGCGGGAGAGAGCCCGTACGGCAAGGGTGGCGTCGGCCCGCTGGTGGCTGCGGTCGTCCTCCGAGACGTCTTGTCCGGCCAGCACGACCTTGAAGCCCGGGAAGTTCATCTTGGGGGCAAGGCTGGGAGGGAAGACGTCCGTGAAGATAAGAATGGTCGAGCAATCCGCGGCCTTGGCGATCTTGGCCGCCTCGTCGGTCAGTAGCTTGTTGAACTTGGTCCGGCGCCTGGCGGGCCGGTCGTCGGTTCCCGCGAAGGCCTTGCGGACGGCGTTCTTGAACTCGGACTTCTCCCTGGCCATCCAGAGCTGGTCCATGATCGAGCTGTCTTGGAAAGCCCTCGCCAGGGCAGCGAGGAAGGAGAGGTAGTTCTTGGCCTTCTCATTGGCCAGAAGGAGGAAAACGAAGCGGATGTCGCCGTAGCTGTCCTTGTCCTCGAAGTTCAGTCCGGCCGGGCAACGGCCGATGGCCAGGGCGTAGGGCCTCTTCATGTCGACCCGAGCATGGGGTAGGGCCACTCCCTCTCCCAAGTAGCTTGTGAGTGAACGCTCGCGCTCGATCAGTTCCTTGAGAACCTTCTTGCGCTTACGGGGGGTCGGAAGGAGGGTGTCGCAGGTATCGATCAGTTCGGCATATGCGGACTTTAGATCCTTGCTGCCCAAGTCGATGATCCGGTTGGAGGAGATGTAGCGGTCTATGCGCATGCCTCAGGAAAAAAGTCGGGTGAGGGGGATCCCTGCCCGTTGGTGGTTGGCCTGCCGCTTACTTCTCCCACTCGAGGGCACCGCTTTTCAGTTCGTAGACCAGGCCTGCGACGAGGACGAAGGTAAAGAAGAGCATGGGCCACAGGATGTTGATCCCGCAGGCCATCAGATCCCGGTGGGTCAGGACCCAGGGGATGAGGAAGACCACGTCGATGTCGAAAAGGATGAAGAGCATGGCCGTGACGTAGAACTTGACCGAGTAACGGGTCTCCCCCTTGGTGTCGGCCGCCAATCCGCATTCGTAGGGCGAATCCTTGATTTTTCCCGCCGTCGCCTTTTGTCCGAAGAGGTGGCTCGCAAACAGTATGCCCACACCCATCCCGACGGCCAGGATGACTTGCAGGAGAACTGGAAGATAATCAACGAGACTCACGGGAAAACTAATCGTACCAAAACGCTCGGGAGGCAAGAATATTCGGTTGTTGGGGGGATCCCCCACGGAGCCTGGAGAATAAATGCTTAACAAATTTCCGAACGACGAATTCTATCTTGTGTGGGAAAAATTCTCGAAACTTGCAAAAGGGTCTCAAATTGAGCTATAATGTGAGAATGAACGATTTAGAAAACAAAGCTCATGCTTCGGTTGCGGGAACTTCAACCAAGGGTTTCACCTTAGTCGAGGTTCTCATCGTTTTGGCCTTGATCGGCGTCGTAGCCGGTTTGGCCATGTCCAACCTAGGGGAATTGTTCGGGGGTGGACAGGAGCAAGCGGCCAAAACATGGGTTAACAGTACAGGCGAAGCCTACGTGACGAGTTATTTCGCCAGGGTCGGGAGTTACCCGAAGACCCTTGGCGACCTCAAGAATCCCCCCAACGGCATCGCTCCCTTCGTCAAGCGGGAATCAGACCTGCATGATCCCTGGGGGAACGAATACGTTTACAAGTATCCCGGGGTCAACAACCCCCGCAGTTTCGATCTCTCGACCACTACCCCCGACGGGAAGGTGCTCGGGAATTGGGACGGCAATTGATTTGACTTTCCCCGCAAACGATCCCGCAAAGCGAGCCTTTACGCTGGTTGAGATCCTTCTCGTGATCGCCTTGGTGGGCGTGATGGTGGCTTTGGTGGCGGGTAATGCGGGAGCCTTCATAGAGGGAAGCAAGCAGATGCCGCCTGGGCGTGTACTGAAGTTGGCGGTGGTGGACGCCCTTTACCTGGCCGGCGAGCGTAAGCGGGTGACCTTCCTTGGATACCTTGAGGAGGATGCCGCCTTCGTGGTGACGGACGCCAGTGGGGGCGTCTTGTCCAAGCATCCCATTTTCGAAACGAGAAAAGAGGAGGAGAACGAGGTCGATGAGGATGAAAGTCCTCAGGTGACCTTCTGGGCGAAGGGCCCGTTGGCGGGGGCTGGGGGAGGTAGTTCGATCCACGACGACGACGTCCTGGTCGTGGATAGAGTGCCCTTTCATTTCGGTTCCAGCGCTCCCTTCAGGGTGGAGATCGAGACCGAGGACATGAGCGATCCGGAGTCCTATGAATTCGACCCTTTTTCCGGCTATCACTTGGAGAAACTGGGCCAAGAGGAATGAATAGGGAGCTATATGCGGATCCAGACTCGAACTCCCTCCAAGGGAGCTCCGGTTTCATGTTGCTCGAGGTCTTGATCGCCTTGGCTCTTTTCGCCCTTTCCGCGGTCTTTTTGGTCGATGGGGTAGGTACCATTTCGAGGGCCATCAGGGAAATGAAGAATACACGGGAACTGGAGCAGGACCTCATTTGGGTCAGGGACCAAATCTTCCAGGAATCCGATTACGAGAAGATTGAGGAGGGTGGAGACATCACCGCCCCGACCATGGGCGAGATCCGCTGGGAAACGGAGGTGGAAATGTCGACCGAGGTGCTGGACGTGTTCAAGGTTACGCTCATGCTGGAATACGAGGGTAATTCCGATTTCAACGTGGAGGCCGGCGAGCGGACCTCCGTGATGTATCTTTTCCGCCCAACATGGTCGCAGAATTCCGACTTCTCAAGAGAGCGCAACGACGTGCTGGAGGAAAAAAGGGACAAAATCAGGGAACTCCAGGATGAAAGGAGAAGGCTGTGAGCAGGCGCGGGTTCTCCATGGTCGAGGTTCTGCTCGCCCTCGCCATAGGGGGACTGGTACTTGTCTCCGCGACCAACCTGCTTGTCCTCATTTCCAAGGAATGGGCCGACCGACCTGCCGCCAGGGATGCCTTCGACGCACACGTCAACGGAGTGGCCCGGTTCCTTACCGCCGTTATGGAGGAGGCCACGGTACCGGTGCTCAATTCATCTGGAAATGATCCCATCGACCTCCAAAGACCGGTTGGGTTCTCCGATTCCGAGGACCCCTTGATTCACTTTTACCTGCGGGAGGCTCCCCCCTTGTTCGTTTGGCCACAAGGTACTGCCAGCCGGGTTCACGCCTACCTTTTCTTCGAGGAAGGTGAAGGATTAAACCTATTGTGGTTCAGTGAGTTGCAGGAGCTTGAGAAGAACGATGAGGGAATGATGGAGCCGGAGGGCGAGGACGAGTTGTTCATGACTTTGGTTAGTCCTTTCTGCGAGGAGGTGTACTACTGCTACTATGGCGAGGAGGACGATGGCCCCGACGATATCAAGGAATGGGATATGGCCACAGAGCTGAGGGAAAAGGAAGACCAGGACGGCAAGTTCCAGCTGCCCGCCTTTCTCAAGCTGGTCTTCAGGGGGGAGGGCGACGACCTGGACAGGACCATTACCATACCGGTCGAGCGGCTTTCTCCAAGCGGACTAAGGGAGGATTCGAGATGAGCCGGACCAAGAACCGCAGGCGGGGTTCGATTCTGGTCTTTATACTTGTTGTGATCGTCGTGATATCGGTGCTTAGCCTAAGGCTGATCGAGGAGGGGATCCGCGAAATCAACCACTTGAGCCAGTTTCACAGGCGCGACGACCTCCGCATGCACGCCTACTCTGCAATGGACGTGGCGGTTGGAGTCCTGAATGAGTTCAAGCTGATCGAGGGAAAATTGTATTCCCCGGCTCAAGGCTGGGGGGATCCCATGTCTTATGCCGGCGTTGCCCCGCTCGACGAATCCGTTACCTGGTCGGTCCGCCTGATCGACGAGTCGGCCAAGGTCCCCATATACAAAGTTAACGAAAAGGACATGACCGCCTTGTTCGCCCTCATGATGGCCGAGGAGGAGTCCCTCGTCGACGAGGACGACGGGGAACCTTTCTTCGACAGCATGATGGACTGGGTGGACGGGGACGACGAGGAAAGGGACGAGGGAGCCGAGGACGACTATTACGAAAGTCTCGAGAGCCCTTACTTTACGCCCGACAAGAAGATCAATAATTTCGAGGAGTTCAGGCTGATAAAGGGCTTCCCGCATGACCCGGAGGATCCGGACGACTCGGGCATCTTCTTCGATGAACTTGGGAACGAGACGGTCAATATGAAGCACTTCCGGGATTCCTTTTCCTTCTTCAACGACGGCCCGGTCAACATCAATAACGCCAGTCCCTTTCTCAAGAAATTTCTCTGCGGGGACGACGAGCGTCTCTACGAGGACTTGATGGAAGGCCCCGTGGCGGGAGGGGAGCCCTACTACGTCAACCCGAACAGCCGGAACATCATGGCTATGCGCGGGAAGCGCAACGTCAGCATCGGGACTTCGGCTACCGTGTTCAGGGTGGAGGTTACGGTCACGAGGGGAAAGGCTAATTTTCAGCTTCACGCCATCCTTTCCTCGGGAACCAGCATGGCCCCCAGGCCACCCGGACCGGGAGGAAGAGGGAAGATCGGGGCCTCTTCTTCCCAGAAGCTGAAATATCCATTCCGAGTTCTCTCCATCCGGGAAAACGAAAATTTGGTCGACTGACCCCCTTTCATGGCGCTAGTTTCCATAATTGAACCCCATGGCGGAAGATCCTGAAAAAGCCTCCGATTTCCCGGTCGGAGAATTGCGAGAAATTACTCTGCTTATCCCCGGCGAGCATTTCTTCTGCGAGACCCTATCCGTACCTCCCGAGCTGAACGTCGAGGATTTTCAGGAATTCGCCCGGCAGGCCCTGGATCTGGATTCCTTTTCCCCTTATCCTGCCGAGCAGCTTGCTTGGGGATTCCACGGTTGCGAGGTTGCCAGAAAAATTATTGTTTTCGCCACTCCCTTCATCAAGTTGCGCCAGCTGGGTTGGCAGAACCTGGAATTCTTCCGCCGGGTAGTCCCTTCCTTCGTTTCCCTCATGGCACGGGAATACCAGAGAGCCACGATTGCCTTCCTTCTCCACGACGAAACCCTCACGGCTGCGGCTTTCGATAGGGAGTCCACTGTGCCGGAGGCTCTTTATTCCCTGCCGGTGGATCCTGCGGACCAAGACGATCTCGAGTCGGTTAGAGGGAAATTGCTGGCTATGTTCGACTTGTCCCGCTTCGGCCAAATTGACGAAATTCTCGTTGCGGGCGACGTAACCCGGTCGGGCGATGGGGTCTTTGCCTTTGAGACCGAGTGGCTGGATTCCGATCATGCCGAGCTTGATCAGGCGGTTTCCATTCCGGGCGAGGAACTCTGGAGTTTCGACGTGCGCCCTCTGGACTTCAAGCTTCAGGAACGAAAAAGAAGGAAACAGGCGGGCCTGCGTTGGAACGGGGTTCTGGGCTCGGTGATTGGAATGGCCGCCTTGTTCCTTGTTTTCATCGCGCTCAAGATAGTGGCCGTTAAATTGGAGGATCAAAAACTAATCGAGCAAGCCAAAAGCGAGAGGAAGCCGGAGGTCATGGCCTCCATGGAGCTCCTGCGCAAGCTGGAGGAAAACAAGATGGGAGGAATTGACCCCATAGATTCCATCCAGAGGATCATGGTCCACCGGGACTCAGACCAGAAGGGCGACCCGACCCTCTACCTGACCTCTGCCGAGTTCAAGAGCAGGTACGAACTTGAGCTCAAGGGCAAGGGGCGCACCGCTGCCTCAATCAACGACTTCTTCAAAAAGCTTGTGGAGAACGAGGTCTTGGAGACCCCCAAGAAGCGACCCGAGATGAAATCGCTTGCCGATGGATGGGTCTCCTTTGACGCGTCCATCCAGATGAAGGACAGGAAGCCCGAGGATTCGACGGCGATCGATCAGGCAACGGTGGGCGAGAAATCCGCTTCTGAAGAGGGATGAACGCGCTTTCATCCATATTCTTCAAGCTGAGCGGAAGGGAGCAGACCCTTCTCGTCTTTTCTCTTTGGACGATCTTTCTGGTTTGCCTGGTCAAGCTTTTCGGCTCGGGCCTGGATACTTTCCGCGAGTGGCAGCTGGTCATCGGGAAGATCGACGCCCACGATACCATTCTCGACCAGGAGGCGGGCGTGAACCGCAAGCTGGAGAAGAAACGCGAGGAGCAAAAGGGCGTGAGCTACGATTTGACCCTTCTTCAAAACGAGGTGGACAAGATCATGAGAAAATTCTTCCAACCCCGGCAAGCCCGCCTTTTCTCGGAACCCACCAAGTCCTTCGAGAAGCATTCCCAGCACGACGTGCGCGTCAAGCTCACAGGTGTGAGCTGGCAGGATTTGAAGGATTTCATGAGGGAGTTTTTTCTCGACGATAGGCAACGCTACATTTTCTTTAGCGAGGTCGAGATTGATCCCGACTACAAGAGGAATCCTGAGGTTTATAACGCCACTTTCCACATCAGCTCGGTAGAATTCAGCAAATGACAACGTCTTCATCAGCCAAGCAAACATGAACCGTCTTTACATCTTTATCCCTCTCGCGTGGATTGCCGGACAGGCCTCCTCGCACCTTTCCGGGCAGCCCGTTCCTTCGCCTTCGGGTTTCCCGCCCGTGCCGGCTCCTCCAGCCTTTAGCCCGCCCCCCCTGCCTGCTCCCCCCGGTCCCGCGCCCTTTCAGGTTGCGCCCGCTCCCTCCGTCCCGGCCAATCCAGGGAATTTTGCCCCCGCTCCATCCGTCCCGGCAATTCCGGCCCAGCCAGGTCTCTTCCAGGCCGGGTCCCAGGAACCCCTTGAGCTCAGCGGGGTCGTGGGGCTTGAGGTCAAGGAGCTCCGTCCCTTCAGGCTGCGCAAGGCGGATGCCAACATGCTCCTGGACATGATCCAGCAGCATACCGGGTGGCATATCCTTAGGGTGAGTCGGGAACTGCCTGCGATGGAAATCAACTTCAATAGCGACGGGCCACTTACGAGAGGGGAAACCATCCGTGTGGTAGAGAGTCTTCTGGCCATGCACGGCATAGGCATAAGCAAGATATCGGAAAAATTCTACAAGGCGGTCCGGGCCGAGAAAATCAACATGCACGTCCCCATCTGGCTGGAAGGGGAGGCTTCCGCCATCAAGCCGAGCCAGAAGATCTACATGAAGATGTTTCACCTCAAGTATGCTCCCGTGGTCGAGGTGGTCAAGAACCTGACCCCTTTCAAGACGGAGGTCGGACAGATGGTGCCCCTGGAAAATTCCAACAGCATCCTGGTAACTGATGCTCTCCTCAATCTTCAGAGGATGGAAAAGCTTCTCGAAGCCCTCGACCGTCCCATCTCTACCGAGGAGCTCGGGACGAAGTTTCACGTCTGGACGACCAGGCACGCCGGAGCCCGAGAGCTTGAGAGCAAGCTCAAGGGCATGATCGACGGCAGCCTAAAGCCATTTCTGGGCGGGACTACTCAAGTCGACTCGGACGAGAGAACGGGCAAACTGATCATCGTTACCCGGGCGGAAAACCTGGAGACCATTGATTTTATTCTCGAGACCCTCGACGCTCCCGTGAAGATGAAGACCACCAGCAAGCTATTCAAGCTGCAGCATGCCGAGTCCAAGGACATCCAGGCCATCCTCGACGAAGTGATCAAGAATCAGCAGCGGATCAAGCAGCAGGTTCAAGGCAGAAACGCGGCCCGCCCAACTCCGCAGGCCGCGGCCGCGGGAGCCAAGCCGGCCGCGACGCCGGCACCTGCTGCTCAGCAGTCTAATGCCTCCACCTCTGAGGGGGGAGGGGAGGGTGCCCATGAATTCAGCGATTTCATCACCATTTCCTCCGACGAGAGAAGCAATGCAATCCTAGTCTACGGCACGAGAGAGGACATCGAGGAGATCGGCCGCATGATCGTATCCCTCGACCAGCCCCTGCCGCTTGCCCGCATCGACACGATTTTCGTGATGGTCGACCTGACGGAACAAAACCAGAGGGGAATCGACGCCTTGTTCGGGAGCCTGGAATGGTCCAAGTTTGCCCGAGGGCCACGCAGTGAGAGCCTCTTTGGCGATCCAGTGACCGAAAATCAGCAGGTCACGACCGCCGGACCGGATGGGCTTCTGGGAACGGCCGACGACGTTTCTTCCACCGTGGTCTCCAACGTCTCGAGGAATACCATGCAGGGGGTGCTGGGCATCCCGGGCCTGAATACGACCGTCCCCTTCCAGTTGGAGGACTGGGAATTGACCGGCATTCGCTGGGATCAAATCTTCGCCCTTTCCTCGGAACGCAACGACGTGCGTATCTTTTCCACTCCATCGCTTATGGTTTCACACAATGCCGCCGAGGTACACATTCTGATCGAGGACGAGCGAAACATCGTAATTCCTACCTTTTACGGGAATACCTCGACCGATGGCGGCACGAGCACCGGGCAACAGAGCAAGATTACCGCCAAGACTTCCCTTGAGATCAAGAAGCCCAAGATCGGCCTGCCCCTGATCGATGAGAACGGTACGGTTGTCTCGGAAGGCTCGATATTCATGGAGGTGGAAGTGAAGGCGGAAAAATTCGACGAAACCCAGAGCAACACCTACCAGGGGCAATCCCTTCCGGCCAAAAAGATACGCGAGGCCAAGTCTCTCGTTACCATCAGGGATGGCGAGATCATAGTCCTTGGCGGACTGCAGGAGGTGCAGGTCGATTCCACCGAGGCCAAGTACAACCTGCTCAGCGATATCCCCTACTTCGGTAAGAAGTTCTTCCGTCCCAAGACGGTCAAGTATACCCCAACCGAGTTGCTCATCTTCCTCAAGCCCACAATCATGAAGTCGGGCACCAACAGGACCGACAAAAATATTAACGATATCGATGAGCGCATAGATGCTCAGTACAAGCCCAAGTTCGTTTCTCCTTCCGGCCGGATTCTCGGTATGCCCGACATCGATGGGAAAAATAAAAACAAGTCTTCTTCACAGGACCGCCCGTCATCTCGTCCTCAATTGTGATCCACGCGCCTATCCAGTTCAATGTCCTCGCTCCCTAAAGCCTTCCTTTGTTTTCTTTCGACCGTAATCGCTTCCTTCTGCGTGATGGCCCAGGACAGCCCCTTTGCCCAACCGGGGCGCCCGCCGCCGCCATCAAAAGCCTCTCCCAAGCAACTCCCGCCCCCTAAGATCGCTCCCCCCGTGGTGCAGAAGCCTTCCCCCTATGAGTTGCGGGGCTATTATCATTTCGAGGGCAAATGGCACTTCGCCCTTTATCACCTTAACGACAAGCAGAGCGCATGGCTTACCTGGGAGCATAACTCGACCTCGGTCGAGTATGAAGGGGAAACCTTTGTCTTCGACCCGGAAAACCAAGAAGTCAGTCACGAGGGTTTCAAGTCCGTCCAGTTGGCTGATGAAACCAAACCCCAGGGAAAGCCCTTCGTCCCCACGTCGGCAAAACCAAACGCACCTGCCAAAAAGCCTCCCGCCGGGGCCAAGCCGGTCTTGCCCCCGAGACCAGGAGCTCCAAGGCCCGGAGCCCCCATTCCCAAGCCGGGCGCGCAGTTCAACAAGCCTAGGAGGTAAAGCGTGATTGCGGATCATCAGAACGCGGGTGAAGCGGCCGACGACGAGGTCGAGGAAGGTGCTGAGAACAAGGGTGCGCTCGACTCGGCTGCTTTCGAGAGTATGGACTGGTGGCCGGGTTTAGCCGATCTGGACAGGATTACCATTCTGAGCGCTCCCATCGAAGACCGGGCCCGTCTGCTGGCCTCCAAATATTCGCATAGCCTGGACGAGACGATGAGCGAAATCGGAAAGAAATCCCAAATCGCATACGTCGAGGACTTCGAATTACCGGAGAACCCCACTACGCTTCTTCCCCTGCGTCTCATTCACAATTACAGTTGCCTGCCCGTCGGATTGGACGAGGAGGACTACCTGCATTTGGTTACCGTCTGGCCCCCGTCAGAACGCATGAGCCGATGGGTTTTCGCCGTTTCCGGAAAAAAACCCGTCTGGAGCCTGAGCTCCCCCGAGAAGATCTCCCGGGCCATTACCGAAAATTTCGGGATTGGGGCGGACAGCCTGGATGATTCGGACCTCGACCTTGATGGGGAAGAGGATGCCCAGGATGATCTGGAGGACCAGAATGCGGCCATTATCCGCTTCGTCAACGAAGTCATTGAGCGGGCCATCGTGGACCGGGCGACCGATATCCATTTCGAGCCCCATAAGGAAACCCTCCAGATCCGCTACCGGATCGACGGCCAACTGGTGCCTGTGAGGGTCCCGGACAACCTGCGCAGTTTTCAAGACGCGATCATTTCCAGGATCAAGATCATGAGCGCCATCAACATCTCCGAGAAAAGGAGGCCGCAGGGCGGAAGAATTACCTTCTCCCAGGGACAGAGCGATTTGGATATACGGGTTTCCACCCTCCCCACCCTCTATGGCGAGAGCATCAGTCTGCGCCTGCTCAACGAAAAATCCCAGCCTCTGTCCATGAGAGAACTTGGGCTGGTTCCCGGGGATGAGAAAAATATCGTCGGCATTCTTGAGAAACCGCATGGCATCATTCTTGTTACCGGGCCCACGGGCTCGGGTAAGTCTACCTCTCTTACGGCCTTTATCAGGAGGATCCACAAACCCGAGAGGAGGATCATGACGGTGGAGGATCCGGTCGAGTACGAGGTCGCGGGGATCAACCAGACCCAGGTCAACTCCGAGATCGGCTTTACCTTCGCCAGCGCCTTGCGGGAAATACTCCGTCAGGACCCCGACGTAATCATGGTGGGGGAAATCCGGGACCGCGAAACGGCGGATATCGCCATCCGGGCCTCGCTCACCGGTCACTTGGTTCTGAGTACCCTCCATACCAACGACGCTCCCGGCGCCATCACACGCTTGGTCGACATGGAGATCGAGCCTTTCCTGATTGCCTCTTCCGTGGAGATGGTGATTGCCCAGCGACTTGTCCGCAGGCTTTGCACGGAATGTTCCTCGCCCGCCGAGATGAGCGAGGGAGACGTCTTGGCTTCCCTGTCCCTCCTGGAGGTAGACCCGAGCGAATTAGCCCATCGTGAAAAGGTGCTGAGGGCGGTCGGTTGTCAGAATTGTCAGAACCTTGGTTTTCGCGGAAGGGTTGGCATTTTCGAGCTAATGAGAATGAGCGACCGCATCCATGGCCTGGTAATCAAGAGCGCATCGGCCCCTGATATAAGGGAGGTCGCCCTGGAGGAAGGCATGAGCACCCTGCAGCATAGTGGATGGGAGCAAATCAAAAGAGGCCTTACGACCTTCGATGAGGTGATCCGCTATGCGGATGGTTTCGTCGACGAGGAACAGGAAACCCCATTCGGCTCGGACGGCGAACCGGTGCCCGTCAATCCTTCTCAGGATTGAGTTGACAGTAGATGGCCAAGTTTAAGTACGTAGCCATTGACGTAAGGGGAAAAAGCCTGTCCGGAGAGGTGGAGGCCGCTGACCAGAAGGGAGCCAGACAGCTCGTCCGCTCGGAGGGCCTTACTCCACTGAAGTTATCCAGAATCGGAGGGAACGACTCCAAGGTTTCGAAAAAGCCAAAGAAGGTCATTCCCTTCGGAAAGAGTGAGAAGTCGGCGACGGCCGGTTCGGGTAAGCTCAGGTCCCAAGGCGAGCGCGTCGGGCTTGATTTCCTCAAGCGCTTGATGGAGTTGCATGGTAGCGGTATGCCTGTGGCGGATGCGGTCAAGCTTCTCAACCAAAGGCTGTCCGATCCCAAGCTCAAGGAGGTGGCGGGCTTTCTTTGGAAGGAACTTGCGGAAGGACGAACCCTGTCCCGGGCCATGCGGTCCTTGCCACAGTATTTCAGCGAGTCCTCCACCTTCGTCATCGAGGCCGGAGAAGCAACCGGCAACGTGACTCCGATTCTCAAGAAGATCATCTCCTACTTAGAGGAAAAGAGGGAGATCAGGGCCAAGGTCATGGCAAGCATGTCCTACCCCATATTCGTCGGTTTGGTGGCTTTTGGCGTGGTGGTTTTCTTTCTCGCGTTCCTTTTGCCGACGATCGAGGAAATGCTGCTTCAGTTGGGCGGGGAGCTTAATTTTCTAGCCAGCCTTCTGGTCGAGGGATCCAACCTGGTAATGAAGGTCGGGCCCTTTCTCCTGCTTGGCTTGGCCATATGGCTCCTGGCAATTTTTCGATGGAGCAAGACGGAAACCGGGGGCATGGCGGTTGACAGGGGTATCCTGCGTATTCCGCTCTTCGGGAAAATCGTCTACCTCTCCGAGATGTTCCAACTCACCAGCCTCCTTTCCACCCTCATATGGAGCGGTATCGGACTGACCGAGAACCTGCGCTTGTGTGAAAAGACGATCAAGAACAGGTTCCTGCGCCACCAATTCCGTTCGGCCCGTGCCTTGGTCAATGAGGGCAAATCCCTGCCTGAGGCCCTGCGCAAGTTCAAGTTTCTGCCCCTGATCCAGCTGGACGTCCTGGAAGTCGGTGAAAAGACCGGGAACCTGGGCAACAGCATGGAGGATGCCGGCAATTCGTTTCGCGAGCAGTTGACCAAGAAGATCAAGACCATGACGACCCTTGTCTCGGGGGCCGCCCTCGGCTTTGCCTTTTCCCTAGTTGCGATGGTCGCGATTGCGATCGTTACCAGTATCTTCGAGGTCAGCAAGAGCATCAATTATTGAAATGCCGAATTTTCGCCGCAAGAGCGTTCCTTCAAGGCAAGTCCTTGCCGTTGTCTCTCTCCTGCTTTTTGGTTGTGGCACTGAGAACGAGGAGGGGGAATCAAGGGAGACCGAATCCAGCGGTCTTGCCAAGAAGGCCAAGAAAGGAAAGCAGACCCTTCCCGACGGCTCCGTATACGAGGGTGAGATGCTGGGAGGAAAGCCCAATGGATACGGCCTGCGAAAACTTATCAACGGAGACGTTTTTGATGGGCAGCACAAGTTGGGTTTGGCGCACGGGTACGGAACTATGGACTACAAGTCCCGGGAGGAGATCGAACGCTATTCCGGACTCTGGAAGAGTGGACGGCGGGAAGGCTACGGAACCCTGGTCTTCTCGGATTCCTCTCGCATGGAGGGACACTGGGAGGACGATGAACTGCTTTACGGAGACTATCAGGGTTCGGATGGCGTGATTCTCTCCGGCAAGTGGGTATCCTCCTCGCTTTCCGAGGGTAGGATGAAAACGGCCTTGAACGAGGAATTCTCAGGAACCTTCAACCCGGACGGGTCCTTCCTCAAGGGGGCCTTTCTTTCCGGGGAGGGCAACCGGTATACGGGCAGCTTCAAATCAAACCTCTACCACGGCAGGGGGATCTTGGAAAAAACCGACGGCACCCTCTACGCAGGTGATTTCGAGGAGGGGGAGTATTCCGGGGTCGGAATGCTGGTGGAACCGGACGGTTCGAAATATTCGGGCGGCTTTTCCCAAGGCATCCCCGAGGGGTTCGGGATTCAGGAGGACGTTACGGGCGTGACTTACGCAGGCAACTGGAGCCAAGGCGAGAAAAACGGCCGGGGAACCTTGGATTTCGGGGACGGTACGAGCTTCACGGGCGACTTCAGGGAGGGATTGGCGGTGCAGGGTTCCTATGACTGGGGAAACGGGAGGATTACCGATTCCTACCAGGATGAGAATGGGGAATGGCGCGACCGATAGAGGTTGTCCTGATTTTCTCTAAAGCTTTGAAGGTTGCCATCTTGCCTCAATTTCACAATAACTGGACGGAACAGCCTTAGAAAATGTCAAGTCCTACCCTATTCAAGCTCAAGTTTTGGGGCACCCGGGGAAGTATTCCCTGCCCAGGCAAGGAGACCGTCAAGTATGGCGGAAACACCACTTGCTTCGAGCTGACCTGTGGTTCCAAGAGAATTATAATAGACGCAGGAACCGGCATCCGCGCGCTGGGCAAGAAAATCATGATGGAGGAGGGCAATTTTCTCGATGCCGAGCTTTTCTTCACCCATACCCACATGGATCATATCCAAGGCCTGCCTTTCTTTGCCCCGCTCTATAACCCGGCAAGCGACGTAAGGCTGCACGCCGGGCACCTTTCGACTAACGACGACTACGACCTGCGCGGAATCATCGGGACCATGCTGATGAAGGATCCGGTCTTTCCGGTGCCGAGTTCCCTGATCGAGAAAGCCTGTTCCTTCAGCGACTATTTCGTAGGCCACGTATTCGAGCTGGGTGATGGTATCGTCATCCGCACGGGCCAACTAAACCATCCCAACGGGGCTTGCGGATACAGAATTGAATTTGCGGGCAAGTCCATTGCCATTTGCACCGATACGGAACACTACGAGGGCCGGATCGACGAGAATGTGGTGGAGTTGGCCAAAGAGGCCGACGTCATGGTCTACGACTCGGCCTATACCCCCGAGGAATATCCTAAATTCAAGGGTTGGGGCCACTCGACTTGGGAGGAGGCGATCAAGGTTGCGGAGGAGGCCGACGTTAAGCAGACCTTTCTCTTCCACCACGATCCTTCCCATAACGACGAGAAGATGGATGAGATCGCCAAGGAAGCCGCGGCCGTCAGAGAAGGAGTCCGCCCCGCAATCGAGGGCGAGGAGATCGAACTCTAGTTCCCCGTCCTTTCCTTTTCCAGCTCCCTGTCCAGACGAGGCTTGCTGGCATTCAAGTCTAGCACGGGACGATGCTCGTTCAAGGCTTCGGAGATTATGCCTTGCCCGGTCTGGTCCACGACCATCTTCTCGGGGGAGCGGTGTAGAATGAGGTTGCCGCTGCTCTTCATGCGCGCATCGAGCCAAGTTTCGGGAGCCAAATGGACCGGGCCCTTGCCCTTGTGAACGAGGAGTGCGCGTTCAATGGGCATTTCCTCGGCCCGTAGGGTTCCGTCTCCCAGCACCTGAGCTTCCAGTTGGCCGAGTCCGCCGCCCTTGAGAACGACTTCGCCCGATCCTTCGTGACGAAGGAGGAGGGTGGGGGAGTCGAGCCCTTCCAGGTGGAGTCGCCCGGTGGAGCTTGAAAACACCGAAAGTCTGGTAGACCGAAGACCTACCGAGGTCAAGCTGCTGCGCCCATGAAGCCGTATTTCATTCAGCTTGTCTATGGAGACGAGGACCTCGATGGGAAAGCTGCGCCTTGCGCTTAACCTTAGGAAAGGTAGCCTGCGAGCCAGTTCGTAGGTATTGTTGGCTTCGAGGTAGAGAGTCCTGTCCCTGACCTGAGTGACGACCGAGCCGATTATTTCCGAGTCGGCGTAGACGATGGCTTCCCGGTTTCTCTTTCCCTTTCCAAGGAAGACGTCTATTTCCCCGTTGACCTCGATTTTGTCGAAATGGAAGAGAAGCCTCCTTTCCGAAGTAAGTTCGCCGAAGGATGCCGTCGGTCCCGGGAGAGAAAGCAAAAGCAGGGTCCAACGGAAGACATTAGCGGGATTTCCCATATTTCCTCCTTTTTCCAAGTTTGCGTTTGCCGCTCAAGCCTCCCTGCCCGGAAACGGAAAGCTTGCCCTTGGCGTTTTCCTCCAGGAAGGAGATCTGGTCGCGGAGCAGGGCCGCTTTCTCGAATTCCAGCTTTCCTACCGCTTCCCTCATTTCCTTCTCAAGTTGTTTGACGAGCTTGCCTACTTCGTTGCGAGAAAGCTTTTCCGATACGGCAAGCTGGTCCTCAGTCTCTTCCTCCTTGCGGCGCAGGCTTTCCTGCACGGGGCGGATGACGCTGCGGGGAACGATCCCGTTGCTCTTGTTGAACTCCATTTGCCTCTCCCTGCGGTATCGGCAAACCTCAAGCGCCCTTGTAAGGGACTTGGTCATGACGTCGGCATAGAAAAGAACCCTTCCCTTCTCGTGCCTGGCCGCCCGTCCCGCAGTCTGGATGAGGCTGGTCTCGCTTCTCAGGAAACCTTCCTTGTCGGCATCGAGGACGACCACCAGGGCCACCTCGGGCAAGTCGAGCCCTTCCCTCAGCAGGTTGACCCCGACGAGGGCATCGAAGTCGCCCGCCCTGAGGTTTCTGAGAAGCTCGACCCGTTCGATGGCGTCAATGTCGGAGTGGAGGTACTCGACTTTGACCCCATGTTCGCGCAGGAAATCCGCCAGATCCTCGGTCATACGCTTGGTCAAGGTGGTGACGAGGGAACGGTGACCATCCTGAGCGACCTTCTTGATTTCGGAGATGCAGTCTTCCACCTGGCCCTTGATGGGCCGGACTTCCATTTCCGGGTCAAGCAAGCCGGTTGGCCTGATCAATTGCTCGACGACGATGGAGGACTTCTCCAGTTCCGGGTCGGCCGGCGTCGCCGAGACGTAGACGGTTTGGCCGGTGACCTTCTCGAATTCCTCCGGCTGGAGGGGCCGGTTGTCCATTGCTGAAGGCAGGCGGAATCCGAAGTCGACCAGTTTCTGCTTCCTGGCCCGGTCTCCATTGTACATTCCACCCAGTTGGGGCAGGGTGACATGGCTTTCGTCCACGAAGAGGAGAAAGTCCTTGGGAAAGAAATCGATCAGGCACCAGGGCCGCTGGCCCGGTTTACGATGGGAAAGGTGGCGGGAATAATTCTCGATCCCGTTGCAAAACCCTATTTCCCTGAGCATCTCGAGGTCGTATTCCGTGCGCATCCTGATCCTTTGGGCCTCCAGCAGGAGATCTTCCTTCTCGAACCAGGATACCCGTTCCTCGAGCTCGGCCTCTATGGCCTTGCAGGCGGAGCCTATCTTCTCCCGAGTGGTGACGTATTGGTTGGCTGGGTAGACGCGGTAGTTTTCGAGTTTATTCAAGCCGGACCCGGAAACCGCATCGATCTCAGTGAGCTCTTCCACCTCATCCCCCCAGAACTCGATTCTTATGGGGTTCTTGGCGTAGGCGGGGAAAAGGTCCACGACGTCTCCACGGACCCGGAAAAGTCCGGGCTTAAGTTCGACGTCGTTGCGGTTGTAGAGGGCTTCGACAAGTCTCTCTAGGAATTCGTCCCGGCCGAGGGTTTGGCCTTTGCTCAGCTCGACGGAGAGAGCCTTGAAGTCCTCCGGGGAGCCAAGCCCGTAAATGCAGGAGACACTGGCTATGACGATGACGTCCCTTCTACTTATGAGAGAGCCCGTGGCGGCCAGTCTCAACCTCTCGATTTCCTCGTTCACGGAGGAGTCCTTCTCGATATAGGTGTCGGTCGAGGGAACATAGGCCTCGGGCTGGTAATAGTCGTAGTAACTAACGAAGTATTCGACCGCATTCTCGGGGAAGAAGGCCTTGAACTCGGAGTAAAGCTGGGCCGCAAGGGTCTTGTTGTGGGAGATGATGAGGGCGGGTCGCTGTAGCCTTTGAATGACGTTGGCCATGGTAAAGGTTTTCCCCGAGCCCGTTACGCCGAGCAGGGTCTGGGACGGTTTGCCGGCCCGTATGGATTCGGTTATTGCCTCGATCGCCTTAGGTTGATCGCCCTTCGGCTCGTAGTCTGCAGCGAGCCTGAATTCCATCAATGGGAATCTTGTGAGCGGAGGGAGGAATAATACCCTTCCTCACCCTCCGATTTCCCGATGACCACCGCAGCGCAACTGTCTCCCAGTACGTTGACGGCCGTTCTCATCATGTCGAGGATCCGGTCCACTACGTAGATGATGCCGACCCCGATTGCGATGCTGTCCTCAGGGAAACCGACGGCTTGCAGGATGACGATGATGGCTACAAGGCTGGCGGAAGGAATGCCCGCCACTCCTATGGAGGTGAGCAGGGCCATGAGAACCACGGTTGCCTGGGTGACCCATCCCATCTCGATCCCAAAGAGCTGGGCGAGAAAGACCACCACCACGCATTCGAAGAGGGCCGTGCCGTCCATGTTCATGGTGGCCCCGAGGGGAAGGGTGAAGCTCCCGATCTTCTTGGAGACGCCGGCTCTATTGGTGACGCAGTCCATGGTCAACGGAAGGGTTGCAGATGAGGATGCGGTCGAGAAGGCGGTCAGGAGGGCCGGGGCCATGGCACGGTAATGGTCCGCGAAATTGATCCGCCCGAGCAGGCGCAGAATCAAGGGAAGGACGATTAGACTATGGACGAGTAGGCCGAGAATAACTGTCAGGGCGAAGCTCCCCATAATGGAAAGGGCATCGAGCCCTACCTTCATCAAGGTCGGAGTAACGAGGGCAAAGACGCCGTAGGGGGCAAAGGAAATGATGAAATTGGTGATGGAGAGAATGACGGAATTGAGGCTTTCCCAGAAGGATTGCTGAGTCTCCCTCTGCTTCTGGGGAAGACGGGAGATGAAGAACCCGAAAAGGAGGCTGAAGAAGATCAGGCCGAGCAATTGTCCTTCCACCGCGGCCTTGAATACGTTGGGCGGAACCATGCGGTGAAAAATCTCCACCAACCCCTGCCAGCCTTGGTCGGCCTGCTTGATTGCGCCCGCAATCTTTTCGCTTTTGACACTTGTGTCGCCAGCCAGCATTTGTTTCCTGACGCCTTCCTCCACCTGGCCGGGTTGAACGGCGTTTACGCAAAACAGGCCGGTAGCTACGGCGAGCAGACCGGTCAGGCAATAGAAGAGCAAGGTCTTCAGCCCGAGCCGGCCGAAGTTGCTCTCCCCTCCGATCTTGGCCACTCCGCAAATGATGGAGGTCATTACCAGGGGAATGACGACCATTTTCAGGGCGTTTAGGAAAAGAGTGCCGACAAAGCCGGAGCCATCCCTCAGGAGAACGAACCAGTCCGGTTTCTCGGTCAGTTTCTCGGTGGCTAAGTTCGACAAGAGTCCTAGTGAAAAGGCTAGGATTAAGGCGATCAGTATCTTAACGTGTAGCGGAACCTTCTTCTTCATCTGCTTTCCCTTACTATGACTGAAAAAGGCTTTCGAGCAAGACGATGCTCAGGTCTTGCGAACCTTCCACGACGGTATGGGCGCCGGCCTCGAAAAGGTCGGCCATCGGACGAGTCGTGGCGAGCCCAAGGGCTTTCATTCCTCCGCGGACGGCGGCTTGGATGCCATGGGCGCTGTCCTCGAGCACGACGCATTCAGTAGGGTTCGCTCCTATAATTCGTGTTGCCTTGAGGAAGACCTCGGGATCGGGTTTCCCATTGGTTACGTCCTCGGAGCAGACCGCTCCTTCGAAAAAATCGCCGATCCCATGCTGCTCGAACGCCAGTTCCAGGTTTGCTCGCTCAGTCGAGGTTCCGATGACGCATTGCACGCCTTCGCCTGTGAGGGAAGTAAGAAATTCCCGGATACCCGGCAGTAGGGGAATCCCGCGTTCCACGCCCATGACCCGGTAGAGCTCTTCCTTTCGCTTTCCCCAAGCATCGATCTCGGAGGGGTCATCCGACCATCCCAGAATCTCGGGAATAATGACGGCGTTTCTTTTGCCGAAGCCATTCTTGAAATGATCGGAGGGCAGGTTTTTTCCCACTTCACGAGCCAGCAGTTCCCAACTTTCCTCATGCAGGGAGGAGGAGTCGATGACCACGCCGTCCCAGTCGAAAATGGCCCCAGCCAAAGGCACCGTTATTCCTCCGTTTCCGGGGTGTCATCGTCCCTGCCGTCCGATGCTTCGCCGAAAATGAGGTTCCTGAAGAAGCCTCCCTTTTTCTTATCCTCTTCTGCCGTGTTCTTCTGGTCGTCCTCGGGTTGCGCGGGGTTAAGGGAAGGTGCGGAAGGAGAGGGGGCAACCTCCGGCCTCGGAATCTCCTGCGAGGGCAACGATCCGTTCTCGGAAGAAGAATTGTCCTCAAAACTCCGACCGTCTCTCTCGAACTGCTGGAGGAAAACCAAGAGGGGAGTATTCTCCTCTTCGGGATTCAGTTCGGGACCGGACTCGTTCCCATCGAGCCGAACTTCACTGGTCGTCTTTTCGCCGAGGATCTGGTTGAGCAAGTCTCTGGTCGAGGTGGCCTCCGTATGGTCGAAGCCAAGCAGTTTCTCCTGCTTGGCAAGGGTCTCGCCAAGTATTTCCATGGCTCCCTCGATGTTGCCCTCGAGGTACTGGAGTTTACCGATGCGGAACATGGTCTTGAGGGTCATCGGGTCCTCCTCTCCCATGACTTTTATTTCAATTTCGAGAGCTTCCTCGCTAAGAAAGAAGGCTTCCGAGTTCTTGCCCAGTGCGAGAAACAGATCGGACAGTTCGTTCATTGCCCGCAGGGTTTCGGGATGCTCCTGTCCGTGCTTCTCCAGAAGGCGGTCTCTGACCATAGTCTGGGCGGTCTCGGCCTCGCCAAGCCGATCGAGTTTCTCATAGATACGGGCCTTGGCCTGGAGGGTAGCCAGTGTCTCGGGATGCTTTGCTCCCAAGGCCTCCTCTTTTCGGGCTAGAATCTCGACGTAGCATTGGAGAGCATCCTCGAGGTTGTCGCGGGCGGCGAAAATACCGGCTTGGGAGTCGGCCGCCGCGAGGGTATCGGGGTGAGTGGAACCAAGGGCGCTTTCAAGGCCCTTCACGATCCGAAAAGAAAGCTCCTCCGCTTCATCCAGTTTCTTGGACTGCCTGAGGGCCTCCACCAGGATTTGGCCGGCCCGGAGGCTGTCGGCATTCTTCTCGCCCCATCGTATGCGCTTCTTCTCATAGACGTTGCGGGCAAGGCTTTCGCCCTGGGCAAATTTTTCACCGGCCAGATATATCTTTGACAGTTCCTGCATGCAGCTAAGGAGCAGGGGGTCGTCATCGGTCCTGTTTTGATCCTTGAGTGTGGAGAGGCATTCCGAGCATTGGTTCTCGGCCTGCTCGACCTTGCCGATTCTGCGGTAGACGATGGCCAGGTTGATCTGGGTCCGTATGACGTCGTCATGATCGGGACCCAGTTTTTGTTCCCTCTCCTTGAGTAGTTCCAATAGGGTGGGTTGGGCCTCGACGTAGTTGCCCAGAGCGTCGTGAACCATGGCGATTTCACTCATGGCTTCCATGCGAATGGGCAAATCCCCGTCCAGTTCGGACTCGAAGAGTTCAATCACTCTGTCCAGTTCCTTCTCGGCCTCATCATAGAGCAGGATGGAGCGATAGGTTTTGGCAAGGCAGAGCCTGATCTTGGCCTCGATTTCCGGCTCGCCGGAGAGCTCGTTGCCGGCCCGTTTGGAGCCCTGGTCAAGCATCGTCTTGATCAGTTCCGTGTCCTTGCGGGCAGTGTGCTCCGGATCGAGCGAGAAGAAGAGATTCTGGACGAAATTCGTAATAGCCTGCGTCTTGGCCAGTTCATCGGCGGTGGCCCGCCGCTCTATCTCCGCATTGGTTCTTTCGATGGATGCCTGGCTCTGCTGGTAGAAGGCATAGGCAGCCAAGGCAATCGCGGAGAATGCTAGAAAGGCGGAAACCGAAGCAATGCGTGCCATCCGGCGCTGCTTGGCAATGAGGTGTCTTTGCTTAAGGTCATCCAGTCCGAGACCCAGCAACCCTGCGATGATCTTTAGTAGGGCGTCCTTTTGCCCGTCCCCGGTCTCACGCAAGTCGGCTGCCGCGGGCTCGTGTGTCTGGTCAGTTATAAGCCCGTTGGAATCCACTTCGCGACGGGCCGCCAAGGGAAGACATTCCTTCTCGCTGTCACCATGCAGATCCTCGACCATAGGTTCTCCGGAGAGAACCAGACAAAGAACCCTGTCGCTCTTGCCCATGGCCTTGAACATGCGTATTTCCTCGTTGACCCAGCGCGATCTAACGGCCTGTGGCGAACAGAGGATGATTAGGTGGGAGGAATCGACCAAGGCCTGCTCGATGAGCGGTCCTAGCTGGGCCCCTCCGGCAAGTTCGTCCCGGTCGCGGAAAATAGGGTAGAGGCGTTCTGGGACTTTGCCGAAGTCACCTGATTCTCCAACAAGATGCTTGGGTACGCGGAAAGACTCGAGTTTTCTTCTCAGCCACCTAGCCCTTTCCTCGTCCTTGTGAGCGTAGGTAATGAATGCTCTGTACTTGTATTCTTCTATGTCGCTCAAATCGGGAACCATCCTATCCGTGATTTGGTTTCGTGGCAAGGACTCACTCCGCGATAGACCTTGCGAAGAGAGCGGGAGGGCTTGACGGCGCAAGCCACCATTTAGTCGCTTATTGCTCGAAGAGCTCCAGAGCCTTGTTCCAGTCCACCACGCTCCAGAAGGCGGACACGTAGTCCGGACGCCTATTCTGGTAATTGAGGTAGTAGGCGTGCTCCCAGACGTCGAGCCCTACGATGGGACGACCGATTTCATCCGCCACCCCCTCCATGAGGGGAGAATCCTGATTTGGCGTCGAGGTGACGGAAAGGCTGCCATCCGTTCTCTTGACGAGCCAAGCCCAACCGGACCCGAAGCGAGTCATGGCGGCCTTGGCGAAGGCCTCCTTAAAGGAATCGAAATTACCGAAGGCGGAGTCGATGGCAGCGGCAAGTTCCCCTTGGGGGAGTCCACCCCCTTGGGGGGAAAGGCACTTCCAGAAAAACGTGTGGTTGGAATGCCCGCCTCCGTTGTTGCGTACGGCTTGCCTGGCTTCCTCGGGGACGGAGGACAAGTCGGCTATGAGGGAGTCCACATCCATGGAGAGAAGGGAATCGTTCCCATCGAGGGCGGCGTTGAGGTTGTTGACGTAGGCTTGGTGGTGCTTCCCATGGTGAATCTCCATGGTCCTGCCGTCAATGTGAGGTTCCAAGGCATCGGTAGAATAATCGAGATCTGGTAGTGTGTAGGCCATTGTAGAATCGTGATTGGAATTGGAAAAGTGTTATCCCAACCCTTTCCAGCCATGAGGTCAAGCAAGACAAGTGGTCCTTATGTCGACTTTCTTTGAAGCTTGAAGAAAGCCTGCAGCATTTCCCTGCACTCCAATTCCATGGTTTGCCGGAATACCTTGGGCTTGTGGTTCGAGAAGGGAAGCTCGTGGAGGGAGGTCGCCCCGCCAAGGGCTCCCATCTTGGGGTCGTCCACCGCAAAATGCACTTCCCCGAGACGCGACATGACGGTAGCCCCGGCACACATCGGGCATGGCTCTTTGGTTACGTATAGCCTGCAGTCGTTGAGCCTCCAGTCGCCCACCGACTTGGCGGCCATGGTGATTGCGATCATTTCGGCGTGGGCGCTCGGATCGCTCTGGGTTCTGGTCTCATTAAAGGCGGATGCGACGACCTCCTCCCCCATGGCAATGACCGCGCCCACCGGAACCTCGTCGCGGGTCCAGGCGTTGACCGCCTCGTTGTAAGCCAATTGCATGAAGAAAAGATCCCCTTTCTCCAGTTGGGAGGGGAACACTTTCTGAAAAGGGCATTCGATGGACTTTTTCATGATCGGTTTTATGTTATTGTTATTGTTCGCCGGATGGAAGGACTTACTTGACTTAGCTTGTCAACTTGATGTGATTATGACTTTGCACATATGTCAGGAGAAGAAGTCATCGAAGTAGAAGGCAAAATAACCGCCGTCCTTCCCAGTACCATGTTTCGTGCCGAGCTCGAGAACGGGCATCAGGTGCTTGCCCATATCTCGGGCAAATTGCGCAAGCACTTCATCAAGATCACGGTTGGCGACATCGTTAAAATGGAAATGAGCACGCAAGACCTTGAAAAGGCCAGGATCGTCTACCGCCTGAAAAATGCGGAGGTAAACAGAAACGCTCCCATCCGTAGTTTCGGGCCGAGAAACAGGAGAAGGTAACTTTCCCAACAACAATCCCCCCCAATACACAAAAAAATGAACATTATCGAATCCATTGGGCGTACTCCCCTCGTCGAACTGGTTAAGGTTACCGACGGCTGTGATGCGCAGGTTTTTCTTAAGTCCGAATTTTTCAACCCATTGGCCAGCGTCAAGGACAGGATAGGTGCCGCCATGATTTCCGCTGCGGAGCAGGACGGAAGCCTCAGCCCCGACAGCGTAGTAATTGAACCGACTTCGGGCAACACTGGGATCGCCCTTGCGTTCGTATGCGCCGCCAAGGGCTACAAGTGTATACTGACCATGCCCGAGACCATGTCCAAGGAAAGACGCATTCTACTCCGCCTTCTTGGAGCCGAGATCGTACTGACCCCCGGACCCAAGGGAATGGGAGGAGCAATCGCCAAGGCTAATCAGCTCGTGGAGGATCACGGTGCCCGAGCCTTCATGCCTCAGCAGTTCAACAACCCCGCCAACCCCGCCATTCATCGCAAGACTACCGCAGAGGAGATCTGGTCCGCGATGGAAGGCCAAGTGGATTGCTTCGTCTCCGGTGTAGGAACCGGAGGAACGATTACCGGTGTCTCCGAGGTAATCAAGGAAAGAAACCCGGATATGCTCGCCGTTGCCGTCGAGCCCGAGGAAAGCCCCGTAATCACTCAAACCAGAAATGGGGAAGAGGTTAAGCCCGGTCCTCACAAGATTCAGGGCATTGGAGCCGGATTCGTTCCTAGGAACCTGAACCTGGACATCGTGGACGAGGTCGAGCAAGTCAACAGCGACGATGCCTTTGAGATGGCCAGGAGACTCAGTCTGGAGGAGGGGGTCCTTGGAGGTATTTCTACCGGCGCAACAGTGGTTGCGGCCCTTAGGGTAGCTCAAAGGCAGGAGATGGCCGGCAAGAAGATCGTGGTTGTGGGGGCGAGTTGCGGCGAGCGTTACCTTTCCACTCCTCTGGCCGCCCAAGCGGCGTCCGAAGTGATGGAAGCAGTGGCCGAGGAGTAGAGCGACTACGATAACACCCTTCGCCCGACTGCAGGGCCCGCATCCCCTGATCAACACATCCTATGAGGTGTCTGGTTCGCAGGGTCTCCCATGCGCAAGTACGCGTTGCCGACCACAAAGTAGGTGAAATAAATAGAGGGCTCTTGCTCTTCCTTGGGGTTGCACGGGCGGATGAAGAAGCGGACTTGCGATGGTTGCTCAAGAAAGTCTTGGGGATAAGGCTTTTTCCGGATGAGGAGGGAAGGATGAACGAGCCTTTGGGCGACGAGGACGGAATCCTCGTAATCAGTCAGTTTACCCTCTTCGGGACCTTGAGGAAGGGTTTCCGGCCCTCCTTCAACCGGGCCGCCGAACCAGATAAGGCCCGTTCCCTCTACGAGCAATTTGTGGACGGCTTGAAGAAGGAATGTAAGGGACCGGTCTCGTCGGGTGAATTCGGCGGAGACATGCAGATAGATGCGGTCGACGAAGGCCCCGTCACGATCTGGTTGGACTCCGCTCAAAAGGACTATTGACTCGACTGGACGTCAATTTGAAGCCCGGAGGATGAATTTTGACGGAACACTTGCCATTTGGGAGAAGTTTCAACTAGTATACCCAAGTGATAGGCAGAATCCCTCTTTACCTGCTCGCCCTTTGTTTGGCGTTGTGCTCTTCATGCGGTCCCGCAAAAGAGTTCGGGACGGCTAGGGTACACCAGTGCTGGGAAGCTAGGTTCACCTACGATTATGGCAACCGCAGGCTGGTTTCGACCCATGACAGCAGGATGCGGGGAAGGAGCTGGGGACGCGACGAGCGGGGCAGGGTGGATTTCGACCGCTATTGGACCGGGCGGCCCATACCGAGTCAGGATTTGCTGCCGGCATACCGCGAGAACATGGATGTTCAGCGTCTTGCCAGGTGGCGTGCTGCGGAAAAGGAAAGGCTCAGGATGCGGGCGGAGCAGATGGAGAATGAGGCTACTGGCGGCGACGCCGGTAAAGCGGAGGGAAAAACGGGTGAAAACGAGGACGATTCTCTTCCCGCACCCTTTCTTCCCGAAGGAATCGAGGTCCCGGGCGAAACCTCGGGCGGCGATGGCGGTTTGCCTTTCGCTCCCTTGCCCGAGGCGCCGGTCTTGCCCGAGGCTCCCTCCCTTCCCGATCCCGGTCTTGATTCCGTGCTTCCGCCCCTTGATGAGAACCCCGATCTAGGGGCCGAACCTCCTCCCTTCGACCCTCTGCCACCCCTCTAGAATTTACTCGTGAAGAACAGTAAGTTTTCGGTTTTTTTGCTTTTTCTGACGCTCGGAGTCCTTGCGGCGGGGGCGTGGAAGGCCTTTTCATTCCATTCCGCCATTACGGGGCTTGAGTCAGCCCTTGAAGCGAAGCGAAAGGACTCGAAGGAACTCAAGGAGCAGATGGATGAGGCGGCCAAGAAGTCGAAGGAAAACCTCCAGACTCTGACTTCTCTGAGGGACAGGAAAAAGGATGCCGCGGAATCCGCCGAGAAAGATCTCGAGGGCATAACCCTGCAGGTTGAAGGCCAGCGGGAGGCCTTGAAGATAAAAGAGGGCAAGATCGAGCAGCTGGCCGTGGATCTTCAGGAAGCCAAAAAATCCATTGCGGCGGTTCAAAAAGAGGTCGAGCACGCGCAAAACCGGTTGACTCAATTCAGTTCGACCCTGCCCGTGATGGAGGACAAGGTTTCGGAACTTCAGACCGCCATCGAGGGTGAAAGGCAAAGGCAAGTGGAGGGGGAGAGAACGCTGACGACCTATGAATCCATTACCAAGGTCTACAAGCAACATTTTTCCCTGACCCTTATGGAATTGCAGAATTACCTCTATTCTAGGCCTTGGCTGGAGAGGGGAGAAAAGGTCTCCGTATCCAACGTCGAGTTTGACTTGCAGGCAGGTTTTTTGGGCTTTCCCGCGGGGAGAGACCGGGGGATCGAGAAGGGCATGACCTTTACCGTACGGGCGGATGGCAGAAATATTTGCCGAATCAAGGTTAACCAAGTCTCGACCAAGAACAGTGTTGCGATGATCATTCCTCTCTATGGCAAACCCTTGGATCTAAGAAAGTACAAGAGCTTTGATCTTATTTATCTTTAGAATAATCGCCTTGGCGTCGGTCGTCGGTTTGGGGGCATACTTTATCCTCAGTCCCACCTCTACCAATTCACTTTCCGTGCAGATAAGTTCCGCCGAGAAGGACCTTGCCGATCTCAAGGTCAAGATGGCGGCCGACAAGAACGCTTCCGAACAACTCGAGCTTGAGGTTTCACGCTCCTCCAGCGCCTTTACCCAGAGGCTTAACGATGCCACTTCCGCAAAGGAAAAATTGGAGATCGAGCAGGAGGCGAGCCAGCCGAAGTCGGAAGAGTTGGACCAGCAAATTGCAGATGCGGAGGTTGAGCTGGAGACCCTAGGCAAGGAATTGGCTGATGCCAGCGCTCCCTTGCAAGATATAGAGATTCAGTCCAGGCCTCTCACCGAGCGCGGGGAAGTCTTAGAGGGGTCGATCAAGCAACTGGAGGCGGATCTAGCTGCCCAGAAGCAAAAAGCAGATGCCGTCGCCGCCAGCCTAGCCCTGCTGGAGACCAGGAGAAGGTCCGCTGAAGAGAGTTTTCACTCGGAGAAGGAGAGGCTTTCCGCCGAGGTGAAAAAACCTTTCCATATGCACTATGCCGATAAGAAGGAGGTGCTCGTGCGAAACAAAGTGCCTTCGGGCAAGGGCATCTTTATTGATGCCGGTTATGCCGATGGATTGCGGGATGGGATGGAATTCCTTGCCGAAAAGGCCAGTGATCGGACCGCAATCCCGTTCCGTGCCCGCCTCGGCTTGGTCCAGGATCGCTATTCTTACCTCGAGTTCATGCTATCCGACGAATCCGGTCTTGGACCCCCTTCGCTCGAGGAATCGGAGAAAATATTGCTTACCCGAAGCGGGAAAATAAGCCTCTTGGACGATCTGGACGAATCGAACCAGACTCGTTGAACCTGTAAAAGTCCCGAAAACTTAAGTTCTGTTTGCCCCGCCTTGCTTTTAATTATTACTTGCCAGCGACCTTTTATACCGTAAAGTTTTCCCTTTACCCCTCACCGTGACCTCATCCCCATCCGAAGATTTGAACGACAAGGAATTGGCCGACTTGATGGCTGATCCTGAGCTTGAAGATGCCAGCGATGGCTTGAGTGATGAGGATGCAGGCGTTGTGGAAGGTGGGATCCCACCCGAGATTTCAAACGATCAGTCCGTCGACAGCAGCGAGCAGAGCTTCTCGGTGGATGATTTTGGTGATTCGGGAGAGGAGGTTTCGGTTTCTGCCCCGCCTTCGACTACTCCCCCAGCTTCGGTTCCTGATGAGCCCTCTTCCCCCGCTCAAGATGGTCAAGTCGCCGCTTCTTCCGCTCCGCCGGCTAATGGTTCGTCCGCCCGTGGAGGGAGCGACGATGGAGAGGTTGCCCAGTTCCGTAGGACCTTGGCCGGTCTTTCCCGTCAACTCGAGCTAGATCGCCTTGCCCTTTTGCACAAGACTCTTTCCGGAAACGGTGAAAAGTTGCCGACCCTCGATCAGATTGCGGATGACATTTCGGGAGCCAATCCCTTGACCCCCGACGGAGACTGTGATGAATACGGGAGCCGTTCTTCGGCTAGGCTGGAGGGCTGGGTGTCCGGTCTGTCCTTCGGCGTCAACAGGAGAGCTAAGAAGTTTCCACGTTAGTTCGACCTCCTGCGTTACTTGGGTTTTGCTCGTAAGCGGGGTTCGCCCGAGAAATGGACTACTCGATCGTTCTGCCTGCCTACAACGAGGAGAGTTATCTCCCGGATACCTTGGATTCTCTTTCCCGCTGCATGGCAGGGTTACCGGACGCAAAGGGCGAAATAATCGTCGTCGACAATAACTCTACCGATCGAACCGCAGCAGTTTCGACGTCCAAGGGTGCCCGCGTGACCTTCGAGAAGGAAAGAGGGATCGGCAAGGCCAGAAACCGCGGTGCTCTAGAAGCCAGTGGTGAACTGCTTTTCTTCGTGGATGCGGATACCATCGTGCCGGAAAAAACCTTTTTCGAAGCCTATGAGTTAATGTCTTTGGGGAAAGCCGGAGCAGGTGGCTCGATCCTCCGTTTCGATCAAATTCACGGTAAGGCTTTCCTCGGGTTGCTTTTGCCTAGGTTTTGGAATTGGGTTTCCAGGACTTTCAAGCTTGCCGCAGGCAGTTTCATCTTCTGCCGAAAGGATGTTTTTCGGGCTTGTAGCGGCTTCCCTGAAAAACTCTATGCGGGGGAGGAAATCTTTTTTTCCCGCAAAGCCAAGGCCTTTTGCCGTCGGACCGGAACGAGTTTCAGAATCCTCACCGAGAACCCTGTCGTTACTTCTTCCCGCAAACTCCTCTGGCATTCAGGCCCGAGCATTTTTCTTTCCATGCTCCTGCTTTTGGTTTTCCCATTGGCGATCCGATCTAGAAAACTCTGTTCCTTTTGGTACGAAAGGCCCGAGGAGGGAGGGAAGTCTTCTTGATTTATTTCTCAATCGGATACCTCAAACCCCAGGCGCTCCTGATCTCGTCCATCAAGCACATGATTCGAAGGCTTTCCTCAAGGGGCATGATGGGACTATCCAGTTCCCCCTCAAGCAAAAGGTTTCCAAAGGACTCCGCCTCGTAGTTGAAGCCGTTGCCCTCGAAGGGCATCTCCACGCTCTCGGATACGCCGGACTGTGAATGAAAGATGGTCATTTTCTGCGGCTTCCAGCATTGCTTGTGTATGCGCAGGTTGCCTTCCGTTCCCGAGATGAAGGCTTCTTGTCGGGTTTCCGATTCCAAGGAGGAATGAAGAAGGGCCATGCTTCCGTTCGCGTACTTGAAAACGTAGGAAGCCTGTTCGTCCACCCCGGTTGTTCCTTTGTACCATTCGGAAACAAAGGATTCCGGAAGTCCCATGACCATGGAGGAAAGGGAAATGGGGTAGATGCCTACGTCCAGCATGGATCCTCCCGCCAAGTCGGGATTTAAAAGCCGCCCATCAGGGTCCCTCGATGCGGGTTTGAAGCCGAAGTCCGCTTGCAAGGTGCGGATTTCTCCCAGTCGGCCTGAGGCGAGAAGGCTCCTGATCTCGTCCATAAGCGGAGGGAAGCGCGACCACATTCCCTCCATCAGCAGTATCTTGCTTTGGCGCGCCTGCTCGATCATGGCCGCCACTTGAGAGGCGTTGACGGCGAAGGGCTTTTCACAAAGCACCGCCTTTCCGTTCTTCAGACAAAGAATGGAATACTCCGCATGACCGGTGTGGGGAGTCGCGACGTAGACGGCATCCACCTCATCCGACTCCGCAAGGGCTTGGTAGCTTTCGAACGCCCTGGGGACGTTCCATTCATCGCCAAAACGCCGGGCGCTTTCCATCGTTCGAGAGGCAATGGCCTCGAGCTTCCCGTTCGAGACGTGTCTCAGACCTTCGGCGAAAGCCCTCGCAATGCGGCCGGTCCCCAATATGCCCCATCTGACTGTGTCGTTCATACAGGCATGGATAGTCTTTGTTGACTCGCAATCAAGGCATAAACGCGGATTTTGGAAGCCAGATGTTGACGAAAGGGGCAAGATCGTCGAATATTATCGAGATGAAGGCATGGTCACCAAAAGGAATCGCGAGGGTTTTTCTCGTCCCTGCGGTCGTTGCCACGTCCACTCTTTTCTGGGCCGGTTGTCCTTCTGAAAATCGATCGCAAAAGCCATCGCCCGAGGGTAACGATACTTCTCAGTCGCCTCTTCCCGCCCAAACCCCCGTCTCTATCGTGTACGACAATACTCCCTTGCCCGGTCATCCGATTGATCCCCAAGTGATTGATCGGTTGATGGAGCAAAACCTCAGAGAATTTCGTGCGGAGCTTGCCGGCTCAATCCCCATTCCCGATAAAATTGACTATGAGAGGGTTGAGTTTCTTTTCCAGCAATCCCTCCTTGAAATTGAGAAGAACTCTCCCCAATACAAGTACCAGTTCCTGTGCGATGAAAGTGAAAAGCTGATTTACCGCTGCAACAGAATGACCGGAGAAATCGAATGCTACAGCAACAGGAACGACAAATTAAAAATCCTTTCCAGTATAAAATGATGAATTCAAAGACCCAAACACACGCCCTCATGGGCATCACCGGCAGAGGGCTGCCTTGTCTGCCCTTGGTACTGCTCCTCTTTTTCGGATCCTGCGGGAACCAGGCCGCATACCAGTATAGGCCTTCCTCGGAAGAACTGAATTTGAAGGCGGTCTCGAAAATCGAAAAGGCATGGGTTGCCAGGAATCACTACGACCATGAGAGGAGGCTTCTGGTGCCCAAGGTCGGGGGCGTCAAGTGGGGCGCCGTTCAGGAATACAAGGAGGACGGAACTCTCGTCTTTCGAGACTGGTGGGAAAGGGACAGGAAGATCGAGGACCTGGAAGCCGCGCCTTCCACTGCGGTTTCCATACCCCGCCAAGAGGAAAAGGAGGCTGCTTCCGGTCCTCCTCTCGGACTGGACAGTCCCATTGAGTTGCCGGAAGCAAGCACCCTTCCCGGGCCCTTTCCTGCGCCTGAACTTCCTGAACCGGTAGGCTTTCCGACTGACGCAACGGCGGACGGTCTTTCGCCGTTGCCGCCGGGTGATGCCGGATTGCCTCCTGTTGACCCCCTGCCAGCCTTGCCGGCGGGTGAAGGCGGACTGCCGCCCATCGATGGCCTGCCGCCCCTTCCTTCCGGTCAGCCCGTGGAGCCGACTGTTTCACCCTTTGAGCCTCTCCCTGGCGCGCTTCCCGGTTCCCTGACTGAACCGGATCCGCCCCCGGCATTGCCCAACGATCCTCCTGCATTGCCCAACGATCCTCCGGATGCAGCGGAGGGTGCCGAGGTAGCGCCCGAACTTCCTCCCATGGAGGAGAAGGAAGGTGAGCTCCCTCCCTTGCCGGCTGATCCGTTCGCTCCTGCTCCTTTGCCCTAAAGCCGGCTTTCGCGTCTGCTGCCGACGTTTTTCGGGGGCATTGCCCGGTCGGTCCCTCCATGGGACGACTTCAGGTCAATATTCGTAGAACTCCCTGGGATTGGTTGCAAAGAGAGGAGGGGGCTCGTACTCTTGGTCGTCCGATACCTCGGACTGCTTCTCGACAGCCGGGAGTTTATTCGTCTTTGGCAAAGGTTGTTTCGGAGGCGGGAGCCGTTTTGGGACGGTGGACAGCTTGACGGGGGCAAGTTGTTTTTCGGGAAGGGCGCCGAGGCTCCTGAGCCAGACCCGACTGACGGGAATCTTGACGTCGTCGGCGACGAAATTCTTGAGGGTAGACCAACTGACTTGAGAGAAACAGCCCGCTCCCTTGGTCTTTCCACTCCCTTTTTTTCTGGGAGTCCCGTCTTTGTTTAAGGTCTCCGACATTTATGGTTACTTGATTTAAAACCGACCGGGGTTCAACCAAAAACTCATTTTTAGGGCATAACCTTTTTGCTCGAGTTGGTCTGAAACCGTTAGCGGTCGATTGGGCGGGAGCGGTTCGAATCGACTCATGACGTCCTGCTCCTTCTCCCACGGCAAGACTTGCCAAGGATAGCTCAGATATCGTATCCTTTGGACCATATTATGCCCAAGACAAACAAGAATATGGGAAAGGTACCTGCCAGGGCGAAGGAGAGAGCGATGCAGGTAAACCTGATGCAGCGCAGCTTCGACGAGATGGGCAAGTTCGACAACGCCTCCGCAACATCCGTAAACATGGCCCTGACCGCCGGCATAGGATTGGGCTTGGAAGTTGCCTTCTACGCATTCCTCCTTGTTTTCAAGCTTTCCGATTCGACAAGGATCTTCTATGACTACTTCTACGAAAGGGGATGGGTGCCTTTCGTACTGACCTACCTTACCTGCTGGTCCTTCGCCATTCTATGGGTGAAGTCCCGAAAGTTGAAGAGCCAGCAGAACGTCATGCAGTTCAAGCTCTTACCGGAGGACATTGCCCCCGAGATACGCGTTGAGTTCCTTCCCCATTTCGACGCCCACATCAAGAGGCTGGGCTTCGATCCCAGACAGAGCTTCCTCCTTACCCGAATCCTTCGCGGGCTGGAGCATTTCGGGGTCAGGAAAAACCACTCCGAGACTGCCGACATGCTCAAGTCTCAGTCCGAGATCGACGCCACCATGGTGGACTCGAGCTACGTCCTCATAAAGGTCTTCATCTGGGCGATTCCCATCCTCGGTTTTATCGGGACGGTCCTGGGCATAAGCGAAGCGGTATCGAGTTTTGGGGGGGATATGGGAGCCGCCTCCGACATCGAGAAGATCAAGGAAAAGCTCGGCCAGGTAACGGGTGGCTTGAGCGAGGCGTTCGATACCACCCTAGTTTCCCTGGCCTTCAGCTTATGCGTGATGTTCCCCACCAGCGTGATGCAAAAGAACGAGGAGGATCTTCTGAACAAGGTGGATGAGTACTGCAACGAATACTTCCTCAAGAGGTTGCGCGAGCCCATGGAGGGGGTGGTTTCAGGTGATCCATCTCAGTCGGCCGACGCCTCCTTTGTGCAAAGGACCGAAAACTTGCAGGCGTATCTTTTGCAAATTCAGGAATCGCAAAGCGTGGTGGCTCAGCAGATGACGCAAATCGCTTCCCAGTTCAACCACCTCATGCAGAATTCGATCGGGGAAGATGGTCGGGAATAGAACTGCGTAGTACCTAATCTTCACTTGCAAGGGGCCGTCCGATTTGAAAAAGAAAAAGAACGACCTGCAGATTTCTCTGTTTCCGTTCTTGAGCATTCTGGCCTGCGTCATCGGGATCCTGACCCTGATGATTACGGCGATCGTCATTGCCCAGATCGATCCGGAGGCGGTTAACGAGAAGATCGAGACCGCATTGGATGATGATGAGGAGTTTAAGAAGAAGATTGCTGAGCAAAAGAAGGAACTCGAGAAACTGCGTCAAGAGATCAAATCGATCAAGGCCAACCCTAAAAAACCTCTCGACCCCAAGCGCAAGGAGCAGTTGAGGCAGGAAATTGCAAAGGTTGCCAAGGAAGCGGAGAAGAGGAATTTGGCAAAAAAGGAAAGTCAGGCTCTGCAAGGTCAAGTAGTCAAGATGAAGGATGACTTGGCTGAGTTGATGAAAGATCTGGAAGAGGCGGAAGAGGAATGGGAGTTGATGAAAGATCCTGAAAAATTCGCCACCATGGTGGTCAGGCAGAGTGGGTCCGGAGTAGGTGGAGACTTGGAGCCCACCTTTATCGAGTGCCGGGCGGAGGGTCTCCGGGTTTATGAGGGTGCCAAGGTCAGTTTCGAGCTGAAAACCTCACAGATTTCCAAGGATGCGAAGTTCCAGAACCTCATTAAGAAGGTTGCCCGGGAAGCCCCCTATAGAAAGTGGGTCAGTTCTCAGGGTACTCCCATGGACGCCCGCTACGTAAAACGAGACGGCCTGTTCATTACGCTCAAGGACAAGAATGGAAAGGAGATCAAGGTCCAAACCACTCAGTTGTCCAGGGCCTCTCAGCAAATTGCCCGTAAATACGAGGATGCCCGCAAGGCCAAGAGACCCGATCCCTCGGCTCGCTACGTCATTTTCCTTATTCGCGGGAAGGGAACCTCCGCCTGGTCGCAGGCCAGCAGGGTATGCGCTCAGCAAGGCTGTAAATACGGTCAGCTTCCCCTCGATGGGGAAGGGGAAATCGACCTATCGCTTTTTTCGGGATCATGAAGAGAAAAAGAAAAGACGATGCCGGAAGCCTGGATTCGCTTCTCGATACCATCACCACGGTCGTTGGAATCCTGATCATACTCCTCATCGTCGTCCAGTTGGGAGCCGATTCCGCGGTCAATCGAATTGTCGACGAGAGGAAAAAGGAAAATGCCGATGAATTGATGGAATTGGCCATGAAGCAATTTGAGGATCAAAAGAAAACTCTGCTTGAGGAAAAGAAAAAGATCCAGCTCAAGCTTGCATCCGAAAATAAGGAGCAAGCGCAATTGATTCAGGAAATTTCGAAATTGGAGAAGGAACTGGCGGCGAAAAAGAAGGCAATGCCTCCCGCACCTCCAAAAGTACAGAACTTGCGAAAGGAAAAAACAAAGCTCGATAACGACAGGAAGGCGATTGAGGTTAAGGTAAAAAAGTTAAAGGGCCTATTGTCCAAGGCATCCAGGCCCTCCCAAAGCCTGAGCAAGGACGTGAGC
Source organism: Opitutia bacterium UBA7876 (assembly GCA_002500665.1). Classification (GTDB taxonomy): domain Bacteria; phylum Verrucomicrobiota; class Verrucomicrobiia; order Opitutales; family Seribacteraceae; genus Seribacter. The sequence continues at coordinate 69,522 of DLRY01000027.1, forward strand.
CTCCCCGATCCCAAGCCGGCTCCTCCCAAGGCCAAGCCTTTTCGGTTTCTTTGCCGGGATGGAAAAATCTATCCGCTCGACGACCAGCGCCTGGTCGGCCGGGTGACTCAAGAATTGCAAAAAGCGGGTATCAAGCCCAACAAGGCCAAGGAGTACGACGGCAAGAAGATCATCTCTCACTTCTCCAAGGCCAAGCCCGGCGACCCCTTTTTTCAGGCAATCCCCCGGATCGATGGAAACAAGAGGGTCATTTTCGACCTCCGCAAAAAACCTCCCGCCGGGGAGGACGAGAAAGCACTTGCCAAGCCGGGCTCAAGGTACCTGGCCGCATTGAAGGGCATTACCCCCAAGACCCACTACCTCCAGTTTGAGGTGTTCGAGGATAGCTTCGCGACCTATCTCGCGGCCCGTGAGTTAGCCGGCAAGCGCAATTTTCCCGCCGGATGGAAGCCCATTCTGCGCGGACCCGATACCGATTGCACTCTTGCCCTCTGGACCGTCAACGACCTAGGTCGGGCCGCTCTGCTCGCATCTCGTCCACCTCCCAAGCCGACGGGTAAACCGCCCCCCAAGAAGCCTCCTTCCAACGTGCTAGACTAGAGAGTATGGAAGAGATCCTCAAGCGGATGCTCGGCCTTTGCCCGCCCATATGAATCGGGCGAATTGGCGACTAGGCTCTCGAGAATCTTGAATACCCATTGCTCCTTATCGGGTATCCCAAGTCCGGAGGCAATTTGGGCGGCTGACCTTCGCTCGCCCTTGTTGGACGAGAGGGATTTGACGACGGATTTTCGCACCTCGAGAACGGATGCAGCAGCCTTCTTCCCTGCCTCGACCCCCGGTTGGTGATAGGCGTTGATTCCGACGAGGGAAGCATAGAGGCCGACGGC
>DLRY01000027.1:70792-71480 GCA_002500665.1 Opitutia bacterium UBA7876
AGAGTGACCGACTTGCGGTCCTTTTCATAAAGGGCGTCACGGGTCCCGAGAAAGAAGCCGTGCAGGTAGTCCCCTGAGGTCATGCCGTCTCCATCAACGGCGGGACCGTCCCCGTCCCTGTGCCTGAGGACCTCGATGAAGGTTGCGAAGAAATTAGGGACGCCTTCCCTCAGTTGCTGGACGTAGGCGTGCTGATCAGTGGAGCCCTTGTTTCCGTAGACCGCAATTCCCTGGTGGACGATTTCCCCAAGCAGGTTCTTCTCCTTGCCGAGGGACTCCATCACGAGCTGCTGGAGGTATTTGGCGAAAAGCTCGAGGCGGTCCTTGTAGGGAAGGATGACCATGTCCCTGCTTCCCTTCCCGTCGGTCAGGTAGTGCCAGGAAAGGGCTAGCATGACGGCGGGGTTTTTCCTGAAATTATTCTCTCGGGTAATTTCGTCCATTTTTTTCGCTCCTTCCAGCAATTGATCGACGTCGATTCCCTGCAGGGCGGCAGGCATCAAACCCACGGCGGCCGTTTCGCTCGTCCTGCCGCCTACCCAATCCCACATGGGGAGAAAGTCCAGCCATCCCCCCTCTGTAGCGTGGCGGTGCAGCTTGCTGCCTTCCCCGGTAATGGCAATGGCTTGCCGGGAAAAGTCCAGTCCCTTTGAAGAGAAGGCGTTTTCCGCTTCCAGCATCCCGTTTC
>DLRY01000027.1:71865-73456 GCA_002500665.1 Opitutia bacterium UBA7876
CTCGATCCTATTTCCGAGAGGGTTAGGTCGATCCCGTCCGGATCGGTGTTATCGAAGAAATGAACCCTCATCTTATCGCGGTCCGGATGACCCAGCGCCTTGCCTACGAACTGAGGGCCAAGGGCCGATCCCCCGATGCCGATGATGAGTAGATCGGTGAAGGGGCCGGCGGGGGCTTGCAGAGTTCCCTCGTGAACTTGGTCAGCCAGGTCCTTGACCCGGGCAACCGTGTCCCTGATCATCCCTGCGATTTCATCGTCCGGGGCCATCTCGGGGGCCCGTAGCCAGTAGTGGCCTACCATTCGCTCCTCATCGGGGTTGGCGATGGAGCCTTGCTCCAGTTCCTTCATGGATGCAAGAGCTTGGGCGGCGGGTTGGGCCATTGAATCCAAGTAGGAAGCCGGAAAGTCCACAAAGGAAAAATCAGCCTGGAAATCGGCGTCGTCGAATGCGAGGTATAGTTCTTTGTTCATAGTTGTTAAAACCCGTCCGTTATGGCTCCCCTAGATGCCGAGCTCACGAGCTTCGCATACTTGGCCAACACTCCTCTTTCCTCCTTAGGGGGGGGCTGACTCCAGGCATCCTTGCGTTTTCTGATCTCCGCTTCCGGGAGGTCGAGGGTCAGCTGGTTGTTTTCGGCGTCTATGGTAATCGGATCTCCGTTCACGAGAAGCCCGATGGGTCCTCCGACTGCGGCCTCGGGGGTAACGTGCCCAACCACGAATCCATGGCTGCCGCCGGAAAACCTGCCATCCGTAATGAGGGCGACCTCCTTACCCAGTCCCTTGCCCATGATGGCTCCGGTGGGCGAGAGCATTTCCCGCATGCCGGGACCTCCGACTGGGCCTTCGTTACGGATTACCACCACGTGCCCGGCTTCCACTTCACCGTCGAGAATACCGCGGAGAGATGCTTCCTCTGATTCGTAGACGATGGCCTTGCCCGAGAAGCGAAGGCCTTCCTTGCCTGTAATCTTGGCCACGGCGCCGTCCGGGGCCAAATTCCCGTAGAGGATTCTCAGGTGACTATCTTTCTTGACGGGGTCGTCGAAGGGGCGGACCAAGTCCTGGCCGTCGGGGTAGGGGGCGTAGGGCTTCACTCCCTCGAGATTCTCGGCCAGGGTCCGGCCGGTCACAGTCATACAGTCGCCGTGAAGAAGCCCTTTCTCCAGAAGGGTTTGCAGGAGTGGGCGAAGCCCGCCGATCCGGACGAAATGGGACATGTTGTACTTGCCGCTCGGCTTAAGGTCGCAAAGAAGGGGAACCCGCTTGCCGATCTCCGTGAAGTCGTCTAGGTCGAGCGGGACCTCGGCGGCATGGGCCATTGCCAGCAGGTGAAGGACGGCATTGGTCGATCCACCCAGGGTGATGACGACCGTAATGGCGTTTTCAAAAGCCTTCCTGGTCATGACGTCGCGGGGCTTGATGTTTTTCTCAATCAAGTGGACGACCGCCGCTCCTGCGTCCTTGGCATCCTGTCGCTTTTCCTCAGAGACGGCCAACTGAGCCGAGCTGTCCGGCAGGCTCATGCCGAGGGCCTCGATGGCCGAGGACATGGTGTTGGCGGTGTACATGCCGCCACAGGAACCGGG
>DLRY01000082.1:0-337 GCA_002500665.1 Opitutia bacterium UBA7876
TGCCGTTGTGATATTTGAAAGCTCCTTCATTCAAGGCGAAGAAACTGTCTACCTGATTCCAACCGCTACTACCCGGATTGGAAATCGCACCCCAAGTAATGTCTCCATGACTCGGACCGTCTAGGAACTTAATGCCTCCACTAGAACCAGCGGTAACGTCATGAAGAGCAAGATTGGAAGCTGCTCCCGCAGAGCCATCGGAATCTTTTACACTGAGAATGTTGATTGTAAAACTGCCAGAAGAATCAAAAGTAAGTGAATTAAATTGCAGAACGTCCCAGCCATCGCCGCCGGATCCGGAGAAATCGGAAATTTCCCAGTCGTAGACCCCTCCGTC
>DLRY01000082.1:660-23403 GCA_002500665.1 Opitutia bacterium UBA7876
TTGAAAGTAAGATTGGTCACGGTCAGGTCACCGGTAGCCTTTTGGGCATCACCCGTGCCCAAAGTCACTTGTTGTCGAGAAGTGTTCGAGGTGAGGGAGGATGAAATCCCGCGTCCCGGGGAAATTACGTCTACCTCAGCGGTAGCCGATCCAACGGTGAGGGCATTTATCGTACCATCCCCTCCTACCATACTCTTGCCTGAGGCCGACCCCTCTATGTTGGTGCCGGTATGGAGGGTTACGGCACCGTTGTTGCCATCACCGATCTCCAGTTTGCCCTTGTTGATGACGACCTTGGTGTTGGCTCCGCCCAAGGCATCGGCATGGGCGGCCACCAAGGTGCCATCGCTAATGACAACGTCCGTGGCTCCGCCATCGAAGGTATTCGTTCCACTAAGCATCAATCGGCCCAAGCCAGACTTGGTCAGTGACTCAGTTCCGGAGACGACACCTGAAATCACCTGTTCCTTTCCGTAGTTGGCATCGGTTTTTGCGGTATCGCTCACTACCTTGATGGTTACGTTTCCGTTGGATCCTTCAAGGGTTACGGCTCCGGAATGGGTGGGGTTCGCATTCCCGTAGCTGGCGTAAGTCGTATTGGCAAAACCGAGTTCAACAGTCTCTTGATTGGAGTTGTCGAGAACCAAGGTCGTTCCTGCCTCGCCATGGAGATACTCGAACTTGTGGGTCTTGGATGCCGCAGGCGCCAGCTTGAGGGTTCCCTCCTGGATATTCAGCCCGCCACTGGTATTGGTATTGGTTGAGTCGGCAACATTGACGTTACCCGTGAGGATTTGCTCACCCCCACCCTCCTTGACTATGGTAAGGTCACTACTGGTAGATCCATCCTGAAAGATATTTCCCGAGAAAGTAAAGGCGTCGGCTCCGGTGTTCCCGGCGGCCGCATGGATAGTGAAGATATTGGCGTTATTGGCCCCATCAACCTCCCCACTGCCGTCAAAGCCGCTGACGATGATCGAGCCAAGACCAGCATCGCTTACGTCGAGGTTGCCGCTCCCGTCATGATACATGATCGTTGCGACGAAATCATCGTTGAGCAGTTGGTTGTCGCCAGTACCAATTTTGGAAATATTGGCCGTTCTTGCATCCGTATTGTCGAATTCAAACTTCAAGTTGGAGTCGACGCTACCATTGGTGGCGTGAAGATTCATAATCCCGAACATTTCCGCTCCCGTGTCGTTAGCGATCACATCCCATTTCCAGTTCGGATTCATGATGGTGTTGTAAGTGGTCACCGCATTAGCCTTGTTGCTCCCATTCCATCCAGTGTTATTGGTCTGCGAAATGTCGTAGAACCTGATACCCAGCCTGGCCTCGGCTCCGGAAGCTGCCCCATGGGTTGCATTGTCAAGAGCGTACAAATTACCGGAACCCGTACCACCTAATCCAGAGGGCGTGTCGTTGGTGATTTCATGACCAGAATCAGACTGAACGTTGATGTTCGCGTTTGCGGAATATGCATTGAGACTGTCTCTTGAGAACGTTACGTCGAAAAAGAATTCCCCCGCGTTGCTCCCATCAGTCCAATCGGTCGTGTCGAATTTATGACCGATTGTCGTCTTAGTCGTGATGGGGGTCCAAGTCCCCGCAAAAAGATCGGTGGCAGAAGTATTTGCCGTACCGTCGTCGAGCTTGAAAAAGCCAAGTTCAATCAAATCTCCATCCTTGGCAACTGGTCCGGAGCCTTGGTAAAGAGCTGCTGCGCTAGAGCCTGCTGCGTTGATGCCCTTGAGCAAAGTAGTGGAACCACCGGGATCCGATGCGTCATTGCCACTGTTATTAATCTGATCCCAAGTCTGAACCTCAATGGTTATCTGCCCTTGCCCGCTGGGAGGCACGGATGAGGCCTTTCGGGCAACAAAAAGGAAGGAAAATGCAATCGCGAAAACCAAAGTATATTCCGCTGTCTTCAAGAGTGTTTTGCTAGGGCGAAAAATAGGGTTGGGCATTGCTTGCATTAATAGTCCTAAAAGGAGCCCTCTTCGTCAAATTAAAAATGAACCAATTTTCTCCTGGTCTGGACAAGTCTTACATGGGCCTTCGAACGGAGTTTTCGTGCTTCGGATAATTCCCCCCAGACATTCACTCGGAATTAATCCCTACAACTGGTCTAAACAACTACTCTATACGCCTAATGTTTTGCTTCTTCTTATTAGTTCTCATCGGGTTTTCCAGTCCTCAAAGAAAACCGAGAAGATCGGTCTAAAAATCTTACGGAAACAAGTTCAGTCAATCGCTATCAGCTTGAATGACAATAGATAAAGAGACGTATTTGTCTTTTGAATAGACATTATCCACTTGTTTCCCGGCCAAAGACTGTAAAATCTGATTATTTACCGTCATTAGATCAGAATGAGCGGGAGAGAGTTCCAGCAGGAATCTTTTTTTGAATTTATTACGTAAGATTTGCCCTTCAAGCGCTAATAGATGGTAACCCGAAACTCGTTATTATTCCCAGCCCTCGACCTTTTGAAACCTTCGCTTTCATTCAAGAAATACTTCTTGCTTTTGGAATGAGATTAGGGGATATTTCATCCATGGGATTCAGCCCTGTCTCACAAAGCCCGTTTAGTTTGCCTCAAAACCCCTCAAGAGGTTGCGAGTAGCGTGAGTGCAAATTGGGCACACCCCATGCATAAATTTTTCTCGCGCGCGTGCGAGAATCGCCCTTTCTGGCTCTTTCGTTGGCTGTTTTTTCTTTCACTGCTTTTGCCGCAGTTCGCCCACTCCTCCATCCCCCAGATCGTCATCCACTGGTCCACGCTGACCGAGAGTGGCAACGCTTCCAGGCTCTTGGACAGAGATGGAGTACCCATCGACGCGGGCCTTCCATCCAACGGTGACGGAAGCTTTGCGACCCTGGGATATTTCGACGACTCGAACGCAACCCACCCATTCAACGGCGACTGGATTCCCCTCACTTTCGGTACGACCGTCGGAGACTCGAGCAGCGGTTACGGCTATGACGACGGGATGTTCTCCTTCACCACCGTCTTCACCAAGGACAGCAACCAGGTCATCGTTTATCCCAACGAGCCCGCCACCTATTCGGTCAACGCACCCTTTGCAATTCTCGAAAACGTACCCACCCCCGGTCAGCAGCTTTGCATCCGTTTCTACGATCGGGCCGCCACCGATGCCTCCGCCCGCTACAACACGGTGACTTCCTCCAACTGGGTCTGGCCCGCCTTCTCCGCGGGAATTCCGACTAACATCTACATCAAGGCCGCCCCAGGGGCTTCCCCTGCTGGGAGCAACTGGTTGTACGGCAGCACTTTCGAGGATCCGGCCGGTTCCTTCCAGACGACCATGAGGGAAAAGGCAAACCTCAGCGTTTCGGTATTCGGGAGCGGAGGTTCGGTAAGCTGGAGTCCGGCCGGAACGCTTCACGAATACGACACCAACGTGACCCTGACCGCCACCGCGGATCCACATTTCGAGTTCGTTCGCTGGAATGGCGACGGGGTCAGCCAACCGACCTCCGCCATCTCCACCTTGGCAATGACCGCGGACCGGAACATCACCGCCACATTCAAGGTCCGTGAGTACAACGTTACCATAACCTCCGTCGGCAACGGAACCTTTACCGGAGTAGGGGTCTATCCCTACGACAGCAATGTCTCGGTCAGCGCGACGGCAAGCCCGGGTTATCAGTTCAGCCATTGGCTCAACTACGATTCACTCGGCAACCTGACTACCGGACTGGACAACAACCTGACGACCAGCACGACCCTCAACGTCCAAGGAGGACATGCCCTGGTCGCTGTCTTCGATGCCCTTTCCTACGACATCGACGTCAACGCCACCGCAGGTGGCAGCGCTCAAGTCGTCCAGCAACCCGGGCCCTATTTCTTCGACAGCAACTATACGCTTTCCGCTTCCCCGGCGAATGGGTTTTCCTTCTCGGGATGGACCGGCGATGCAAACTCCATGGGCCTTCTTTCCAACGCTTCAGCCTCCATAGCGCCGTTTGTCCTGACGCATCCCGGCAACTTGGCCTATACCGCCAACTTCACCGAGAACCAGTATCTGCTCACCGTCCTCTTCGGAACCGGCGGGGCTTCCGTTTCCCCTCCGACCCCAGGAAATTATCTGCATTCGGCCCTCGTTCCGATTACCGCTACCGCCCTGACCGGCTACGAGTTCGACAGGTGGGAGGACCTGAACGGATCCCTCGATAATTTCACCGAGCTCAACGCCACCGTGATCATGTCCCGCAACGCGGCCGACGTAACGGTCAAGGCTCTCTTCAAACCCAAGCAATACCCCGTCAACTTAACCGCAGGCACGGGCGGACAAGTCACGATCACACCGACCTCGGGCCCGTTCGAACATTTCAGCGTATATCCCCTCTTGGCCACTCCCTCAACGGGCTATTCCTTCAGCGGATGGACCGGCGATGTGAACTCGACGGCATCGCTCACCCAAGGCATGGCCGAGGCCAACAACTCATTGGCCATCGTCGGGCCGGTCACCCTCACCGCCAACTTTACCCTGATAGACTTCAACGTTACGGCGACCGTTGGAACGGGAAGCGGAAGCGTCACCGGAAGCGGGAGCTACACGGTCAACGATACTCCCCAAGTCGTTGCGGTGGCAAGCACGGGGTGGCATTTCACCAGTTGGTCGGGCGATACCTTCGCCTTGAATTCCCCCAATTCCCTTTCCTCCACCATCAACTTGATGCAGAACCCCCAGAACCTTACCCTGCAAGCCAATTTCGCCCGCAATACCTTTGACCTCAACGTCACCACCAGTGGCAGCGGCCTGGTGAACGGCCAATCCTCGCTCCTTCTAAACCCGGCCTTCGAGGACGTCGTCAACCTAACCGCAACCGCCTCGTCGGGATGGGAGTTCGACAGGTGGTACGGGTACTCCCTGGGCGGAGCGGAAACGAATGCGTCGATCTCCCTGACCATCACTTCCAACGTCGATCTCAACGCAACCTTCAAGAGGTCCGACTACGCCCTCAACATTCTCAGCACCGCCAACGGCCAAGCCAGTGGAGCAGGCACCTATCCCTTCGAGTCGAACGTTACGGTCTCAGCCATACCTGATACCGGATACTTCTTCTCCGAGTGGACGGGTGACGTGCAATACCTGGGCGACCCGAATGCATCGACCACGATCGTCACGATCCCGAGCAGCAACGTTACGCTCACCCCTTCCTTCGAGCCCATCGGTTATCTCGTCACCCTTTCTGCTGATGAGAATGGCTCCGCAACCGGGGGCGGAAATTATGCCTTCGGGGACATCGCTACCCTCGTCGCCACGCCCAACCCTCCGGATGGCGGAAATTTGGCCGGCTATGAGTTCTCTCACTGGACACTGACCGGTCAATCCGGGACCGAGACCAATTCTTCCTCCAATCCGCTCAGCCTGCTGGTGGACGGCAACTACTCGGTCTTGGCAAACTTCGATCCCATCATTGCGGGCGTGCACGACCTCAACCTTTCGGTATCCCCGGCCGGTAGCGGGATCGTGTTCGACGATCCCAACCAGCGGATCTGGAACGGGGGCACGCTGATCCTCACCTCCTCGATCACCGCAACCCCCAACCCGGGTTATTCATTCCTCGGTTGGAGCAACCCCGACAACAAGACCATCTCCCCGAATTTCAAGGCCCCGAGCATCACCTTCGTAACCGACTCCAATGCATCGCTGGTCGCCCGGTTTGCCAAGAATACGATCGAGGCAACGGTCCGGACCTCGGGCAACGGCTCGGCAACGGCCGACTCCAACGGCAGTGGAGCCACCTTCGCGGCCACCCCCGGGCAAGGCAGCTATTTCAATAATTGGGAAATAGACCGCAATTTCACCTATGCCGTAACCGTGGCGAATTCAACCATCAACCCAAGCGCCCAGGTCTTCTACGTCAACGGCAAGGAGAGCCCAGGCCTTACCTTGCTGAAAGGTTACACCTACACTTTCTCCTGCAACACGGGCAGCAACGAGTTCTACCTTTCCACCCAACCGGGATCCACTGCCTATGCCGGGGAATACACCGATGCAAACCTGACGGGCTCACGGGCGACTTCCGGCGACCTCGTTTTCACCGTACCCAACTCGTTCGATACCAATACCACCCTCTACTATTCCTCCTCTCTCACCCCTTACATGGGGAACGCAATCCAGATAATCGAGGCGGTTCCCGATGCCACCATCCTTCCCTTTTCGGATCAGGCTACCGTTACGCCCTCGGTATCCCACGACCTTGCCCTCAAGGCGAACTTCAACCTGAACCAATACGTCGTCACGGTAGTGGCGGGGACGGGAGGAACCCTGACCCAAGGAGCAAGCGGCACCTATTCCTACGGAACGGTCCTGAATTTAGCGGCGAGCGCCAATGCCCACTATCTCTTCAGCCATTGGGAGGGATCGACTTTCGATTCCTCGAATTCCAACAGCACCAGCACCACCATCAACGCCGATGCCAACATCCGGGCCGTCTTCAATCCCGTGAACTATTCCCTCACCCTATCCAAGAATATCGATGGCGGCGACGTTTTCACCACAAGCAACCTTTATCAGTTCCCCTACAATTCAACCGTGACGATCCAGGCTCAGCCAAAAGCCGGCTACTCCTTCCTCTCATGGAGCAACGGCCTGACCAATCCATCCGAACAGATTACGATTTTGGGGGACGTAAGCCTTTCGGCCAACTTCGAGGGGGACTCCGCCAGCCTTACCCAAGTAGTCGAGACCTACGAGGTGAACGGTTCCCTCATGCAGGGGGCGCCCGGCGGGTTCGTAGTCGCTTCCGCGAATCCACCCTACAAATACGGTGATTCCGTCCAGTTGACGGCCTACGTCGAACCGGGCTTCCAGTTCGAGGGATGGATGGTCTCGAATATCGATTCAAACGCATCCACCACAGACTTGGCGCTTAGCTTGGTCCAGGACCAAACCGTAACCGCAAAATTCAAAAAGAAGAGCTATGAGGTGAAGATCTTCTCCGCCCCCTTGGTCGGGGGATCCGTCAAAGCGGACAGAGGGACGACTTCCCAGATTCAGACGCTCTTCGTTCCCCATGGGGAGAAGCTGAACCTGCAGGCGCTGGCACTGCCCGAGTACCAGTTCGAGAAATGGGTCGGCGATGCCCTCGGCAACGCCAATATCTTCAATTCTCAGCTTGAGCTCACCATCTCCCAGGACATGTCGGTAACGGGCCGCTTCATTCCTCTCCAACCCATTTCGCTTACCATAGTTGTTGAGCCGGCCGTGGCAGGGTTTGCCATTGGTTCGGGCTCCTATATTTACAACCCCACCCACCCGATTTTCGCCACGCCCAACGCGGGCTACCTATTCGGCGAATGGGAAGGCGTCGGGATTGAGGATTCCACCTCGGCAACCACCTCCATCCTCCTTAATGAAAACAAAACGATCAAGGCCAAGTTCGTCAACGACCCGAACTACAACGGCCCGACCGACCCCACCGCTCCAGGCCTCCACTCCCTTCAGTTAATGGCCAACCCAAGCAATGGCGGTATGACCAGCGGGTCCGGGATCTACGCCACGGGATGGAGGGATATTACCGCCACCAGACAACCTGGCTACATCTTCAGTCATTGGGTTGCCGATGGGGTGGAAAGCCCGAATTCCGCCAGCACGCGAATCTTCTTGGCCAAGAACGTCCAGGTCACGGCGGAGTTCAGACTGATTACCGGGGCGGATTTGATCAACGACTCGGTCGATATCGGAAACTCATGGTGGTACAGTACCTGGTTCGGGCCGTTCTGGCACCGGACTGGAGACGTATGGGCCTACCATTCCCAGCTGGGATGGATGTTCATCGACCCGCAGAGGGCAGACAAGTCAGTCTGGTTCTGGGTCAACTTCCTCGATGGCTGGCAATGGACGACCAGTAACATCTACCCCTTCATTCACACCAACAAGTCGGCAACCTGGCACTGGTTCCACAAGCAGATGTCGACTTCCGACAAGAGACTATTCTACAAATACGACGACGCCGTCGGCAACGGCGCTTGGGTAACCTATTAGTTACGAGATTCGAGGGATTGAATCCCTTGGACGAATTACACCGATCCCATTGACGCTCCCTTACAAAGACTGCTTCTTGGAAAAACTAGGGATTTGCCACAAGTCCGGATCACTCGATCCGAAATTCATGCCATCGGCCCGCTCTTAACCCGGGGCGATGCTGGAATCCCTGCGCCGGAAGGATGAACCGATCTGCTTAGATTGCCTGCGGGGCATCTTCATCCGAACCCAAGTTCCCAAGTTTGGCTACCTGCCATCCGTACCAGGTTCTTCAGTCCCTTGATCCATTCCGACTCCCCAGCTCGTCAAACGCCACGAGATACAAGAAAGGCAACCAGGATGGCGATAGTCTCTGCCATGGTGATCGAGGTAGATTGAGCCCGTTCATGCTTCCCCACAAGCTCCTTTCGCCAGATTTCTCCGTTCAAGTACCTGTGAGCATGAGGATCGTAGAACTAGCTCTGTTTTTAGGAGAGAAGCAGGAAGCTCAATGCCACGATCACCTTACTCAGATGCCCGACGCACTACGGACAAAACCGTTAGATGAAGGGCAAGTTCTGAAATCCCTCCACACGCAAAAGGGAAAAAAGGACTAGCCGAGAAGCAAGGCTATTTTTGCTTGTTAGGGTTGATTGCCTCGATGTAGGTCAAGGCGCCGGATGGGTTTCGGCGCATAATGATCATACCCTCGGTAGATCCCAAAAGGTCTCCGTCCTTGACCGCATCGGCAGCCCCAATTTTACGCCAACCACCCCCCGTTACGACAACTTGGGGCGCGGAGGTGTAACCGGTTCCGCCGCTGGTTACGGTAATTCCGGTCACGGCACCCCCTGAGACGGCCGCCGTCCCCACGCCTCCACTTCCACCGCCTCCGACAAAATATACCGTTGCAGTGCCGCTGTAGCCAGCCCCACCGTCCCCGGTAGACCATGCGGGTGTTCCTTTTCCGGAATTGAAATTGACGTCCCTTCTACCCTTGACGACGACGTATCCGCTTCCCCGGGCAACGATCTCATGTGTAGCGTTTACCGTCGAGTAGGCTACCACGGGAGTCAGTCCGCTTCCCACCGTCACGTCCGTACCGTTGTCGTCCACCTCATAGGTGCCATTGTCGTTGATCCTTTGTCCGGCCACTTCCGAAAAAGTGATGGACATGCCTGCGGCCGGAGCCGTTCCGCTTAGGGAAACCTTGACGTATTCGGAAGCATTGTGGTCTATCCCCGACGTGCCACCGGATGCATCGCAACTGGCCAAGCCCGTCACCGAACCGGAGGCCAGAGATACGTCGGAGTTGGTCATGGCGCCGGATCCACCCGAACCCGCCTTGGCAACAGCCGTCGCAACCCTGGTAACCCCATCGTTTACTCCCGTCTTGTACCAGTACTGGGTCCAGGTCGAACCGCTCAGAAAGAAGATGATGTCCGCGTTGGTATCACTATCGCTGGCACCGGTCCGAAAATCACTGGCGCTGGTTCCGAAAAACTGTGAGGGAATGATCTCCCCAAGCAAAACGTCGACCCCGAAAGGATTGTTCATAACCACCTGTTGTCCGACCGCTGGCAAACGAAGCTTCTGGTTTACTTCGCTGGCACCACCGACGATATTGATTGTGGCCGTAGAGTTCGTGCGGCGAGCAATGATGAACCCTTCGTCCGGATAGATCAAGGCGTCGTTCTGAAGACCAGACCGCATCTTGTTCCGGTTATACCAACCGGCGGGACGGGAGCCACCGTTTCCGGTATAGAAAAAATAGGGGACGTACATAGCCTTGTCCGTATCCCAAAGGTAAACTAAGTCGGCGGTGTTGCGGTCCCCAACTGCAATTGGGCAGTCTCCTTGGGTAATACCCATCATGCCGCCTAGGGTGTTGGCTGCAATTATTTCAATGCTGTAATCAGCCTGAAGAATGTTGGTGAGGCTCTCTCCAGTGGCCAAGCGGGAGATATCGAGCGTCAACCTGGAGGCATTGTTGTCGGTGATAAGGAAACATCTGCCAACGTCGGAGGAACCCGATTCGGTAAGCCTGACGAAGTGAGGACCTGCTACTAGCGAAACGGTGGGAGCTACGCTGTAGCCTCCTCCTCCCGTCCCAACGGTAACCGCGTTAACGGTACCCGAACCATCCAAGGCGGCGGTCGCATTAGCCTCATCGCCATCACCATCAGGAAAATCAATAACGACTTCGGGAGGATTCCCTGCGGTAAATCCGGCTCCGGCGTAAGTCACTGCTATGGAATTGACGGAACCGCTATTCAAGGAAGCGGTGAGGACGGGGACTTTGACCGTGCTCTTAAACACTCCCGTAACAAATGGATTCGTCTCCGTGCCTTCCGAATCGGTCTCGGTACCGAAGCTTATGGTGTTGGAGGTTACGCTGGTGATTACCCCGGTGTAGACCGGATCGGCGGAAACCCCAGCGCTAACGACCTTGTAGGATGGCGTTGCCTGAGTTCCAGCACTGAGCGTGATCGAAACGGTTCCGGCATAACCTCCCGTATCCGAAGCCAGTACCAATTGGCTCGTGAAACAAAAAAGGACGATCGGCAGAGTGAACAGAGAAAGGGCTTTCTTCATGATTTGGACATTTAACGGATATTGTCTTGTAGACTATTAGCGCCTGAAGGGCAAATCTTACGTAATATTTGAAACTTTTTTCAAAATAATTTTTTCAATTCATTCCTTTTTTTGCAAAAATAGACAAAAATAGGCATATGAGGCAATTATTTTGAATAATTACAGACATAAGCCTTTTCGTAACGTGTAAGCATGATTAAGCCGAAAAACAGGCACAAACCATTAGGAATCCACCAAGCGATGAAGCTTAGAGTCTCAGCGCCTTGAATGCCGGAGAGCAGGGATCCGATCCCGAAATAGGCTACGGCAACAAAAATACCAAGCGAAACGTTGCTCAAGGCTTGCCCTTTCCCTTTGAGGATGGAGAGGGGCAACAGCAGAAAGGAAAGGAAAAAGGGAGAAAGCCCCAGGGCAAAGTTCTTTTGCAGCAATACCCGAGCTTGTCCCCGTCTTTGCTCGTCCCCAGGTCGACGGGAGGATGAAACCGCATACAGGTCTGAAACGCCCATTCTCTTGAGGTTCTGGCTCCCATCCTGGGTAATGAGATCAAGAACCAACGGATTCTTCCATCTTTCAAAGGAGACGAACCTTCCCGAAGACCAACTATGCTCATCACCTTCGAGGTCAATGTTCTCCACGTCGACGTGCTTCAAGTCCATGACGATTCGAGCGCCTTCTCTGGATTTGCGAACGATTCCACGCCGGGCATGAACAATCGAGTGAAGTTTCTCATTCTCTCCGAAAATGATGATCCTAAGTTTGTTCCATCCCGATGCTCCGATCTCCCCGACCGAAAGAGAGACCTTGGCAAGCTTCCCAGACGCCAGAGACTCAAGGCTTTTAGCGGATTCTTGATTCAAGTCCTCGTCTAGGTTGAATTCAACCTCACCTTCCCGCTCAAGGACGAAGCGAATGTTGTCCCACATGACCTCTTCCTTTTTCTGGTCGAATTTGGCCCGGTTCATGGGAGCCCACTGAAGGTTTGCGTAGAGGCTGATGAGGCTGAGCAGAGCAGACAGGACGAAAACTGGCTTCCCCCAGTCCCATATTCCCAAACCAAGAGACCTAAGGGCAAGAATCTCCTTGTCGGCCGACCATTTGCCAAAGCAAAAGAGGACTGCGATAACGAACCCAAAAGGAAGCCCGTAGGAAAGGGAGTAGGGCACGAGAAACCCGATCAGCTCGAAAAAGGAACGCGGCGAGACGGCAAGAGCCTGAAAAAGTTGATCGTGGGAACGAACGGCGTTGCCATATAGCAAGATTAGCGTAAGCGCAAAGGTCGCGATCAAGGTCGCCCCAAGCAATTCTCGGAAGAGGAACCTGATGATGATGGATGGGGAATTCATCGGAATCGAAACATCAGGAGAAGCTCAGGTACTCCAAATCCTCAGGCTTGTCTACCCCAATGGTGGCTTTTGAAACAATCGATACGGCAATGCGATAGCCAAACTCTAGGGCCCTCAATTGCTCCAGTTTTTCATTCTTCTCGAGCACCCCCTGCCCTCTCTCCGCATAGGTTTTGAGAAAAGAAGACTTGTAAGCGTACATACCGAGATGCTTCAGCGCGGCCCTTTCTTCCATATCATGGCTTTCACCAATACCATCCCTCAAATGAGGGATGGGAGCCCTCGAAAAATATAAGGCGTAGCCATTACCGTCCAAGACGACCTTGACTTGGTCGGGATCAAGAAAATCTTCCGTGCGATGAAAACGGACAGCTAATGTAGCCATCGAAGCTTCCTCTTTCCGAAGTGCTTCGGCCAAAGCAAGGATATGCTCGCGCTCGACCATGGGCTCGTCCGCCTGAACGTTGATGACGGTCGGTCGGCGAAGAGTTTGATTCGCTTGGGCGATGCGATCGGTACCGGAAGGAAGATTCGGGTCGGTCAATAAAGATTCGAACCCGCCGTCGCGTAAAGGAGTGGCGAGCTCCTCTCCGTCCACGGCGAATATGATTTCGAATTCGGGCACTTGCTCCCGAATACGTTCAGCGGTTCTGAGGATAAGGGGCTTTCCACCTGCGTCCGCCAAAAGCTTGCGGGGAAATCGAACGGAAGCCAAGCGGGCTGGCACAATAATAGTCGGCAAGGCGGAAAGGCTCATACCCCTTTGATTCTGCGGGAATTTCTTGGGTTGTAGCAAGCAAATCCGCAATATATAATTATCTTCTAATCCGTTTTCTCAAATGACTGAACCCACGCATTCACCGTTAACCGATACCGAGTCTTTCGACCGGTTTTCCTTGCCCGACGCATCAGGCAGGTTCGGCCCCTATGGGGGCTCTTTCGTTCCCGAAACCTTGTCGCACCCCTTACGCGAACTGACCAATGCCTACGGGAAAGCCAAGGCGGACCCGGCCTTTCAGGAGGAGCTCGATCTCTTGCTTCGCACCTTCGCGGGCCGTCCAACTGAGCTTTATTTCGCAAAACGCCTCACCAAACGACTTGGCGGGGCCAAGATATACCTAAAGAGAGAGGACTTGCTTCACACCGGTGCCCACAAGATCAACAACGCTCTCGGCCAGGCTCTTCTTGCCAAAAGGATGGGCAAACAAAGAATTATTGCCGAAACCGGGGCCGGCCAACATGGCATTGCCACAGCCTCTGTGTGCGCTCATTTCGGCTTTGATTGCGTGATTTACATGGGTGCCGAGGATATGCGCAGACAAGCCTTGAACGTATTCCGAATGAGGTTGAGCGGAGCCGAAGTACGAGGCGTCGAAACCGGCAGCAAAACCCTCAAGGAGGCTATAAACGAGGCCATGCGCGACTGGGTAACGAACGTCAGGAGCACTCACTATATCCTAGGCTCGGCCTTGGGCGCTCACCCCTACCCCGGTATGGTCAGGGACTTTCATAAAATTATAGGAGAAGAAACCAAAAGGCAGTTTCTTCATGCGGAAGGCAAGTTGCCCGACGAGATGATTGCCTGTGTAGGAGGCGGAAGCAATGCCATTGGCTTCTTTTTTGATTTTCTGGAGGAACCATCCGTTCGCTTGACTGGCGTCGAGGCCGGCGGAAGATCGCTCGAGCAAGGAGATCACGCGGCCCGCTTCGAGGGTGGCAAACTGGGCATCCTGCAAGGATGCAAAACTTGGATCCTGCAAAATCCAGACGGACAGATCAACCCGACCCATTCCGTCTCCGCCGGCTTGGATTACGCAGCCATAGGACCAGAACATGCGTTCTACAAGGACCGCGGACGAATAGGCTACGCCAATGTGGGAGACGAAGAAGCCTTGGAAGCATTTAAAATGCTTTCATCGGAAGAAGGTATCCTACCCGCTCTCGAGACTTCCCATGGCCTTGCCCTTGGATTCAGGAGAGCGACTGAACTTCCAAAGGAACAAGCAATCTGCATCAACCTGAGTGGACGCGGGGACAAGGATGCGATGGAGGCAGCCCGCTTGATGGGCGTATCGGGCCTCCCCGAGATGAAGATCCAATGAAGAGCATGACCGGGTACGGGAGGTCCTCCCTCAACCTTCCAAGTCACCTCATCTCAATTGAGGTGTCTTCGGTCAACAAGAGAGGGCTCGAGGTCGCCTTTTCAAGCCCCAAGGAATGGCAGGCTTTCGAGCAGACGAGCATGGCTTTTCTCAGGAAATCTCTAGGACGGGGACGCATCCGGGTTACCGTTTCCGCCGAGCAGGCAAGAAGCCATGACAACGACTTCGCTCTCTTCAACGAAAGCGACGTCGAGAATGACCTTAACCACTTGAAGAATTTCCTTGAGGGCAGAGGCTACCCTTGGCAAGTGTCTCCAGAACTTGTTCTCCAACTCTCTCAGCTTCGAAAGCGGGAGGCCGGGCTTCCCCTCCTCAAGGAAATTCTTCCCCAACTTGATGAATGCCTGAGAGAAGCAACCGAGCAAATGATCCTAATGAGGAAAAAGGAAGGTGGGAGCATATTTGCCGACCTTTCCGAAAGAACCAAGCTTCTGGAGGAGATGGTGAACAAGATGGAAGAAGGAAGCAGGGAAATGGCAAGCGAGTGGAAAGGCAGGCTTATGGAACGGCTAAGCAAAGCTGAACTTTCGCTGGATTCCGACGACGAGCGCGTATTGAAGGAGGTGGCTCTATTTGCAGAGAAATGCGACGTCTCAGAGGAAATATCCAGGTTGAGAAGCCATTTGGTTCAGATTGGGGAAACGCTGAGACTTAAGGGGTCGATAGGAAGAAAACTAGAGTTTCTTCTTCAGGAAATAGGCAGGGAACTTAACACCTTTTGCTCCAAATCGACTCGCACGCAGTGTACCTCGATCGCCTTGGAAGCCCGTGCGGAACTTGAGAAAATGAGGGAACAATCGATGAACGTCGAGTGACCACTAGAATATCCTAGTATATCTATGATTCTTTCTCGCTTTCTTCCCGTTGCTCCTTTCGGACATCGAGGAAACTCATGATAAGATAGGCGAAAGCCCCCAGAAAGATTCCCGAGTCGGCAATATTGAAAACCGGGTAATCATAGTTTACGACAGGAAGGTAGACGTCTATGAAATCAACCACTTCGGCCGGTTCCCTGAAAAGGCGGTCGCACAGGTTGCCCAAGATCCCCCCGCAAATGAGACCGAAAACAACCTGAATGGAGAGTTTGTCCATTTCCAAGTTTTTCCTGAAAAGAAAAATAGCCACCAGAGCAATTACCGCAAGAATTGTCAGGACCTCAGGAAAGTCCGAAAACATACTCCAGGCAGCCCCGGGATTCGTAACGTAGGTAAATTCAAGAAATCCCCGGTTGCCGTCGATCAGGTCGAGGACCTCAATCGGGTTTCGCCTCAGTTCAGCTGAATTTTTCACGACCCAAGCCTTGGTCGCTTGGTCAAGAATCAGCACGGGGCCGAAACAAAGCCAAAACCTTAGGTACCTCACCCAGCAAGCAAGCTAGTCATCTTCTCCCATCGTTGAATCGGAAATCGTCGCAAAAGCACCCGATACGGGCTCGCCATCACGTCGTTTTCTCCTTTCGTACAAATTTTGTCCTTCAAGCGAAAAACGGGTAAAGGGCACAACCTTCAGGCGAGTTTTCTTAATCGGTTTTTGAGTTTCCTGGCAAATCCCGAAAGTTCCATCGAAAATTCGGTCAATGGCATCTTCGATTTCCTCCAATGCTTCCTGCTCGCTAGCCACCATCGAGAGCGCTACGTCCCGGTTGAAGGTTTCGGTTCCGGCATCAGGTGAGTTCAGGGAGAGCTCTCCCGAAGATTCTCTCGCGGAAGCCCCCAAAGTCTCACTCGATCTCTCACCCAAGGCTCCCTTAAGCGACTCTCTGAGTACCATCAAGTCTCTGTAGTAGGAAAGCCATGCCTTGGGGACTTTCTTCTCGTCTCTTATGGGTCTGGAAGGAAGGGATGACTTTCCCAACCCAAGGATATCGTCAACAGAGGCTGTCTGAATTTTCTTCACCTTGGCCGACTTGGACTTTTTAGCCGAGGAGGCCTTATTCTTGGAAGCCTTGGCACCCGATGGCTTGGCATCGGTAGTTTCCGACTTTTGGTCCTCGTCATCTCGAGTGGAAATGATGGATCGCACGTCTTCCAGGCTAAAACCTTTGGTTTCGGGCTTGCCTTCTTCCTCAAGGGGAAGGGGGTTGCTTTGACTGGCCAACTCGCGAAGTTTTCTCTCTCCTTCTTCCGCGGACTTTTCTGGAGTGACGCCAGCCGACTTGGTGTTTCCCTTGCGTTTCCCGGTCGCCGAGGGCTTTTTCTCCGATGTTTTGCTGGCGGCACGGGCCGGTTTCTTGGCCGGCGGATTCGACGCTCGAGCAGCCTTCTGCTTGGGTGACGCAGCCGTCTTGGGTTTTGATTTCGAAGCGGCCTTCGGTTTGCCAGACGAAAGGCGTGGCGCCGTCTTGGCTTTTGATTTGGAAGGAGGCTTCGACTTGGCCGACGCGGCGGAGGCCTTTGGTTTTGCCTTGGGGGCGGCCTTTGACTTGGCCGAAGGAACGGGCTTCGGCTTAGCCTGTGTGGGCTTTTTAGCCTTTGGTCTGCTGGTTGATGTCTTTTTCTTCGTCATAATCGGAGGGAGTGGAAAGAATATTTTTTCAGCCAAGTTTGGCAAGAACTTCAGCGCATCTGGGAGAAACCTCTCCCCAAGGATCGACTTGAGTCAATTCCGGAACCCATCTCCAGCTCCTCGGACATCTGACGCCGGGAGCATGCCGAACCTCAACCTTGGCCTCATCGAATTTGGAATCTTCGTTAAGGATAACGGAAGAAACGATAAAGAGTTCGGCCAGTTCCGACTCACGCCGGCTAAGAACGGTCCAGAGGGTACTTTCCTTTGAAAGAGTAATCTCAACCTCGGCATCAAGAGACTGTCCAATCTCCTTCTTGGAACGCAGTTCCTCAAGAGCCTCGTTTACCTTGGAATCCTTAAAATCCAAGATGAGAGAGACGTCGGAATCCGACTCGAGGCTTTCTCCGAGGTCAAACGGTTCGGCCCAATCCCTCAAGACAAGCGCATCATCCGAGAGGTCCGCCCCAAAATGCCTGTAGGTCCAAGCTTCGTCGGCCGTAAAAGGAACGATGGGCCCTATGATACGGACAAGGGTTTCGAAGATCAGGTGAATCGCCGTCTGGGTTGAACGCCTGAGCGTGTCATCGGGGTGAAGGGTGTACAGACGGTCCTTGATCACGTCATGGTAGGTAGAGGACAAAACTCCGGAGCAAAACCGGTTGATGACCTGAACCGCTCGATGCAGTTCAAAGCAATCGAGGGCATGAGTAACTTCTTCCCTCATCTCATTGGTGCGGGAAAGAGCCCACAGATCTATGGCGCCCATGGATTCGAATTCGACCGAATTCGTCTCAGCGGAAAAATCAAAGAGCGTGCCAAGCTGGAATTTGATCGTATTGCGCAAGGTGCGGTAGGATCGAACGACTTGCCCGAGAATTTCTTCGGAGAGTGGAATGTCTCGCCTGAAGTCTTCCGAACATACCCACAAGCGCAAAACGTCCGCCCCGTACTTGGCGACGTATAAATCCGCGGTTTGAGGTTTGCCGTCGCTCTTGGAGATTTTTCTCCCGTCCCCATCCACAACGAAGCCATGAGTGAGGATGTGCTTGTAGGGGGCTGCGGCATCGGCAACCAAGCTTGTCCACAACGAGCTCTGGAACCACCCCCTATGCTGGTCACTGCCCTCAAGATAGAGATCTGCGGGCCAATCCAATTCTTCCTTCAGCTTGAGGACGGCCCGATGGCTGCAACCAGAGTCAATCCATACGTCCAGGGTATCCATGCCCTTGGAGAGATACTTCCCGGCCCATCCCTCGGGAAGGTCGCATCCTTCCAGAAGACTTTCCTCGGAAAGATCAAACCATAAGTCCGTACCCGCTTTCTCGACCTTATCGGCAATCGAGCGGATCACTGACCCATCCAAAAGGGGTTCACCATCCTCCGCATAAAAAACCGGGATCGGAACGCCCCAGGAGCGTTGGCGTGATATACACCAGTCCGGCCGGGACTCAAGAAAGCCGGTTATCCTATTCCGACCCCAGTCCGGCGTGAACGCAACCTGCTTTACTTCCTCGAGGCATTTTTCCCTGAGGCCGTCTTTGTCGAGGGAAACAAACCATTGATCCATGGCCCGGAAAACTACCGGGGTCTTGCTTCGCCAACAATGTGGATATTGGTGACAGTAGTCGGTGAGGGCCAAGAGATCGCCCGTAGCCTTGAGAATTTCAAGCACCTTGTCGTTAGCCGGACTCCCAGTCGCCTTTTCCAAAACCGAAACACCTACCAGAGATTCGGGAATTTGTCCGTCGTCAAGGTAACTGCCATGGTCATCCAAGGGACAATAAGTATCAAGACCATGAGCCTGGCCGGTAAGGTAATCATCAAGTCCGTGACCCGGGGCCGTATGCACGCAACCAGTCCCTGAGTCCATGGTCACATAATCCGCCGGAAGAACCGGGCTTTCGCGTTTGATAAAAGGATGACTGGCAACCCAGCCCACCATTTCCTCACCCAGCCGTTCACTTCCTCTGGCCGCTTCTTCGAGCGAGCAAGCGGAAGCTACCGTTTCAGATAAGCTTTCCGCCATCCAATAGGCATTTCCATCTATTTTGAGCTCGATATATTTTTCTCTCGGGTTAACCGCAATTGCCAGATTCGCCGGAATCGTCCAAGGGGTAGTGGTCCAGATCAGGATATAACTGTTGGGCTTCCCAATTATGGGAAAGCGGACGTAAATAGAAGGGCTAACGTGATCCTTGTACTCGATTTCGGCTTCGGCCAACGCCGTTCGGCAAGGGATCGACCAATACACGGGCTTCTTGCTTCTGTAGACGAGGCCCTTTTCCACGAAAGAGGCAAAGGTTCTGAGAATTTCAGCCTCATAGGCTCCATCCATGGTACGATACTCACTTTCCCAGTCCGCCAATACCCCAAGCCGGTGAAATTGCTCCCTCTGGGTTTCGACGTAGGAGGAGGAGAAATCCTTACACGCCCGCCTCAATTCAAGGGTATCGAATTCTTTTTTTTTCTTTCTCATTGCCTTGGCGACCTTGTGCTCAATAGGCAATCCATGACAATCCCAACCAGGCACGTAGGGAGTCCGAAAGCCACGGGTCGATTTGTAGCGCAGGATCGTATCCTTGAGAATCTTGTTCAAGGCAGTCCCGACGTGGACATCCCCGTTGGTAAAGGGCGGGCCGTCGTGAAGGACGAAGGCCGCGCCATCATTGTTCTTCTCCTGCATGCGCTCATACAGCCCAATCTTCGTCCAATGCTTGATTCGCATCGGCTCCCTTTCCACCGCATTGGCCCGCATGGGGAAATCAGTCCGGGGAAGATTAAGCGTATCCTTGAGCTTTTCTGCTTGGTTGGGGGACGACATCGGAATAAAAGGGGGGAAGGGTAGCGAAAATGGTGGAATATCCGTTCAAGTCAAGGGCTGAAAACCTAAGAGTGGTTTCTCCTTGCCTTCGCTTAACTTAAATTCACTCTTTTCGCCTTTCTACAAAGTGCATCAACTTCTTTCCAATCTCACAGAAAAAATGAGCCAGTCTCCGGACCTGCTCTACTTCGCAATCCTTATGTTTGCGATTATCATTGGATTCATTCTCTTGGCCAAGGGGGGTGACTTGCTAAGTGACCACAGTGCAACCCTGGCGGAATCAATGGGTGTGCCCACGGTGGTGGTTGGTCTTACCATCGTTTCTATAGCCACCTCTGCCCCAGAACTATTCACAAGTCTAGCCGCCATCAGGAGTAACGCGACCGGATTGATCCTAGGCAACGTGATCGGCTCCAACATAGCCAACATAGGCTTGATTATTGGCCTGGTGCTTTTCGTAAAACCCATCGACACCCGTCGGGCAATTCCACACGGGCAAATTTTCTTCCTTTTTTTACTGACCATAGGCTTTACGGCCATTCTCCTTGCCCCGCCAGCCGGCTCGCTCTACTGGAAAACGGGAACCATCTTGCTCACCTGCATCCTCGGCTACCTTTACTTCGTCACTCTCCAAGCACTCAAGGACCGGGAAATCGTCGAGGAATCCTCCTTACGGGAAGATCCCGGAGATTCCAACTCTCCCTTGTCATCGTCCTTAATGATCCTCGTCGCCACGGCTGCCCTCTGGGCAGGCTCTGACTCTCTGGTTTTCGGGGCGGAAAACCTCGCCAAGAGGGCTGGAGTCCCGGAAGAGTTAATCGGCTTCACCCTCCTTGCCATAGGCACCAGCCTGCCAGAGTTAGCCGCATCCGTTTCGCTTGCCAGGAAAGACCAGTTCTCGATGCTGCTTGGGAACGTAGTTGGGTCCAATCTTTTCAACATTGGTCTTGTCGCGGGAATTGCCGGTATTCTCAGTCCCATAGGCTCGCAAACCCCCTACCCTTGGATCGACTACCTTTCCTTGGTTTTGCTTACCGGTCTGTTCTGCTTATGGCTGAGAGGGAGAAAACTAGGAAGGAAAGATGGGGTGATTCTCTTAAGCTCCTATTTTGTCCTTTCCTTGTGCACTTGGCACTGGAACGCCTAGGGTCTAATGCCCGACCTGTGTTTGACGGGAAAAACATCGACCACTTTTTTGCATCCTCTACTCTAGGAATCTTCCCCGACTTGAAGGCGGAGAAAACCTTCAATCTTGATTTCGCAACTATTCTCACGTCCGACTGAATCCAATAGCTCTTTGATTGAATGGTCGGGTTCCTTTACGAAAGGTTGTTCAAGAAGGCAGGAGGTTGCGAAATATTTATCCAGTTTTCCCTGCACGATCTTTTCTATGGCCTGAGGTGGCTTCCCTTCCGCTTGAGCTTTGGCGATTTCACGCTCTTTGGAGACCAACTCTTCGGGTACGTCATCCCTAGAAACGCATACCGGCGAGGTCGCGGCCACATGCATGCACAAATCCTTGGCAAGTGACAAGATCGCGGGTTCCCCCGCAGCATTCGGCGAACAAGTCCCCAACGACAACAATACGGCAACCTTTCCACCCGTGTGGACATAGGATTCCACCAAGCCGTCACCCGATACTGCAAGGCTTTGAGACCTGGATATTCTTATATTTTCACCAATCTTACCAACTTGCTCGGTTCGAGCTGATTCGAGATCAGCGTCGGGATCCTGAAGCAAAGTAGCGGCAATCTCATTGGCAAAGGATACAAACTGCTCGTTTTTGGCGACAAAATCCGTTTCGCAATTTACCTCTACCAAAATTCCTTTGGTCCTATCATCGGAAATGCACTGCGATATTACGCCTTCCCCGGCATCTCTGCCTGCTTTCTTGGCGGCGGAAGCAACGCCTTTTTTCCGGAGGATGGAAACCGCTTCTTCAATATCTCCATTACTCTCCGTCAAGGCTCGTTTGCAGTCGATCAAGCCTGCCCCGGTTCTTTCCCGCAGGTTAAGTACTTCGTCCTTAGATATAGACATGATATTTGATGATTGAGAATATAAAGTTATGAAAGGCAAAAAAGGTGGAGCGATTAGGCACTGGAAGATTTATCATCGGATGAATCCCCTTCCTCCGCATTTTCAGAGACATCGCTTTCATCGGAGACGTCTTCGGGCTCCTGCTCGGCATCCTTTTCAGTCTCCTCGGGGGGGGCAGGCTCTCCTTCTGCGGGTGCCTCTCCAGATTCTTCTTCGGCGGTCTCAGTAGCGTCTTTAGCTTCGTCGGACTCCTCGGGCGCTTTCTCGGCGACCCCAGCAACATCCTCCGCTTGTTCAGAAGCATCATCCGAGGTCTCGGGTGCCTTTTTCCTGTCATCGAAATCCATCTCATCATACCCCTCGGGCAAGGTGACCTCCGGCTCGTCTTCCTGATCAACGAAATCAGGTTCTTGGGCGACTGGGGTAATATCCTTCCTGCGGGTAGGCGCCTCGACGCGTCGGGAAGCGCCGCTTTGGATAGCCTCCAGTATGACGTCTACGATAATGCGGATGGACTTTGTTGAATCGTCGTTCCCAGGAATCGGATGCGTCAAAAGCGAGGGATCGGAATTACTGTCGACCAAAGCCACGACGGGAATCTTGAGCCGATTGGCTTCGGCAATGGCAATGGACTCATTGTGTGAGTCAACGACGAAAAGGGCGCTGGGCAAACCCTGCAGGTTAAGCAAGCCTTCGAAATTCCGGTGCATTCTGGACATTTGCCTCCTAATGGCGGCGCTCTCCTTGCCAGGCAACTTATCGAGACTGCCATCGTCTTCCATGCGAAGAAATTTCTTGTACTTGGCTAGGCTGTTCGAGACCGTTTCAAAATTGGTAAGCGTCCCACCCATCCAGCGATTCACGCAAAAGGGCATGTTGGTGGCAGCGGCCAACTCGCGAATAGGCTCTTGAGCCTGCCTCTTGGTACCAACAAGCAAAACTTGTTTGCCTTGGGAAACCACTTCTTCAACCGCCACCGAAGCCTGCTCCAGCAGGTCGTAAGTCTTTTCCAAATCTATTATGGAGATTCCATGCCGATTGTCGTAGACATAGGGCTTTGACTTGGGATTCCAACGACGAATTTGATGCCCAAAATGGACCCCGGCATCAAGGAGGTCTTTAACGGTAACGTTCATGATATCTGTTCAAAGCCCCGTTGGTTGGAGACGGGGAGAAATAATTTTCTTTTGGGACGGGTTGTTGATTTAGAATTTGGGAGCAGGGGCAGGATTTGAACCTGCGACCTTCAGGTTATGAGCCTGACGAGCTA
>DLRY01000082.1:23722-30711 GCA_002500665.1 Opitutia bacterium UBA7876
ACGAGCTACCAGACTGCTCCACCCTGCTACAGAAGAAACAGGCATTATTCCGATTTTATAGCCGGAGGCAACGAAAATCTTCAATCCGAGACTTGAGCTCATTTGTGTTGAGCTACCGGGCATAATCCTCATTTGTTAGTGGAATGCCCAGCTTAAAGGACCTTGTCGATTTTTGTGACCTCAGAACTAAGAGAATGGAGGTATCCGATTTCCCGGGAGCATTCAACGGATTACAGCTCGCAAACGATGGTTCCGTTTCCAAGATCGGAGCCTCGGTCGACGCGGGGCTTGAACCCTTTCTGGGAGCGGTCGAGGCGAACGTCGACTTCCTTATCGTTCACCACGGGCTGTTTTGGAATCCGCCCATTCCCCTGACCGGGACTGCCTACCAGAAAATAAAGCTCTGCCTCGAAGGCAACCTCTCTCTTTACGGTTCTCACCTGCCCTTGGATATGCACCCTGAAATCGGCAACAATGCGATCCTGGCCAAGAAACTGGCTCTTGAACCTGAGGGGACTTTCTTAGACTATGAAGGAATGGATATAGGTTTGCTGGCGAAGTGCTCACTAGCAAGAGATGAACTTAAGGAACGAATAGCAAAGCTTTTCCCCGTGGGGTTTCATGCCATGGAGTTCGGGTCTAAGAAACCCGAAAGGATTGCAATCCTAACCGGTTCCGGCTCAAGTGCGGTGCAGAAGATCCTGGACGCGGGCAGCGATACGTTTATCACCGGTGAACTCAAGCAACAACATTACAACCTCGCCCAGGAACTCAATCTCAACCTATATGCCTGCGGACATTACGCCACGGAAACCTACGGGGTGGACGCATTGGCTCGTGAGGCGGCCCAAAAGTTTGGAATACCCTATCAATTCATCGAAACCGGTTGCCCTCTCTAAACTCTTGGATTGCGAAATTTCGTAGCTTTCGATTTATTGGTATTCGTTATGAAGAAGATCGGGCTTCTAAATGGACCAAACTTGGATCGACTGGGCAAGCGCGAGCCCGAGCTCTACGGATCCGTCACACTTGAGGAGATCGTCGACAAGGTCCGTACCAAGGCATCTGCCTGCGATTGCCAGATCGAAGCCTTTCAGTCCAACCATGAGGGAGCTCTCATCGACAAGATACACGAATGGGGTGACGTCGGTTTCGTCGGGCTTATCCTAAACCCCGGTGGTCTGACCCACACCAGCGTAGCCCTAAGGGACGCAGTGGTCGCCTCAGGTCTGACCACCGTGGAAGTTCACCTCTCCAACATCCATGCTCGGGAAGACTTCCGGCACAGGTCGCTCATCTCGGGCATCGCCGCCGCCGTAGTTGTGGGCATGGCTCACCATGGCTATATGTCAGCCCTGCGCTACCTCTCCGAGGAAGGGTAATCGTTTGGTAGCTCCATCCCGAAACCGACAGGAAAACGGTGGGGCTTCAGCCAATCTCTCCGCACATTTCCTCGGGCTTCACCCATTGGTCAAACTCCTCACCAGTGAGGATACCGAGATTAATCGCTTCCTCCCGGAGGGTTGTGCCGTTCGCATGGGCGGTCTTTGCTATCTTGGCGGCCTTTTCGTAACCTATGTGCGGGTTAAGGGCAGTGACCAACATGAGGGAGTTTTCCAAGTTTTTCTTTAAGTTGGGATAATTGGGCTCAATGCCTCTGGCGCAATTCTCCTCGAAGGAGATGCATCCATCCCCAAGAAGCCGAGCCGACTGTAGGAAATTTGACGCCATCAAAGGCTTGAAGACATTGAGCTCATAATGCCCCTGCAAGCCTCCAATACTAAGTGCCACGTCATTGCCTACGACTTGGGAGCAAACCATAGTCAAGGCCTCGCATTGGGTGGGATTAACCTTACCCGGCATGATGGAGGAACCCGGCTCGTTAGCTGGAATTACGATTTCACCGATACCACTTCTCGGTCCGGAGGCCAAAAGGCGCACGTCGTTGGCGATTTTGTTCAGGGAAACGGCCAATTGCTTGAGGGCTCCATGCGATTCAACCATCGCATCATGTGCCGCCAAAGCCTCGAACTTGTTTTCCGCGCTCACGAATGGAAAACCCGTAAAGTCCGCTATCTTGGAAGCCACCAAAACCGAGTAACCTGGGGGAGTATTGATACCGGTACCGACCGCAGTGCCTCCTAGAGCAAGCTCGGACAAATGGGGCAAGGTGTTTCGGAGAGCCTTAAGACCATGATCGAGCTGGGAAACATAGCCCGAAAACTCTTGCCCCAAGGTCAGAGGTGTGGCGTCCATAAGATGGGTTCGGCCAATTTTTACTACCCGCATGAATTCATCCGATTTCTCCCTCAGCGTATCCCTGAGCCGTTCGATCCCCGGAATCGTCGTCTCAGCAAGCATCCTGTAGGCAGCGATATGCATACCCGTAGGAAAGGTATCATTCGAACTCTGCGACCTGTTTACGTCGTCATTGGGGTGCAGAAGCTTTTCGGAATCGTCCAGCGTTCCGCCACCGATGACATGACCGCGGTTGGCGATCACCTCATTTGCATTCATATTGGACTGCGTACCGCTACCGGTCTGCCAAGTGACGAGAGGAAATTGATCATCATGTTGACCTGCGAGTATCTCATCGCAAACCTTGGAAATAAGGTCCCGTTTTTCCTCCGAAAGAACGCCAAGTTCATGATTGGCATGGGCTGCGGCTTTCTTGAGGTATGCAAAGCCGTAGATTACCTCTAGGGGCATGCTGGCGGGAGAACCGATTCTGAAATTATTCCTACTCCTCTGAGTTTGAGCGCCCCAATACTTGTCGTGGGGAACCTGGACTTCGCCCATGGTATCTCTCTCTGTTCTAAAATTTTGTGACATAAGTCCTTATCGTATATCTATAAACAGCACTGCCAAGAATTATCCGAAAAAGCAAATGCGACGAGATGATCTATGGGGTTTGGCTGCCATTAATATCCTCATTCCCCCCAACATTCCGAGAATCGGTCAGGTTGGAATCAGGCAGTGAACCGTTTTCGGCAAGCATGTTCTTGTGCACCATTGGTCTGGTCACCACCTCTACGGGGATTTTCAATTCGCGAGAATCGCGTTCAACGACAAACTCCACGAAAGTCCCAGGCCTGGCGAAGAAGGAAGCTTGTGCCAATTCCCCACGACTCCGAATCGAGGTTCCCGAGATTTTCTTAAGTACGTCTCCCTTGCGAAGGTTTGATTTTGAGCCGGGCGAACCCTCCACGAAATCATCGATCTTAATTTCAAAGCCGTTGTCTTTGTTCAGCGTCCTATTGACCGTAATACCGAACCACCCGTAATCCACTTTTCCCGATAGGAGCAGATCGTCCCTTATTCTGGAACAAGCGCTTGCGGGGAGCAGGAATGAAGAGCCCAAATCAGGTAAAGCCGCATAGGTAATTCCGATGAATCTACCTTGGAGATCAAAAACCGGAGCACCGACCTCTCCCAAGCCAAGCGGTAAACTGGATCGTATCATCTTGGTAGGAAAAAGAGTCTTCCCAAAAAGAAACTCGTGGCTCTGCATGATACCGTAGGTAGGAGCAATCTTGAATTCAAGGGCACAGGTCACACCTACCAAAATTGAGCCCACTGCCAATTCTTCCTTTGGTTTCGAAAACGAAACATAGGTAAAATCCAACGGTTTTTTAGAAACCTTCAAAAGAGAGAGGTTACAGAGAGGATCATGCCCTATCCTTTCGGCTAGAAAATATGAGTTCCTGTGCTCTATCCATATCCTGTCCGGGTCCTTAAGTAAGCCCGTGGTTAGGACGTGGCCTTCCTTGCTGATAAAGAAACCACTTCCCATCTTCAGCATTCGCCTCACTTTCTGGTCGGCCTTCTGTGCCCTAGCCGCCTTGACCCGAACTACCGATTTCTCCGACTGTTTGAAGATTTCCTGAATGCGGGACTGCAGAGTGAGAAAAGTCTCAGTATCCTTGCCTAGACCACGGGGCAAAGTAATCGAGCTTAAAACCAAGACCGACAATAACGCCGTAAGGGTACGACCCATTTGGCTAAAAAGTATATTGCGCGGACAAGCTTTCCCGGCTGATTTCCGATTCTTTCAAGGTGTGCTCCTCGAACGAAGCATCCTCTTCTGTCCAGCTAAGGGTCTGGTGGACGTAGAGGTTTTGGTCAGGCAAATCGGAATCGGCAAGATCAGGAGACGCCAAAACTGCCTCCTGATCGGAAAATTCTTCCAGAAAATCGGAGTCCGTTACATCCGTAAAAGCATTGACGACTGGAACGCTGGAAGGAGCAGGGGAAGGAGCTCCTCCAAAAAAAAGAAACAGGGCCAATGCGCAGGCACAGAACGAGGGAACCGAGAAAAACAAAAGCTTTGCGAAAGGAGAAGGCGAGCGTCGCTGAACAACGGTCGTTAACGCCCGAACCTTTACCTTTTCCTGAAAATCGTCCCAGAATTGATCAGAGGGAACATCAAGCTTTTTGGACTCGAAAAGATCACTTAAGGTAGGTTTGTCTGTGGTTTTCATGGGAAAAGCTATTTGAGATAATCGGAAAGCAAGGACTGGAGCTGAATCTTGGCGTAGTGCAAGCGGGATCGCACCGTACCTTCGGTACATTTCATAATAGTTGCAATCTCCCGATGACTAAGCCCATCAATTTCAAATAAAACCACTATAGTCCTATGTTTGTCAGACAGTTTTTGCAGGGCTTCGTTCAATTTTTCATGCAATTCGTTAAGAAGTGTATTCTTGACGGAAGAAAATTCCGTGGAGGAAAGCTTCTCGAAATCTTTGTTGGTAGCGTTTTCCTCCGAGACCTGCTCGAAACTAAAGAACTTCCTTGTTTTCTTCCTCTGAAGAAAACTCAAGGTCATGTTCACTCCGATTCTGTAAAGCCATGTGAAAAAGGAAGATTTTCCTTTGAATTTCTTTAGCGAACGAAAAGCCTTTACAAATGCCTCCTGTGTGAGGTCCGCAGCGTCATCATGATTGAAAGTCATGTTGTATATCACGCTGTAGAGCCTCTCCCTGTAGAGAGACATAATGGAATCAAAAGCCGAAAGATCACCTGCTTGAGCACGAATCACTAGAGCGGCAACCTCGTCAACCGAGCCAACAGGTGCTGCCAAGGGCTTATCCTTGCCCCGCACATCATCCTCCGTATGAGAGAACATAACCCCAAGATAGAGGCTTTTACTGGTTAAGAGCAAGAAAATTAGGAGTAGTTTCGGTAGAAAGAGCCGATAACCTACCGTCAAAGGAAGACATAAAGGAATGCAATCTGTCGGAAACGACCTTTGATCCTATGTTGGATGCAATGAGCCTGGTACCGTTGAGCTTCCCTGCTAAATAAGCGATACACTCGTCGCGAATATCATAGGTGTCAAAAAGTTCCATGATTTGCCTTCTAGTGTCGACGGATCTGGCATCTGAGGATAATTCTGCCTTGATTTCAGCAGATTCTTTACTGGGAAGTTTCTGGAGGAGCAACAAGAGAGGCAAGGTGATCTTCCCGGTATCAAAATCCGTGCCCAGACATTTTCCTACCTCTGTGGTATTACCGAAAGAATCCATCAAATCATCAAAAATCTGATAATTCAAGCCAAGGGAAAGGCCAAACTCGCCCGCTAACTCGATGAGAGTTTCGCTGTTACCAGCCAAAAAAGCCCCCGCTTGGCAAGATGCTTTGAATAATTCGCCAGTTTTGTTCTGAATGAAGGAAAAATACTCGGTAAGAGAGACATCATAGTTACCTCTGGCAAAAGTCTGCATAATTTCCCCACTGCAGGTACGTCTGGTTGCCTTGGAAACCAATCTACAAATTCTAGTAGAAGTGAACTGAGTGGCCAATTCTAGGGCAAAACTAAAGAGTGCGTCCCCTAAAAGGATCGCTGAATGTTCTCCTATACGGGTATGAAGAGTTGCCTTGGACCTGCGAACTTTAGCTTTATCCAGGATATCATCATGCACCAGAGTAGCCACATGTACGATCTCTAGGATGGCAGCAGCCTTCAACAAATCGTCGGTAGCATCAGGAGACTCAGCTCCACAATGATATACCAGTAGGGGCCTGAGCCTCTTGCCACCACCTAAAACGACCTGCCGTGCAAGATCACGAACGGGTTCATCCAAGCATTCTAGGGTGTCTGCAAGATAACTCTCGAAGAAATTCAAAAACTTAGCCCCATCACCACAGACCATGTTGGGAGATATATCCCTGTCGTGATCAAAATCCCTCGTATTCATCTATAACCCAAACTTAAGCATAAAAGATCTGCTGACAAACAAAGAAAGGGGTGGGGGAAAAAGATACTACGAACACCGTGAGTTCTTACCACTCTCTCTTCTTGTGACGATTAGCTCTCGTGCGCTTGCGACGCTTGTGCTTGTTCATTTTCAAGCGTCGCTTTTTTTTGAGATTACCCATTTGGTATTAGACTTGTTTGTATTTTGTGATGAATTTTGAAAAGAAAAGACCCGTGCCTTCCGGTTGGAAGGCACGGGTCGCAAGACTGGCAACAACTTACTCTCACACGGCAGCGAGGCCGCACTACCATCAGCGACAGAGGGCTTAACGAGCGTGTTCGGGATGGAAACGTGTGTTTCCCCTCGTCTATGATCACCAGATATGTATCCAGCGGACCGCCAGAATGCTGATGGTTCGTTGTTACCGCGGCAGTCCGCGATTACGGAAAATTTAGTTTAACGTCTGGGGACACAAGCGCCGTCCGAAAAAACGACGATTATGATGAATGGAACGATTCGGATCATTAGTATCGGTTAGCTCAATGCATTACTGCACTTACACTTCCGACCTATCGACCTGGTAGTCTTCCAGGTTCCTTCATGGTCCGAAGACCAAAGGAGATCTTATCTTGGGAATAGCTTGGCGCTTAGATGCTTTCAGCGCTTATCTAGTCCGTGCTTAGCTACCCGGCGCTGCCGTTAGACACGACAACCGGAACACCAGAGGCACGTCATTCCCGGTCCTCTCGTACTAAGGAATGAACCCCTCAAATCTCCAACGCCCACAGC
>DLRY01000076.1:0-111598 GCA_002500665.1 Opitutia bacterium UBA7876
GCCTGAGGTCGCGGCGCAATCCCCGGAGGCAGTGCAGGAGCTTCCCTCACCCGAGTCGCTTGAAGAACCCGCCATCGAACCGCTTCCCGAGCCGGATGACCTTGCCAGTCCGGATACCGAGCTTCCCCTTGCCGAGCTTGAAATTGGTTATCCCTCCCCTGATGAGGTTCCGCCTCCGTCTCCTGATAGCGCCGAGAATCTCAAACCCGACCGATCATGATCAGAGTGATGAAGCTATTTCTGACCTTCTTCTTCTTCGGGGTGATCCTGTATGTTCTCGAGGGTGCCTGTTTTCGTCTTGTGGAGCAATATGCCGACTTCAGGCTCAAGTACGCTTGGGGTGAGCCCGGTGAAGGGGTTTTCCATCCCGTGCTGAAGAAGTTTGGGCTCGATCATTTCATTGAAAGACCCAAACAGTCGGATTTTACGGAACCTCATAAGTATGCCGAAGCGGAGAGCGACTATGCAAAGACCGTTATGAGTTTTGCTCGGCCTTTGCGCGACCGCTACGAAGATTACGTTGCTTCCGAGGATCGACCCCTCGAAGACTTTGAAATCCGGGACTTCGGAAAGATCCGAGGACTTGTCCTTCCCGGCTTGAAACGGCCCGCTACCATGGAGGAGGTTACGCTTAAGAAAGCCAGAAGGGTAGGGGACCCTCTGGAATATTCAGAAGCCATTTTGATACGCTTTCTTTCATCGAGCCAAACAGAGGACTATGAGGCGGAATTCGGATTCCAGGAGCGAACCTTTGGTTTTCTTCTCCAGAATGGGATTGCCTGCATGGTCCGACCGGTATCATCCGCCCGGGACGTAATGGAAACCATTTCCTACCTGAAAAAAGAGCACGAATTGCTAGCCCAGAACATCTTCGCTTGGGGGGACGGAATAGCCGGCACTTACCTACTGGAAGCCTGCAGGCAGAAACCGGGGCAGTTTAAGGCGGTGTTGGTCGCCAACCCCGCCGAGATTCCTGCTCCACCCTTGTTTAGCGGATTGCCATGGATGAACTTTCTTGTCTCGGAGGACCTGATTCCCAAAGACGAAAGCCTTTCCAGGCTCTTGAAATGGGTAAGGGCAGGTCGAGATACGGAATCCATCTATCCATCGCGCCTTGGGGGCGTTATGCGCATAGAGGAGAACCCTGCTCAGGAATCAATCATGCCATCTTTTTTTCTCTCTTGGCTCCTGCAGTGCTCAGCCTACATCGAGAATGCCGGGGATCAATGGCCCGAAGCGAAACCCTTTCCTTCGGATGAAACCCAACTGGATCAATCTCCCCGAGAAGGGAATCTTACCGAAGGCCCTTTTGACCTGAGCACCGTTGAGCAAACGAACCAGGAGCTCTCAATCCCCTTAGGGGATGGGCATTCGATCTACGGAACCGATCCTACCTTTGACTGCAAGATGGTCAGGAGTTATCGTCAGATGCACAAGGACAACCCGATAATCCGCGCCATAAGCAACAGGGACCTAATCCTTAAGCTGGGCCGTGGCTTCGAAAAAAGAGGAGGTGACGTTCTGGAGCAAATCCGCGAAAGGGACGCCCTTTTCCATCGCTACTATCTTTCCCTCAAGGCACTGGAAGACTCACCTCTGTACTAGCAGGCGGGGGTTATTTTAACGCTGGGGATCGACCAGGAAAGGTCAGTTCGGCTACACCGGACTTGTCGAGGCTTCCCAAACCGGCCGCTACCAGTTTCTCGTATTGTTCCAGAGTGGCTTGGGCGAGGGGGGTTTGAAGCAGGCTTTCCTTTGCAAGAGCCAGGGCGATTCTGGAGTCCTTCGCGGCGTGCTCGGCCGAAAAGTAGCATTCGTGATCCCGCTGAAGCATGTCTTCCGCATCGGTTTCAAGCACTCTGGAATTGGCTCCCGTTTGGGAAAAAACCTCAACCAGCATCTCAAGGTCCAGGCCTAGGGCGCACCCTATCCCAAGACCCTCTGCCAAAGCCGCCGTGTTGACGTTCATAACCATATTGACCAAAGCCTTGACTTCAGCGGCCTTTCCCGATGGCCCTACGAACCGAAGATTCTTGCTTAGATCCTGCAAGACAGGAGAGGCATCCTCGAAGGTATTTCTGTCCCCACCGACCATTAGATAGAGGGTTCCGTTACGGGCTTGGGTGATGCTGGAAGCCATACAGCACTCAAGGCACCCCCCCCCCCGCTCGATGATTCTTTTTTCGACCATCCGGTGGATGTCGGGGCTGATGGTTGCGCAGTTCAAAAAGAGTTTTCCCTCCGCATGGGTTAGGAGAGATTCCTTTTCCTCGCAGAAGATTTCACCCATTGCGATGTCATCGGTCACTACCGTGATGATCACCTCGGAATCTCGGCTGACCTCTTCGAGCGACAAGGATAGCTTGCATTCAAGGGCGGCCGCGCTTTCCTTGGCGGCGGGTTCGGAAGTATCGAAAACGCAACTAATGGAATGACCGCAATCGCGGAGGTGAAGGGCCATGTTGGCTCCCATTCTTCCCACTCCGACGAACCCGATAGACTTGGAAGGCGACGAACTTTTCATAGTTTTTGATCACTACCCGTAAAGGCTTTGGACCGCAAGGATGGAAGACTTTTCACGAGACGGGTTGCGTTTGAAGTTGGCTGGAACCCGGAATCAAGTCAAGTTGTACGGATGTTCGACAGGATAACCAACCGACATGGGGAAACCTTGGACTATACCTTTCACGAAGGCTCTGAAGACATGCGCAACCTGCTAGTGATCGGGCATGGCGTGACGGGCAACAAGGACAGGCCACTCGTGACCGGACTTGCGGAAAGAGTTTCCGAGGAAGGCATGCCGTGCCTGCGGTTTTCCTTTTCCGGAAATGGGGATTCCCAAGGCAGATTTTCCGAGAGCACGATCTCCAAGGAGGTAGAGGACCTTAAGTCCGTTCTGACCACCGTAGTCGAGCGAGGGTGGACCCCGATATATGCGGGGCACAGCATGGGTGCCGCTGTCGGTGCCTTGGCTACCGTCGGAGACGGTCGCATGAGGTATTTGATTTCCTTGGCCGGCATGGTCGAGACGGCGGACTTCTGCAAAAGGGAGTTCTCCGGCGTGACGCCCGACGAAGGATTTATGTGGGATCAGGAGGAATGCCCGTTCTCAAGGGCATTCCTCGAGGACATGGAAAAGCTTCAAACAATTTCCGGAGACGCTTCCGCTGTAAAAGTTCCTTGGCTTTTCGTACATGGAACCGACGACGACGTCGTTCCCGTGGAAGAGAGCAGAAGCCTCTTCGCCTTAGCCAACGAGCCCAAGAAACTGATTGAGATCCCGGGAGCCGATCACGTCTTTTCCGGCGACGCTCTCGAGCGGGTCTGTGAGGAAGTCATTTCCTGGCTTGGGGATAACCTGTCTAGTTGACCTAAAAGCGGGTTTGCTTGGTGACTCTTAGCCCTCCACTACCTTGGCTCGGAAAACTATTTCGATTGCCTGGGCCTTTTGGTCGGAAGGTGGATTGGGAACGAGGATGAAGTCGTCCGTAACGACCGGTCCGTATTCGGAACCCGAAAGGATTTCGATCTCCTTAAGCCTATGTTCGAAAAACTCGACGAAGGGTCTAAAGCCCCGCTGAACGCCATTCTCATTGACCGGCTTGAAACTATCCTTGCCGGCGGTTGGCTTGATGATGAGGCGATACTTCCCGCCCTCGGACTCGAGTGACTGGGTCCAGTTCCTTGTCCCCTTCGCCATTCTTGCGTCCCAAGCCGGATCCCCGTAAAAAGCCACGATGTCGCGATCGAACAGGAGCCCCCGCAGGTCTTGCCTGCCAAGCCCGAGTCGTCGAGCAAGTGGGGTTTGACGTACTGAAGGCCTCTCTCCCTTCCCACCGTTTGAGCCTGGGAAGCAGGTCTCGAGGCGGTGTATGAGAGCATGGTGGTTGGCGAAGAATGCTTGCGTAAACGAGTAGCGACCGGGTTGCTCGACGAAATAGTCCAGGCATCCCCAACCCATGTAGCCGTACCAGGTCACCTCGACGTATCCCATCATTTGTCGAACCCCGGCGCTTTTCAGGAATGCCGCCGCCATGGAATCCGGGCCCCGAAGGTGTCCCATGAGGCAATTACCGATCGGCATATAAACCTTTGGGTTGGGGGAATTCACGGTATGACTTTTGCCCGACAAGTCGGCTCCGTATAGGATGCCGTCCTTCCTGCATCGGAAAACACCGTTTTTGTAACGGTAACCCAACTGAAGGTCCTGCTCGGTGGCATGCCCGGAAGTCACGAAGAGATCGGGTTTATCCTCATTCAGTTCCTTTACGAAAAGCGAGGTGGTATCCTGCTTGAGCTTGATGGGCTTGGGGGATCCGTTCTTCTCCTTGACCAATCCATGGCCCTTTCGAAGCTCACAAAACCATTTCCCCTCCTCACAGCGATCCAAAGCTATCTCCGTGCAGGCAAGTGATTTTCGGATGATGAGAGGCTTGGAGGTCCTCGCGATCTGCAGGGCGTTCGCCGAGTCATGTCCCGAAAGGATACCCCAGAACAAATCCGTATAGGGGTCGTCATCCAGTTTTCTGGTCAAAGAATGGATCGACCTGACGAAATCCTTGGAGGTTTCTTGAGGGGTAGCGACGAAGCAGGCGTAACGCGGGAAAACCGACCGGAGGACCGGGAGAGATTGCTCCACGGAGTCCTCGTAGGCAAAGATGCCGGCATCATGTTTTTCGCGCAGAGCGTTGACGACCTTGGCCCATTTGGGATCTTCCGAGGTTTTTTGGGATACCACTAACATGTAGCCGGCCCCTGAGCAGACCAAGTGGCTTATGAGCATGGATAACCAGAGAACGTTTCTCATGGCTCCCTGCTCCAAACCCTATACGAAACGAGTAACGCCGGGAACGGGAATCTTTTGGGTGGGCAACTCGTGGTCCCAGTCGAGGTGAGGAGGGGTCAAGTCCTCTTCTGAGTTGAGGGCTTGATCGTAGGTGATCTTCTGGCCCGTATAGGCCACCATCCTTCCGAGGATTGCCACCATCGTGCTGTGAGCGGCCCGCTCGCCGTCATTGAAGGCTTCTCCTCCCTTTCGGATGCTCGCGAACAAAGTGTCGTGCTCGCTTTGATACATGTCGTTGGTCTTGCCCCTGTAGCGCCAGGCGTCGTCGCCCGAAACAATGGCGTGCCTGTTCTTGGCCGAGCAGAAGCCCTTCTCACCATAGAGCTCAACCTCGTAACTCCCGGCCGTTCCGTTTTGCTGGCGGGAAAAGTGGTAACCCCGGGTGCCGTTCTCCCATTGGTAGGCGATGGCAAAGTGATCATAGATGTTGCCGTACTTGTCCATGTCGTCATAGACCTGACGTCCGCCGGAGCCTTCAGCGTGGGTGGGCAATTCCTCTCCCATGGCCCATTGCATCATGTCGATGCAGTGAACGGCTTGCTCAACGATCGAGTCGCCGGAAAGCCAAAGATGGGCATTCCAATTGCGGGCCTGAGCCTCCAGGTCCCCCCATCCATTCTCTCTCGCCTTTTTCCATACCTCGCCACCGTTGTAGGTGCTGTAAATCGCATGGACGTCCCCAATCGCTCCATCAAGGATTCTTCCGAAGACTTGCTGCTTTGGTATGTGATGCCTCCAGCAGAATCCCGACATGAAGTTAAGGTTTTTCTCCTTTGCCTTCTTGGCCAATTCGATAACTTTTCTGACGCCTGGGCCATCGACGGCCACTGGTTTCTCGAAGAAGCAATGAACCCCCTTCTCCACGGCATAGGCGAGATGCTCCGGCCGAAAAAACGGAGGTGAGGTAAGGATCACCACGTCCACACCGGAGTCGATGACCTTCTTGTAGGCGTCAAACCCGGTAAAGGTGGTCTCGGGGGTAACTTGAAACTTGTCTCTGCCCCGTGCCTTTAGGATACGGCTGCGAAGCTTGATGCGGTCCTCGAACAAGTCGCCTATGGCCGTCAGGGCGACGTTGTCGTCCGCACCCATCGCTTGGGCGGCGGCTCCACTCCCTCGTCCTCCAATGCCAACCAGGCCAACCTTGATGACCTTGTCGTTTTTGGCTGCCCGAGCAACGTGAGGGGCGGCCAAGAGGGTTCCCGCGGTAAGGGAGGAACCGGCTTTAACGAAATCGCGACGTGAGGTAAAAGGACTCATGAAATGTAATTTGAAGAGATTTTAAACGTAAGTGAAGGGATTAATTCAAGAAAAGCGAAATTTCTTCGCTTATCATAAAATTCAAACTTAACCGAAAAAGCCATCCTGCCAACCTGCCTCATCCAAATAAAACTCATTCCCTCAACTTTTTATGATTGATGAATTTTCGGTATCGGCGAATTTAATGGGTTTCCAATAACCTCGTTACCCGTTCAATGATTGTAAGAAAACCTTCGCCTCTTCTTTCCCTTTGCCTGGCTTTCCTAGTTGGGCTACCTTGCTTGGCCGCGAAAAAAGTAGTTTTCGTGGCGGGAGCCAAAAGCCACGGATACTTTTCGCACGAGCACATTGCCGGGAGCAAATTGCTCGCCAAATACCTGGACGAAGCAAAAATCGGGCTAAAGTCTGTCGTGGTGACCGACCACGGTTATCCCAAGGATCCCTCGGTCTTCGATGATGCGGTGGCGGTTGTAGTATATTGTGATGGAGGCGGGAGGCACTTGCTCAACGCCCACCTTAAGGAGTTCGACGAGATCATGAAGAGAGGAGTAGGCTTGGCCTGCCTGCACTACGGAGTCGAGGTTCCGAAGGGGGCTCCCGGCGATCATTTTCTTAAGTGGATTGGCGGCTATTTTGAAACTCACTGGTCGGTAAACCCGCACTGGACGGCTGATTTCAAGCTCTTCCCCGATCATCCCATCAGTTCGGGGGTCAAGCCTTTCGCGATCAACGACGAATGGTACTACCATATGCGATTCAGGCAGAACCTCGTCGGAGTCACACCCATCCTTTCCGCTCTCCCCGGCCCCGAAACTCTGAAGCGACGTGACGGAGCCCACAGCAACAACCCTCACGTTCGCGAGTCCGTCCTGAAGCGCAAGGAGGCGCAGCACGTCGCATGGGCCTACCAACGGGGCAAAGACTATAAGGACGGGCGCGGATTCGGTTTTACGGGAGGCCATAACCACGTGAACTGGGGATCCAACGACTTTCGCCGGCTCGTCTTGAACGCCATTGCCTGGATCGCCAAGGTCGACGTACCCAAGCAAGGGGTAAGGGCCGGTACGGTTACTGTTGAAGCCTTGCAGGCCAACCAAGACTATTCTCCCCGGGGATGGGCACCCGAGCAAATTGAGGCCAAGCTCGAGGACTTTAACGGCAAGGCTCCGAATAAGGGGGCCTCCACTAGCCCCAAGAAGGATCCGACCAAGCCTCTCTTCGCAAGCAAGGTCGTTACCGCCCAGACTCCCGGTCAGTCAATCGAGGTTTCCGCAGATCTCAAGGGAGCCAAGGAACTGCATCTCTACGTAAGCGATTCGGGCAACGGTTATGCCTGCGATTGGGCTGACTGGGTGGATCCTCGTTTGGTGGACGCCTCAGGCAAGGAAACCAAGCTTACCTCCATGAAGTGGAAGTACGCCTCCGCAGGGTGGGGTGCCGTAAACTTGAACAAAAACGCAAGAGGAGCCCCCATGAAGGTCGCAGGCAAAATCGTCCAGGGCATTGGTTGCCATGCGAACTCCCTCATCAGCTACGAGCTGCCTGCCAATCACAAGTTCGTTCGTTTTGTTGCCAAGGGCGCTTTGGATGATGGTGGAGCCACCCAGGGAGCTTGTGGCAACCAGTCCAGCGTCCAGTTCTTCGTATACTCCCAAAAGCCCAAGGTTTTGTCAGGAATCAGCGTCGCCTCGAGGTCCAAGCCTGCCGGCAAGCGCATCGGGGATCAAGGTGACCCTGCCCATGCGGTCGACAACTTGGACGTCCACGAGGAACTCAAGGCGACCCTCTTCGCCAGCGAGCCCATGATGCTGAGTCCTTCCGCGATCGACGTAGATCACCGAGGACGAGTATGGGTGTGCGAGGTTACCAACTACCGTAGGCACAAGAACAAGCGCGAGGAGGGCGACCGCATCCTGATTCTCGAGGATACTGATGGGGACAACAAGGCCGACAAGGCGAAGACCTTTTACCAGGGCCGCGATGTGGATTCCGCTCATGGAGTGAGCGTTTTCGGGAATAAGATCGTGGTTGCCGTTGCCGACCGAATCGTCGTTTTTACGGACAAGGATGGGGACGACAAACCCGATTCCAAGGAGAACCTGTTCACAGGCATTTCGGGGGCCCAGCACGACCATGGCATCCATGCCGTCCACTTTGGGCCGGATGGGAAGTTCTACTTCAACTTCGGAAACACCGGTCGACAGATCAAGGACAAGGACGGCAAACCCATCGTAGACATGGCGGGGAATGAGGTCAACGACCGCAGGAACCCGTACCAGCAAGGAATGGTTTTCCGTTGCAACGAAGATGGTTCCGAGTTCGAGACCTTGGGTTGGAACTTTCGCAATAATTGGGAGGTAACGGTAGACAGTTTTGGAACCATTTGGCAGTCCGACAACGACGATGACGGGAACCGCGGGGTGCGCATCAACTACGTCATGGAATTCGGAAACTATGGTTACCGGGGAGAGTTCAGCGGAAAAGGCTGGCGGGACAAGAGGACCAATATCGAGACGGAGATCCCCCTGCGTCACTGGCATCTCAACGATCCGGGAGTCATGCCTAATCTTCTTCAAACCGGAGGAGGTTCCCCGACTGGGATTACGGTTTACGAAGGTACCTTGCTGCCACCGATTTTTCATGGGCAGGTGATTCATTGCGATGCCGGACCCAGTGTCGTCCGTGCCTATCCCGTAACCAAGAGCGGTGCGGGTTACGATGCCGAGATCGTAGACATTCTCAATGGGGCAAGCCGCGACAAATGGTTTCGCCCCTCGGACGTAGTGACTGCTCCGGATGGCTCCATTATGGTGGCTGATTGGTACGATCCGGGCGTGGGTGGCCACAATATGCGCGACTTGGAACGCGGTCGCCTCTTTCTGGTTGCTCCGGAGGGCCACAAGTACAAGTCATCCAAGGTGAACGTGTCGGGGGTCGATGGAGCCATATCGGCTCTCAAGAGCCCCAACGAAGCAACCCGTTATCTTGCTTGGCATGCACTTCATGGGAAAGGCATGAAAGCGGAATCCGCCCTCCGGCGTATGTTTGGCTCCTCCGACCCCATCCAGCGGTCGCGGGCCCTTTGGCTACTGGGCAAGATCGAAGGCCGGGCCAAGCACTACGTGGATCTCGCGATCAACGACAAGGATCCTGATATCCGAATCGTCGGTCTTCGCCTTGCTCGTCAATCTTCCGGACTGGACGTCCTCTCGTTTGTTGAGAAACTTGTTTCAGACCCATCGGCTCAAGTGCGCCGGGAGTGCGCAATTGCCCTCAGGCATGAGAAAACTCCCCGGGCGGCCAAGCTCTGGGCCGATTTGGCAACTAGGTACGACGGTAAGGACCGTTGGTATCTGGAAGCCTTGGGCCTCGCTTCGGACTTGAATGCGGATGCCTGTTTCGAGGCTTGGCTGGCCAAGGTAAGAGGCAAGTGGAATACGCCTGCGGGAAGAGATCTCGTCTGGCGCGTACGAGCAAAGGCCGCACCAGGTTATCTGGTCAAGATTCTCAAGGATGAGAAGATTCCCGCAGAGAGTCATCCGCGCTACGTTCGGGCCTTGGATTTTCATTCCGGTCCCGAGAAGGATAAGGCCTTGGAATCCTTGCTGGACATTTGAGTTTTACGGGATTTTGCCCTTGGCTTGCACTTGGGTGCCGAAACATTTTATACACAGGACTGGGATTGTGTTTGTCATGCTTAAGTTCCTGACATGCTATCTGATGCCGCTTGCCTTCATGGGGATCCTCTTCGCCGAAGAAGTCAGTCCCAAGGATCGATTGATCGTCGAAACCCTGACCCGGCTCAATCGGTTCGACGTTTCGGGGAATGAAAAGTGGAAGGGAGCAGTGGAAAGATTCGCTCGCTCGCAAAGAGGTGAGGAGGGATATTTTGAGCTGGTGGAACAATTTTCGGTCGAAGCCGAGTTGCCCGAATTGCTCCGCCTCGTGCAAGAAAATCCCGCCGGAGGCCGTGCAGCCAAGGCCGTTCAAGTTGTATTCGCCTTGGGAAGGCATGAGAAACTATCCAGCTTGCTTGCCTCAGGACCCGGTAAAAAAGCGGATGCAATCGCCGTACTCATCAGCTTCGTCAAGACGCCTAAGGCAGAAAAGTTGCTTGAGAGATACAAGGCCCTCAACGTGCCCTCTTCTAACCCCGGCAAGGGTGCGCCCGCCATTCTGTCCACCCCGGAAGACATCAAGGGTCTTGCCGCCCGGGTCGGAAACGCGGAGGAGGGGAAGGCGGTTTTCCAGAAGTTCTGCTTTGCCTGCCACAAGGCGGGGACCATTGGAATCGACTACGGGCCGGGCTTGTCGGAGATAGGAGCGAAGTTACCGAAAAGCGAGCTTATCATTGCCATCGTGAAGCCAAATGCAGGTATTAGTTTCGATTATGAGGGCTGGACCTTGGAAACCAAGCAAGGTTCTTTTCTTGCCGGTATAATTAGTGAAAGCGAGGAGGAGCTAACGGTTCGAATGGCGGGTGGCGTAAGCCAGACAATCCACAAAAAAGACGTTGCCAAGCGAACTAAAATGGAGGCGTCCCTTATGCCTGAGGGGCTGCACCTTGCCATGTCTGAAAAGGAGCTGGTGGACCTAGTTGAGTTCCTTGCGGGCTTAAAATAGGGGAGGCTCCCAGCGAGAAGAAAGTGGTTCATCCGCGGATTGCCCGACCTCGGAACTTTGACGTTTTCCGTAATTGGCAATAACTTCATGCTGTGAAGGCTTTCGGGTTGCTCCCCTTGCATTTTTTTCCGCCCCTGTCGGCGGCGCTCTGTGTCTGCGTCTTCGCATTAAGTGGAAAGAATGAGCAAACTCCGGGCAATCAGCTTGAGAGTAAGATGCGGACGATCATACTTACCAAGGTCGATTTGCACGACGTTCCCTTTCCGGAAGTAATCAACTTTCTCCGGGAAGCAGCCCTTAAGCATGACCCCGATAAAGTGGGCGTGAATTTCGTTCTGCTTGCCCGGGAAAAGAATCCACCGAAGATTACCCTCACTCTTCGTAATCTTTCCCTGGAGGCATGTCTTGTCTTTGTGACGGAAATGAGCGGGTACGAATACGAGGTTAGAGATCAAGCCGTCGTCGTGAGCAAACGGATCCCTAGGGCCGGCAAACAGCTTTTCAACCCCCGCCTGCATACTGAAATCTATGAATTAAGCGAAGGGATGAAGCGGCGAATGACCGGAAATCGCTGAAGTTCCCAAACAAGCTTATCGAGTGCATGGAACTCCTCTCATAAGAGGGATAATACCGAGCAAAGCCGACGCTGTCGGAACCTTCTCGATTTTTCTTTCATTCCTTTTCCATCTTGAGCTCTCAATGCCCTCAAGCCTCAACAATGATAAATTGCTTTTAATCAAAATTTGTTTAGGGTTCGAAAGATCGTATTCTAACCAGCCAAGACGCGTTCCCCCGCAAGTTTGTCCTCCAATCCAGAAAAAGATCTTAAGCATGAACAACAAAATTCTTTGCGTGGATGACGAAGAATCGATCCTCAAGGGGTTCCAGTTGAACTTGAGAAAGGATTTTGAACTGCATCTAGCTTCCAACGGCGTGGAAGGACTGGAAGTCTTCGATAGGGAGGGTGGATTCGCCTTGGTCCTTTCCGACATGCGAATGCCCGAGATGAATGGCTCGGCCATGCTTTCCG
This sequence comes from Opitutia bacterium UBA7876, assembly GCA_002500665.1. Taxonomy (GTDB): domain Bacteria; phylum Verrucomicrobiota; class Verrucomicrobiia; order Opitutales; family Seribacteraceae; genus Seribacter. Next base: position 11,760 of record DLRY01000076.1, read on the forward strand.
AGATTAAGAAGAGGGATCCCGAGGTCGTTACAATACTTCTTACCGGGCACACCGATTTCGAATCCGCCATGTCCGCCGTCAATGAGGGCAGCATCTTTCGAATGCTGTCAAAGCCCTGCCCCCCGGAAACCTTGATTCGGGTACTGATGGATGGCCTCAATCAACATGACCTGATCATCAGCAAGAGGATCCTCCTCGACCAGACTCTTCGGGGTGCGGTGGATGCCTTGGCTCAATCTCTTTCCACGGCTAAACCCCTCTTCTTCGGCCGGGCTCAACGGGTTCGGAGAATTGCCAATGAACTGGCTGAGAGAATGGATTTGGAGGATGCTTGGCGGGTGGATATCGCAAGTATCTTTTCCCAGTTGGCCTATATCTCCTTGCCCGAGTCTGTCAGTGAGGACGTCTATCACAAGAATGAGCTTGCTCCCGAGGTGCGCGAGTTGGTAAGGCGCCTGCCCGAGGACACTCAGTTGTTGATCGAAAAGATTCCCGGGCTCGAGGAAGTGGGTGAAATCCTTACCAAGACCAGCGTTCAGCACCGGTTCGAGGAGGACGACGGTTCCGGAATCCGAAAGGCCGCATCCATTCTCCGGGTCGCTCTTGACTTCGACTACTACGAGGAGCAGGAGCATGACAGGAGCCTCATCGTCCAGACTTTGAAAAGCAGGAACGACGACTATGATCCCGAGGTAACGGAGTGCTTGTCGCAGTTGTTGGCGGTGGCCGAGCAGAAATACCAGCTTGAGGAAATACCGGTCCGCAAGCTTGATATCGGGATGCGTTTGGCTCAGGAGCTGAGGTTGGAGGATGGCTTCCTTGTCGCCTCCTGTGGGGCGGACGTGGACCGTCATTTGCTCAAGATTATTCGAAACTACATTTCCTGCTATGCCGATAGCCCTTTTCCCAAGAAGATCCAGGTTACCGTTCCAGTCCTCTAGCCTTGTCGGTCGCTTGTCCCGAAGTTGAAGGTAAGGACCTACATAGCGCTCCTGTCCGTGGGCTCCCTCCTCGGGGCCTCGCTCTTGATCGGCTTGGGTTGGTGGGGTTTTGCAAGCCTGTCCTCTGCCACGAGGGAATTGGAGAAGGAAACCCAGCGCACTGGTGAGTTGTCCGTCGAGTACAAGGACGTGGAGGCCTTTTTATCCACCACCCGAAACATCATGGTGTCCATGGAAGTGTACCCAGAAAACTACGAGGGTCTCTTTGGCGTTACGCGGGACGAACTACGTGAGGCGGAAATCCAATTGAACGTCATTGCCTCGAAATACGGCCAAAACTATTCCGAGAAGGAACTCAAGCATCTTGTCGAAGATCTTGCTGAGGTAAAGGGTGCCGTTCTGAAGTTGGAGGAATTCGCTCAGCAACTCGGTAAACTCAAGGACAACCAGAAACCTCCGGCCGACTTTTGGGGAAAAAGAAACAAGGCGAAATCCCAGTATGAGGAGATTCGGGATGAATTGAAGAAGAGCGTTAACAACTTGGAGATCTTATCCGAGCAATTTCGTCAGAAGTCCGAGCAGGAGGTTCTGGCGAAATGGAAGGATCTCAAGGCGAGGGAAGAGACGAACGGATTTTTTCTGCTACTAGGGGTCCTTTTGTATCTTGGCCTGATCTCCTTTCTTGGCTTCAGCACCTACAGGAGCTTTGCCAGTCCGATAAGGAGGCTTGAAATGGCGGCGGTGGACTCGATTGACCACAACAAGCCATTCTTGCTGGCCGAATCGGGACCTTATGAGATTCGCTCCCTTACCCGCAGGCTCCAGGGGCTGATCATTGGGCTAGAGGAAACGGTAGAGCGGAGGACGGCGGAACTGAAAGAGAGGACCATTCAGCTCCAGGAAGAAATCCGTCAGAGGATGGAACTCGAGACTCAGCTCGTCCATGCCCAGAAAATGGAGGCCGTCGGGCAATTGGCCTCAGGCATAGCTCACGAGATTAATTCGCCATCCCAGTTTGCCAACGACAATATTCTTTTCCTCAAGGACGCGGTGGAGGGATTCATAGCGGAGATCGACCGGGCTGAAAATGCGCCTGATGATAAGGAGATGGATTTCCTCAAGGAGAATGCGCCTCAGGCCGTAGAGCAGGCCAAGGAGGGAATCGGTAGAATTACCACCATCGTAAAGTCGATGAAGAACTTTGCCTACCGGGATGCAACTTCCGAGAAGAAGCCCAATGACCTCAACCAAGCCATCCGCTCTACCGCAGTGGTGGCGACCAATGAGTGGAAATACCATGCCGAGCTGGAAATGAACCTCGACGAAACCCTTCCCATGGTTCCTTGCAACATCGGTGAAATCAATCAAGTCGTCCTTAACCTCATCGTGAACGGGGCCCACGCCATTCGGGACCGGTTTGAGGACGGCCAGAAGGGAACTTTGATCGTCGCTACCAACCACTACCCTGAGAAGGATTGCGTGGTAATCTCGATAACCGACAACGGCGGAGGCATTCCCGAGGACGTGCAGGCGAGAATATTCGAGCCTTTCTTCACCACCAAGGAAGTCGGAGTCGGGACTGGTCAGGGTCTTGCCATTGCCCACAATGTCGTCGTGAAATCGCATGGTGGTCAAATCTGGTTCGATTCCAAGCCGGGGGAAGGAACGACCTTCTTCATAAGCTTGTTAATGACCCAGCATAGCGAGGAAAAGCAATGAGGCTATCCCTTCCGCTATACTGGGCACTGACATGTTTAGTACTTGCCGCCTGCAAGGAGATGGAGGAGCAGGTTACCCAGTCAACCTACGTGCCTTTCCCTCCGGTTGCCGTCCCGGAGTTGTCGCCCAAGGACCTGAAGTTACTCAAGAGGGACGATTTCGTTCGAATTGAGCCCGGACTCTTCCGGATGGGGAGCCCGGATGACGAGGACGGCCGCATGGCCGATGAAAAGATCCATACGGTTACGATCACCAAGCCCTATTACATCGCAAAATACGAAGTCACTATCGAACTGTGGAACAAGCTCCTTCCTCCTCTCCTGAAAAGGGATGAGAAGTTTTATCTTACCGAGGAAGTGGAAAGATCGTTTATTCGTTTGCGGGATATAGAGAAAAAGGCAAAGTCGACTCCAAAGAGCCTGCAGTTGGACCCGACAAAAGGGGAATTTACGATCGAGTCTCTGGAGGAGATTCTTTCCATTTTCGAAAAAAGGCTCGCCCAGCAGAAGGCAGACGCCGAAAAGAAGAAAGAAGTCTCCTGGCCTCCCAAGGAAATGGATGCTGCCCTCAAGCAATTCAAGAAATTCCTGCGTCGCAGGCAAAACCTGCCTATAACTTTCGTCTCCTATCCTCAGGCAAAGTCCTTTTGCTGGCGGCTGACCGAGCTTGCCTGGCGCGAATCCTCCATACCGAGGGAAATGATCTACCGCCTACCGACTGAGGCGGAATGGGAATACGCCTGCAGGGCCGGCTTAACCGGCGTTAGCGGTCTCGAGGATGGATACCAATTGTCGGGCATTAATGCCAATGTGGACGGCTCGAAAAGGGAGGATATCATCGGCAAGGTGCAGTATTTGATCGCCAAAAAAAAACTTGTCCACGGCAACCGCGAAAAGATGATTTATCCCGCTAACGCATGGGGCATATTCGATATGCACGGGAACGTATTCGAATGGTGCCACGATTTTTACGGCCCGTACCCGGATCAGTCCACTGACCCAACCGGACCTATTCGGGGAAAAAAGAGGGTCCGGAGAGGAGGGAGTTTCGTGAGATCAGCTCATCAAAGCCGCTCCGCCTCAAGGCATTCGGTCGAACCGTCTTGGCGGGGATCGGAAACCGGGTTTCGTCTTGTCATCGGTTACCCGTTGTAGGCTGAGTGTTCCAATGGGTCAGGATTTCCTGTCCATAAAGGCGGCAAGGGTTTTCCGGACCAGTGAGGAAGGCAGCGCATATACGGTGACCCGGTCGACCCGAGCAATATTAAAGCCGATGCACTCGCCCTTGAGGTTGAAAAGCGGCCCACCCATGGAATTCTTGGGAAGGGGCAAGTCGTGCTGGATGATCATTGGAAAGTTGTCTTTCCTTTTGGATACGGGACCGCTCATCTGGAGGTTGCGGTTAAAGAGATCGAAGGTAACGGAACGGTGTCCGAGTGTTACGTTGAAAGTCTTGGACTCCGACTTGCGGTTGACGTCGATCCTTACGACGTCGCCCGGATCGTTGCTCCCCACCAGCTTGACGACTTGGTCCCTGGATTTGACCTTTCTTCCATCGACCCGCACGACAATGTCGCCCGTCTTCAATCCAGCCTTGTCGGCTGCGGCTTGGGGTACGACTTCGGAAATCCGCACCCCACCCACCGAGTCTCCGTCCGCACCCAGAATGACGCCTATGACCCCTCCTTCACGGCCGATTTTACGAGGGTTTCCGCTGGCCACGCCGATCCGAATTTCCTCCAGCATGGAAAAGGACGACAGGACCCAGTCACCCGTCCGGGTTGCATTCTCGTCACCCCATCTGACCACGGGGAAGGAATCATTCTCGGAAATGAGCTGATAGAGAGCCAAGTCGGTTTTCTCGTCTCGTTTCTTGATCTTGAGACGGTATTTTTTTCCGTCGGAGGTCTGGGCTTCTCTGGCACCGACGCAATCACTTGCCTTGGTCAGGACGAAACCATTGGTATCCACGATTCCTCCCAAGGCAATAAGCTTGTCGTTGCGCATCAGGCGCACGGTGGTGGAGAGGGCCACGTTCTTGGATATGCCGAATGAATCTTGGGTGGCGGTTCCGTTGAGGCGGAATTTTTCGTTCAGCAGGGAGGTATCGTTGGCATCCTCTTCTCCCGCGAGCGGATGGAGAAGAAAGGGCAGAAGGAGGAGTATAAAAACCTTCATCTTTGAGAGCGTTTGGGTCGTTCGCCCAGCTTGATTTTGGATGAAAGGGACTTGTCTTCGCGTCGGTATTCCAGCTTGATTTCCATCCCCGGTTTCTTGGACCCGATGAGAATAATAAGCTCCTCGGTGGTCTCTATCCTTTCGCCGTCGATCGAGACAATCAAGTCATCGCTTTTCAGGCCGGCTGTCTTGGCGGGAGTACTGTCGAGGGCCTCGGTTACGAAGATGCCCTCCTCCCGCTCCTCGCAGGCCACCCCCAAAAAGCCTCCCTTGCTCAACTGCTCCATGGTAAAGAGCTTGCCATCCTTAAAGAAGTCCCAGTTGGCCCGAAAAGATTCGATGGGGACGTGGTAATTCTCATCGGGCTCCTTGGAAATACGGCTGTGAATCCCGATCACGCGACCTTCGAAATCGAAAAGAGGTCCACCCGAGTCCCCGCCGAGAAGCCGGCTGTCCGTTCGCATGGTTTCTTCCTTCTTGGCTATGACCCTTCCGATGCGAATGACGATGCCACGCTCCTTATCGAACCCTCCTGGGTGCCCGAGACCAAAGCACCAGTCTCCTATCGAAGCGCTTCCCCGGGGAGCCATTTCCACAAAGGGCCAAGAGCCTGATTTTGTGATCTTGAGCATCCCTCCATCGGAGATCTCCGAGCCCCCTAGGCTAACGGCCGGAAGTCTTTTCCCGTTGGGCAGACGCACACTCATAGTTTTCCCGCTGGACCCGATGACGTGGGCGGCGGTCAGAACTAGACCGTCCTTGGAGACGATAATTCCGCTTCCGGCCCCGCCGTTGGATTCAATGGAAACGAGAGCTTTACGAACCTTTGGAAGCAGGGACTGCATGCGCTCCTGAATTTCGAGTAAGTCGTCTGGCCCGCGGGGAACCTTCCGATTCCAAGCTGAAACCTCTTCCTTGGCTTGAAGGTAAACGTATGGGAACAAAGCTAGAATGATGGCGGGTGCTAAACGCATAGGTCCAATGAAATCCTTCTGTGCTGAAACCGCAAACCGCATTTGAAGAAATTTCGAGTAAATTTTCGGCCTGCAGACTGCACCTTAATGGACGTCTTTCCTCCAGGAACGCATAAAACCTAGAAGATTCCGGGTGGAAGCCGGAAAGCGGGTGGACTTGTGAACGAAAACCGGCAGGTTCTCCCCGACAACCCGCGAATCCGGGTAAAGATCAAAGTGCGCGGCCAGTTTGTCGTTCGCCTTGCCCATGGAGCCAAATACCAGGTCGGGCATGGACTTAACTGCCTTGCTGCGGGAAATCAAGCCGAGCGCCTTGGCGATGTCAGGCTGGTCGATAAAGTGTGCAGTTACCTTCACGCAAAATTTTTTTTCAAAGGCCTCTAGCCCCGGTATCAGGGCTTCCTTCACTTGGTTTGCGCAGTAAACGAAAAGTTCCGGATTTTCGGTCCACGCATCTCCTGCCACGCCGGTGAAATTGGCCTCAGCGAAATAAAATTGGCCTTTTGTGGGAGCCGCCAGGAAACGAGAGAAACCAAATGCAAGTGAAGGGTTTTCGCTCTCTTTGGAAACCCTTGCCTCTATGGCCTTCATGGCCCCGTCCAGTTCCTTGATACGATGAATGCGCAAATCGAATCCCCGGGCCACGCTATCCCATACGAAAACCGCCTCGAGTTCCTCGTCCGAAGAAAGGGCCGCAGCGGATTGGAGTGATGAAGGGTAGGCTCTGAGTGACTTGGACATGACCTTATTCCACTCACCTGCCTCGGTTAGGGCTTTCTCCAGCGCCTTGCCGGAAGCGGAGGTGTTCAGGCAGGTGGCAAAGGCTAGGTCCGCTTCCAAGAGCTCGGCCAAACTGGAGAGGTTTATGGAAAAATCCTTGCGGGTGGCGAGGACAAGCTTCTGGAAGGCGACGGGCACGGCGACCTTTATTTCAGGGGCTTGATTGGCCTCGCCACCTTCTACGCAAATGTAAAGATCGTAGATTTTTCCCTCGTGGGGAGCCGGTCGTTGCGGGCCGATGAAGTCCAGTGAGATCCCACGGTTCATCTCTGCCTCGAATTGGATGATCGCTTTCTCGACCGGGACGCGTAGTGCTTCGTCGCACAACACCCGCAACGCCGGCGCGGGTTTTTCCTTTGGAAGCCTGTTCCAGACAACCAGCATGGAACCCAGGACGAACATGGAAAGCAGAGAAAGGGTTACCCCTCCATATTTGGGGGCTCGGAAGGTTTTGACTTGTTCGGGTTGAAAAGGCTTCATTCGAAAGGGCCAATCATCGGCTCCCGCTCAGGTAAAATTTTCCCAGGTCGCCTAGGAGGACTTCCCGACTTTGCTCGACGCGCTGCGCAACAAACGCCGGAGGGGCTTGCGGCTCAAATACTTCTTCCCATCCTTCGGCCTGATCCATTTGCGCGTTCTGAAGTCCGACTCAGGCCAATGGCTAAATAACTGCCTGACTTTCAATGGGTAAAAGAAAAAAGTCTTCCCCTTGGACTTACACGAATAAAGGGAATCCTTAATGTCCCCGGTAATGCCTGCTTCCTCGAAGGCTTCCCACTGGGCCGTTTTGGCCGGGCCCAGGCGCTTGATTAGGTTTCCTTTGGGAAAGATCCACTTGCCGCCGGTTGTTGACACGACCAAAAATTCGACTTTCCCGTTGGCAAGTCGACGATATGGCAAAACGCCCCACTTAGCGTGTTTTTTCATCCAAAATTAAATTCCCGCGCAACTCGTTTACTGTGAGCAGGAAACGTTACTTTTGCAAGCACAAATAGCTTTCCCGCGGCAAGAACGAGTATCGATTCCCTTCATGTATTCCGGACCGTATTATTAGGCTTACCGCTTTCCTGAGGGAGTATGTCTCCGGGTTGGTTTTTTGATTCGTTCTTCCATCCGGCTTGCCAAGACGGAGTGGATTCGTTGCGATATACCATCAACTAAATGTCGTGCCTCGAAGTCAGGAACTTACTCAAGAGCTTTCCCTCACCCGATGGTGGGGCATCTCTGGTTGTTGAAGTCGAGAAATTTTCCCTCCGTCCCGAGGCCCAGTGCGCGATGAAGGGAGAAAGCGGATCGGGAAAGACCACATTTCTACATCTCCTCGCAGGGATTCTCAAGCCCGATGAGGGAGAAGTCATTCTGGATGGGCTTGAAGTCACGCAATTGAGCGAGAGCGAGCGCGACCGTTTGCGGGCCACCTCAATTGGCTACGTCTTTCAATCCTTCAACCTCCTGCAGGGCTTTACCAGCCTTGAAAACATCCAGCTTGCGATGACTTTTTCGGGCCGAAGCAACCTTGCTTCACATCTTAGGTCCGACAAAACTTGGGCCAAGCAGTTGTTGGACCGGGTCGGCTTGTCCGACAGGCTGGATTATTACCCGCGCCAGCTTTCCGTCGGTCAGCAACAGCGCGTTGCCCTGGCCAGGGCCTTGGCCAATCGTCCTAAACTGGTTCTGGCCGATGAACCCACGGGGAATCTGGATCCCCAGAATGCCGCCAAGGCCCTTTCCCTTCTCGCCGACTTGTGCAGGGAAAACGGGAGTTCTCTGCTGCTCGTCAGCCACGAGGACAAGGTGATTGATGCCTTTGATCGTCAATTGAGTTGGGAAGAGGTCAACCGTTCATCCGGCGCAACCGAGGTCTAGTAAAATGTTCGAGTCTCGCATTATGGTCATTTTCCTGCTCGCCTGGCGGGGCCTGAGGCAGTACGCCTTTTCCTCATTTGTGGCCGCGTTCACCATATCTATGGCGGGGGGTCTTTTTCTCAGCACTTGGAAAATCAAGGAGGAAGCCCAGAAGGCATTCGTCAATTCTTCCGGCGGATTCGATGCGGTCCTTGGGGCCCGCGGCTCCAAGCTCCAGCTTGTTCTTAACGGCCTCTTTCACCTGGAGGCCTCACCCGGAAACTTGACCTGGGAGCAGTATGAGTTGATCCGCGATACCCGTGGGGTAAAGGAAGCCTACCCGATTGCGGTCGGCGATAACTACAGGGGTTTCCGCCTGGTCGGTACCCTGCCGACGCTGTTCACCGAGCATCAATGGAAGCAAGGAAGAAACTACGAGGTCAGGCAGGGGGGCAGGATCTTTACCGATAACGCCAAGGAGGCTCTGGTTGGGGACTTCGCTGCCCGCAAACTGGGGTTGACCGTGGGCAGTCAATTCCATCCTTACCACGGCTTGGATTTCGACGAGACCAAACGGCATGAGGACTTGTACGTGGTGGTCGGCCTGCTCGAGCCTACCGGAACACCTGCGGACAAGGTGATTTGGATTCCGATCAAGGGAATCCAGCAAATGGAAGGGCATGACCCGGCGGCAGCCCAGTCGGTCAGCGCCGTCTTGCTGTCCTTGCGCGGAGCGGCTGGTTTTCAGCTCGACATGAGGTATAACAAGCGAGGGAACCAAGCTACTCTGGCTTGGCCTGTGGCAGCCACCTTGGCCTCTTTTTTCGAACGACTGTCCTGGTTCGAGGAGATTCTTTCCCTCGTCGCGTTCCTAGTGGCGTTCATCGGGGCTCTCATTATCTTCGCGACTCTGCGGACCGTGATGAACGAGAAGAAGAGGGAATTCGCAATTCTCCGTTGCCTGGGAGCGAGTCGCATGGTCGTCACTTTCGTGGTGCTGTCACAGTCCTTGTTGCTGGCTGTCTTCGGAGCCCTTGGGTCCTTGCTTGCATATGGGGGTATCGGCTTTTTGGCCGCCCGATTGATCCGCGAGCAGACCGGAGTCGTTATCGAACACCTGTCCATCGACCTGGCCTACCACTTCTTTTTGCCGGTGGTGCTTGCAATAGGATTAGTGAGCGGACTTGCTCCCGCCCTGCAAGCTTATCGCTCAAGCTTGTCGGATAACTTGAGCCCGAGGTCTTGAAATCGTCGCCCAAATAATTTATTGCATAGAAGGCAGGAAAATTTCCAGCGCCATGAAGAACTTTTTTTTATCACTCGGCCTTCTCGCTTCGTTGGGGCTTTTGCATTCCTGTGAAAAGGAACCGGCCAGCCAGGCCATTTCGGGTCCCGTCCCCGTTGGCGAACCCATAGAAGTCGATAACTGGAAAGCCGTTTCATCCGACTTGAGGGAGCTGCCCGTCAAGACGGACCTTGCACTCATGACTAGCGGATTCAATGCGGTTCTTGGACCACAAGGCTCAGAGATAGAGCTTGTTCTCAACTCCTTCTTCCACCGTCACTCATCTAAAGGCAACCTGACTTGGGAACAGTACGAGGAAGTTAGAGACTTTAACGGCGTGGAAGAGGCTTATCCAATCGCCGTGGGTGATAACTACCTTGGCTGTCGTCTTGTCGGAACCTTGCCCGAATTATTTACGAATCACGAATGGAGCAAGGGCAGAAAATACGAGCTTCAAGAGGGAGGAAGGGTTTTCAAGGCCAACGCCAGGGAAGCCCTGATGGGAGCCTTAGCGGCTCGTCAAATGAGCTTGTCCGTCGGCAGCCGATTTCATCCCTACCATGGCCTTGTTTTCGACGAGAGCAAGAGGCACGAGAATAGCTATGAGGTAGTCGGTCTGCTAGAGCCTACCGGGACGCCGTTCGACAACGTCATTTGGGTTCCCATTCAAGGGATACAGCAGATGGATGGCCATGACCCCGCCTTCTCCAAATCGGTAAGCGCGGTGCTTCTTTCCTTGAGTGGAAGAACCGGTTTCACTTTGTCTGAAAAATATCACAGGAAGGGGAGTCAGGCGAATCTGGTCTGGCCAGTCTCTTCGACCTTATCAACTTTTCTTCGACAAACCTTGCCGGCCTACCTTGATTTCGCACGCGGACTGGATGGAATGGACCCGGTTGTTCTTGAGGAAGGGTTTGTCGTGAAGGGGACAACCCAGCCTTTCGAGCAAGGAGAAGGCAACCTCTCATCTCCTGAAGACCAAGCAGAGGCCTTGCCCCCATTGGAGAAGGGAAGCGTCTACAAGCCCTTGGCTTTTCGCGACCTCACGAACTTCGAATACCTGGTGGAGTGGGAGACCGACGGCAAGGACTTTGACTTTTCCGCTTACGCCAAGCGGGTACCCTCCCGGCTTAGGGAAAAATCCGGATCCAAGGTTGCCGTTGAGGGCTTCATGATTCCCACCGTGGTGGATGAAAACAACAAGGTGAAGGAATTCCTGCTGTTGCCCGACCAGATGAGCTGCTGCTTTGGGCAGGCACCCGAGGCCAATGGCTGGGTGGTGGTGACTGCTCCGGATGGAGTCGAGGTGATGATGGATCGGATTATCCGGGTAACCGGGGTCCTTACCGTGGAGGAGCGCTGGGACGAAGAATTCTTCGTCGGTCTCTACCACATGGACTGCAAGGACATCACCGGCCCCGCCCTTTGACCGCGGTCCTTGGTTGAAAGCTAAGTTTAGTCTCCCTTGCCGGGATAGACTTTCACCATTACGTCGGGATCGTTGACCGAGCCGCTTCCTTCCGCTCCTTTCTTGATCTTATCGACGTACTTCATGCCTTCGACGACCTTTCCCCAGACGGTATATTCGCCGTCAAGAAAAGTGGCGCTGTCAAAACAGATGAAGAATTGACTGTTGGCGCTGTCGGGAAGGTTGGACCTCGCCATCGAGCAGGTGCCCCGGACGTGCGACCTGTCGTTGAACTCGGCTTTCAGGTTGGGCTTGTCCGATCCGCCCGTACCCACTGCGCCATCATCGTAGTCTTCGGAGTTGCCGAACTTTACGTCGCCGGTCTGGGCCATGAATCCATCGATGACACGGTGAAAGGCTACGCCGTCATATTTTCCTTCCTCGGCAAGTTCCTTGATCCGCTCGACGTGGCCGGGCGCGTCCTTCGGGAACAACTCGATGACGACCTGCCCGTCCTTAAGCTCGATGGTGAGCAAATTTTCGTGATTCTCGCTCTCTTCAGTCATGGTTGCTTCCCTTCGCTTTTGTCTTTTCCGACGGTTACCTTCTTCATGAGGTCAGGGCGGCTGACCGAGCCATTGTTCAACCTGGACCCCTTCTTGATCTTATCGACGTGATCCATGCCTTGGACGACTTGGCCCCAAACGGTGTATTTGCCGTCAAGAAAATCCGCCTTGTCGAGGCAGATGAAGAATTGGCTGTTGGCGCTGTCTTCGGACCTTGCCCGAGCCATGGAACAGGTGCCTCGCACGTGCTTCCTCTTGTTGAACTCGGCCTTCAGGTCGGGTTTGTCGGAGCCTCCGGTCCCCACCCTGCGTTCGTCGTAGTCTTTGGAGTTGCCGAACTCGACGTCTCCAGTCTGGGCCATGAATCCGTCGATGACTCGGTGGAAGGCCACACCGTCGTATTTGCCGGCCTTGGCGAGCTCCTTGATCCGCTTGACGTGATTGGGGGCGTCCCCGGGGAATAATTCGATTACCACGGGCCCATCCTTGAGCTCGATCGTGAGAAGGTTTTCGGGATTTGGGTCCGATTTGGTTTCCGCCTGGGTGATTACCAGAGGAAGGACAAACGTAGCGAGAAAGAGTAGTTTCTTCATAAGGTTGATTAGAGGTTGAGGGTGAAAGTAGAGGGAATCAGCCTGGGTACCAGACCTTGCGGGGTTCGTCCGCGGCACGCTGGAAATCCCAAGCCTTGTCGATCAATTGTTTCAAATCGATTTGAGGCTTCCAGTCGAGAAGGAATTTGGCTTTCGCGTTGTCGAGCCAAGTGCTCTGGTAGGGTGTCACGACGTCGACCGAGGGAAGGCTTCTGGTTTCCTGGAGGTATTCCGCCACCTTTCGGTAGTCGACGGGCTCGTCCATGCATATGTTGAAAAGCTCCTGCCGGGCATTGGGGTGGTCGATGGCGAGAAGTATGGCGGAGACCAGATCCTCAACGTGTACGAAGTTCCTCCGCACGGGGTTCCCCTCGGGATCGAGCATGACGGGAATGGCGTTCTTCGCCTCGTGGGAGGATGCCTCCTCCTTAGAGACCAAATCTCTCCAGACGGGTCCGCCGAAGACGTCCTTGCCGAAGGAGAGGGAATACTTGAAATCGTCCTTTTCCATAATCCAGGGAGCCCGCAGGCAACAGCCGTTGAGGTTGTACTGGACGTAATATTGTTCCAGCATGACTTCCTCCAGCACCTTGGACAGCGCATAGCAACCGGGGTAGGGGGAATGTTCCTGGGTCTCGGTAACCGGTACCGGGTGAGGATAAAAGAAGTGACCCATGGCGGCGTCTCCCCCGATGAGTACGAATTGGCGGAAGCAATCACTCTTCCGGCACTCCTCGAGAAGCCAGAACAAGCCCTTCACCGTGACGTCCATGACTTCCTCCGGGGTTTCCTTGCAGGTGGCCAGGTGAACGACGTGGGTGACTCCCTCCATCGCCCTCCCGACGAGTTTGGGGTCGGCAATGCTGCCGGATATCACCTCGAGGCGTGGGTTTTCCTCCAACAACCTGTTGTGGCAAAGGGCCCTTACGGTGGCTCCGGAGAACCGTTGCTCCTGGAAGAAACGCTCCAGTAGGCGCGTGCCGACCTTGCCGGTCGCTCCTGTAACGAGTACCTTCATTGGGGGAGCGTGCCTTGAGGGTACTAAAGGACCTCTACACCAGCTTAGTGAGCGGCTGGCCCTTGTCGGAAAGGGTAAAGGGCCTCCGAGTAGGGGAGTAAATGATCTCGTCGAGGGGCAACCCCAGACAATAGGCAATGGTGGCGTTGAGGTCGGGAATCTCGACCCGCTGGTCAATTACTTCCCTTCCCTCGTCATCGGTCTTCCCCCAAACTTGGCCTCCACGGATGCCGCCACCTGCGAGCATGCAGGAGAAGGCCTTGGGGTAGTGGTCGCGACCCTCGTTCACGTTGATGTTTGGGGTACGGCCGAATTCCGTTGCCAGGACGATCAGGGTCTCGTCGAGCATTCCCCGCTTGGACAAGTCGTCGAGGAGGGAAGAGAGGGCTTGGTCGAGGATGGCGGTTCTTTCCGGAACACGGGTAAAATTGTTTTGGTGGGTGTCCCAGCCACCCAACTGCACTTCAACGAAGCGGACTTGTCGCTCGACCAGGCGACGAGCCAAGAGTAAGCCCTGTCCGAAGTTATCGTCCCCATAGGACTCGCGCAGGGCCGCCGGTTCCTCGGAAAGGTCGAATGCCTTAAGGTCGGTGCTTTTCATCAACCTAACGGCGTCGTCGTACATGTTCGAATAGGCCCGGACTCTTTCCAGGTCGTATTTCTTGACGAAATCGCGATCGAGCTTTTGGGAGAGGTTCAGGCTCTTCTCGAAACCTTCTTCGGAAAAGCCCTTCAGCATCCTGCAGTTGCGCAGGCCTTCGTTGGGGTTTCCGATGGCAAGAGGCTGGTGATTGGTGGAGAGAAAACCGGAAAGGGGATGCCTGCTCCCTCCGTTGACCACGACTGCGCCGGGAAGGGTCGGGTTGAACCGTCCGTCGAGCTTGGTCATCCAAGCCCCCATGCTGGGGTGAACGATGGTCGACCTTTGGGCATAGCTGGTGTGCATGAAGTAATTGCCCTGCTCGTGGGCACCCTTGGTGGAGGTCATGCCCCGGATGACCGCAATCTTGTCCGCATGGTTGGCCAGGAGGGGCAGGTTTTCGGCCAACTCCATCCCATCCGTCTTGGTTTTGATCGCCTTGGTCGGCCCCCCGGTCCCGGTTCCCGGCTTGGGGTCGAAGGTGTCGATGTGCGTCATGCCCCCCGACATATAGAGGTAGATGACGTTCTTGGCCTTGGGGGCCGGGTTGAGCGGGCGGTTCAGGCCCAAGCCTGCTCCGAAAGCCTGCTCGGGCAAGGCCCATGGAAGAATGCTTACTCCGAGAAAGCCCTTGGCGGCGAGGCTCATGAACCTGCGCCTTTCCAGTTCGCCGGCATTTTTGAGGTGAGTATCCATAATGATTGCTGGGGTTTGGTTCTCTACTGGATGAAGGTGAACTGCCTGGTGTTCATCAAGGCCCAAGCCACGCCAAGGAAGCGCTTGTTGTCGGATTTGGACAACTCCTCCACCCTCTTGGCCATCGACTTGCGGTATTTATCCTTTTTCTCCTTACTCCAATGGTCGGGAATCCTAAGCGAGGGAGAGGGAAGGCTGGATTTTCTTCTTACCAATTCCAGGCAGTCCGCAGTCTCTTGGGCGGTTGGCTCTCGGTTGAGCAGTGAAAGGAACAGAACCTTGATCTTATCCTTGTCCGATCCCATGCGAGAGAGGTTTTTGGAGAGGGGGGACTGGGGACTGAACACGGCCCCGTAAATCACCCCGTTAAGAAGGGTAAGGGCTTGGGGAACGGAAGCTTCCCGACTGGAGTTCTCGATGATCTCGCGGTCGGACTGGCCGAATTCCCGCAGGAAATGACCGGGAGGGGCGGGGGTCGTGATTTCCGAGGCCCTCATGAGGCTTGCATTGTACCCTTTCCAGCGGGGATCCGTGGGATTTCCCGAGGGTCCTCTGCCGTATAGAGAGCGAACGTCGAAGTCATCGCCCATGATCAATTGGGCGAAAAGGATCCTTTGTTCGTTACGGGTCTTGCCGTACTCGCGACGCAAGCGGGAAACGGCGACCTGATCGTCCGCCTGCTGGGCTTCCGCCAAACGCCTCTGAATCTGATCCATTCTTCCGAGAACTTCTTTGCTCGCCTTGGCTCCCTTGCCGGCCAGGCTAACCATCTCGCGAGGCTCGAGGCTCTCCATCTTTCGTTGGTATTCGGAAAAGCGCTTCAGCTTTTCTCGGACGACGTTCGGGTCCTGCAGTCTTTCGTCCGCATAGGGGACGGAGAGGGAGACGAAGGAGTCCCATAATTGTTCGGCAGACATACGCGAAAGAAGGGGAGCCTCGAAATAGTAAGGCTGGTCGTTGGCTAACTCATAGTTGGTAGCCTCCCGTCCGAACGCCTTGACGTTGAAAAGAACTCGCTGGAATTCCCGCAGGTCGTAGTCTACCCGGACCATGAGTTTCTCTAAGTGGTCGAGAAGTTCGGGGATGGAGGCTTTCGTGTTGTCGCGCCAGTCGTCCACGGGCTCGACCAGGCCACGCCCGAAAACCTTTTTCCACATCCGGTTTGCGATCACCTTGGTGAAGCGGGGGTTTTCGGAGGAGGTGAGCCATTTCCCGTAGAGGCCGACCTTGTTACCGACATTGACACCCTCGAGGGGTTTCCCGAAGATGGGGGCTGGGGAGACCAGGTCCTTGGGTTTGGCGTCCTCGTACTGGTAGTCGTGGGGAAGGGTAAGCTTTCTCGAAGTGTGTTGTGAGCCGTACTGTAGGGGCCGCATCATTTCCTGAAGGGCCTTGCGCAGGGCGGCGGCATCTTTGGACTGACCCTTTTTTTTCCTCTGCTTGGGAGAAAGTCCCTTGGTCGCATTTACGAAATGATCCCGGATGCGAGTCTGCAACTCTCTTCCTTTTCTGGTGGAAATCCCGTAAGTGAAGGCAGCCATTTTGTAGTACTCCTGCTGCGTCCATTTGTCGAAGGGGTGGTTGTGGCACTGGGCGCATACCATCTGGGTGCCGAGGAAGAGCTGGGTGGTGTTGGACATGTTGTCCAGTTCCATACCGGCATCCCGGAGGTAGTAACCGGTGGCTCCGTCCTCCCAGGGATAGCCCTCGGCGGTGACCAGCGAGTAGGCGACCTGATCGAAAGGCTTGTTCTCCCTGACCTGTTCCTTTACCCAATGGTTGTAGAGTTGGCCGGCCCCGATCTGGGCTCCTCCGCGCATCCTCGACTTGAGCCTGAGCAGGTCCGCCCACCAGTTGAACATCTGGCTCTCGTAGGCGGGGGAAAGAAGCAGGGAGTCAACCAGCATGGTCCTCTTGCGACCATCGCGGTTCGCAAGGTAGGAACTTGCCTCGTCATAGGAGGGAATCCTTCCCGCAATAGCCAGGTAGAGCCTGCGGGAAAGCCTTGCCTCGTCCAAGTCCCGGGGGACTTCCGCTTTCTCCTTCCGATGGGCCTTCTCGAGAATACGGTCGATGGCCACGGCCTCCTTTCTCACCTGCTGGGACGAGAGGGAGAGTGGACCGGAATCTGCAATCACGGGAATCGAGAGCAGGGATATAAAAGCGGAAATGATCGAAAAATTCCTCATTGCTGTCTGGTAATACTAGCGCCGATGGAAAAAGTTGCACTCAAAATCTCTGTCCCTGTGGGATTTTGAAAGACCGGACCCAACAAGGAAAAGAGGGCATTTTTTCGTTCCGCGTGACTAGAATGAGTGGGAGAGGGAGAATATGAAGTTGCGGCCCGGGCCATTCACGCCAGACCCATGGACCCGGAAGTCGGCGTCGCCCAGATTCTCGACGGCGAGTGTGAGTGTCGTGCGTTCGCCGAAGTCTCGGCCTCCCCGGAGTCCGATGATGGCATAGCTCGGGGTGCCTTCCTCGGGGATGCGGGACTTGTCGGTTTCGTCCTTTAGGGAAAGGTCGTCTGCCTTACCGACGGCAAGAAGGGAAAATTCCGCCCACCAAGACAAGCCTTCCGGGGCATAGCGGGTGAGGAATTCCGCCTGGGAGGGCATTAGCCTGTCGGGCGCCCGCCCGACCGGGGTGTAGTTTCGACCGCCGATGGCCACCGGGCCGGTGGCGTTATCGTCCAGCATCTGATCCACCTCGCCGTCCATCCAGGATAGGCGGATTTCCGATCGCCAGGATAGGCTCCAGTCGTAGCCGATCTCGACCTCGAGCCCCTGTATGAACCCGTCCCCATTGGCCTTGAGAACAGCGGATTGACCAGACTCGATGGGTGAGCGGATGATCATGTCCTCGATCCAAGTGCGGTAGGCGGACATCGACCAGCTCCATCCATCCGCTTGACCTCTCAGACCAACCTCGGCCTGTAGGAAGTTTTCCGGGTTAAGGGAGGTGTCGGGCTTTTCGACGGCACTCGTTTCATCAGTCGAGGTCAAGTCATATAGGCTGGGCGGACGGAAGCCTTGGGAAACCCCGGCGAACAGAAATTTCCCCTCCTCAATCTCCCTGCTGGCTCGCAGGGAGCCGATCCATTCATCGTAAGTTTTTGCCTCATGGGCTTGGAGGGTGGAAGCGTCGCTGTTCTTTAGGTAATATCGGTCAAGCTCGGCTCGCACCCGAGAAAACCGAATGCCCGGCTGCAAGGTCCAACCCGATGCTGATTCGCGCCTATCGTTCAGGTACAAGGCAAATCGATCGTACTGAGCGTCGGCCGCAAGAGGTCCCTGAGCAAGATCGATACCCCTTATCTGGTCGTCATCAAATTCATAACCGCCGGAAGAGAGGGACTCTCTATGCCATTCCATGCCGTAGGAAATTCTTCCACCCCAGGGATCGTCGGCTTCCAGTCGGGCGGAAATCCCTAGGTCATCAAGATCGAAATGCTGGACGTCACCGCCTTGGGTGAGGGCCTTCATGCGTGCTCTTTCCTGCCCGTGCCGGTGCATACTGAGGGTGACGATGCCCGTATCGGCCCACCCTCCGAGATCTTCCCAGGAAACCCTTCCGTAGAAGAGGCTCCGTTCTTGGTCTAGGCGTCGCCAAAGTTCCGTACCGGGAGAGAGCCCCCGCCAGGTCAATCCGTCCACCGTTTTGTGGGTACGGGGGACCTGGTTCATGAGGACCCGCTGGACCCCGAGGGTCATCCTTGCATCCCCGCCTAATTTTCGGGAAAGCCGAAAATTCGTCCCCCTGGAATCATATCCGGTATTCACCTGCTTGCCTACCTCCTTGCCCCCTTCCAAATCCCCGAAGGAGCGCTCCGCATGGGAGAAGTCGGCCGCCCAGCGGGGATTCGAAACGGTGCCATTTACAAGAGCGGACCATGAGCGTTCGGCCGAGGACAGTCGTCCCAAAAAGTCACCCTTACGGGCCATGCCGGTTTTCGTAAAACCCGGCTGGCCCGACAGTACGTTGACGACTCCCCCGATGGCGTCGGCTCCATGGATGATGCCATGGGGTCCACGGATCACTTCCAGGCGTTCAGACCCGAGAAGCTCAACCGTACTCCAGTACTGGTTCGGGCCAGAGCGCATGGCGGAATGATTGATCCGGATGCCGTCCACGAGCAGAACGTTATGGTATCCGGTAAGCCCCCGAAGATAAGGGGAAGATTGCCCCAGAGCCGTTTTCTGGACCATCACGGAGGGAAGACCGGTGAGGGCTTCGGACATCGACCGGACTCGATGCCTGAGCTCGGCTAGCTCCATCCTGCTGGTGGACCAGGGAGAGGATTGCCAAGCTTCGGCGAAGCCCCCTCTTGCGGTCACTATCATGGGGGTAAGTTCGCCGGTCGAGTTGCCTTCGGGCTGAGAAGATGCGGT
The DNA here is from genome assembly GCA_002500665.1 of Opitutia bacterium UBA7876. GTDB lineage: Bacteria > Verrucomicrobiota > Verrucomicrobiia > Opitutales > Seribacteraceae > Seribacter. The sequence continues at coordinate 30,793 of DLRY01000076.1, forward strand.
TGGACTAAGGATCAGTGTCCCCAAGAGGGCCAAAGTTCCGGTTGCAGTCGCAACCGGCTTGAAAGCGAAGAGAGTTTCAAGCCCAGACATATTTCGCGTAAAGCTACCAAATGGCCTTTTCGCCAACTAGCCTAAAATAGGCCTACCATGCATATTGCCAGCCGAAGGTCCAAATGGAGTCGGTCTCGAGTTGAATGCCGTTCACGTCCTGGCTGATGGGTGCTTCCCATTCGGCGGCCACCCGGTGACCTGCGAGACCGTCATTCTGAAAATAATAGTTGAGACCCAGACCGAGAGAGGTCAGGTCTCCGCCTTGGTGGGCGGAGTTGTAACCGGGAGACATGTTTCGCATCATCATGGTAACGCCCTTGTCCTGGCCATCCACCTCGTCCTGACTGGAGTGGTCGATCTTAGCGGAGACGCTGAGTGAATCCGTCAACTTGGCCGCCCCCCAAAGGCTGGCTTCGAAGCGATTGCCCAAGGAGTAACCACGGTCGTTGTCGTCCAGCCTCAGGGTTCCGCCGATTTGGGCGCCCCATGAGTAGTCTTCCGATTGACCGAGGAAGGTGAGGGCGGGCACAAGGTCCCAAGTCCCCGAGCCAAGCTGCATGCCGTAGGGCATGATGGAACCGTCGGCCTTTTTTTCATCAATGTCCCCGGTAGGAACGCTGATGCCAAGGTTGAGGTGGATTCTTCGACCGTCGTCTATCCTGGCCAAGTCGTAGAGGCCACTGAGCTTGAGGTCTCCCAAGCCGCTGGTTACCATCGGAGCCATGGCGGCTCCCTGCATGGTCATCTCGTTGTCCAGGTAGTTCGCCATCCCCATGAGGGTCAACTGGTCCGAAAGTGCGTGCATGGCTCCGAACATGTGCATGTCCATAGTCATCTCCTTGGGCAGCATCATGGCGTTGAAGCCGTACTTGGCGTTGGCGGCCATGGCGGTGGTGTCGGAGGAACCGTCGAGAAGACCTTCCATCTTCATCGTCATGTATCGGTAGGAGAGCATCCATTCGCCCATTTCGTGCATGTGATCACCCATGACGGAGATCGGTCCGTGCCCGTCGGGTCGGGAAGCGGTCCAGTTCCCGTCGTGAGCGAGGGAAGAGAGGGTAAAAAGAAAGGTAAAGGCAGTGTTAAGGAAAATTTTTTTCATTGGTAAATAAGTAAAACGGTTCAAAGGGATTTCGAAAACGGCATGAAATCGATACCAGGGGCCGGAAAAGACGAATCAGCCGTCGCACAGGGTGCGGCCAACGTTACTCGGCAAAGAAGGGTTTTGAGGGCAATTAAACCCGCGGCGGTGGAATCTCGGCTTCCCTGAGATCAAGCTGCGGGCCGAGGGTCGCGGGTGGGAGTTTTCCGATTAGGCGGGGCTTGAAGGAAGAAATTGACGCTATTGCCTCGAGAGCCAGGGGAAGCTTATCGAAAGCGGCTCTGGTCTGGGAAACGCTTTTCTGCTCAGAGTTGGCTTGGTTGCTTACCAGCTCGCATCCCTGACAGCGATGCTTGCCATCCAGGGTCCATTGGATCGAAGTGGCGATCGAGTCGGTCTCCCCAAAAAATTGTTCGAACATGTTGGCCCAAACCCCAACCTGCAGAAGGGCTAGAAAGAGTCCGCTGGTCGAGAGGGCAGCTGTGAAGCCAAGGGCGTGGATGATTGTTCTGCTCATTGAAGCGGTTAGCAAATTTGAGAATCAAAGAGGATTTTTCAAGCCGAAAGCCAGAGAGGGATTCTCAAAGAAAAATGCGCTCGATAGTCCAATAGCAGCCGATCAAGGCTATCAGAACGGAACCAGGAATCACGATCGTTTTCCTGTAGGTTTGCGGGTCCTTGATGCCAATGGTCGCCGCCAAGGCCAAGGCGATGACCGCGAGTTGCCCGAACTCGACCCCGAGGTTGAAGCCGAAGAGACCGGACAGGAGAGAGGCGGCATCCAGCTCAAAGGCCGAGAGGGCCCCGGCAAAACCCAGTCCGTGGATGAGTCCGAACCCGAAGACAATGATCAGGCGGTAGGGCCTGTATTCTTTCAGGAATATGTTTTCCAGGGCAACGAAGACGATGCTTGCGGCGATGATGGGTTCGACGATTCCAGCGTCAATGGAAACCAAGCCCAGGGTGGCAAGCCCGAGCGTTATGGTATGGGCAAGGGTAAAGGCGGAAACCTGGTAAAGGAGGGGCCTCCATTTACGGGACAGAAGAAAAAGGCCCAGTACGAAGAGGATGTGGTCCACCCCCATGGGTACGACGTGCACGAACCCTTGGCGGAGAAAAGAAAGGAAGGTGCTGAACGCACCGCCTTCGTCTCCACCATCGCCCCCGTTTTCAGGCGTGGATGCGGCGGAAGACTTTTCATCCTCTTCGCTTGGGCCGGCTGCATCCTCTTTACGCAGACCGGATAGGTCGAGGACGAAACTTTCCTCGCCCGGCCAGAGTACGTTAACCCTTCTTTGCGGCTTGCCCGCCAGAAGGTTGGAAAAGACCAAGTCGTAAGGGGCGTCTTCCAGGGCCTTGATCTGGTAGGAGGAGACCCCTTCCTCCAGGTGTTTTCGCAAGGTTCCCCGAATGAGGATGACGTCACCCTCGACGACGATCTCTTCGTGTTCCTTGGAGAGGAACTCGTACTGGAAGTCGGGAAGCGTCCATTGCCCTTGGCCGAACTTGATCCGCAAGGATTTGTCGATTAGATTCCGGGATTTCTCCAGAAGTTCGGCCCTCCCGTCCTCACCAAGCTTGTCGAAGGCTTCCTTTTGGAGGAATGGTACCTCCTCTGGATCCTCGGCAAAACACCTTGGGTCGATTTCCGCCATAATGACCGCGGACCCGTTCGCTTCAAAACTGCCGATGACGGGAAGGTCGGGTATGGGATGAGTCCAAGCCGGGATGACTCCGGCAAGAAACGTGAGTAGTAATGGATAAGGAAAAGGTCTCATTATGAAGTTGCAAGGGGGCGAATCGCACCCCTGCCTCTCTTGGCAAAAAAACTAAAAAAGGGTAATTCGTTCTTGAGTATTTTCGAAAGCAATATTGACTTAAAAATTCACCTCTAACAACCCAATATCATTCTCATATGAAAAAATTATTCGCTATCATCGCTTCGTTGGCGTTTGCAGGCACCGTTTTCGCGGGCTGTCCCTCCAAGGCCTTCAAGGCAAAGCTCGTAGGATTTGACAAGGAATCCAAAGTTTTGAGCCTCAAGGCCGGAAAGAAGGAAATTAAGGTAAAGGTTGGCAGTAAGACCGAAATGGCCGGCTTTGAGTGCCCGACCAAGCTTGCTGCCGGAGCCTCCCTTGAAATTCATGGCTGCAATTGCGCAACCAAGAAGGGCAAGCTTCAGGAGGCTACCAAGGTAGCCGTAGCCGCCAAGAAGGGTGGCAAGAAGAAGCAAGGCTAGTTCCCTTCCATTGAACTTTATAAAAGCCTCCGGGAGACCGGGGGCTTTTTTTTGGCTCAAGATTCGGCGACTACCCTTCGCAGGTGAGGCGCCCGCTGAAGCGGACCGCCTTGGGAACCAATGACCCAGGCGCATACGAAACAAAGAAAGGCGACCACGACCATAGCCCCGGCAATTGAGCAGTCGAGCCACCTTGCGAGAAAGAAGCCCCCACAGGAATAGATGACGGACAAGGGGATCGAGCACAAAAGGATTACGGGCATGCGGGTGAAGAAAAAAGCTGCGGTTACGGAGGGGAAAATAAGCATGGATACAACCAGGATGACACCCACTGCCTCAAAGGCCGAGACGATCGTGAGCGCAAGCAGAAGCATCAGCCCGAAGTGGATGAGGTTGATGCGTAGCCCGAGGGTTTTTGCGAGGGTGAGGTCAAAACTGCTCACCAGCAACTGTCGGTAGAAAATGGTTAGGGCAAGAATCACCAGGATGGTGATGGCAAGCATTGAGATCAAGGGCCTGGAACCTATGTCGAATCCCGCGATGGAAAGGTTCTCGGCTAGAGGAATGAGCCCGATTTCACCATAGAGGAGGCAATCCGGGTCGATGTGGGCGTTGGACCCGTGAAGGGAGATGAGCAACACCCCGAGGGCAAAGAAACTGGTGAAAGTAAGCCCGAGCGCGGCATCGGGCTTGAGGATGGATTTTCTTTGCAACCACTCGATGCATGCGCTGCAAAGCAAGCCGGCGAGGCAGGCTCCGAAAAACATGGGGAGGAGGGCCCTCGACTGCATGACGATGAAAGCGAGGGCGAGCCCGGGAAGAATACCGTGACTGATGGCGTCCCCCATGAGGGCAAGACGGCGCACCACGATGAATGCGCCGACCAAACCGCAGGAAAGGCAGACTAGAAAGCCCATCAATACGATTTGACCGTTCCAGGCGGCGTCTGCGGCAGTTGCCCAGGGGGTGACGAAGGTATCGATGGGGTCGAAGTCTCTGATGAAAGGTTCCTTCATGGTAGCGTTCAGGCGACGAATCCGCGGTCAATGTCCTGCTGGCTGGGGATAAGCTTGCCGTGAGGGTCCCTCCTTGGGTTTGAAAGGATTCGTTCGATCCTGCGAACCGTCTCCTCTCCGAGGACGTGCTCGATCTTCTCGGCATCCTCGTGGACGTGATCGGGAGCGTAGCGGGCCTCGTTAGTCAGATAAAGCTCCCACAGGCGGTGGTTGCGCACGATCCGGCAGGCCGTTTCCCAGCCTTTGGGGGTCAGGGAAAGCAGGACCGGTTGAAGGGAAAGGCTCGCGTCTCCCGCAGGGGAGTGGATGGTTGCGAACTTTTTGGTCACCAGAGATTCAACCTCTCGGTAGGCTTGGGGCATGCTGATCCTCCTCCTCCTGGCCAACTGGCTGACCGGGACGATCTCCTGCTTGAAGTCCATCGCTTCAAGCTCCTGATAGGCGGCCTTGAGGGTGTTTTCCCTCAGTATCCTGCGATCGCTACCGCGAGAGGAGAGCCATTGGGGCAAAAGACCCGTCCGTGGGTGGAAGAGGAGTGTGACTAGGAAAAAGGCCGCAGAGACCAGCACGATCAACGGGCCGGTCGGGAGGTGGCTGCCAAGGAAGGAGATGAAGGAGCCGATCACCCCGGCGGCGCAGCCGAGCAAGGCGGAGCAGAAGAGCAACCGGTCCATTTTTTCGGTCATGAGCGATGCGGTGGCGGCGGGAATGACGAGAAGGGCGGATACCAGAACGACACCCACGACCTGGAGGGAAGTGATGACCGAGAAAGCCAGCAGCAGCCAGAGCAGGTACTGCAGTAACTCGACCGGAAGACCAATCGATCGAGCGAAATCGGAATCGAACCCCGTGACCAGCATCTCTTTGTAAAGGAAGACGGAAAGCAGGAGGATCAGGGCACAGGAAAGGAGCATGGTCCAGAGGTCTGATTCGGAAAGTCCGACGACTTGGCCGAAGAGGTACTTGTCGATTCCAGACTGGTTGCCGAACTCCATTTTCTGGATCCTGGTCAGCATGCATATGCCAAGGGCATAGAAGCCGGAGAGCACCAGTCCCAAGGCGCTGTCCTGCCTGATCCTGGTCGTTTTCCTGATCATTGAGATAAGGGCGACCCCGAGAAAGCCCGCCAAGGTGGCTCCGATTAGGATGGCCCACGAATCCTTCGACTGACTCCAGAGGAAGCCTACCGCCACACCAGGTAGGACGGCATGAGAAAGGGTGTCACCGAACAAGGAGAGCCTGCGGGTCACGATGTGTCCGCCCATGATTCCGCAACCGAAACCCATCAGGAGAGTACCCATGACGACCATCCTGACCGATCCGTCGGAGAGGGATAGAAACCGCAGGCTCCTTTCGAGGAGGCCGTCGTTCGTCCCCCCGATTTGTTCACCGTGGGCGGGGAGCGCGAAAAGGGCGATGCATCCTAGGGCGAAGGGAACCAAGGGAATACACCATCCCCGGGAAGGAATTGGATTTGAGTAAATGGCATTCACTCCATCGACGATACGGACCTTCTTTCCTTGTCGTATTCCCTAATGCCGGCCGACTGGTCGGCTACCTCGGTGAAGATGGTCAGCCTGCCGCCGTATGTTTTCTGCAGGAGATCCCTCGTGAAGGTATCCTCCACCTTTCCAACCGCAATCAGACGCATATTGAGCAGAACCAACTGGTCGAAATATTCCCTAGCCGTGGAGAGGTCGTGATGCACCACGACGAGGGACTTCCCTTGGCTCTTCAGTTCCCTGAGAACTTCAATGATGGCTTTCTCCGTAACGGCGTCAACGCCGGCAAACGGTTCGTCCATGAGGTAAAGGTCGCTTTCCTGAGCCAGTGCCCTGGCCAGGAACACCCTTTGTTGCTGGCCTCCCGAAAGCTTTCCGATTTGCCGGTCCGCGAAGGGGAGCATATTTACCTTCTCGAGGCATTCGCAGGCAATCCGCCTGTCCTTTTTCCCTACCCGTCTAAACCATCCTGCATGGTTGTACCTGCCCATGAGCACGACGTCCAACACGGACACCGGAAAATCCCAGTCAACCGATTCCCTTTGGGGGACGTACCCGACCCGGGAGCATGACTTCCCCGGAGGTTTGCCGAAGATTTTTACCCATCCCCCATTGTGGGGAATCATCCCCATGATGGACTTGATCAAGGTGGATTTCCCCGCGCCATTGGGCCCGATGACCCCGACTAGGGAACCTTCGCCGACGACCAAGTCAATTCCGTAGAGAACCGGCTTCCTTTGGTAGGAAACGGTCAAGTCGTGAATTTCCAGGGGGCTGGGCGTGTCAGTCATCGGGGCTTGACGGAGAGCGCCTCGACTATGGTGGATACGTTGTGGATCATGGTTCCCGACCAGGTGTCGAGCCCGTGACTTTCTTCCCCAGGCCCGGAAACCCTTTCACCCGGGGGCCCGAGGGCATCGGAAAACAATTCCCCGCCGATCACCACCTTGCTCTCCCTGGCGATTTCCCTCATGGCTCCGGGATTCACGCTGCTCTCAATGAAAATGGCTGGAATCTCTTGACTGACGATGAACTCGACCAAGTTGGCCCGATCCGCCAAACCGGCCTCCACATTGGTTGAAATTCCCTGCAAACCTATTACATTCAGACCCAAGTCACGCCCAAGATACCGAAAGGCGTCGTGGCTGGTGACGAGCTTGCGCTTGTCTTGCGGAATTTCGTTGATGCGTTCCCTTGCCCAGTCTCCGACCTTTGCGATTTCCCTCTGCATGAGCAGGGCGTTTTGCCGAAACACTTGGGCGGAAGAGGGCTCCAGTTCAACTAACCGTTCAGTCACAGTGTTGAGGCAAGCGGTCCATGCTTGGGTTGAGAACCAGACGTGCGGATCGACGTTTCCATGGGAATTATCGTCCCCTGCATCGCTGATGAGCATGGATGCAGGAATGCCTGAGGTAGCCGCAAGGGTAGGGATGCCTTTATTCTCCGCCTGCTGCAGAGCTTCTCCCATCCTTCCCTCCAGCAGAAGACCGTGATAAACGATCAAGTCCGCCTTGGAGAGGGAACTCAGATCTCGGGAAGTCGGCTTGTAGAGATGGGGGTCGACCCCAGGCCCCATGAGAGTAGTGACCTCCGCGCGGTCTCCCGAAATCGTACGGACCAAGTCAGAGAGATGGGTTGTGGTCACTACGATGAGAGGCTTGCTCGGAGTTTCTCCGGACTCGTCGGCGCAGCCCGTGAAAAAGGTTGCGAGGGCAAGCACGAAAGTTGTCGCCAGTGAGCTTGGCGTCACAAAGCGGGCAACTAGACTAGCAAAAGTTTTCATTTTGAGTGTTCAAAATATAGGGCTGATTTTCCTTGAGTCAATCAGCGAAAAGCGAAATCTTGAGGTACCCGTGCCGAGCTCCACCGTTGAAAACTACCTGAAGCAGATCCTGCTCATTACCCTTGAAAGGGAGGAAAAGGTAGTGCCCATGGGCTTGATTTCGGAATCTCTTGACGTAACCCCGGGAACGGCTACTTCCATGGCCAAGAACCTCGAGAAGGAAGGTTGGCTTTGCTATGAACCACGTCGGGGGGTATCCCTCAAGCCGGCTGGCAGGAAGCTCGGTCTCAATATTCTTCGTCGCCATCGTTTGCTGGAAACCTTTCTGGTCGAGACCCTTGGTTTGGACTGGAGCGAGATTCACGAGGAGGCAGAGGAGCTGGAGCATGCCATTTCCGAGAAGGTTCTTGAGAGGCTGGATGATTTTCTCGGCCGACCCCGGCATGATCCTCATGGTCATCCGATACCGACCAAAGGTGGAGTCATGCAGAGGAAAAAAAGCCGTTCCCTGGTTGGCTGCAAGGAAGGATTGAGCGTGGTTATCGAGTCAATCGACGATCAGGAAAGGAATTTTCTGAAGTTTGCCCGGTCCAGGCATTTGCTCCCTGGGAAGAAGATCAAGATTCTCTCGCGAGAGGAGGAGGCTGATGCCATGGAAATAAGGGTCGAGGGAAAGATGCCCTTCTCCATTGGTTTCGAGGCGGCCCGGAAAATACTCGTTTCTGTTTAGTATTTTCAGAACCCGAAAGATTGAAAATTGGGATTGCCCCGTTACTCGTTTCCTTCAAGTATTCCCAACCTGTCTCTTTACTTAACCCCTCACTCGACAACCCCTTAACTGACTCGTTATGCCACGACCCGTCACTCTATTTACCGGCCAATGGGCCGACCTATCCCTTCCAACCTTGGCCGAGAAGGCTTCTGAAATGGGCTATGACGGCCTTGAACTTGCCTGCTGGGGCGATCACTTCGACGTGGACAAAGCTGCCATCTCCAAAAAATATTGCCAGGAAAGATGGGAAATCCTTTCCGACAACGGCTTGACCGCCTTTTCCATCTCCAGTCATTTGGTCGGACAGGCCGTATGCGACCTAATCGACGAGCGGCATAAGGCGATTCTTCCCCCCGACGTCTGGGGCGAGGGGAATCCCGAGAAGGTTCGTCGCCGGGCCGCCAAAAAGTTGGCCAAGACCGCAAAAGCTTGCCGGAACTTCATCAATGCCAAGCCGGGCCGTGGGAAGAAAGATGACTTCCCTGCGGTTGTGAACGGGTTTACGGGTTCCAGCATCTGGCATTCCATCTACGCCTTTCCGCCGACCGACCAAGACTACTGGAACAAGGGTTTCGACGATTTCGCCAAGAGATTCGGTCCCATTCTTGAAGCCTTTGACAAGCAAAACGTCAATTTCGCCCTGGAGGTTCATCCTACTGAAATCGCCTTTGACATCGCGAGTGCGGAGAGGGCTCTGGCGGCGGTAAAGGGACATAAAAGGTTTGGCTTCAATTATGATCCTTCTCACTTGGGATATCAGGGGGTGGACTATGTGAAATTCATCCGCACCTTCTCGGATCGCATCTACCATGCTCACATGAAGGACGCTTGGTGGGGCCATGGCGATGGCACCGTGGGGGTCTTCGGTGGTCACACTACATTTGCCGATCCCAGGAGGCATTGGGATTTTCGATCCGTGGGACGTGGAGACGTTGATTTCGAGGAAATCATCGTCGCCTTGAACGACATCGGTTACGCCGGGCCTCTATCCATTGAGTGGGAAGACAGCCGAATGGATCGTTTCCATGGGGCTACCGAATCGTGCGATTTCATCAAGGAGCTGGACTTCAAGCCTAACGAAATGGCCTTCGACTCGGCCTTCGACAAGGAGAATCAGTAATTCCGCCTCGACAAGGCAATACGACTCTAAATCAGCATCACGAAAAAAATTATGAAACGCAAGCTACGCATGGGAATGGTAGGCGGAGGAAGAGGCGCCTTTATCGGAGGGGTTCACCGTAGGGCAGCCGCCCTCGACGGCGAAATCGAACTGGTCGCTGGAGCCTTCTCTTCCGATCCCAAGAAATCCGCTTTGTCCGGAAAGGACTTCTACCTGAAGCCATCACGAGTCTACGCATCCTACCATGAGATGGCGCAAAAGGAAATGGCTCTTCCCGAAAACGAGCGCATCGACTTCGTCACCATCGTGGTTCAGAACTACCTTCACTTCGAAGTGGCCAAGACCTTTCTCGAGGCCGGCTTCAACGTCATTTGCGACAAGCCGGTCACCCTCGACCTTGAGCAGGCCAGAGAGCTGCGCAAGATCATCAAGAAGTCGAAGAAGGTCTTCGCTCTTACCCACAACTACACCGGCTACCCGATGGTCAAGCTGGCCCGCCAGATGGTCCGCAAGGGCGAACTTGGAGATCTCATCAAGGTAGTTTGCGAATATCCCCAAGGTTATGCCATTACCGCTTTAACCGGGGAGGACAAGGCCATTGCGAACTGGCGGGCAGACCCGAAGATAGCCGGCATTTCCAACTGCATGGGCGACATCGGCACGCATGCCGAGAATCTCGTGCATTACGTTACCGGCCTTGAGATCGACCGCCTTTGCGCCGATTTGTCGGTTAACATCCCTAACCGCACCTTGGACGACGACGGCAACGTCCTGGTACGCTTCAAGGGTGGAGCCCGTGGAATCATTTACGCCTCACAGGTTTCCAATGGCGATGAGAATGATCTCAACATCCGAGTCTACGGCACCAAGAAGTCGCTTGAGTGGCATCAGGAGGAGCCCAACGACCTAATCGTCAAGGACGCTCGCTCCCCCAGACAGGTCTATCGTCGGGGCAATGACTACGTGACGGGGCCGGCTGCTGACAATACCCGGATACCCTTCGGCCATCCGGAGGGATTCATCGAGGCTTTCGCAAACGTCTACAACGCCGCGGCGGTTGCAATCAGGGACGAGGTTGCCGGGAAATACCCCCGCAAGTCGGGTTACGATTTCCCCGATATACGTGACGGTATAATTGGGATGGCCTTCATCGAGACCGTCGTGAAGAGTTCCAAATCCAAGGAAAAGTGGGTCAAGTTTCCGGCTATTCCCAAGTAAGGAGCAAAACAAACATGTCCAAGAAAATAGGAATTATCGGAGCGGGAGGGATGCTCCAGTACCACGCCGCCGGATTCAGGGCGGCCGGGGCTGAACTGCACGCAATTTGCGATATGAATCAAGACGCCGCCAAGAAGGCTGCCGACGCCTATGAGGTTCCGAACCTCTATTCGGATTCGCAGAAGATGCTGGAGGAATTGCAGGAACTCGATGCGATCAGTGTGATCACCCCAAACCGAACGCACAGGCCACTTGCCCTTCAGGCTCTGCAGTCCGGAAAGCACGTTTTTTGCGAGAAACCGCCTGCCCTTAATGCGACCGAAGTCAAGCAGATGAAGGAGGCTGCTGAAAACGCCGGCAAGACTCTCATGTTCAACTTCAACAACCGGGCTCGTCCCGAATCCTACGCCCTTAGAGATTATATCGACGCCGGAGAAGTCGGCGTGATCAACTCCGCCCAGGCCAAATGGATCCGTCGCACCGGAATTCCCGGCTTTGGGGGATGGTTTACCAACAAGGAGCTTTCAGGAGGCGGCCCTTTGATCGACCTTTTGCATATGGTCGACCTTGCGCTCTACTACATGGATTACCCGCAGCCCTCTTGCGTGCTTGCCCAGACCTTCAACGATTTTATCCAGGACAAGACATTCAAAGGGCCATGGGGCATTCCCGACGTGGCGGATGGGGTTACCGATGTCGAGAGCGCCGCCCACGGCTTCGTGCGCTTCCAGACCGGACAAGTGCTCAATTTTCAGATCTCTTGGGCCGAGATGAACAAGCGCGAAGAGGTGTCCGTCACCTTCCAAGGGAGGAAGGCCGGTGGCATGATCCGCCGTCTCTTTGGCTCGGATGGTCTTGATGACACCGCCATCGATGATTGCGAGCTCTACGTGCAGGAGCACGGCCGCTCGGTCAACCGCTCCATCGTAACCGAAGAGAACGAGGATATGGGTAGGATCCGCTCGGCCGAGAACTTCATCCGGACCATCAACGGGGAGGAAGACCCACTCAATACCCCGGATCAAGCCCTTGCCCTTATGAAGATCATTGACGCCACATACGAGTCCGCCGCCACTGGCCGTCCGGTTGACGTCGTCTGATCCATTCGGATTGTAATTTCCTCAAGTACCCTCTACCCTAGTCCATCTTATACCATGGGAAAGCAATACAACAAAGTGATCAAACGCCGTCGCAGGACGGCATACCTCGCCCGCCGCAAGGCCGCCCTTCTCGAGGCCATGCCGGCGAAGGCCAAGAAGAAACTGGCCAAGGCGTCTTCCAAGTCCGCCCCAGCCAGCCGAAAGCCCGTCGCCAAGAAATCGACGCCGAAGGAAGAGGAAACCGTGGCCGAAAAGGCGAAGACGGAGGATATCCTAGGCCCTGAATCCGAGGAGGAGCAAACCTCAACCGATGATTCTTCGAAGGAAGCATCTCCGCAAGAGGAGCCTGCATCCCAGGAGGCTCCATCCGAGGAACCTGCATCGGAAGAGAAGGAAGCCTCCGAGCCCGAGGCTTCGGCGGACGAAGGGGAAAATCCATCCGAGGAACCCGCTGAAGAAGAGTCTGAATCCGAAGAGGGGGGAAGCTCCGAGACTAAGGAGTCCAAGGACGAAGAGGAGGCTCCACCCGAGGAACCTGCCGAAGACGCGTCTGCCGAGGATGATACCGCCCCGGAGGCAGCTGAGGAATCTTCCGAAACCGCCGAGGAGGATTCTGCGGAGGAAGAAACCGAGAAAAAGTAACCCTAGTCCTTGTGAAGCCGGGCATCGGATCCATTTCCTTTTTAGCCCTTTTTCTGTTCGCCGCGTTCGGCTATGCCGATACGCGGATTACCTCCGTCAGCGAGTCCTACCGCACGGCTACTGACTTTACCCGCATTACGGAATACTTTACCGGCAAGGAGTATCGCGGTAACCAAGCAATGGCGCGTACCCGGGACGACCGGGCGGGCCTTTACTTCGTTCTTGAAGTTGACTGGGACGAGGGAGTCTCGCTTTCCGGGTCTAAAGTGCTGATCCAGGTGGTTCGCTCCGATCAACCGCAGGCTGAGTCCTACAAGCTGGGATTTCCTTCAGAAGGGAAGCCCGGGAAGGAGGTCTTCCTTGGTATCACTGGCAAGGATTGGGCTTCGCAAAAGATCAAGCCCATTGCTTGGCGGATTGAGATCAGGGATGCCGAAGGCAAACTGCTTGCGGAGCGACAAAGCTTCCTCTGGGGACACCCCAAATAACCGGTCAGGACCTTCCGTTGACCAAGTGGAGGGAACTGGTTGCCGAGCAATGCCCGAGCAGGCTTGGGTTGGAGGAAACGCTGCTCGGGGGTCAGTCCTTTTCATGGACCGTTTCCGGATCGTCGTCTTGGCGGGGCGTGATAGGCAACAGCTTGGTCGAGCTCCGTTTTCGCAAGGAGAAAATCGAGTGGCGCACGAGTGACGAGAATCCAATTTCCGAGAAGGATTTGCGCCACTATCTGTGGCTGGAACCGAGCTACGATCATGCCGTCGATTCGCTTCCTTGGCGAAGCGACTCGGTTCTGGACAGGTGCAGGGTAGCCCTTCTCGGTCTGCGCATCCTACGCCAGCCCATGGACGAGGTGCTTTTTACGTTCCTTCTAAGTTCCGTGAAGAGCATTCCCCAGATCAAGGAAATGCGGAACCTTGTGGCCGAACGGTACGGAAGAGCGCTCGGAAGCAATCTCTGGAGCTTCCCGGGTTGGGAAAGGCTGGCCCGGGTCCCTGAGGACGAGTTACGTCAATTAAAGATGGGCTACCGGGCCAAATACGTCGCCGGAGTGGCCCGGACCTTGTCGGCGAATCCTTCCCTGCTGAATGAAATCGTCGAGCTTCCCTACGTGAAAGCGAGAGGAAAACTACTCGAGCTTCCGGGCGTCGGACCCAAAGTCGCCGACTGCAGCCTTCTCTTTGGGGCGTTCAAGGTGGAAGCTTTCCCCGTCGATACGTGGATCTCCAAGACCCTTGGAGTCAGGTATGGCCTAAAGGGCTGGAGTGATGGCCGGAAGGAGTTGTTCGCCCGGATCCACTTCGGCCCCCACGCTGGTTTGGCTCAGCAATTTCTCTTTTCAGGGGAAAGGCTGGGCCTACACGATCGGGGCTTGTGACCTCAGCACACTCGCTTCTCAGAACTCAGCCCGCGGGACGGCTTCCAGCAGCTCCCTTGTGTACTCGGACTGTGGATTACCGTAGATCTGCCCGGCGGGGCCAAACTCTTCGATGCGACCCTCTTTCATGACCGCGATCTCATCCGAAGTGAATTTGACCACGCTCAAGTCGTGGGAAATGAAAAGGTAGGTAAGCCCGCGCTTGTCCTGAAGCTCACGCAGCAAGTTGAGAACCTGGGCCTGTATGGATACGTCCATGGCTGAAACGCACTCGTCGCATACGATGAAGTCCGGTTCCACGGCGAGGGCCCGGGCTACGCAAATACGTTGTCTTTGCCCCCCCGAGAACTCATGGGGATAACGCAGCAGATGATCGGAGGATAGCCCGACTTCCTCCAAGAGGGAGGCCACCCGTTCCCGACGCTCGGATTGGCTTGAACCGATGCCGTGGACGAGCATCGGTTCGACAAGGGCCTGCTCGATCGTCAATCGGGGGTTTAGGGAGGCATAAGGATCCTGGAAAATGATCTGCATTCGCTTGCGGAAGGGAAGGAGTTCAGGGGAACCTTGAGCAGGCAATTCCTCACCCTCGTAGCGGATGCTCCCTGAGGTTGTCTGGACGAGGCGCAGAATGGCCCGGCCGAGAGTAGTCTTTCCGCAACCCGATTCTCCCACCAGCCCAAGAGTGCGTCCTTTCAAGAGGGTCAGGTCAACGCCGTCCACGGCCTTGACCGTCGGGGGGGCGCTGCCGAGCAATCCCCCAAGCACTCCGCCGCCAGAGTTGAAATGAACCCGAAGATCCTCGACCGAGAGCAGAAGATCGGATGGAGAAGAACCCTCCCCGTTCCCGTCCTCGGGAATCGCTTTCTCCAGCTCGGCGAGACGGTCTTTCATGCCAGTCCGCTCCTCTAGCCGGGTAGTTCCGTCGGGTTCCGTCTTCGTCTCAAGGAAGTCTTCCACGGTGGGGAGAATCCGGTACTTGGTGTCGAAGGTGGGGCGGCAGGCGAGCAAACCCTTGACGTAGGGATGTGAGGGGTTGCTGAAGACGTCGCGGATGGCTCCTTGCTCCACCACCTTTCCCTGATACATGACGACGACGCGGTCGGCTACGTCGGCCACCACCCCAAGATCATGAGTGACGAAGAGGACCGCGATACCCAATTCTTCCCGCAGGTCTCGCAAGAGCTTGAGAATCCGGGCTTGGACCGTAACGTCTAGGGCGGTGGTGGGTTCGTCGGCAAGGAGAAGGTCGGGGTTGGTCACGAGGGCCATGGCAATCATGGCCCGTTGGCGCATGCCACCGGAAAATTCATGCGGGAAGGAACGGGCCCTTTGCTCGGCGTCCCGAATCCCCACCTTCTTCATCATGGCGAGGGCTCTTTCCTCGGCCTCTTCCCTTGAAGCATTCTCATGGGCCAGAATGGGCTCGGCCACTTGGTCGAGAACCCGCAGGTAGGGGTTGAGGCAGCTCATGGGGTCCTGAAAGATCATGGAGATCCTTTTTCCTCGGATAGCCCGGAGCAGGGGCTGGGCAAGGTGGAGCAACTCCTCCCCGTCGAAGACGACGGAACCACCTTCGACTTTGGCGGGTGGCTGAGGCAAAAGACCCAACATGGTGTGGCAGGTGACGGACTTGCCCGAGCCGGATTCCCCCACTACTCCGACGATTTCACCCTGCCCTATGGAAAAGGAAACGTCGTCCACCGCCCGAGTAGTTCCCGCCCGGGTGTGGAAATAGGTCTTGAGGTTCTTGAGTTCGAGCAGGCTCATCAGTCTTTGGCGGCCTTGACGTCGAGGGCGTCGCGTAGACCGTCACCGAGGAAGTTGAGGGAAAAGAGTGTGAGGGAGAAGAAGAGTCCGGGAAGAAGCAAGAGCTGAATTTCCGTCTCTAGGAAATTGGCCCCCTCCTTGATCAGGACGCCCCAGGAGCTATTGGGTGATTCCACCCCGAGGCCAAGGAAGGAAAGGATGGCCTCGTACATGATGAAGCCCGGCACGGTGAGGGTTGAGTAAACCACCGTGGGACCCAAGACGTTTGGGATTACGTGCCGGAAAAGGATACGCCTCTTGCCGTATCCAAGAGCCGTGGCGGCCTCCACGAATTCCCGCTCCTTGATGCTCATGACCTGGGCCCGCACGATACGCGACAGCGTGAGCCAGCCAAGTAGCCCGAGGGCGAAGAAGAGAGGAACGACGTTGGTCAGGCGGGCGGTGAATTCCTTGTTCCAGTGAAAGTTCTCAACGATCCAGTTGGTCGCATCCCCCGACCAGTCGCTGAGGGTTGCCTGCAGGACGATGACGAGGACCAGAAAAGGGATGGCGAGGAGGGTGTCCACGATACGCATCATGACGGCATCGGTTTTCCCGCCGGCAAATCCGGAGAGAGCTCCGTATACGATCCCGATGGCGACCGAGACGGCAGTTGCGACGAGTCCGACGAGAATGGAAACCTGTCCCCCGTAGAGGATGCGGGAGAAAAGATCCCGACCAAGCTTGTCCGTTCCGAACCAGTGTTCCCCGGATGGCGGGGCGAACTTATCCGCAAGGTCGACCTTATTGGGATCGGGGCAAAACCAAGCCAGCACGAAGCACATGAAGAACATCACCAAGATGACCCAGAATCCCGCCATGGCGAACTTGTTGCGGGCCATCCTGAGACGGGCATCTCTCCAGAGTGAGGAACCGTGCTTGGGGGATGCCTGTGCTTGTTCGGCCATGTCTTTAGTCCTTGTTGCCCTCCAGCCGTACGCGGGGATCCAGCAAGCCGGTCAAGAGGTCGGCGAGAAGGTTCATCACCACGATCAGAAAACCGAAGAAAAGGGAAAGCCCAAGCAGCAGGAATTCGTCGCGGGTGGTGGCGGCGTTGACGAAGTGCTGGCCCATCCCGGGAACCTGAAAGATGGTCTCCACGATAAAGGATCCGCTAATGAGGGCGGCGAAGGCCGGGCCGAGGTAGGCCACTGCCGGCAGGAGGCCGCCCCGCAGGGTATGCTTGAGAATAACCGTGATGGGAGCGATTCCCTTGGCATGGGCCGTCCGAACGAAGTCCTGGGAAAGTACCTCCAGGATGCCCCCGCGAGTCAGTCGGGCCAAGTAGGCGGCTGAAACCAGACCAAGGGTAAAGGCCGGCAAGAGGACGTCTTGCGGGTTTCCCCATCCCGCAACCTTGAGTCCGGGCACGTGGGCCGCCACGTGGATCTGCAGAAGGGGTCCGATGGTGAAGGAGGGCACGCAGATGCCGATCATCGCAATGGCCATGCAGAGCCAGTCCAGCCAACTGTTCCGGCGAACCGCCGAAAGGATTCCGATGGGGACGCCGATGCCGATTGCGAACCCCAATGCGCAGAGGCCCAAGAGGAGTGAATTGGGGAA
The DNA here is from genome assembly GCA_002500665.1 of Opitutia bacterium UBA7876. GTDB lineage: Bacteria > Verrucomicrobiota > Verrucomicrobiia > Opitutales > Seribacteraceae > Seribacter. Next base: position 48,085 of record DLRY01000076.1, read on the forward strand.
GGACTGGGCGATGATGTCGGCGACCGGCCTACCCTTGCTTGTGGAGACTCCGAAGGATCCCTCGAGCAAAACGTTCTTCGGATAGATGAAGTATTGTTCCAGGATGGGTCTGTCCAAGCCATATAGCTTGCGGATGTTCGCCTTAGTCTCGGCGGAGACGTTCTTTTCCGAGGTGAAGGGTTCCCCGGGCATTGCCTTGGCAAGCAGGAAGGTAATGGTATAGAGGGCGAAGAGGACGAGAATCCCCTGCAGCAGACGGTTGAGCAGAAAACGGATCATCTTCCTTGAAGCCGGTTCCCCGAGCCGGGCTCGAGACGAAGGAACTTGTATGGATGGTTGTCCAGGATGAGGGGATCCCATCCCTTGACGTCGGGGTGGAGCAGGTAGTTACGGACGTACCAGTAGACGGGAAGAATCGGGCGCTCCTCAAGAAAAAGGGCCTCAGCTCTTGCGAGGACGGCATAGCGCTCGGCCGGATCCCCGGTCTCGGCGGCCTCCGCGAGAATCTCCTGAAACTTCTCGCTGTGCCAACCCGTACGGTTGTTTCCCGCGTCCTTCATCCACATGTCGAGAAAGGTAAGGGGATCCATGTAGTCGCCGATCCAGCCTCCCGCGGCGAGGTCGTAGTCCTTGTCGAACATGGCCGTGATGTAGGAGGTCCACTCGAGTTGCTTGATCTTGACGCTAGCCCCAAGGTGTTCCTTCCACATGGCCTGGAGAGCCTCGGCAACGGCCTTGGAGGTTTCCTTGTCGGTCGTCAGGAATTCAATGTCGGGCAGGCCTTTGCCTCCGGGATAACCCGCCTCGGCAAGCAAAGCCCGGGCCCGTTCCGGGTCAAAGGCGACGGCATCGGATGCAGGGTATTCGCCAAAGGGAGGAACCAGTCCGCCGGCTGGTTTTTGCCCACCCTTGAGAACGTTGTCTATGAGGGAATTCTGGTCGAGGGTAAGGGAGAATGCCAAGCGGACGCGCTGGTCGGTGAACGGTTCGTGGTTGACGTTCGTTCGAATGAAGTACGTCCCGAGGTACAGTTCGTTCCTGACGTGCTCGGGATATTTCTCGCGGGAATAGTCGATCAACTCCGGGGCAATGGTATAGGTGACGTGCATTTGCCCGTCGTAGTACATGCGATCTTCCGTGTAGAGGTTGCCGATTGGAAGGTAGCGGATGCCGTTGAGCCCAACGTTTTGCTTATCCCAGTATAGCGGATTACGGGCAACCTCGATGTGGTCGTTGAACTTCCAGGACTTGAGGATGAAGGCCCCGTTGCAGACCAAGTTGTCGGGCTTGGTCCAGTCGGTGAAACGATCCCCGATCTTGCCGTGCTTGAGCACTGCGTGTCGCGGAACGGGATACCAAGTATAATGCTTGGTGATCTCGGGCAGGAAAGGAAGGGGGGAGTTCAGCTTGACCCGGAGGGTGTGCGGGTCGGGTGCGGTGGCCCCGAAATCGATCAAGTCCCACAAGTCTCCACCTGCTTGGACGAAGGCGATGTTTTTCCTTACCAGTTCGGCTCGGGTTTCGGCGGTGATGGACTCGGGCCACTCGAAGAGACCGGGGCTGTCCCTAAGCTCTTCCAATTGCGCGGCGTTTAGGAAATCAAGGCCCTTGAAGTTGAAGGAATTTTCGGCGGCTTCCTCATTGGGACCGAAGTCGACCTCCTTGAGGGAAGCCCACCATTCCTTGGTAAAGTTCTTGTCGTTACGCGAAAGAAGATAAGACCGTTGGGACTTGTGGTAGGGTTCGGCATCCTTGATGTAATAAAGCATGAAGGAATAGTCGGATGCGAGGGCCGGGGTAAGCAGGCGCCGGAAGGAAAAGAGAAAGTCTTCCGCGGTGAGCGGTGTGCCGTCGGACCACTGGGCGTCCTTGCGAATCTCGAAGACCCACTCGTCGGGCCGGGTGGTGTCTACCGGGTACCATTTCTCGGCCACCCCAGGTAGAGCCACGCCGTCCTTGGAGGGATGTTCGCCGACCAACCCCTCGAAGAGCGAACGGATGACGTTACTTTCAAGCACGCCGCTCACGATATGCGGATCAAGCCCCTTGGGTTCGGCGGTGTTGCCCATGATGAGTATTCCTTCCCGCGAAGCGATCTCAACGCTACTGGGAGCCTCGCAGGAAGAGAGCGAAAAACCGGCTACTGCGAGCAGGAGTGCCGGTGCCGTCTTGAATGACGTCTTATGGATTGGCGGTGCTTTTATGATGGCCTGGAGGAGTCTAAGATAAGTCTTTTCAACAGAAAAAAGAAAACCGCGCCATTGGGCAAGGTGAAGATTTGTCTTTGATCCATTGACTCGTGCGTATAGGAGTAGAAGGCGAACATGCGAGACTATTTCATCCGAAGGCTGCTTTTGATTCCGCCGACCCTGCTGGGCGTGACCTTGCTTGTGTTCACCATTACTCGGTTCGTGCCGGGCGGTCCGATGGAGCGCGCCTTGCAGGAAGCCCAGAAGGCAACCGAGGGAGGCGGTTCCTCGAGTGGTCAAATCGGTGGAGGGATGAGCGAGGAGCAAGTCGAGGAACTGGAGGAGGAATACGGTTTCGACAAACCGATCCTTCAGGCATACCTGCAATGGCTCGGAGCCCTCCCTCGGGAACGGCGCGTAAGCAAGGCGGAATTCAGGCCGCTGGGCAAGGACAAGGTGGGGGGAGAACTGTTGGCCGATCCGGACAGGGAAACCCTCGTCCTGCTCAAGGGCAGCGGACGGCAGGCAAAGGTCGTCCGCGAGGGCCCCTTGGTTGTTTCCGCCGCTTATCTGGACGACAACGAATCGATTGACGCCGATGGTTGGCAAGTACGCATCGAGACCATCGAGGAGCGGCGCCAAAGATGGGTCAGGCGCTCGGGAGAGGACGTTTCCAAGGCACCCCAGAACTATGACGACCGGGCCATTGTCTACAAGACCCGCTTAGCCGGCCTTCTCCAAGGAGATCTCGGCAGATCCACCGATTTCGGGGATCCCGTCTGGAGCCTTATCAAGGGACGTATTCCGGTTGCCCTCTATTTCGGGATCCTGACCGCCCTCATCACCTACGGCGTTTGCCTGCCTCTTGGTATCCTCAAGGCGATCAAGCACCGCACCATGATCGACAATCTGACCTCGATTCTTATCTTCGTGGGTTATGCCATTCCGGGTTTCGCTCTTGGCGCGCTGATGTTGGTCTATCTGGGGGCAAGGGGAGGATGGTTTCCTCTTTTCGGCCTGACGGATCCGAATTTCGACGACATGGGTACTTGGGAGCAGTTCGTCGATCTGCTGCACCACACGGCTTTACCCCTGCTTTGTTACGTCGTGGGTGGCTTCGCTTGGCTGACCATGATGATGAAGAACAACCTTATGGACAACTTGGCCGCAGACTACGTCAGAACCGCGGTAGCCAAGGGGGTCTCCTTCCGCAGTGCCGTATTCAAGCACGCCTTCCGCAACTCCTTCATTCCCATTGCATCCACCTTGGGGCAACTGATCACAATCCTAGTAAGCGGGAGCATCCTCATCGAGTCCGTCTTCGATATCCAGGGATTCGGACTTCTTCAATATCAGGCTCTCTTGGGCAGGGATCAGACGGTGATCATGGGAACCCTGACCATTGCCGCCTTTCTCCTCGTTCTGGGCAATATCCTTTCCGACCTCATCGTGGCCATGGTGGACCCGCGGGTTAAGTTCAACTGACCGCATCATGCTCCGCTTGCTAGGCAGACTTTTCTGGATGGGGGCTCTCCTCGGGGCGTTGGGGGAAATCCTCGCACTGGAGTTTCCCACGGTGCGCTTTCCCTTTACCTTGAGCCGTGGGGTCGGTTTCCTCGGCATGGACCTTGAGGGAGGGGAAATCTTTCCTTGGTTCGGCTGGTTGACGACGATCTTCTTCCTTCTGTTGGGGATCTTCTCCGAGGTCTCCTTTGCGAGGGGATTCACCTTTACTCCCATCACCATGCGCCGGATCGATCGCTTCAAGTCCATTAAGCGCGGTTATTACTCCCTCATGCTCATTATCATTCTGGCCGCAGTGGCTTCGCTCGACCATCTTCTGGTCGGGCACGAGGCCCTCCTGGTGAAGCGGGAGGGGGAATGGCATTGGCCTGCCTTTTCCCGCCAAGTTGAGAAAGGAGAAGTCTTTGGTCTGGAGGGAGACGAGGGACAGAGCCCGCCCGATTACCGGGAACTGCGAAGGAGGTTTTCCGATGCAGGGGAGGGTGATTGGGTCCTCATGCCTCTTCTCCCCTACGCCCCCACCGGCGATACGGTGACTGCAGTCTCGACCAAGATAGAGGTCTCCACCGATGGCCTCGCCACGGTGAGGGGGGAAACGTTCTCGGGCTTGGCATCCCGGGTCTATGACTTGGCCAATCCCGAGCGCATGCACTTGCGCTTCCGTTTTCGCGATGGTCTCAAGGACGGACCGGCGGATGGCTGGGACGACCAGCGAAACCGCATCTATGGGGCCCTCTACGAGAAAGGGGAGCTGGTTCCCGGTTCGGAGTCCTGGAACGGAACGGGAGAACTGTCTCCTTTCCTGGCCTTGGAATCGAGCGATCTCAGGGAAGTTCACTTTCCTCCTTCCCCGCCTACCATGGGCGAAGGCCAGACCCATCTCCTTGGCACCAGTTCCAAGGGCTACGACGTGCTGGCTTATCTTTTCGGCGGCCTTCAGGTAAACTTCAAGGCGGCTCTGGTCTATATCCCGCTGGTCTATGCGCTCGGTATCTCCATCGGTCTCCTGATGGGTTTTTTCGGCGGAGCCTTCGACCTCATCGTGCAGAGACTGATCGAGATCCTTTCCAACATCCCTTTCCTGTTCGTGGTCATGATCGCCAGCACCGCCATTCCCGAGGGACTTAAGGAAACCGCTGGCCTCTGGATCATTATCGGTATCCTTCTCCTTTTCGGCTGGATGGGCATGACCTACCTGATGCGGACCGCCGCCCTCAAGGAAAAGGCACGCGACTACATCGCGGCTAGTCGGGTTATCGGAGCCTCAACCCCGAGGATTCTCTTCCGCCACCTCTTGCCGAACTCAGTGGCGATCATCGTGACCTTGGTTCCGTTTTCCATTTCCAGTCTCGTTCTCGCACTGACCTCCCTCGATTACCTTGGCTTTGGGTTGCCGGCGAAATACGCGACGTGGGGACAACTCCTGCGCGATGGCCTTGAGAACCTCTCCGCCCCTTGGTTGGTCACCTCCGCCTTTTTCGTTCTAGTGGGCCTTCTCATCCTCATCACCTTCGTCGGAGAGGCCGTGCGGGAGGCATTCGATCCCAAGAAATTCAGCTATTACCGTTGACCCTATGAACCTGCGTTTCCTCATCCCGACCTGTCTGCTTTCCCTGGCGTTCTTCCCAGGCTGTCAGCCTCCCGAGGAAGACTTGGCCTCGGAGGCTGACTTTGAAAAGTGGTACCCGCAGTACAACCGCTACGTACGCGACTGGCTTGGCAAGCAGGTCGAGGAGATCATAGCCGGCCTGAAGAAACTGGAGGAGGAAATCTCCACCGAGGAGGACGCCGACCGCAGGAAAAAGCTGGAAGAAACCCAAGAATCGAAAACCAAGCTCCTCGCCCGCATGCGGTCTAGGTTGGAGATTGGGGACTACTTCCAGTTCAAGGAAAAAGCCGATCTTCCCGCCGGCCTGGAGTGGAAAAACGGCTCGGAACAACCCGAGATCGGAGACCCCAATTCGCAAAAGGGCGGGGCTTTTCGCTATTTCATTTCTTCCTTTCCTCCGACCATTCGTCCCTTTGGCCCGAATTCCAACAATTCCTTCCGTGGAGAACTGTACGACAACGTGGAGGTCTCCCTGGTCGAGCTTCACCCGGAAACGGGGGAGATCATGCCGGGGGTGGCCATGGAGTGGGCCGTAGGCCCCGATGAGAAAACGGTTTTCTTTCGGCTTGATCCTGCTGCCAAGTATAACGATGGCGTGCCCGTCAAGGCCGTTGACTTCATGTGGTGGGTCTACCTGCGGGCCTCGGACAATGTGGTGACCCCTTGGTTCAAGCAGTACATTCGCGAGCAATTGTCCCAGTTTACTCTTTACGGCGCCGACCTGCTTGCTATTTCCCTTCCCGAACCCAAGCCCAAGCTTCCCTACTTCGCCAGCCTGCCCCCCTCGCCCCCTCATTTCTACAAGGAGTACGGACCCGACTACAAGGAGCGCTACCAGTGGAGGGTACCGCCCACCACAGCCGCCTACACGGTCAAGCCGGAAGACTTGGTGAAGGGCGTTTCCATCACCCTAAGTCGGGTGGACGACTGGTGGGCCGCCGACAAGAAATTCTACCGTTACCGCTTCAACGCGGACCGTATCCGTTACACCGTGGTGAGGGATCGCTCCAAGGCATGGGAACTTTTCCGGGCCGGCGAAATCGATTATTTTCCCATCACTCTTCCGGAGTACTGGTACCAGAAATCGGAAATGCCTCCCGTCTTCAACGGCTTCGTCGAGCGCTACACCTGGTACAACCAATTCCCTCGCATCCCTTGGTCTCTTTACCTCAATTCGGCCAAGCCACCCCTCGACGACCATGAGGTGCGGCTCGGCATTTGCCACGCCACCAACTGGCAGAAGGTGATCGACGTGGTTTTCCGTGGCGACGCTTCTCGTCTTCCCGGCTGGACAAAGGGCTACGGACGATTCGACAACCCCGAGATCATGGCCCGCCCCTTTTCCGTCGGCAAAGCCCGCGAGCACTTCGCCAAGGCGGGCTACGTCAAGGAGGACGAGAACGGAATCCTAATGAAGGCAAACGGGGAGCGTCTGGAGGTAGCCCTGACCTTTTCGAACATTCCCGTGCGGGCCAAGATGATGGGCATCCTCAAGGAGGAGGCCCTCAAGGCGGGCCTAAAGTTCATCCTCGATGGCCTCGATCATACCGTGGTCTACAAGAAGGAGATGCAGAAGAACCATCAGGCCGTCTTCTCCGCCTGGGGCTTCCAGCCTCCCTATCCTCGTTATTACGAGTACTTTCATTCCAGCAACGCCTACGACGACAAGGGCAACCTCAAGCACAACACCAACAACGTATTTTCCTTCTCGGATGAGCGCATGGACCAGCTCGCGGTGGCTTTCCGCAATGCGCGTACCGAGGAAGAGCTTGAGGAATACGCCCATGAAATGCAGCAGATCATCCACGACTCTGGCGTCTACGTGCCGGGCTATATGACGGAGTTCGTTAGGGTGGGATGCTGGCGCTGGGTGCGCTGGCCGGATTCCGATTTCACTGAGTTTTGTCCGCCTCGAACCTACGTTCCCTTCGAGAGCTACGTCTACTGGATAGACGAGGACGTCAGGAAGGAAACCGAGGAGGCGAGGAGATACGGGAAGAAATTTCCCGAGGTACAGGCGGTCAAGCAAAGGTACCGCATCACGTCCGAACCCAGAGGGGAAGCCGGTGAGTAAGCTGTTGCAGGTCGAGAATCTCGAATCCGGCTTCGATACCGAGCGCGGTCTGGTCAAGGCGGTCGACGGTATTTCCTTTGAACTGGAGAAGGGACGAACCCTTGGAATCGTCGGCGAGTCAGGTTGTGGCAAGACGGTTACCGCCATGTCCATCGTCGATCTTTTGCCCAAGCCCGCGGGGCGGGTGATGGGTGGCTCCATCGGCTTCATGGGTCGAGAGCTGCGCGATGCCGAGCCCGAGGTTATGTACGACCTGCGTGGCAACGACGTGGGTGTGATATTCCAGGAACCCATGGCCGCCTTGAACCCCGTGCAGCGGGTGGGTAGGCAAATCATCGAATCCCTCCTTCTTCATCGTGACTTAAGTAAGGCTGAGGCCCTTAGAAAGGCCGTCGAGTTGCTAGATGCGGTGGGAATCCCTTCCCCCGACAGGCGTATTTCCGATTACCCTCACCAGCTCTCGGGCGGCATGCGCCAGCGCGTCATGATCGCGATCGCCCTTTGCTGCGACCCGGACCTGCTCATTGCCGACGAACCGACCACCGCACTCGACGTCACGGTACAGGCCCAGATCCTAGACCTTATGTCCGAGATGCAGAAGGAACGAGGCATGGCGACCCTGCTCATTACGCATGATCTCGGGGTAATTGCCGAGCAATGTGATGAGGTGGTTGTGATGTACGCCGGAAGGATCGTGGAGAGGGCCCCCGTGAAGGAGTTGTTTTTCGAGCCAAGGCATGCATACACGAAAGGACTCCTTTCCTCCATTCCCCGCTTGAGCAACGAGCGCAAAAGCGAGCTCCGGACCATTCCCGGACAGGTTGCCTCCATCCAAGATTTCGTTTCCGGCTGCCGCTTTTGCCAGCGCATGGAACGGCCGGGTTACAGAAATGGCGACCGCCCAGCCTACGAGGAGCTCGACGGAGGGCGTTTCCTTGAAACCTGTCCGATGTGTACCTAGGTGATGAGCGAAGATTCAATTGACACGGCAAAAGCGAGCACGGAGCTCCTTTCCTTGTTATCGGCGCGGAAGGAGGCAAAGGACCCTGCGGATGAGGAAATCCTCCGAGTGGAGGGACTGAGGATGCATTTTCCGGTCAGAGGAGGTGTGCTTTACAGGCAGACTGGTTCCGTGAAGGCCGTGGATGGCGTCGACCTGACCATCCGCAATGGAGAAACCCTTGGTCTGGTCGGGGAATCGGGTTGCGGAAAGTCAACCCTCGGGAAGTGCATCGTACGCCTCCTCAACCCTACGGGAGGCCGTGTGGTCTTCAAGGGCACGGAGCTTACCCATATGTCCCAATCGGCCCTGCGACCCTACCGGCAGGATTTCCAGATGGTTTTTCAGGATCCTGCGGAATCTCTCGATGCCCGCATGTCGGTGGGAGAGCTTATATCGGAACCCATGGTCATTCAGGGAATCGGTACGCGTCCGGAACGGGTCCGACGGGTGGAGGAACTGCTCGAGTTGGTCGGCCTTCCCAAGACTGCGTCCCAGAAGTTTTCCTTCGAATTTTCGGGAGGTCAACGCCAGCGCATCGGCATCGCCCGGGCACTTGCGGTCAACCCCGATCTGCTTGTCTTGGACGAACCCGTCTCGGCCCTGGACGTATCCGTTCAAAGCCAAGTTCTCAACCTGCTCATGGAGCTGCAGCGTGAACTCGGCCTATCCTACCTTTTCATTTCCCATGATCTTGCCGTGGTCAAGCACGTGTCGGACCGCATTGCAGTAATGTACCTGGGCAAAATCATGGAAACAGCCCCTGCGGACGACTTGTATGCATCCCCCATGCATGCCTACACCGATGCCCTGATCTCGGCCATTCCCGTACCCGATCCGAGCCATTCCCGCAAAAGGGAGATTCTCCCCGGGGACGTTCCTTCCCCCATCGATCCACCGCCCGGCTGCGCTTTCGGTCACAGGGTGGGGGCGGCCCGCTACGAGGAGAGCATCGCGAGCCCTCCTTCGATGAGGGAGGTCTCGCGTGGCCACTGGGTTTCGGATTGCCCCTGTTGCGTGAAAGCGGATTAAGCCTGACGCTGCCTTTGGGGCTTTGAAAAAAGGCTTGCGAGCAGAGGGATGTAAGGCTTTTATTTGATCCATTGTTGCCCTTGACTACAATTGATCCCAAATTACCCCTGATGAAGCTTGTCGGTATAAGTTGCGTGTTGATCCTTTTGGCTCAATGCCTATGGGGTCAGAACCCCAAGGACATGCCTCTCAGGCAGGTCATAAGTCAGGCTCAAGGCATGATTGCCAAGGGAGACTTCGCCGGAGCATCCCCTTACTTGGACGAACTCGAGGTGCGCTTCGAGGACGAGAAGGATCCGCAAGTGGCCAAAATCCTCCAGCAGTTCGGTTTTGTGCGGGGGATCGGTTACCTGCAGTCCTACGGCAAGACTGGGAACAAGAAGTTCCTCGGGGATGCGGCGCGTACCTTTGGTTTTTTTGCCGAAAAGTTTCCCAACGACCCGAAGGCCGTCATGGCCATGCAGAAGAGGACGGACTGCCTGCGGGCCCTGCACGAGTGGGAGGAAGCCGCCCGCGTGATCGAGACACTACTGGATGAAAGTAAGCCCTACAAGAAGCAGATCCTCAAGAGAAGTGAGCTACTCAACTTGTATTTCGGACGAGCCCAGTGCTACCACATTAAGCAAAACTGGCCCAAGGGGGAGCCCGCTTTCCGCGATTTGCTGAAGTTCGCCGACATGGCCAAGGACGAGGACCGTTCCGCCTACGCGGTATCCTGCCTTACCGAGATGTTCGTTGAGAACAAGAGGATCGACGAGGTTTTCCCCTTCCTTCCGAGGCTTTCCAAGGATACCCCTGCTCGCTACGACCTTCGCCTCAACGTTAACTTGATGAAGGGCGCTTCCCAGCTTACCGAAAAGGAAAGGCACGTCGAATCATCCCTTTTCTACGCCCTTACCATGACTACGGAGGAGATCGTCGCCTACTATACCGAAAGGTCTAAGAGGCTTAAGAAGGAAAAGGCCCAACTCGACCAGTTCCTGGCCCTAAGGGCCAAGGTTCTTCCCAAGAGGCGCCTCTCTATCCTGAAGGACAAATCGAGTGCTTTGAGCATGCAACTGACTAACGCCAAAGGGCAACTGGAGTTGGCTCAGAAGACCCCCTCCTTCACCACTACGCTCCGTTGGAGAAAGGCCGAGAATTTCCAGTCGACGAAGAGGGATTGGGAGTCCTTTTGGGGTTTCTACTGGCTCTACAGGGACTTTCCCAAGCACGAGAGCGTGGAGAATTTCCTCTATGCGGCCTTCGTGTCCGCCAACACGGTCAAGCACCGGGAAAAGTCCATAGAGCTGGGGGAGGCTTACCTGGCTAACGAGAAATGGATGAAGTTCCGTCCCGACGTCACCTTCAATATGTCCAACGCCTACCGCCTCGAGGCGGAGAATCAGCTTAAGATATCCGTTGGTCTCCAGAACGCCGTCTCTACTTCCGAAAGAGCGAAGGCCTCCGAGGCGGCCCAAAAATCGGAAGACTACTACAAACGCTTTTTCGACTTGTGCGACAGCTACCTCGACTTGGCCCATAAGCCGGGTGCGGACGAGAAGTACAAGTCCTATGCTCAGGGATTCGTTAACATGATGGGCTCGGCCTATTTCAAACTCCGCAAGTATAACGACCTGTTGGAAAAGTTCGCCGGTTTTGAGAATGGGGTCATGAATCGGGCCAAGGGCTACGTCAACCTGCCCAACTTCCGTACCAGTCCGGCCATGCCAAGCGCTCATTACATGAGCGGCCTTGCTCTTCTGGCAACCGGCAAGTTCAAGGAGGCGAAGCCCTTGCTCGGAGCTGTGGTGGGGGTCAACGTGGAAGGTCTTTCGTTGGAGGATCCCGACCAAGTCGATGAAACCGTGCCGGTTGAGGAAGACGTTCAACCCGAGGGCAATGAATCCGAATAGAATCCTTTTTTCCGTTCTCGCCCTTTGGGCTTTCTTCTTTTTGGGCGCCTGCGGGGGGGACGAAGCTCCTGCCGAAGAATCGGCTGCCCCCGAGGAACCCAAACCTGAGGAGCAGGCCGCTGCTGAGGAAACGCTCGAACCCGAGCCCGAGCCAGTGGTCATACCCAACCCCAATGGAGTCTACGTGCCCACCGGGCAACTGCATAACGATAAGCCCGTGTACGCCAACGGAGAAGGGTTCTTCATGTGGACTAACGGCTCGATATGGAAAATTTCCGACAAGGTTGGGGGAGGGCGCACCGTCAGTACCGGCGAAGCCGGGATCAACGACAAGTGGACCAAGGGCACAGCCCGCTTCTACCCGGACAAGGCCAACGAGCAGGATGCTCTTTTCCGCTTGGCCGTCGCCTACCAGGGGGCCCAGGACGACAACCCCAACGCAATCCGTCTTTTCGAGAGGTTCGTACAAAAGTTTCCAGACCATGCCGAGGTGCCCGCCGCCTACTTGAGCCTGGGAGACCTCGCCATCAGTGAGGTCAAGCAGGACGAGCAACCGAGCTTCTCTCAGATTTCCAAGGCCCGTCAGAGCTATGCCTTGGTCCGTGAGAAAAGCCAGCAAATACGCCTTCTAACGGATGCGACTTTCAACGAGGGCGGACTTCTCGAGCGGGTAGCGGGAAACCCCGAGGGACTGGTCGACCACATGCTGGGTTTCGACAAAAACCAGGACGACGTCCTTCAGTCGGCCGAGTTCTCCGCCGCCCGGGCCGAGCTTAACGCGACCAGCGGCACTCTTTCCGACTACGATATCAACTCGGACAAGTCCATCGACTACGAGGAACTCTTCAATTTTTGCGAGGCCCTTTGCTATTCCCAGATGGAAGCCCTTTACCGCGACTACAATGAGAAGTACGGTGATTCCGAGGGAGCCCGCGTATCCGAGGCAACGCAGTATATCGGCCTTGCCTGTGAAAAGCAGGGGCGACCCTCCGAGATGCTCAAGATATACTACAAGGATATCGAGAAGTTCGGTAACGACCCCAATAACGTCGGGGTGGACGGCATCCTCAAGAAATACGCCGACAAATACAAACAATACGACGACCTCTACGGGCAGACCCTCGAGCTGCTCGAGAAGGTTCAGACCCCGAGTGCCGCCATAAGCTTCGAATACACAAACCGCAAGGGCGTCCAAGAAACCATCTCCGGTACGGTGAAGGAAATTCTCGAGGACAGGAGGAAACTCCTCCCTTGGCTCTCTGCATCCTTCAAGGGGATGGACTCAAAAATCTCCACCGAGGTGGCCCAGTATCGGGCGGCCATCTTCGTAAATCCAGACTACTCGGCCAAATTCAAGGGGTACCTCAGGAAATACAAAGGCCTGCGACAGAACTTCCCTTCCGACCTTTCCCCGGCCAAGGCCTTTGCCAGCCTCTTTCAGCAGGCACAGTCGTCCGGACAGCGGGCCCTTGAGCTGAGGATGCGGGCAACGCTCGAAAAAGCGGGATCCTCGGTCGGGTCGGGCTACACTCCCCAGAGGAGCGATTTTCCCGTTGCCAGTCCTGGTGTTCTCGTATGGATGGCGGGCAAGCTAATTTCCCAGAACGCCACTGATGACGCCATTGCCGCTATGGAGCGGCTTGTTCAGGTGTACGGCGAAACGGGAGGCGAATTCCTCTTCGATGCCCACTACATGATCGGCAAGGCCAAGCAGAAGCAAAGGGATTTCGGCCTTTCAGCCGCTCACTACGAGCAAGCTTTGGCCAACTCCTCCTGGCACGAAAACTCCCACGACGCAAGAATCAGGCGAGGGGAGAGCCTTTTCGAGGTTGGCAAAACTTCCAAGGATAAGGACACCCTGGAAGCGGCTTTTTCCTCCTTTAAGGAGGTGCGAAAGGACTCCGATGAGGCCAGCTTGGAACAACGGGCTCAATCTTCCTTCATGATGGGGGAATGCAGAAAAGCCCAGAGGGACTACGGGGCTGCCTGCGTGTTCTATATGGAGACCTATCTCAATTTCCCCAGCGCCGTAACTTGGGCGCCCAAGGCTTTCGAGCAAGCCATTGCCTGCTACGAGCAGACCGGCCAAGCCGACCAGATATCAAGGGTAAACAAGGAGTTCGTCGCTTGGCAAAGAAAGTTCCTCAAATGAACAAATTCCTTCCAGTTGCTTGTTTCCTCATCCTTTTTTCGTCCTTTTACGGTCAGAACGAGCAGGATTTCTTCAAGGTTCATCAAGGCAAGCTACCGGTGAAAGTCTACTATGGCCAAGCGGCCAAAGCCATGAATCTGCTGGGGATCGACGGATCAAAGGGGATTATCTACGCCGAGTTGCAAGGGGCTGGACGCGTCCAGCTGGAACTGCGAGGCCTCGAGAAACAAAACATCACCCGTTTTGAGTTCGAGTGGCCCCGCGACGCGGTCAAGAACCTTAGGTTTCTTTCCGACGAGCAATACGACCCAAGACTCCTTCCCCTGCTTCGCCCCGTGATGTACAAACTGTTGCTTTTTCTCGAGATTCCGCAGCAGTATTTTCCCATCCACGATGCCTGCCTAACCTACGTGCAGTCCCTCGTAGCGATGGAGCAGTATGGTGAGGCCTTTTACGTCCTTTCGCGACTCAAGCTGAGCAAGTTGGATGAATTCGGCTATCGGGAGTTTTCCGAGGCTTCCCTCGAATTGGCGGGCAAGATGATCGCCGCAGACGCCAAGTCGGCCAAGCTCTCAAGAGCTCTTTTGCAGCGGGTGACGATCCGGGACAACACCGGCGACCATGCCGCTTACCTAAAGCTGGCGGACTCCCTCCGCAGCCAGGGTTTGTACAACGAGGCCATTTCCGAGTACGCCAGGCTGGCGCCCATCGTTATGAAGTCCGCAGACAGCCCATATGGGGAAATCCTTCGGATCTGGCCCATCTATTGTTACGTCAAGCTGTACGAGAAGTATTCCGCGGCCGCGGCCCGGGACAAGAGGTACCAAGCCTATGCCAGCAAATACTTCAATACCGCCCTTCAGTCTCTCAAGAAACTCGACGAAAAGCCCCCCGAGAGATTGTCCGGCGAGTACTCCCTCTACAAGCTTGTCCGGGCTTTGGTCCGGGTTCAGTATGCCCGCCGTTTCGAGGCTGCGGGATCCGAAATCCAGGCGGCCGAATATTACCGGCAGTCGGTGCTGGAGGTGACGGAAGGGATCGTTTCCGCCCGGGTCGGCCTCGATTGGCTGCCCGAGTCCCTTATGATGGCCGGAGCCGCCTACGAGAAACTGGAACTCAACGAGGCCGCCCGAAACGTCTACAAACAGGTTTCGATGTTTTTCAAATCAACCAAATGGGCCGCCCAAAGCCAAAAGAAACTGTCCGAGCTCCCCGCCACGGACGGCGGGGGTGACGAGGAGCCTCCCTCGCCTTAATCCTTGGTTGACGCTTTCCCTGCACTTGACAATCATAGCAAGAAACAAAAACACTCATTATGAACAAAGGTCACAACCGCATACTCTTCACCCTATCTCTGGCCCTCGTCGTGCTTTGTCCCGACTTGCTGGTTACCTCGGCTCTGGCCCAGTCCAAGAGCTTTGGGGCCCAGATGGTGGACTCGCTGGGACTCTTCATCACCCCGTTTGCAATCCTGATCTTGGCTGGCATCACCCTGATGATCTACAACGGCATTGCCATCCGCAAAAAGGCATTCGTCAAGGAAGAGGTCGTGCAGCCTATCATGCAGGAACTGCAGCAGCTCAATATCGATGGGGCCATTGCCCTTTGCGAGCAGTACAAGCTCCCCGTAACTTCCGTCCTCAAGGGGGGATTGGCCAGGATTCAGGATGACGAGCTGGACATCGAGTCGATTGAGAAAGGCCTCGAGGAAACTTCGGGTCTTGAGCTTGCCAAGCCCTTTACCTGGATCAATATGCTAAACACCATTGGTTCCATATCCCCCATGATCGGTCTGCTTGGGACGGTAACCGGTATGATCGGCGCCTTCACCGTTCTCCAAGACTCGGGAATGGGAGGGGAGTCCAGTCAGAAAATGGCGGGGAACATCGGAAGCGCTCTGTGGACCACGGCCGCCGGCTTGGTCGTCGCCATCCCGACCCTCATTTCTTATTTCATCTACAAAACCAAATTCGGGACCATCGTGGCCGAGGTCAACCGGGTAGCCGGTGAAATGGTCTTTACCCTCGTAAGGGCTGCCCGCGGAGGTTTCGAGGGAGGAGAAGAGGGAGGGGAGTACTACGAGGAAGCACCCGCCCCCGGAGCTCCACCCATGCCTCCCGGTTGATTGCCCCCCGCTTTGTCATCTGCTTCTAACCAGTTTGGTAAATGAAGGGCTTCAAGCCACCTGAGACCAACGACGCCCCCGATCTCACGCCTATGATCGACGTCGTGTTTCTGCTCATTGTCTTCTTTATGGTCGTTGCCCAGAGGATGTCCGAGCAGTACGTCGAGCTTGCCGCCTTGGCCGTAGCCGGCAATTCCCAAGTCAAGGAGCAACCACCGCCAAGAACGATCATAAGCATTGACGAGACGCCCACAGGCCAAAAGTTCTACTGGGGAGAGCAGGAGATCGATCTCGCCCAGATTGCCACCGTGGTCAAGAGGAACAAGGAATGGAAGGTATTTCTACGGGTGCATCCCAAGGTTACCCATGCCGTCGTGCAGGACGTCATGAAGGAAATCGGAAATGCCGGGCAAGCCGATATAATCTTCGGGACCTGGCAAGTGGCGGCCGGCTGAGAAGGAACGCACCTGATGGAAACACTCAAGAAGATTCTGACCGATGAGGATACCGTAGACCTCACGCCCATGATCGACGTAACTTTCCTTTTGCTCATCTACTTCATGGTTACGACCATGCTCAAGCAACCCGAAGCCGAGTTGTCGATCCAGTTGCCGGGCAAGCCTCAAAATTCCGATATCACGCCCATGGACATGGTCAAGGTAAGGATTGGGGACGAGGGAGAGGTCTATCTCAACGGATCAGAGATTGAGGATGGGATAGACCTCCTGATGCCCGACTTGGTGGGCAACCTCAAGCAGCAAAAGAACATTCGCGACCAGTTGATTGCCGGTGGCACTCCCAAGGAAGTGGCCGAGCTCAAGGTCCAGATCGAGTCTTCCGGGATAGCCGAGCACCAAGCTTCCATCAGCGTTCTCAACGCGTGCTCCGAGGCAGGGGTACAGAAGGTGACCTTCGCCTTCCAATAAACCCTTTTTGCGATTTGCGATGCCTCCCGTCGTTTCCAAATTCCTGCATACCAGGGTGCGTGTTGATGATCTCGACCGAACGGTTGCTTTTTACGAAGAGGTTTTCGGCCTCGAGGTGAGCCGTCGCCACGAGTCGCCACGCGGATCCAAGCTCGTGTTTCTCTCCGTTCCCAATAGCGACGAGGAAATCGAGATTACCTATTATCCGGGTTCCGGGCCGGTCAAGGTTCAGGAAGACCTCATGCACTTGGCCTTCGAGGTCGAGAGCATGGATTCGTTCGCCGAGCATATTCGGCAGGTCGGGTACTCCTTTAGCGATGGCCCTACCCAGAGCTCATCAGGATCGGTCTTTGCCTTTGTGGACGCGCCCGAGGGATACGAAGTAGAGGTGATCGAAAAACCTAAGAATCCCTGAGTTACCGATCCGGTTGGTGGGTGTAGTCCGTAAGATCGTGGTGATGGGCGTGTCCGGTTGCGGCAAGACCCTGATTGGAAAAGCGCTTGCCGATCGACTGGGCTTTGCGTTCGTCGAAGGGGACGATCACCACTCGGACCGCAACAAGGAGAAAATGGGCCACGGCATTCCCCTTGACGACGATGACCGGCAGGGATGGTTACTCAGGTTGCGCGATCTCATCGGCGAAAGCGGAGGGCCAATGGTCTTGAGTTGCTCGGCTCTCAAGAGAAGTTACCGCAGTCTCCTTACCTCCGGAGAACACGACTTGATCTTTGTTCATCTGCATGGATCCATGGAACTCATCGAGAAGAGAATCCGCTCCCGCGAAGGCCATTTTTTCGATCCGGATCTGCTTGCCAGCCAATTCGATACTCTTGAGATTCTGGAACCTCAAGAGAACGGCTTCGAGGTAAAGGTTGATCAAACCGAGCAATTCATCCTTGCGGAAATCTGCAGTCGTCTAGACGATTGTGAGTAACAACCATTTCCTTTATGAAACCAATCTTCATCGCCTTTTGCCTCGTCACATCCATGCTGGCGTTTTCCGGATGTACCCTATCCAGCCTCCCCTTTCTCTCACCGAAGGAAACCGACCTTGTTCTCTTCGATGGTTCCGGGATGGAAGGCTGGGAAAAAACCGACTTTGCCGGCAAGGGCGAAATCCGCATTGATGAAAACGGAAGCCTAGTCCTGGAGATGGGAGCCGAATTAAGCGGAGTGCGCTGGAAGGGAAAGACCGAACTGCCCAAGATCGACTACGAGGTTACCCTCCAGGCTAAGCGGACTATGGGAAGCGACTTCTTTTGCGGGCTTACCTTCCCCTTCAAAGATTCGCACGCGACCCTTATACTGGGTGGTTGGGGAGGCTCACTAATCGGTATATCGAGCCTAGATGACTTCGATGCCTCGGAAAACGATACCGGAGACGCCTACGTCTTCGAGGACAACAAGTGGTACGACGTAAGGCTTCGCGTGACCGAGGCCAAGCTCCAAGTTTGGCTAGACGACAAGATGGTCATCGATAGCGACGTGGAGGGCCGCAAGGTCAGCATGAGATTTGGCGAGATCGAGATGTCCGTGCCATTCGGCATCTGCACCTACGCTACAACCGGTGTCATTCGCGAAGTTTCAATCAGAAAACTGAACTAGCCTTCGCGCAAATTTTCGCACAACCTCTTTTCGTACGTACTATTCGACCGTTAGGGTACCCCACATGGTCAAACCGTGTCCGGGATAGGTGCAGACGTACTCGTACTTGCCTGGTTTTTCAGGGGCTTGAAAGTAAAGCGTATAGGAACTTCCGATTTGTACGAGGGGGGTGGATGCAAGGACGTTGGCGTTGTTGGGGACGTAGTTTTTGACCATCCCGTCGGCTCCAAGGGCAATGGCTTCGTTGACCACCTCCATTCTCTTGCCGGGTTTGACTAGGAGCAGGTTGTGCATGAGCGGAAGCTTGTCGTTATTATTGAGTATCAACTCCACGTTGGCTCCGGCTTTGACCCTGAGGGCTTCCGTATCGAAGCGCATTTGCTCGCCCAAGATACCGACCTTAAGGCTTGCCTCCACTTCAAAAGGAGGGCCTTGGGCTATTGATTCCCTCTGAATCTTATCAACCTCGGCCTTAAGTTCTTCAGGCAGGTTTGCAAGGGCTTCGTTCCTGAAGTTCTTGAGAAACCCGCTGAAGCTGTTGCCTCCCTTGAAAGCTTCCGCCTTCTTGTACCATCGGAAGTACTCCAGCCATTGGTTTTTCTTCCAGTGGACCTTCATATTTCTAAGCTCCTTGGCAAAATGAATCTGATCCCGTTGTGGGGAACTACTGGCCGTGGCGGCAAAGGCTCTTGCATATCCGCTGTTTCTGGAAAGCAGTTCCTCACTCCAGTTGTATTTCGACTGGTCGCTGCTCTGGGACATAAGGGCCAAGGTTTTGCCGATTACGTTTGGAGACTTTAGGTAAACCAAGAGCGTTACGAGCTCACGATTCAGCTCGGAGTGGGGGGAAGGATAGAAGGGATCGAGTTTTTTAGCGAGGGCGATGGCGACCTTTTCCTCGGGTTCGCCCAAGCGGATAAAGGTCAACTGGTAGATGCGCAAAAGCTCGAGTTGCTGGCTTTTCGTTAGGCTTCCGAGATCCAGCTTCCCTAGTGCCTTGAGCAGTTTTTCCTGAATTGGAGAGGATCCATGTCTGGCCAGGGCGCAGAGCGCGGTAAGGGCCGACTGGGGAGATTTTTCCTTGAGGGCCCGCTCTGCCCATTGTTCGGACGGTTGGTGTTCAAGGGCGATCCTTGCGGCCCATCGTATGTGTCGGTCGTCATGCCCAAGATGCTTCCATGCCTCGTCGACCGTTCCATTGCCGGGGGAATGTCGCGCCTCCAGAGAGGCTCGCAGTTTTCGGTCCTTCTGGTACGCTGATCCTTCCTTGACGGGTGACGTGTCTTCCTTGCCCTCATAGGTTACGCGGTAAAGGGCGCTCTGGCCGCCTCTGCCTCCGACCGTGAAGTACATCGCTCCATCCATCGGGTTGATGACCGCATCGGTCATTCGGAGTTTCGCACTGGCTACGAACTCTTCCCGTTCCGCAAGGTAGGAGGACCCCTTTGGTTTAAGGTGCATGGCGGACATGGTTCCATAGGTCCAGTCCAGGCAGTAGATTGCCTTCTGGTATTTTGCGGGAAAGCTCGATCCCAACCCTGAGGTTACCCCGACGGGGGAACCCGGGCCAATACCGTAGGCGGGGGGAAGGCAGTCGGGGTACCATTGCGGCCATTTTCCAGTACCCGTCCGCCAACCGAAGTCCGCACCGCTCGTTACGTGATAGAAGCGGGTAGGGCGGTACCAGGGAGTTCCGGCGTCCCATTCCATATCGGAGTCATAGGCAAAGAGTTCACCATCGAAGTTGAAAGCCATATCGTAGGTATTTCGGAACCCCATGGCAACGGTTTCCCAGTTCTTGCCATTTTCATCGAACCGCGCAATCCAACCACCGGGTGCTCGTATGGATCTGGCGTGACCGCGGGCATCTGGAAGCCTCTTGAGTAGATGATCCTCACCCCAGTTGGTGGGCACCAGCGAGCGGTCTACTTGGGGAAGTCTCGTCATGTTCCCTCCCACGACGTAAATATGTTTCCGGCCAGGGCCCAGGACCAAGGCGTGGGGACCGTGTTCTCCTCCTCCGTTCAGTCCCATGATCGTTTCTTTCTTATCGTATTGATCGTCTCCATCAGTGTCGGTGAAGCGGTACACTCCAGCCCCTCCTCCGTTGACGTTTACCCACAAGCTTCCGAAGGCATGCAAAAGGCCCTGTGCGGAAGTGACGTCTATCTTAAGCTTTTCCACCTTCACCTCTTCCGCGCTCGCGTCAATTCGGTAAATACCCTGCTTGCCTTGATCGCTTGCTATAAGACGACCCTTGTCGTCTACGCAAATGCTGACCCATGAACCTTGTTCCTTCTTGGGAACGCTGTAAAGAAGCTCGGCCTTGAATCCCTTGGCCAGCTTGATCTCGTCGGACCCTGTTTTGAGCGAGGTGACCTGATCACCCCCCTTTGAATTTCCAGCAAAGACGTCCCCCCATGGACCATCCCCCATTTTTCCGTTGGACACGACTTTCTTCCATCCCTTTTCACCAAACCCAATCTTTTTCCATTGGCCGTAGAATTCCCTGTGGGCAACCCAGGACGTATCCGTTACGACAACGGTCTTCTTCTTTGCACCCTGATCAATGGTCAGTAGCATGACGAAACCCCCTACGCCTCCTTGGTTGATTCCTTCCACGGCGATGGCGTTTTGCTTTCCTGCCAGCAGAAACTTCTTAACGTCGGCCGAGTAGTTGCTACCCCAGTTGGAACCGCTTAGGACTTTCTTCTCGTTGAGGAAGAGGTTGAAGCCATTGTCGCAAGTAGCCTGAAGCTTGGCTGACTTTATTTCTCCCTCCGGCAGTTTCACGCTTTTGCGAAAGTATGCGGATTCCGTTTTCTCTGCTTTGTCGGGCCAGATCCATTGGGGAACTTGTTGACCTAAGCCGACGAGATTTAAATGCAGGGTGAGGACAAGCAGAATTGCCAGTACTTTGAGGTTTCTCATGGGGATAAAAGAACCCGAATTTCCCCAAGCGGGCAAAACAAAAAGAGGTTTACCAATAGACTTTTGCCTCAAGGGTATTCGGGGATTTTCTCTAAGCCGGCTTGAATGTCCTTGAGCCGCAATTGGCCGCAGGCTGCATCGATGTCATGCCCTTTCTCCATCCGCAGGGTCACGCGTGGAGCTTTCCCTCGCTCGACTTCCTTGCGGAAGGCGAGAATACGTGAGGTTTCGGGTCTCTTCCAGTCGAGCCCGTCCACTTGGTTGTAGGGAATCAGGTTAACCTTGGCATTAAGCCTACGGGCATGTCGGGCCAAGAGTTCGGCTTGGGACAAGTCGTCGTTGATGCCTTCGATTAGGATGTACTCGAGGGTAATCATCTTCTTGCGCTCCTCGACGAAGCGTTCGCAGGCTTCGAGTAGGCGCTCGACCGGATAGGTGCGGTTGATGGGCATGATCTTCTCTCTGGTCTGGTCGTCACCGCCATGGAGGGAAATCGCTAGTCGCACTTGGGCCGGATACTTGGCCAACTCGAGGATTTTTGGGACCAGCCCGCTAGTTGAAAGGGTAATGTGGCGGGCACCTATGCCAAGTCCCTTGGGAGAGAGAATCTGGTCGAGCGCAGGCAGCAGGGCGCGGAGGTTTGCCAAGGGTTCGCCCATTCCCATGAAAACAAGGTTGTCGATCCTGCGGCCGGCTTCCATCCTGGCTAATAGGATTTGGCCAACGATCTCGCCCGTGGAAAGGTTTCTCTTCAGCCCGTCCAGCCCACTTGCGCAGAACCTGCAACCCAAGGCACAGCCTACCTGGGTGGACACGCACAAGGTCAGTCGAGAGGCGCGTACGCCCTTGGTCCCCTCGGTCGCGGGGATGAGGACGCTCTCTATAAGTTGGCCGTCCCTCAGTCGCCAGAGAAATTTTCTGGTCGTATCGGTCGAGCCTTGGGCCTTCACCTTTTGCATGGGAACTGCATCCCATTGCTCGGCTAGATCTCCCCGCAGGGGAGCGGGCAAATTGGACATGCCTTTCCATTCCAGTACGCCCTTTTCGAAAATCCAGTTGCGCACTTGCTCGGCCCGATATCCGGGAACTCCACCCAGTTTCCATTCTTCCGGGGGAAGATCCAGAAGCAGAGGTCTCATATTGTTCATCCGCCGACAAGGCTATGCCAAGTCACCCGCAAAGGCAACGGGCATATCAGGTGGGGCCCAAAGGCTACGCCAAGACTTGGGGAATGGGATCAGCCCCTTCCACTCCGACAAGGCTCTTGTCCAGGCCACCGTGGAAATAGGTCAAGTCGTTGGGATCAAGCCCGAGGAGGTGAAGGATGGTGGCGTGGAGCCTGCGGACATGGAAGCGATCAACCACCGCCATGCTTCCGAGTTCATCGGTTTCCCCGACGCTGATGCCTCCCTTGATGCCTCCTCCTGCCATCCACATGGTGAAGCCGTAGGAATTATGGTCTCGTCCGGTTCCCCGGGCGTACTCGGCCGTGGGCTGGCGACCGAACTCACCTCCCCAGACGACGAGTGTCTCCTCCAACAAACCCCTTTGCTTGAGGTCCTTCAGTAGGCCGGCAATGGGCTTGTCGGTGTTGCCTGCATGGTAAGTATGGTTCTTAACCAGGTCGCCGTGGGCGTCCCAGTTGGCGTCGTTGTGGTTGCCACCCGAATAGACTTGGATGAAGCGCACGCCACGCTCCACCATGCGGCGGGCCAAGAGGCACTTCCTGCCGAAATCCTCAGTATTGCTGCCGTCTATGCCGTAGAGGCTCTTGACGTGATCCGGCTCTTGGTCGAGGTCGACGGCCTCGGGGGCGGACGCCTGCATTTTGTAGGCGAGCTCATAGGATGCGATCCGGGCGGCCAGGTTGGTGTTGTCGTAACGAGTCGATAAATGGCCCTCGTTCATGGTGCGCAGATGATCGAGCAAGGTGCGCTGATCGGACCTTTTCATGCCATGGGCGTTTTCGAGATCGAGGATGGGTGTCCCCTGAGAGCGCAGAACGGTGCCTTGGTAGCTTGCAGGCATATATCCGCTGGACCAGTTCTTGGCTCCACTAATGGGTCCCCCCGTCTTGTCGAGCATCACGACGTAGCCGGGCAGGTTCTCGTTTACGCTGCCGAGTCCATAGTTAACCCAGGAACCGAGGGATGGATGT
Organism: Opitutia bacterium UBA7876; assembly: GCA_002500665.1. Taxonomy (GTDB): domain Bacteria; phylum Verrucomicrobiota; class Verrucomicrobiia; order Opitutales; family Seribacteraceae; genus Seribacter. The sequence continues at coordinate 71,306 of DLRY01000076.1, forward strand.
CCCGACAGGAGGTTGCCCGCGTTCATCATGAGCATGGCCGAACCGTGAATCGGCGACTCCGCAGTCATGGAGTGAAGAAAGGCTATGTCGTCGACGCAGGATCCGACGTGAGGGAAGAGGTCGGAGACCATCTTCCCGCATTCACCGTAGGGCTTGAAGTCCCACTTCGGTCCGACAACCCGACTTTTGTTTCTCTTGCCCCCACGGCCGAAGGTCTTGACGTCGATGGTCTTGCCGTCGAGGGGGTAAAGGTTGGGCTTGTGATCGAAGGTATCGACATGGCTGGGGCCTCCGTACATGAAGAGGAATATAACCGACTTCGCCTTGGCCGGAAGGGGAGGGTTCTTGGGGGCAAGCGGGTTGACGTATTTGGGTAGTTCGCGGGCAACCGCCTTGCTCGAGAAGAAACCGTCTTGGGCGAGCATGCCGGTTAAGCCGAGAGAAGCGAACCCTCCGCCGAGATCCTTGAGGAACTCTCTGCGATGGGTCTGGTTGCAGAAGGTATTCTTTGGTTTGTTCATGGCAATTTACTACGGTTCACTCAGTCGAGGTAGATGAATTCGTTGAGGTTAAGGGCAAGGAGGGCAAAGCGGTCGAGGGCATCCTTCTCGGAAAGATCGGCCGAGGAGCGGATGTCCTCCACCATCTTGAGGGCTGCGCCGACTTCCTTCTCCGAGGGGTTTCTGGACAATACGACCTTCAGCCCGTGAGTGATCTGCTTGGAAACGTCGTCACCGGCTTCTTTGCGTATCCGCTCGGCAAAGGTCTTGGCGGAGTCGTTCATGAATTTCCCATTGAACATATTTAGGGCTTGGGTCGGGACGGTCGTGCTGAAGCGAACCGGACAGGTCGAGTCGGTATCGGCCATGTCGTGGTTGATGAGAATCGGCATGTGCATGGAGCGCTTGACCTTAACGTAGACACTCCGGCGGTTGGCCTGCTCCGGGGTCGATCCCCCCCAACCGGCTCCCTTGCGGGACGCGGTTGCAAGGATTACTTCGGGCAAGGGAGGCGTTACGCTGGGGCCTCCGATCTGCAGATTAATGGTACCCTTTGCGGCAAGAACGGAATCCCTCACCTCCTCGGCACCAAGTCGCCTCATGTCGAACCTCCAGAGCTTGTTGTTCAAAGGGTCTTTATCAAAGCAATCGTCGGACGGGGCAGAGGACCTGCGGTAGGCCAGCGAAGTCATGATGAGCTTGTGCATGGCCTTGACGTTCCAGTCCGATTCCATGAAGCGAACTGCCAACCAGTCCAGAAGTTTGGGATGGGTGGGTAGGTTGCCCTGAAACCCAAAGTCACTGGTGCTTCGAACGATTCCCCTGCCGAAGTGGTGTTGCCAAATACGGTTGATCATAACCCTTGCGGTCATGGGGTTTTCCTTGGAGGTGATCCATTCCGCGAGCGCCCTGCGTCTCCCGGAGGACTTTGCGGTTTTGTAATCCTCCGGAATAACGGGTGACTCGGAGGTTATCACCGAAGGGAAGGCTGGGTTAACCTCATCTCCCTTGAGCACCGGGTTGCCGCGGCGAAGCACCCGGATGACGTTGTCTCCACGCTCACCCACGGCCAAAACCTCATACTCGTTTTCCTTTGGTTTTGTCGGGAGGTGTCTTTGCAAGTCGCGCGACCTCGCCTTGTAGTTGTTGTAGGCTCCATCCCCCATGAGGCTCTTGGCGTGCTTGCGGATGAGGGCGGCCAAATCGACGGCCTCGTCGAAACTATCCATCCCCAGGTCGACGTACTGTCCTCCGGTGGTTTGCCGGCAATGAACCGCAATCACGTTCTTGCCCGTCTGCAGGACATCGCCGGCTGCCTTGGAAACGTCATGGGTTTCATACTTGGAAACGTGACCCTTGCGTTCCAGGATGAGTTTGCCGTTGAGGTATACCTCGACGTCCTCGTCATGGTGAAGGTGAAGGCGCAAGGTCTTGGGGATGGCGGCCAAGCGGAAGTCCCTCCTGAGCCAGACGTCGGGGGTGTGCCACTGGGTGTTCACCTTGGAGCCTGGAGTGCCTTCTTTGCCGAAACCTCCCTTGCCTGAATCCCATTTGGAGTCTCCGAAACCAACCTCGTACCAGTCGTCTGCCGGCTTGCGGGTCGTATACTTCCAAGTTTCTCCGGTGGTTCTGGCATCGGAAAGCAAAAGCACGGGCTTATTCCTGATCTTGGAGGATTTTTCCAAGAGAAGATCCTCGTTGAATTTAGTCAGAAACTTTCCCTCAAAGTCATCGATCTGCCGGCGAAGATCCTTTTCCCGGCGGGACCATTTTTCAAACTGGCTGGCGAACTGGGTGTTGCCCTTCGAGCCCTGCACCTTGACCAAGTTGGTTCCTCCCTTTCCGTGTGGCGAGACATTGGCGAAGAAGGAGAGCATTGAATAGTAATCCTTGGTCGGAATGGGGTCGATCTTGTGGTCGTGGCAGCGGGCGCATCCAATGGACATGGCTAGGAAGACGTCGCCCGAAGTGCGGAGGATGTCGTCCAGGTAGTCGTAGCGGGCAAGTTCCCGGTCCGCCGGCTCGTCGTCCCATATACCCAATCGCTGAAAGCCGGTGGCGGTGATGGCGTCGGCATCCGCCTCGGGCAATTCATCGCCCGCCAGCTGCTCCTGAACGAAGCGGTCGTAGGGCTTGTTCTCGTTGAAGGCACGGATGACGTAATCACGATACCTCCACGCCATGGGCTTGTCACTATCGCGTTCGTACCCGTTGGTCTCGGCATAGCGTACCAAATCCAGCCAGTGACGACCCCACTTTTCTCCGTAGTGAGGTGATGCGAGCAGGCGGTCGATCGTTTCCTCATAGGACTTCTCCGAATGATCCTTGAGAAAAGAGTCGACCTCCTCGATCTTCGGGGGCAGGCCGACCAGGTCGAAATGGGCCCGTCGCAGCAGCGTGGCGGCATCGGCCGGTCCGTTCGCAGGCAATCCCTCTTTCTTGAGCCGTTCAAGAATGAAGGCATCGATGGGATGCTTGGCCCCCGTGCCCTTGGGGGGCGCGTGATCGACTGGCTTAACGTAGGCCCAGTGGGCCTTGGTCCGTTCATTTACGATGGTATTACTAAAATTCTCCTCTTCCTCATGGTGGTAAGTGACCTCGTCTTTCGGATCAAAGGGAAGACCCCGCTTGATCCATTCGGAGAGGGTGGCGATTTGGTCGTCCGCAAGCTTGCCGATGGGGGGCATCTGGTGGTCCTCGTCCTTGTAGGAGATCATTTCAAGAATCAAGCTCGATTCAGGCTTCTCGAGGTTCACGGCTGGTCCGATTTCACCTCCGTCGAGGATGCCTTGGCGCGTACTGAGAACCAAATCCCCCTTGATTTTCTTCTCTGCTCCGTGGCACTTCCAACAATTTTCCTGAAGAAGGGGGTGGACCTTTTCCTTCCAGAAGGATAGATCATCCTTGCTTGGGTCGTCTTGGGCTGGGCTAGCGAAGGGGGCAAGAACCGAAAGAGCTACTAAGTGTGCGAAGCGGGCGTTGATCTTGATGTGCATGGGATTCTTATGGGCTTTTAAGATAACGGATTCTAGGCGACCTGCAGGAAAACGCAACCGAGACTAGCGGAGATTCTTTCGGCTCCTCCCTTGACCAATTGGCCAATGCGGGGAACGTCCTTTTCCTGAAGCCGGCTCGAAGGGGCTACCAGCCAGATGGCCCCTGCGAGGCTGGCGTCGCGGTTGAGGACGGCCGAGCCAATGCAAGTTTGGCCTTCCATTTCCTCTTCCTTGTCCACCGCATATCCGAGCTCGGATACCTCCTCCAGTTCCTCGAGCAAGGCCCGGTGGGTGGTGATGGTATTTGAGGTGAAATTTTTGAGGTCAAGCTGCTTCACGAACTTCTCCCGTCGGCTCAACGGCATCTGGGCAAGGAAGGCCTTGCCGGGAGCGGCGGTGTGGAGGGGAAAACGGAGCCCGGGCTTGACGTTGAAGCTGAAATTATGAAGTCCCTCGACCTGTTCGAGGACCACGCCCTCTTCTTCAAGCATGACTCCGGCGAGCATGCTCTCCTTGGTTTGGTCGCGCAGTTCCCTCATGCAGGGAATGGCGTTCTCGATGAAGGAGGGACTGCCCACCACGGGGGTGGCGAGGCCGAGCAACTTGTCCGATAGAACGTAGCCGGATTTACCCGCCCGCTTGACGACGTAATTTCTTCTCTCGAGGGTGCTCATGATGCGGTAGACGCTGTTCACGGGAAAGGCAAGCTCGGCCGAGATCTCGTTTACCGACAAGCCGGCCGGCCTGTCATTCAGCAACTCGATGATCGTAAGGGCCCGATCGAGGCCCGGGACATTGTACTTTTGCTCCGTGGACGAAATCATTTTTTGAAATATAGAACACAATTCAAATATCAAAAAGCGTAAAGTTTAGGACTTTGAAACTTTGTATTTTGCCCTTGGCTGCTCCCTGCGTTTCTCAATGATGGCAATCGATGCTTAGAGAATACGCAGTCTTGAGTTATCCTGAAGCATCATTGATTATCAAGAAGCCGCCATCCGCGAACAGGAGAACCAAACCCATGCCGAAAACCATTACTCATCCCGTGGCCATGCTTGTCCTGATGGCAATGCCGCCACTACTATGCCAACTCGATGCCCAGCGTCAGCGGCCGGGTCCCCCGCCCATGAGGAAGCACTCAGTGACCCAGAAAAAAACCTGGAGCCCGATCCCCGCGACCGAGACAACCAGGTTCGAGAGCCGACAGGGCTTCCAGAAGGACCGTAGACAACTTAAGGTTACCGCCAACGGGATTCCCGAGCACAAGGTAGGCAGGTTTCCAAACCGTGGGAATCCCCATACCATCGGAGAGCAGGCTTATGCCTTCTCGATCCCGATCAAACCGAAGCCCGCCCAAGAGCCCGTTCCGCTCCATAACGATACTGGCCGCGGGCCCCCCAATACGCCTTTCGGCATAGCCGTCAATGGGGTACTTTTCGACCCCGGCACAGCGGAGTTCTTTCTGGGCGACCGCCGGGGGGGCTGGAACTACGAGGCCCTGAGCGGAGCCGTGCCTCTGGGGGTTGATGAAAACAACGCCCACGTTCAGCCCAACGGAGCCTACCATTACCACGGCCTGCCGACTGGGCTCCTGAAGCAACTGGGGGTGGGCCCGAAGAAGCATTCTCCCCTCATCGGCTACGCCGTGGACGGCTTCCCAATCTATGCTCTCTATGGCTATGAAAATGCGGACGACCCGAAATCCGGGGTCAGGAAATTGACCAGCAGCTACCGCCTCAAGAAAGGAAACCGTCCTCCCCCTCCCAACGGTCCGGGCGGCAGATACGACGGCGCCTTCAGCAGGGACTACGAGTACCTCGAGGGCTCGGGAGACCTGGACGAGTGCAATGGAAGGTATACCGTGACCAAGGAATTCCCAAAGGGAATCTACGCCTATTTCCTGACCGAAAATTGGCCCGTCATTCCGAGGCACTGCAAGGCTGAGCCCCTGAGACTGAGGGGAGGACCTCACCATTCCCACGGCAGGCGCCCTTCGCCACCGCGAAGGCGGCCTTGAACCTTATCTCTTTAGCGTCGCCTTGGCGGCCGCGGCCCTTAGGGTCTTTGCATCGCTCGCGGCAAGGGGGCCATTCCAGCGAATGGAATGGGGGTCTTTTCCCGTGAGGGTTCCCCACAGGACGCATGCGGCGAGGTAGCCCCCATGGTCCGAGGGATGACTCCCGTCGGGCTTGTAGAGTTTCATGAACAAGGCCCTGTCCTGGCGGTGAATGATGGCAAAGGCATGGCCGACCGGGGCCAGTAGGACATCGTTATCCTTGGCCGCCTTTTCGTACGCGGCGCTGATCTTGCCATGCATGACGGGAAAGTCCGGAAAGATAGGCTTGTTGCGCTTGTCCCCGTTGCGACGGCCCCAAGTCATGAACAGGCATGGTTTGGCTCCCTGCTTGCCGATTGCCTTGCAAAGTCCCTTTGCAGCAGTATGGAAGCCTTGGGTATATTGTCCTCCCAGACCAGGCTTTTGGCTTTGATCCTGGATCACCACGAAATCCCATTTGGCTGAGTGGAGGGCTTGCCGGCTCGTAGGGTTGGTGAGATGAAAATGCAGGTCCTTGCCCCCTGGGGTGACGAATCGCAACTCGTATGAAGCGCCATCCCGGTTGAATACTTCCTTGATGAATTTGGCGCTTTGGGCGGTATAGCTGTTGCCGAGGAAAAGAATCTTCGTTGCCTCGGCCGATGCGAACGAAACCAATAGGCTGCAAATGAATAGGGAAACAATAAACTTCATGTTGTTCGTGTTGGGGAACATGGTCTCCCAACGACTCGATCAGGACAAGAAGATACTTGAGAGGTTTGGAAGAAACTTCAACTAATCGACAAAGCTCTTTACCAACCATTAGGTGCCCGGGCGGTCCTCATTGATTGCGATTGATGCGTTTGCCTTTCAGCATAAGTGACGGTCCGATCAATTTGGTCCTTCACGCCCTCAATCACTTCAAGGTGAATCCGAATAAGTGATCCTCTCTTGACCTGACCGAATCTTTTTGGCCGGAAGGCTGGCCAAGGTTACTTGTTCAGGAAGATCTTGCTGTGCACGACCAAGTGAACCAGGTCGCGCAGGCGATTGCCATCCTTCTTCAATTCGGCCGTGATCCTGTCGATTTCACCACGGTCACCAGCTTCGAGCAAGCGACCGGTGGCGTAGGTCAGCATCTTTTCGGTCAGGCAGTGGGCGACTTGTGATTCACGCTCCAAAAGCATGGCTTTGAATTCCATGAGGTTCTTGACTTCACGCCCGTTCGCGAGAACTGCGACGGTATCGATCGGCGGCGCTTGCTTGGCTTTTTTGTCCACCTTCGGGTAGTTGTCGCGCCAACGCCCGATCGGGTCGAAGCTTTCCAGCGCGTAGCCCATTGGATCGATCTTCTGGTGGCAACTCATGCACGCTTCCTGGTTGCGGTGGATCGCCAGTTGCTCCTTGAGGGTTTTCACCCCGCGCAGGTCGGGCGATAGCGGTTCCACGTCGGGCGGAGGTGAGGGTGGGGGCGTGCCAAGGATGTTTTCGAGCACGTACACGCCACGAACGATCGGGGAGGTGTCCACTCCATTGGCCGTCACGGTCATGACTGCAGGCATGGTCAGCAAGCCACCGCGCCGGGTATCCTCCAACTTCACTTTACGCAAGTGCTCGCCAACCACCTTCTGTTTGTAAATGAGTTCGCCGAGCAATTTGTTCATGAAAGTATAATCGGAATCGATGAAGTTGCGTATTGGCCCATTGTTTTGCAAGAGGTCGCTGAAGAATGCATCGACCTGTGGGATCAGGATGTCCTTCACCCGGAAGTAATGCCCGAAGGGGCCTCTTTTATCCGGTTCCATGCGCCCGAGCTCGTGGAGCTTGAGCCAACGTTCGGGAAAATGTCGGCCAAAGGCGGCCGACTTTGGATCGTTCAACATCCTCTCGGTTTGGCGGCGCAACTCGGCGGGGTTCGACAATTTGCCTGTCCGGGCAAGCTTCATCAACGCATCATCGGGCATCGACGACCAGAGGAAGTAGCTCAAGCGCGAAGCGAGGGCGAAGTCGTCCAGTTTCCCTGGATTCTGACTCAGGTATACGAAGTCGGGCGAACAGAGAATGGCGGAGTAGGCGCCTTTCATCGCTTCCTGTTTAGAGTTACCGTCCGCCATCAATTGTTCCGCAAGTTCGACGAAGGAGTTCACTTCCTCGGGTGCGACCGGCCGCCGGAAGGCTCGCTCGGCAAAAGCGTGAAAGAGCTTTTGCGCGTCGGCATCCTCGATCGGCCCCTTTCCGTAAAGCGCGGTGTGGCTTTCGGGCGGCCACTCTTGGGGCATGGGTTCGATACGGTAGCTGTGTACGCGCAGAGTCGGCCCGAGATAGCCTTTCTTGAAAAGTACGTCAGCGACCTCCTTCTTGAAGTCTTTCTGCTTGCGGTCGATCTGCTCGTATTCTTTCGGGTACCATTGTTCGAGCAGGATGTGCCAGGCGTTGTGCCGGAACCAAGGACCATTCTCCCAGCCGATCCAGCTACTCCACGGATTGTCGATCCAAGTTTCGAAAGAGAAGGTTCGTTTCCTGCCATCGCCGGGCAAAGTCCACCGTTTGATCCGATGGTGTCGCGGTCCCCGCTTGTGCTCATTGCGCTGCAAGTAGAGACCAACCTCGAATGGCTCTTCGGAACTTTGGCGGCCCTGGTGGATAAGGCCTCCCTCGCGCACCGTCCAATTGCCCCAGGCATCCGGCTTCGGGTTATGAGCGGAGACCTCTACGGTGATCCTGTAGTTCGCAGGCCGGCGCATCCCGCCAACGTACTTGTCCGGACCAATCCGGTTGTAGCGGTCCCAACGCTGAAACACTTCGTCGTAGGTTTCGTTTTTGTCTCTCTGATATTTGCCAAGGCTTCCGCCGGCAAGGGTCTTGGTGCAAATAGGAGCGGTGAAGGTTTCCGCTTCAAAAGGTTTTTGCGGCTCGTTGTAAGTCGCCATGTCGATGGTCTCTTCCGCAGCGCCGATGAGCATCTTTAGAAGAAAGTCGGACATTACCAGTTGCTGGCCGATATTGTCGAAACCCTCCGCCTCTTCATCGTCCTGAAAACTGCGCGTAGGCTCGATTGTCTTCTGGGCAGTGATACCGTTGCCGTTGAAGTCGTAAAGCCCGGATACCACGGTGGGTTCGAAATCCGGGTGTTTGATCCCAAACAGGTCGCGCAGCGTGTTGCGCAGTTCGAATTTGTTGAGCCGCCGGATGACTGCCTGACCCCCGGTGCTCTCGCGCTGGGCGTAGGCACGCTGCAAAGCGGGCGTCAGTCCGTTAATTAACCTGGCGGTTTCCTCGAAAGGCGGCTTCGGCTGCTTCTTCGGCGGCATTTCGCCGAGGTTCAGTTGATCGAGAATTCCCTGCCACGCTTCGAGCGTATGCAGATCGGTAAGATCATTCCCAAGCGTGTCGAAACGCAACTCGCCCTTTTGTTTGTCGGGACCGTGGCACTCGAAGCAATGCGCCTTGAGAAAGGGCTTGTGCGCTTCGAGGGCCGAGTCGGCCCCCCACAACGACTTGAAGCCACAAATAATTGAGATCAAGAGGAGTTGTATTTTCACAATTCCCTTGTCCCTACGGTGTTCCGTCCTCGAAACTAGACCGACTTTGACTCCAGGCCGGTTAAAGTGCCCGTGCTCGTCCCGAAACGGTCCACCTCCAGACCAAAGTTCTGCAGCATGGACAACAACAAGTTACAGGCCTTCACCCGCTCGAATTTCCCCTCAGGCAAAACGACGTGCTCGCCCAATTTGAATCCGCCGCCGGCGAGGACGAGGGGCATGTTCTTGCACGAATGGGTTCCGGTCGCCATGCCGCAACCAAACAGGATCATGGTGTGGTCGAACAACGTTCCTCCGTTCATCGGGTCTTCCTTCTCCTTCAACAGATCGATGAGGTAAGCCATTTGCGCGATTTGGTTGCGCTCGATCTTCTTTAATGCGTCGGTATGGTCCGGTCGCTCTCCGTGATGGGAGAAGCCATGATAGCCCCCCTGCAGGCCGAAGTCGCCGTTGGAAAACCCACTGGAGAGAGTCATGATGCGGGTGGAATCGGTCTCGATCGCCAGAGCCATTAACTCCATCATGATCTTCATTTCATCCGCGGTCTGCGGCTGGGGGCGCGGTTCTTCCATCTTGGTCTTCGGCTTCGGCCGGTCGAGCCAAGGCTCTTGCAAATCGATTTTCTTTTCCAAGCTACGAACGGAATCCAGATACTCGGCGAACTTCTGTTGGTCTTGCTTGCCCAATTCACGGTTCACCGCCTTTGCCTTGTCGAGGACCGAGTCCAGAATGCTGCCATGCCGCTTCAGACGCAGCCGTTCCTGTTTCATCGCCTCGGGGGTGTCCTCAAGGAACAGCTTGCGATACATGGCCGTGACGTCGATCGAAGGCACCTGCACGCCCGTGCGGGTGAAACTGGTTTGGTTGCTTTCCTTCACTTTCAGAGTCATCGAAGGATAGCGGGTGGCCGCGCCGACGAATTCGGCCGCCTTCTGATCCATGCTTATGTTCCCTTCGGGGAAACTCGAGGACATGTCCGGACGGATTCCATTTAGAAAAGTCGGTACGCAAGCGTGTCCTCCGGTAAGGCCGTGATCGAGGTTCGAGAAGACACTGAAATCCTTGCGGTGCTTGCTTAACGGTTGAAGCGTTGGCGACATCTCGTAATCGCTTCCACCGGTTGTGGGGAAGAACGCCTTCTGGTAGACCCCATAGTTGTTCGACAGGCATACCATTCTCTTGACGGCCTTTTTCCCATCGACCGCCCGGGCGACCGGAGATAGGGATTCCATCACCGGAAGGGCAATCGCCACTCCTCCTGCGCGAAGGAAGCTTCTTCGTGTCAATGCGGGTCTCATGAGAATGTGCGGCTCGGGCGTTGTAATGCGGCGTTCTTCGCCAAGAGTCTATACTGAAGCACGTGAAAAATAGCATGTCTAACACGAAAAACGGGAACCAACCCGTTTTGTAGCACAGGGACGGCGGATTCGCTTTTTGTTTCGGAGGCAGGGCCTGCTAAACCCGATCTATTCCAAATAGAGGTTGCAAGCGGGGCGGGATTTATTGTCCACTTGATTGTGAAAACGTTCCTCCTCACCCTGCTCGCCATGATTCCAACGTCGCTTTTCCCCCAAGCAAAGCTTTCACTTGCCTTGCGTTCAAGGACTGGTCCGGACGCCGATCAGGCTGTCGCGAAAAAGGTTGAATGGAAGGCGTCTCAAACCGCCCTGATCATATGCGACATGTGGGATGATCACTGGTGCAAGTCCGCGGTCCGCAGGGTGGTCGAGTTGGCTGGTCCGATGAACGAGGTCGTACGGCAGGCGCGCTCCATGGGGATTTTGATCATTCACGCTCCGAGCAGTGTGGTGGATTTTTACCAAAGTGCGCCGCAACGCAAATACGCTCGGCGCGCTCCATTCGCAAAGTCCCCTGTTCCACTGAGCGTAAAAGAGAGATGGGGGACCAAATGGTGTTCGCCGGACCCGGCGTTGGAGGGCGTGTTGCCGATTGACGATTCGGACATGGGGTGCAGTTGCCCTGAACCGAAGTGCGCCATTCGCGAAGCCTGGACGAGACAAATCAAACGTATCGGAATTGAAAAGGGAGATGCCATTACCGACAATGGGCAGGAGACCTACAACCTCCTTGCGATGAAGAAAATCGACAACGTGATTCCTTGCGGGGTTCATCTTAACATGTGCGTTTTGGGCAGACCTTTTGGTATCAGGCAAATGGTAAAAGTCGGAAAAAACGTCGCTCTTGTGCGTGACATGACGGACACGATGTACAATCCGCAACGGCCTCCCGGAGTTGATCATTTTACGGGAACCGATCTGGTGATCGGTCACGTGGAGCGTTATTGGTGCCCCACCTTTACGAGCGACGCGATCGCAGGGGGCAAGCCATTCCGTTTTCGCGAAGACAAGCGTTAGCAACCCGACCTCCGCGTTCCCTGCGAACTTTGATGAGCGTTAAGTACGTCCGGGTACTCGCACTCCTCGCCTTCCTTCCCGGTTGGTTTGCCATTGCTCAAATTCATGGGCAACCCTTGCGCGCCGGAGCCTATGTGCAGGACGTGACCGGTTCCTTTGATTCGTACCTGGTCAGCGGAGGGTTCACCGAGCGCAGGCGCGGGAAGATGAATCCCGGGGATCTCAAGGCCCGCTGCTTCGTCCTCCAGCGAGGCAAGGCGAGCATCGCGATTGCCATCGTCGACAGTTGCATGATCCCCCGGACCGTCTGCGACGAAGCGAAGAAGTTGGCCTCGAAACAAACGGGCATACCGACCGACCGGATCCTCATCGCCGCGACTCACACCCACAGTGCCCCGAGTGTCATGAATTACTGCCTCGGCACCATGGCCGACCCCGCTTATACCAAATTCCTGCCCCCCAAGATTGCCGAGGGCATCCGGCAGGCTCATGCCAAGCTGGAACCCGCCCGCATCGGATGGAGCCAAGTCCGGGCACCCGGATTCACCCATTGCCGCCGCTGGATCACCAGGCCGGACCGCATGCAGTTCGACCCCTTTGGTAACCGGACCGTCCGGGCTATGATGCACCCGGGCTACCTGAACCGTAATTACGTCGGGCCTTCCGCTCCGGTGGATGATGAACTCTCGGTGATTTCCATTCAGACCTCGAAAGGCAAGCCGCTCGGGGTGTTGACCAATTTCTCGATGCATTACCATGGTGGCGGTGGTCCCGCGGATTACTTCGGGCTCTTCGCCGACCGCTTGTCCAAGCGCCTGGAATCCGAAGGACGCATTCCGGTCTGCGCAATGTCGCAGGGAACAAGTGGCGACCTGCACTGGATGAATTACGGCAAGCCCAATAAGGGTTCCAACGTCTCCCGCTATGCGGATGGACTTGTCGAGCTTGTGGTTCAGGCGATGAAGAATATTCGCTATCAGGATGAGCCCACCATGGCCATGGACCAAAGGATCATAACCTTGTCCCGCCGGCTACCTGATGAGCAGCGCCTCGTCTGGGCCGAACGGTTACTCGACAAAATGAATGGGCGACGCCCGAAAACGAGACCCGAGGTCTATGCCGAACAGGCTCGCTACCTTCACGAGAACCCGACCGAAAAGCTAGTGCTTCAGACCTTGCGTATTGGAGACCTTGGGATCACCACTCTCCCCAACGAAGTCTACTCGATTACGGGTTTGAAGCTGAAGGCCCGCAGTCCGTTTCCCGCCACCTTCAACGTCGAGTTGGCCAATGGGGCGGCCGGATATATCCCGCCCCCCGCTCAACATGCCCTTGGAGGCTACACCACTTGGCCCGCCCGCACCGCGGGGCTGGAGGTCGAGGCCGAACCAAAGATCGTCGAGACTTTGTTGAGCTCCCTGGAGTTTCTGGCGGGCAAGCCCCGCCGTGCCCCCGCTGTCTCCCATGGCTCCTATGCCAGGGCCATCTTGGCCGAAAAGCCCCTGGCCTACTGGAGGTGTGAGGAGTTTGAGGGCAACCGATTGGCGGACGTTTCAGGCCATGGCCGGCCGGGCAAAATCGAAGGCATTGTGGCCTACCACCTGCCTGGCCCGAAGAACCCCTCCTTTTCAGCAGATGCGAGAAATGCTTCGCTTCAGTTGGCTGGCGGGACGGTCTCCGCCGCCATCCCCAATGCCGTGAGCCTCTCCTTCTGGTTCTGGAACGGCATGAGCAGTTCGGCCCGGGATGATACCGGAGAACTCGTTGCCCTGGCTGATTCCTTTTCGCTGCGCATCGGGGGCAAGGCGGATGGCGAAGCGCGCGGCCACTTCCTCCTGAAGGACGGCGAAAAGCAATTCAAGGGAACCACGGAGCTCGGCTTCAGGTCATGGAGCCATGTCTTGCTTTCATGGGAGGGCGCTGCAATGAACCTTTTTTTAGATGGCGATCCGGAACCCGAGATTCGGGCCAAACTTTCGCCTCTGCCGTCGGGCCTTTGGAGATTCGGAGGCGATCTTCCCTTTGAGGGCCGGCTCGACGAGATCGCCTGGTTCAATTCTTCCCTGTCAGGCCAAGATGCCAAACGCCTCCATACTCTCTCCGGCATCACTCCACCGCCAAAACCTCGGCCTCCACGGACTGCGATGACGCGGGGCCCTACCGATGCCTACGCCGAGGCAGTCATGCAATCCAAGCCCATCGCCTACTGGCGCCTTCGTGAATCGGCCAAGGACAGCTCACCCAAGTCCCGGCATGGAAAGTTTGAAAAAGGGGCCAGCCCCAATGCCTCCGAAAATGATTCTTTTGAAGGAGGACGGATGCGGGCTGAGATTGAAGGGATCGGAGATACCTACACCATCGAGTTCTGGTTCCGCAACAGCCTGCCCAATGAGAGTCGTCCCGTGACCGCCTATCTCTTTTCGCGAGGCATCGACGGTATGAAGGCAGCGGAGGGCGATCATCTTGGAATCGGAGGGACCTACGCCTCGACCGGCCGCCTGCTGGTCTATCAGGGAAACCAAAGCAAAGGGCTTTTGACCGGTTCGGCCAAAGTGGAGCCCAAGAGCTGGCACCATGTCGCGATGGTACGTGACGGCGAGCGCATCCGAGTCTACCTAAACGGAAACACAAAGCCCGACATTGATGGCAAGTTCGCGCGTTCCTACCCGAAAAGCCATCCCCAGTTCTTTCTCGGCGGCCGTAACGACAATTTCGCAAACCTCAAGGGGAGCCTAGACGAAGTCGCTCTTTACGACCGAGTCCTTTCACCCAAAGAGATAGGCGTTCACTATCGGATGGTTATGCTGTCACCTTCCGGCAAGGAGTAATGCGCCTGTTTCGCCGGGCCTGAAGCGTCCGATACGCATTGCAATGGAAAACCTTTCCCTTATGCCTTGAACTTCCCATTGGTCGGAATGGCGATCCCCTCGTATTCTCTCGAAGGCTCTAGCTCACGATGAAAAAAACTTTTCCATACCTGTCCCTAATCATGTCCACCCTTTCCTTTTCCCATGCCGCTCCCCTCGTCGTGGCCCACCGGGGGGCCTCGCACGATGCCCCGGAAAACACCCTTCCGGCCTTCGAGCTTGCCTGGCAAAAGGGAGCCGATGCCATCGAGGGAGACTTCCTCCTCACCAAGGACAACCAAATCGTTTGCATTCACGACAAGCAAACCGGACGATTGGCCGGTCGCAAGTTGGTGGTTAAGGATTCCACCCTTGCCCAATTGCGGGAACTGGACGTCGGTTCCTGGAAACACGAAAAATTCAAGGGCACGAGAATCCCAACGATAGCGGAGGTCTTTTCCACCATCCCCGAGGGCAAGCAAATCTTCGTGGAAGTAAAGTGTGGCAAGGAAATCATTCCTCACTTGGTCAAGGAGATCGGGAAGAGTAAGCTGATGGCCGAACAAATCGTTTTGATTTGCTTCGGGCAGGAGGTCGTCAAGGCCTTCAAGCAAGCCATGCCTAAGAACAAGGCTTATTGGCTGTGCAGCTTCAAGCAGAATGAGGAAGGCCTCTGGGAACCCTCGCTCGAGACCGTTCTGGCGACACTCAAAGAGACCAAGGCGGACGGGCTTGATTCACATCATGGCATTCCGAGAGCGGCCGCCCGCAAGATCATGAACGCGGGATACGAATGGCATGCCTGGACGGTCAACGACGGCGCCACCGCCAAGAAGTTGAAAGCTCTTGGGATTCATTCCATCACAACCGACCGCCCCAGCTTGATTAGAAGCTCCCTCTGAACCAGTTTTACCCATGTTCAAAAGAATCATTGTTTTAGTATGCATGTTTACCTGCATCCACCTCGTCCGTGCTCACCGATTGGCCTGCAAGCCCTTGGAGTTCGACCTTGGGGATTCAAAATGCTTTGTGTTGGAGGCCAACGCGTCGTGGGATCAAAAGCCCTGGGTCTGGTACGCCCCTACTTTGCCCGCTCATCCGGATCGATCACATACCTGGTATATGGAACGTCTGCTCGCCAAGGGGATCAGCCTGGCCGGTTGCGACCAAGGGGAGGTGCGCGGTTCTCCCAGGAGCGTGGAAGTATTCACGAAGTTTTATCATGAAATGGTCGGGCGAGGGTATTCGAAAAAACCGGTTCTTCTCGGGCAGAGCCGGGGGGGCTTGATGATGCTAAGCTGGGCGGTGAAAAATCCGGACAGGGTAGGGGGCTTTGCCGGTATCTACCCGGTTCTGAACCTGCGGAGCTGGCCTATGAAGCGAAACCTCGGGCCGACTCTGGCGGATTTTGGGATGGATCGGGATGCCTTTTCCAAGGTCGTCGAGCAGCACAACCCGATCAATCACCTCGCCGGCTTGGCCAAAGCCAAGGTGCCCATCTGCATCGTGCATGGTGATTCCGATCGGGTCGTTCCGTTCGAAGAGAACAGTGCGGTCGTGACCGAGCGTTACCGGAAATTGGGTGGAGAGGCTAAGATCAAGGTCATGGCCGGAAAGGGACACAAGGTCGACGACGATTTTTTCAAGTCTTCGGTCTTGCTCCAATTCATGACCAAACGGGCATCGGCGGGAGTAAATTGAATTGATACAATCCCAAGATTTTGGCATCCAGATAAATTCTAAACTATGATTCGACGATTTGCTCTAGTGTTCCTTCTTTCGTTCTCGTTTGCAAATTCCCACGGTACCGTAACCACGGAAAGTCCATTGACGGTGGGCGAGGGCAACTTCGAGCTTGAGTCCAGTCTGATTGACTGGAGAAGAGACGATGGAAGCCATGCCCACGTACTTATGGCGACGGAGCTTACTTACGGCGTATCCGAGTCCGTCGACCTTCGCCTCTGGCTCGATGCCTACGCATGGGAGAACCCAAAGATCGGTAAGGCGGTGGAGGGCTTCGGTGACGTTCAATTGGGCGTCCACCGCAACCTATGGGGCAACGAAGGGGCGGGTTCGTCCTTTTCCCTTTTCCCTTTCCTAAAGATTCCTACCGGCGCCCGCTTGAGCAACGATCAGTGGGAGGGTGGTTTGACGCTTCCCTATGCCACTCAGCTTTCCTCGGGAGTGGGTCTCGGACTGATGGTGCAATTCGGCGTCGTTTACGATGAGGTTGGCAAGGACCATGAACTGGATTTCCTACATTCGGCAATAATCAGCTTTGACCTGTCGGAGAACCTTGGTTCCTTCTTCGAATACGTCGGGGTCGAGGGCGACCCGTCCTACAAGGCCATCGCCTCGGCCGGCTTCATTTATGCGGTGGACGAGACTCTCTCTCTGGACGCTGGAATCCAAGTCGGCTTGAACGATGCGGCGGAAGACGTCGGTTTGTTCTTTGGTTTCACCCGCAGATGGTAGCCGTCCCGCTTGTCGGCTAAGAAACCAATCAAACGAATGCTTTTGAGCTGAACCTTTGCCTGAGATGGTTTAGGTTGGATGCGTGAGTCCCAAACCCAAAACCGGTTTCCTTTTCAAGCTAGGGCTGATTTACTTGTCCACTCTCTCAACCTTCGGTGAGTCGGGGATACCATCTTTCGACGGAAAGGGTTCCGACCAAAATATAGGCGAATTTTGGAAAGGGTACGATGCCCGCAAGGAACTACTAAGAGTTCGGGTTGTCGAAGCCTGGAAGACGGAGCAGGGCGAGGTAAGGCTCGTGCTTTATTCTTTGGGCAAGCTTCAAGGGAGCAACAAATCCGCCAGCCCCTATATTGCCGCCTATTTGGGTCTGCCCAAGGGCAAGGAGTCCAAGCCGGGCATCGTTCACGTTCACGGAGGCGGGCAACGGGCAAACCGCAAGCGGGTGGCGGATTGGATGACGATGGGATATGCATGCGTGAGCATCAATTGGGGGGGCAAAGTTTTGGAAAAAGCGGATACGCCCAACACGGACTGGGATGGTTTGGCGGCGGGCTTCATTCGTCAGGGGGTGACCAAGGCGGATCAACTGGATCATCACAACACCGTCAGGCCCGACCCCAATACCCTCTTCAAAGAACCTCACCCCTTGAACAGCAGTTGGAACTTGATCTCGATTTGCGTGCGGCGGGCCCTGACGATGCTTGAGCAAACCGAAGGTGTAGACCCTGACCGGCTTGGTGTGGAGGGGCACTCGATGGGGGGGCGTTCCACCGTGATTTCATGCATCGACCCGCGGGTCAAGGCAGCCTCTCCTTCCGTAGGAGGGAGCGGATATCTCTACGATGACCTGTGGGGTTTGCCGGGGAGCGCCCGAAGGATGACCAAGGAAGACGGTTCGGCCCTTTATCGCAAATGTGTTTCCGCCCAGTCTCATTGGCCTCACGTCAAGGCCCCAATCCTTTTCCTCGGATCGACCAATGATTTCAATTCCCCGACGGAATGGGTGGTCAAGGGCATGTCCAAGTTGACTCCCGATACGCAAAGGATGCTCGTGTTGGCCCCTCATTTGAATCATCGCTTTACCGATCAAACCTCTGCCGCCCGTTTCATGTGGATGGAAGCCCACCTCAAGAAAAACTTTCGGTTTCCAAAGGTCTCAGCCGCGGAATTGGTTCTGGATACGGATAACGGAATTCCGCTCTTTCGGGTCCGTGTTGATCAATCAAGCGGTTTGCCGGTGAAGGAAGTGGAGATCTACTACGGGTATGCCAGGGATCCGCGCATTCGTTTTTGGCGGAGCGCCGAGGTTAGAAAGTCCGGGGAGACGTACGAAGGGGAATGCCCGGTGTTCGATAGCGCAGAACCACTCTTTGCCTTTGCCAACCTTACCTACGGGATGCCCCGGGCGCTTCCGCCCCGTCCGGGAACCGAGGCGACCAAGCTTCTGACCCTCAGTTCCGAGTACCGGGCGGCTTATCCCGAGGATTTAAGGAAATCCAAAATCAAACCGACTGAAAGACCAAGTCGCTTGATCGATGATTTCTCAAGAGGTTGGCGGGACTGGTATCTTTTGAATCGGCGCAATTCCCATCATTGGCTTTATGCCACCCGCAAGATTGTCGACCCAGCGTGGATCGGGCCCAGGCAGGGTGAGCTCGGTGTGGAAATCGAAACTTTTGGAGACGGAAACCAGCTTGGCGTGCGGATCAACGTGAACGCGTGGCAAGGATACACCGGAAGACAAAAGGACACTTTCGTGGCCTTGGTCGACTTGCCTAAGGCCGGTCTGCACAAACTGCGCTTGCCTGTCTCCCAATTCAGAAACTCATCAGGGGTCGTGATGAAGGATTGGGACGAAGCGACCGAGCTCCTCTTTTCCCCGGCCAACCGCACGGAGGATCCGCGCGCCAGGAAGAGCAATTGGAACGGCAAGCCCCCTAGTCTTGCGAAACTTGAATGGGTTGGCGGAAAGATGATTGCTCGTCCGCATCCCCATCAAAGGAGAGGAAAGATCGAACCCGGAACCCGGGTCTCCTTTGACGAGGAATTCCAGGATGCGATCGAGGATTCCGTCGAGCTTGAAAAATTGGACGAAAAGCGGTGATCCCTCTTCCAGGTTATTCGTAGAACGAGACGATTCCGTTTTCTTTGATTTTCTTGGTGAAGGTCTTCCCCTTGTGTTTGTAGGTGAGGTGTAAAACCTTGAATATTCCTCCGGCAGGATCTCTGCCCACCAATTTGTTCGTAATGGCAAAATCGTACTGCCAGGCGTCCAGTTGCCTCTGGATGACTTTCCTAACGTCCATCTGCTTCTTGGGGTTGCCGTCCTCGCCGTACATGGCGCTGATCAGCTCAACCTCCAATTTCTTGCCAGAGCGGTAAACCTTGTGCCTGGGGTCTCCTCCCGAAACGAAGTAGGCAACGAGATCCTTCAATTCCTCGGCATTCATCGAGTTGATCAACCCGCCCGGCATCATCGAAATCTTGGATCCCTTTTTCGAGGCCACTTCCGATTTCTTGACCTTCTTGAGCTTTAAAGGTTCGAGACCGGACTGTACCAAGGAATAGGAGTCTTTTTCATCGACGACAATGCGCCCCATGACCACCGAGCCGTCCTTCATCTTTAGCTCATGTTGTTCGAACTGGTCGGAAACCACGAGGTTGGGCTGCAAGGTGGATTCGAGGATCGATTTGTAGTCGCTTCGCTTGGCCAGGTTGGTCAAGTCAGGGCCGCTTCCGCCCCCTTCCATTCCGAAGCGGTGGCAAGCCACGCAGAGTCCTGCGGAGAACATCTTTTTTCCATTGGCAAGGCTTCGTCCGACAAGCGGTTCTTCGTTGAGCATTTTCACGGCGGAATCAACCGTCCAGGCAACTCCTGGACCTTTGGCCTTGGGCAGTTTGGAAATGTCGATGCTCTTGATTTCGCCCATCAGGTATTGGAGGTATACCTTGTCCTTTTCGGGTACGGAGGCGATTGCGGATTCGCGGATTTTCTGGATGTAGCCGGCAAACATGTTTCCTCCCTTTTTGGTCATGAGGGTCTTCAGTTCTCCGAGGTAGGCCTTGCGATGCTCCATCGTCCATCCATCCTGCACGTCCTTAAGGCAAAAGAGGAAATGAATGTTGAGGATGTTGGGGTTTGATTCCATCGAGCTGAGGATTCTGCCGCCATAGCCTTTGTTGCGCTTCATGACCTCGGCGTCGAAGTCGGGCACATTGGCCTTGGTGGTTTGCATGAGGGCGACGGTCTTCTTGACAACCGAGGGGTGCTGTAGGTAGCAGAGCACGCGACAGAGTTCCTCGTTCAAATTGTCGTCTTTGGCCGGATAATGTGGATCCAATTGATCTCCGATCGCCTTGATCTGATCGTCTTCGGGTTTGCCGCCTCGGCTCATCACAACTGCATAGGTGCGGATAAGGGCGAGTTTGCCTGTCTTGTCCAGGTTTTCGAACTCGACCTCGAGAAGGCGCTTGATACTTGGTTTCAAGCTGCCCTTGAGATCCGAGCGGGCCAGGCCGAGCAGGGCGTGGACGGCAGCCAGATCGCTTTTCTCAGAGTATGCCTTTTCGGCCCAGCTTTGGGGGTCCTGCCACTCGATGGCGATACGAGCGGCATAGCGCAGGTGATAGTCTTTGCTGCTCAAATAGGGCCAGGCGGTATCAATTGCCTTGGGGTCGGGATGACCGTGAAATTCTTCAAGCATATGGCGAGTTTTGCGGGCCTTGGCGTGTACGCTGGTGGTATCGAGTTTGGACAATTCGGTAGAAGCCGAGCCCTTGTAGGACACCCGATAAAGAGAGGACTGACCCCCTCGTCCACCGACGCAGAAGTACATGTTGCCGTCCGGACCGACGTCGACGTCGGTGAGGGCGAGCGAGCCCTTGGTGTTGGAGATGAACTCGCGCTTTTCTCCAATATAGGACGAGCCGTTGGGCTTCAGGTGGATGGAAAACATCGTTGCGAAAGTCCAGTCGCAAATAAAGAGGGCATCCCGATAATGGGTGGGAAATTTTGCCTTGGTTCCTGCGATCACACCAGTCGGACAACCCGGACCGACGTCCACGACCGAACCGACGGTGTCCGGGAAGTATTTGCGCCACTTCTTGGAAGTCGCCCGCCAGCCGCTTTCACCGCCTGACACAGCGTGATTGACACGAGTGGGACGGTACCAAGGGGCCCCGATATCCCATTCCATGTCGGCATCGTATACGAAGAGTTCTCCATCCCGGTTTAAGCCAAAGTCAACCGGGTTGCGGTAGCCCATGTTGTGCATTTCCCGTTTCTTTCCGTCCGGGCTTATTTTCATTACCCAACCACCGGGAGCCTTGCCATGGGACATGTGTCCGTATGCATAATTTTTCAAGAGGACGTCGTCTTTCCAATTGGTGCGGATTCGAGAATACTCGAATGCAGGAGGTTTCGTGGCGTTGCCGGCGATTACGAACAGGCTCTTTCCGTCGGGGGAAACGACAATGGAATGAGGGCCGTGTTCCCCGCCTCCCGCCATCTTGCAAAGGAATTCAGTCGGGCCCAATTCCCCGTTTGGCAGAACCTTGGCCCGGGAAAAGGTGCGGTTGCCCATCATGTAGAGGTGGCCAAAGGCGTAGAGCATGCCCCACTGGGAGGACTTGACGTTGAGTTTCTTGATCTTGCTTTCGTCGAAATCCTGTCCCGGCTTGGGTATCTCGATGGAGAAGGTCCCGGCTTTTCCCTGGTCGGAAACCGTCAACCGACCCTTGCCGTCGAAGGCCATCGCAATCCAGGATCCGTATTTTTTCTTGTCTACCTTGTAGACGAGATCCACTTCGAAACCCGGGGGTACGTTCAGGCCCGTGGATTTGTCCTCGACGGATTTTTCCATGGGCGGGAGAGAGTATTTGCCGAAAGCGCTGGAACAGGCGAGCAAAAGCACGAGGATAGTCAGTCTTGAGATGGGCATGAGCGAATCCTGAGTTTAGGTAGATGGGTGCTGAAAGGCATAGCACCGATGGGATTTATCCTCCAGACCTTTTTCAGTCCTTGGAGAAGATTTGCTCGATGAACTCGGCGCTGCTCATTTCCGGTTGTTCGTTTTCAGCGACGGAGAGGTGGCATGGGATGCCGACCTTTTCGCACTTCTCCTTCAGGAGGCGTCCGAATCCGGCGTGGTGGATGCCATCCCCCTTGACGACCGGGACGGGGGCGGGCTTTCCGTACCGGATCCATACGGGAGGGTCGTCCTTGGAGACGTGAGTGAGGGGGGAGCACTCAAGGGAGAGCTTTTTGTACTTGTCCCAGTCCTTCATGAGCTGTTCGTGGCTGGATGCGCCAAGGGTTTTCCAGATCATGGGGTGGCGGATGCAAGCCAAGCCGATCCTCTTCTCCAACAAGAACGGATCGAGTGTCGTTTGCCCGCCCATGGCCACCGCTCCGCAGACCCGTGATGATTGGCGAAGCACGGGATCCTTGCTCTTGGGGTCAGCCATGTCGTCATGGTATGCGAGCCACATGCTCGACGCGCCCCCGGCCGAACCTCCCGTCACCGCGATTCGCTTGGGATCGA
Source organism: Opitutia bacterium UBA7876 (assembly GCA_002500665.1). Classification (GTDB taxonomy): domain Bacteria; phylum Verrucomicrobiota; class Verrucomicrobiia; order Opitutales; family Seribacteraceae; genus Seribacter. The sequence goes on from DLRY01000076.1 coordinate 93,621, forward strand.
AGTTCCATTCCTTGGCCATGGTCCGCAAAAACTGGATGGCCCGGGCGGCGTCATGAACGGCAGCGGGCAGAAGTTCGGTGCCGGCCAGGCGATAGTCGGTGGACGCATAGCTGTAACCTTGCTTGAGCTGGCTGGCTCCCACGGTTTCGTGTTTCTTTCCTCCCAGCCATCCTCCGCCATGGATATGGACGAGGAGGGGAGTGGGTTTCTTGGAATCAATCTTCCAAAAATTAAGGATCATGTCCTTGTGCGGCCCGTAGGATACCTGCTTATAGGTAGGCTCGACCTTCTGAGCGAAAAGCGGGGACAAGACAAACAAGGTGAGGAAAGAGCATAGGTACTTCATCCCCTCTTTATCGAGTTTTCCCTAGCCCAAGTAAATCAAATCCGCATCGAGGTCGTACTCTCCCAGATCGGCTTGAGCAAGGTGGCGTTCGTTGGGAAAGGCCTGGGGGCAGATTTCCACGATTGCGTCTTCCTTGACGGCATGCCCCGCGTTTCGGAGCCAACGCTTGGCCCGCTTGACTTGGTCGGCCTGCGAACTTTCCAGTGAATCGACCCCCGTCCTGTTCTTAACCGGGGAAAATTCCTCCAACCTGTCGGCTTCCAGGATGAGGGGGTTTCGGGCTAAGGGGAGGGCGTCGAAGACGAAGGTCTCGAATTTGACCGCATTGGGCTCTTGGGGAGTGATGGCTTCTCCCTTCTCGTCCAAATGGGCGACTTTCTTCTCCGCCCGATGGTAGGGCAACTTGATTTCACCGCTCGCGAATTGCTCGATAAAGTCACGGCGGAGGACGTGTATGGCGGGGCTGCCGGCCCGGTACTTGATCCGCCCTTTCCCATCCTTCTCGAGGGCTTTCTCCTCGGGCAGGTCGGAATACTCGATAATCGCCACCCGGTCCCCGATGGATACGAAGTTGCCCAATTTTTCAAAGGGGCCGGTCTTGGTAAGGGAGCGGCTGGACATATCGGAGCTTTGTAGGTCATGCAGGCCGATGAAGAGGGGGTTGATCACGCTGACCAAGGGGTTGTCGACCTGAAAGTAGGAGACGTGCTCAACTCCTCTCTCGGCCATCTCGGTAACGGAACCGGAATCAATCAATGCCTTGAGGGATCCGCCATGACCGTTGGGGGACAGGGCCAGGCTGTCGCTCTCCGCCAACAGGAGGTTGCCATCAAAATCGGTGGCCGGCATTACGCCTTGAGAGAAGAACTTCAGGTTCTCCATCCCGAGACCGTAAAACTTCTTTTCCTCGAAATGGGCTACTGTGGCCTCAAGGTTCAGCGGGCTGCACATAACGTACCAGGGAATGGCTACCCCGTGCTTCTCGGAAACCCCCAGGATTTGTTCGGCGAAGAGCTGAAAGAGGGGCTTCCCCTTGATCGGGCTTACCGGGAGCGTGCCCTTTGGGCCATCATATCCAAGACGAGTTCCCTGCCCTCCGGCAACGGTGAAGGCGGCGGTCTTGCCGGCCCGAACGAGGCTCTCCCCGTGTTCCAGTGCCTGGGCGTAGAGCTTTTCCTGCCCGGAATCTTCCGGCTCTATGGTGAGATATTCGGCTGGCCCGTAGGTTTCCGGCAACCCGCTTTCCTCCTTCTTGAAAATGCATTCCTCGAGGGCCGCCTCGAGCTCGCTCCAGTCGAGGGCATCGACTTGCCCGGCCAATCGGGGTCTTCCCGCCGCCAGCTCCTCCATGCGGAGCTTGTTTGTTTCGATTACTTCCATCTCGGACCCATTTTTAACCAGCTGTTCCGGGGCTGGCAATTTTCAATAAGCGCCAAATACGTCCCGGATCCGTCCGAGCCTCCTATTTGCCCTCGTTGAGCTGTCTCTTCAGTCGGGCGAGCTGCTCGTCCCTTTCGTAGAGATAGTCCTGCTGGGCCCGGTAGGCGTCGCCCCTGGACTGAACCAACTTCTTGAATTCGGGATCGTCCTTGAGCTCTCGTCTGGCCTCGTTTCTTTTTTTACCGATCTCCTCGTTGCTCACGAAGAGCTGGGGGTACTCGCGCTCAAGTTTGCCCTGCGCGTCCTCGGCAACTTTCGCGAGCTTGCCATAGGCGGGATCCGCGAGGTGTTTTTGACGGGCTCGCTCAAGGGCCGCTTTCTTGCGGGTATCCGGTTGACGGGCAATGGAAGGGTCCTTCTCAAGCAGGAACTGGTCGAGGGCCCGGTTGGCCCGGAAGGTGGCAAAGAGGGTTTCCTTGTAGACCGGATCCTCCTGGTGAAGCTTCTTGCGCAGGCTCTGGATCTTTTTTTGGAAGGTCTTATGGGAACTGAAGGCTTCCGGGAAACGCTCGACTTTGTCCGCATCGAGCCGCTCGACCCGTTCGACCAGTTTACGGTAGACGGGATCCTCCATGTGAAGACGGGCATGCAAGTTTCTCTTGCGGATCTCGTGTTCCTCTCGGACGGGTTTTTTCACGGGGAACCTTCCCTGGTTCTTTTTCACGAGGGCGAGGTTGTCCTCACGATCGCGGTGCCGACCCGAACCGAATACCTGAATGTTGTCAAAGGCAGCCCCGGCTTGATCGACCTGCAGGGCGAAGTAGGTGCGCTCCTGGTCTATGACGGGATGCTTGGCATAGGCTATGCGCTGGTGATCGAGATGGGCGACGACCTCGTCCCCGATGAATTCCATCGTCATGACGTACCATTTGCCCGGCTTGAACTCGTGGGCGCATTCGCCGTGACGCATGGAAAACCAAGGCCCGCGGTCGTCTTGGGCGGTCTGGATGAAGAAGTGGTCGCGCCGGATATGCAAAACGGTGTTGTAGTGACCGGAAGCCCCCGTCACCAGACGGATGTCCTCCGCTCCGTCGAAACGAAACTCGAAGCGGATGAAAGCGTCCTTGAAATTGGGATCCTTGTAAAAGAGCCGCTTGTTTTGACCCTCAATGCCGTTCCGCCGAAGGATGCCATCCTCCACCTGCCATTCCTTTTGGAAAAACCATTTTTCGCTTACCTGGCCCTCGGAAAAATGCTCCCCGAAATGAAGGTTGCGAGGGGAGGAGAGGAGAGGGCGGGAAGGAATGCGGGCCCCCGTTCGTTCCCGCCAGGAAATTAATTTGCCATGGAGTTCCTCGACTCGCTTGGGCTGCGAGGAGGCGAGGTCCTTCTTCTCGTAAGGATCTTCGGCGAGGTTGAAGAGTTCGAATTTCTCCGGCCTTGCCGGATCGAAGTACTCGATCAGTTTCCAGTTGTCTTCCCGAATGGCCCCGCTCGAGACGCCGCCCAGGAAGTGGGGTTTGTCGAGCGGATAATGCCAGTGGATGGCTTTTCGCTTGGGCGGAGATTTGGGGTTGCGCCATGTGGCGAGGGTGGAAACCCCGTCCAGCTTCTGGGCCGGATCGGGCTTGATTCCGGCGGCTTCCAGAAAGGTGGGGTAGAAATCGTGATTGACCACGGGCTGGTTGCAGGTCTTGCCTGCCGGGATTTTTCCTTCCGGCCAGCGCAGAATCAGGGGGACCCGTATTCCGCCTTCGTAAAGCTGGCTTTTGCCGCCCCGCAGGGGAGCGTTGGAGGTAACGTTCGTTTCCCCCCCGTTGTCGCTTGAGAAAATGAAGATGGTGTTCTCGGCCAAGCCCAATTCGTCCAGTTTAGCGGCCAGCAAGCCGATGCCGTCATCGATGCTTTCAAGCATGGCGGCCAAGTGGGGGTTGTGGCTTGGAGCCCAATGGGTACATCCCTCCACCTTCAATCCGGCGTCCTGGCAAAGGTAGCAATTCTTGCGCTCGCTCCGTGCCGGTGGATGCTTTTTGCGATACTTGTCCACGAGCTCGGGCCGTCCGTTGAGAATGGTGTGCGGCGCGTAGTGGCTGAGGTATAGAAAGAAGGGCTTGTCCTTGTTTCGCTCGACGAACTCAACCGCCTCGAGGTTGAGCCGGTCGGTCAGGTACTCGTCCCTGCCCATGCGGTTTGAGGGAAAGTCGAGCCAGCGGATGGGTTGGGTGCGAAAGACGTAGGGCCAGAAATTGGCTCCGTTGCCTACGCCCTTGATTTCGCTCCCGAGGTTCCAGCCGAAACCGTGTTCGGTGGGGCGAACCTCGAACTGGGCGCCCTGGTATCTGTAGCCGGTCAAGTGCCACTTGCCGACCATTCCTGTGGCGTATCCGTTCCGCTTGAGAAGCTTCGGCAGAGTGACTTGGCTGACGGGCAAGGCGTTGGATGAGTTGGGCCGGAGGTAGTCGAGAATTCCGACTCGGGCGGGGTGTTGTCCCGTCAGGAGGGCCGCCCGATAGGGAGAACAAACGGGGGCCGCCGCATAGGCATGGGTGAAGCGCAGGCCCTGCTCGGCAAGCTTGTCGAGATGGGGCGTCTCGTTGAAGGAATTGCCGTAGCATGCGAGTTCCGCCCAGCCCAGGTCGTCGGCGAGAACGAAAACGACGTTCGGCTTGCCGGTTCTCCCAGCCAGTGGCTGGAAAAGCAAAAAGATAACAAGGAGGTGAATCGGTTTCATGATCATGGCAGGGCTATGGAGATGGAGAGCTTGCTTGAACGGACGCTCGCTTGGTAAGCCATGCGGTCGCCGTGCTTGGTATCGGCGGTCTCGAACGCGGCCCCCTCGAGCCTCGGCTTGCGGGAAGGCTTCTTCCCCTCCAGCCATGGCTCGAGCCTAACCTTGAGAGGGCAATTCTCAACCGTGATTCTTTTGTTCGTTCCACCCGGAGATCCTTTTGCGCGCTCAACACGTATCTTGGTCCAACCGGGTTCCTTTCCGACCGGAATTTCCACTTCCATCCACTCCCAGCTCCTGGGCAGGGCATCTCGTATGCGAAGAACTTCATCCGGGATGGAATAAGAAAGCCCGAACAGTCCCTCCAGGTAAAGGAGGATTTTGCCTGCATTGAAATTAGAGTATTGGTCTCCGAAGAGGGAGCCGTCTCTGCGGTAGGCTTCGGGGGCCATGGGTATATCCCAATCCTCATGGTAGTTGTAGTTCGCAAGGTGATTGAGGGTGAGCTCCGAGGCGATCCCGGGGAAGTCCTGACGGAACATTCCATCGAGTGTGAAATAGGCCGTATCGGGCGTGTATCCAAAGACCAGATCGACCGGGGAAGCAAAATCCCTCATCGACTTCCTTGCCATGGCGAGGGGAAAAAACTTGCCGTAGAACCCCTCTTCCCGGTTCAGGGCCCAGGCATTGATCATCCTGCCGGCATATTCCCTTGGAAAATATTTCGAGCGGAGGGACCAAAACGCATTGGTCGTCAGCATGCCGTTCTTCGGGCCCATGAAAAAGTCCCTGTGGCCATTGGCCTCCCACCTTTGGTCGAAGGTCAGGCGGACGTGCTCGGGGTCGAGCCGCACCAGTTTGTCCCAGTGGGCCCGGTCTTCTTCATGCCCCAGCAGGTCGGCCATTCGAATCAGGGTCTCGGCAACCTCGAACCGGTTCATGGCGAAACTACCGATTTGCTTCCGGAAAACCTTGCGGAAGTACCCTTCGTAGCACTTGCGAAGGAAACCGAGGTCTCCCGAGTGCTGGAAGATTTGCCAGGCGCCCAGGACGTGCTCGACCAATTCCCCACCGTAGGCTCCGGAGTGCCAGGAGGTGCCCTTGTTGTCGGAGAGCATGATGGCTCCGTTGGGGGTCTCGCGGTACCTGTCGTTTTCCACGAGGTGCTTCCAGGTCAGGACGTTGCCGTAGGCGTAAAGAGGCTTGTTTCTCGTCCAGGCTCCGACCTTGATCTGGAAACAGGCGTCGTAGCGGTGCATGCCGAGGAAGTTGTTGACTGCGGTTTGGGTGTGGTTTTCCCTTTCCCAGCCCTTCCCGACCTCGATGTAGTACATCAGGTAGAGGGCCCAGAGGTAGTAGTAGATTTCTTCGAATTTCGGCTCACTGCACCGGAACTGGGGAATCTCTTCGCGCAGTTGATGGTTCATCCGAGCGGTTTTCGCCGCCAGCATGCGCCGATCGCCGGAGATGATTTCACGGGCTGCCCGGAGAGCTTTTGCGGGGTCGTCGTCCATGGCCCAGGAGACGGTCGCGCCCTTGTCGTCGCAAGGCACCTCGAACGAATACTCCTGCTGCCCTTTTTCCCCACGGGAGAAAGCGACCGTCTTGGAAAAGTCGCGCGAACAGGACAGGACGGTCGTCATTCCCTGATAGACGATGGGGCCAACCCTCACGGGACCTCCCGGATCGGGCCTCGAGCGGACCGTGCCGCCCTCGGTGATGAGAATTGAATTTGCAGAGGAGTCGTACTTGCCCCGGGCCGTTGAGGAAACGCTGTGCCGAACGAAAAAGCCCTGTCCTTCGAAGCGCAGGATGACGGGCTTCGATGAGGTGATGATGGAAGCCGCTGCGTCATTGGACCCAATGAATTTCTCCTCCCGGATAAGTATGCCTTCGATCTCATATTCGCAGATCATCTTGTCGGGTCTCCAGAACATGCGGGTGGGTGCGGGCTTTGCATGCAGTTTGCCATCGATCAATACGCTTCCGTAAAGCACGCGGGTGTCCTTGTAGAATTCCCAACCTTCGTAGTCGTTGCCCACACCGGTATGCTCGGTTCCCCCTATTTCGCTCTCAAGCAGACCGACGCCGCGGCTGCGGAGGTCATGACGGAAAGGATGGGTCAAGCCGATGGTCTCGTCCTCCGACGGCTTCCAGCTGGCATGGAAGCCTCCCACGTAATAGCTCAGGTTGCCGGCCAGAAAACCGTGTTTGCGGCCTTGCACGGGTTGCTCGAGGCGGGCGCAGAAGTCTTTCCCTGCCTGCTGGCCTTGGAGGCAGGCGGAAAGGGCCACTAGGATTGCCCCGGTCCCCCTCAATTGCTTTTCGGGGGCGAGCCCGCCCAGTGGCTTGAGTTGCGGTTGAGGTCGACCTCCACGCGGTTCCTGGCGAACCGTTCCAAGTCCGCCTGCAGCTTGGCTTTGAGCCGGGCCACTTCGGCGGCGTCCTTCTTGGGATCGAGATCCCTTGTCTTTTTGCGGAAGTTCTCCTTCGCCCTAACCTCGAAAAGGTCGAGCTCCTCGAGGCGGGCCTGGTAGACCTCCCCTACGTCCTCAGCCCCGATATCCTCGAGGTATTTCTTCATGACGGAATCCAATTGGTCGGCCCTGGACCTCATGGAGCGAATGAGGTTCGTTTCTTCCGCCGGATCCTTGACCACGTCGTAGAGCCTCCTCTCACCCGTAAGGAGGTGCCTCATGAGCTTGTGGTCGCCTAGCCGAATCACGCTTAGAGGGGGAGCGAAATAACAGGGATAGTGAAAAATCAATCCCTCGACGGGTCGGATGACCTTTCCCGCGTTCCCCTTCAGCAGGAGGTCGCGCAGGCTTCCTCCATCTAGGTTTTTGGGAAGCGGAGCCTTGCTTCCCGAAAGGTCGTGCAAAGTCGGGAGCAAGTCCCACTGAACGACCGGCACGTCGCACTGGGCTCCGGCTTTAACGCCTGGCCCGGCGACCACCCAGGGCACGCGCAGTCCGCCCTCGAAGAGCTGGGCCTTGCCCCAGCTCAAGGGCCCGTTGGGCCCGAGCCCACCGCCGTTGTCGGAGGTATATATGACGTAGGTGTTCTCGAGCTCACCGCTTTTTTCCAAGACCTCCATCATCTTGCCCATGCCTGCGTCCACCTCATCGATCATGGCGGCGTACTGAAGTCGCCAGGCGGAGGTTTTCCGAGCTTTGGCAATCTGATTGGGAGGGAGATAGTCGGCGTCGGTGAGGTATTTGCCGCGGGGAAGCTTTCGATAGCGCTCGATCACCGCCGGAGTAGCCTGATGAGGGACGTGGACGGCGTAGTGGGAGACCATCAAAAGGAAGGGTCTTTTGCCGGCGTGTTTGCCAAGAAAATCAACCGATCGCGCCGTCAGGGAGTAGATGCGCTTGGGGTCATCCGCGGGCAGGGGGCGGCGGCTCTTGAGGTCAACATAGTCTCCATGAAAATTTCCATTGGATGCGCGTCCGTCGAACTCATCGTGCGCGTCGTAGCCGATGGTCTTCATTTGCTCCTTGCCCATTCCCTTGCCGAAGTGGGCCGTGACGTAATTCTGGTCCGAGGCCTTGAGGACGTCCGCCAGGGATGCTTCCTCCGCCCAACTCAAGCCGCGCTTGATGGCGAGGACGTCGTGTACGAAGGTGTAGCCGAGCCGGGCCGGGGTTTTGCCGAACTGGATGCTTTTGCGGGAAGGCGTGCAGGTAGGGGCGGGGGCGTAGCCATTGGAGAAGCGCATTCCTCTCGCCGCCAGCTTCTCAAGGTTCGGAGTGCGGTAGAAGTCGCTCCTCGAGTCGGGTTCGGAATCCATCATGCGGACCGAGGTATCGGCCCAGCCGAGGTCGTCCATGTAGATGACGAGGAAGTTCGGTGGGCCTTCGCGCCCCAACAAGCAGACGGAGAAAAGGATAAAGAGGACGAGGGTGGTTGCTCGAGTCATGGCCTTTCGTTTCCTAGTCCTCGAACTTGACCTGTACCTCGAGGATGCCGACCGCACTGCCCTCCTTGGGCGTCATGTTTATGCGAATGGCATCGCAGGTCAGGGGAGCGGCGGGATGCACCACGTTGTACTGGTTGGCCCGGTTGTCGTAGCGGTCGGTGACGTAGAGCTCGAAGGGTTTCCACTTGCCGTCCCGGCGCACTTCGAGCGACCATTCCTCGGGAAACTTTACGTCCTGTTGGTCCTGCATCCAGTAGACGCCTATGTCCCGGATCTTTCTGGGCTTTGCGAAGTGGCCTTCCACCCACTGCTTGATCCCAAGCTGAGGCCGGCTGGTCCAGCGAGGAACCTTCTTGCCGCTCGACCAGCGGGGTTCCTTGCCGTCTCCAATGGCGCTCACGGTGTCGAGATCGGAGGTGTGGGAGGCTTTAAGGTTCGTGAAGATGCTCTCCTTGGGAAGCTTGTGGGGGTCGAACACCGCGAGCTTGGGGTTGGTTGGGAACCAGATGGTCATGGAGCCTGGCTTCCGGTTGTTCCAGGCGTAGTAGGGGATTAGGGAAAGGCCGCGCTTTTCGGTCTTGCCGTCTTCCTTGAGGGCGTTGGCTCGGGTGAGTACCTTTAAGAAGGAACCGGCGGGATGCTTGACCCTGGACAACTTGGGTTTTTCCACGCTCGGCTGGCCGTTCAGGAAAAAACGCTGGGTGGCGCCCTCGTTATCGGTCTCCTCGGCGCAAAGCACGAAGGGACCCCTTGTGAAGGAGAGCCGGTCATGGTTGTCTTCCACTCGCTCATCACATTCGTTCAGGCGGGTGGGCATGGGTAAATCGAGAACGACCTTGTCCCCTTTTTCCCATTCCCGGTCGAGAACCGCAAAGCCGAGCTCGATCTTGGGGTTGACTTTCTTTCCGTTGACCGAGACCTCCCATTTTTCGGTGGCGGAATCCAGGTAGCGGTAGAGTTTGCCCGGCACGAATTGTTTGCCCGTCCAGGTGGGGATGCGCAGGCGAAGGCTAAAGGAAGCAGGTTTCTCGGGGTTGAGGGAAACTTCGATGCGCCCCTCATTGGGGTAGCCTGTCTTCTGGGTGACCGCTATTTTGGTTCCGGCGATTTTCAGGCTCGTGGAGGTCTCGGCATACATGGCGAGGTAGAGATTCTTCTCGTCATGGGCATAGGCCATTCCCTGAACCTGGGGTAAGAGGCGGGCCATATTGCTGGGGCAGCAGGCGGTTCCGAACCAGGGAGCCCTACCTGCCGTCCCGTGGTTGAAGGGATATTTACCGTCCGCCTCCAAGGGGTTGACGTAGAAGAAGCGATTGCCCTCCAGGTTGACGGCGGCCAAGACGTTGTTGAGAAGGGAAACCTCCGCCACGTCGAGGTACTTGGCGTCCCGATGAGCGAGAAACATCCGGAAGTTGAAGAGCACGTTGCCGACTGCGGCGCAGGTCTCGTTGAAGGCGTCCGCATTGGGGAGGAGGTAGGGCGGCCCGAAACCCTCGATCCCGTGGACTGCCCCTAGGCCGCCGGTGATATGCATCCTGGTGTCCGTCACGTTGCCCCAGATTCTGTGAAGGGCGCGGGTGTAGGAATTCTTGTTTTTCAAGTGGGCCAGATCAGCCATGGCTGAGTAGAGATAGGTGGCCCGCACGGCATGCCCGACGGCTTCACTCTGGTCCTCGACGGGGGCATGTTGCTGGGCGTAGGTGGGGGACATTACGCCTTCCCCGTCGGGCACGTAGGTTTTGCCCCGAATCTCGAGAAACTTCTCCGCCATTTCCAAGTAGAGCTTCTTGCCCGTCACCTTGTAAAGCTTGACCAAGGCCAGCTCCATCTCCTGGTGGCCGGGGGCTTGCCGGATGGGTTTGCCCTCATTGTACTTGGGGTCTCCCTCGAAGAAGACCCGGTTGACGTGGAGGGCGTTTTTCTCCGCCACCTTGAGCAGCTTGTCCTTGCTGGTGGCCTGATAATAGGCGATGGCGGCCTCGTAGAGGTGGCCCATATTGTAGAGCTCGTGGCTGTGCACGACGAAGGTGTAGGGCGTGTTTCCCATCATGTTCTTGTCCGTGCCCACTCCGGTGGTGTGCGAAGGGTAGAGATAGCCGTTCGGTTCCTGGGCGGCTGCGATGACGTCGACGATGCGATCGAATTGGGCTTCGAGTTCGGGGTCATCCTGCAACTGGGCCAGGTAGGCGGCCCCTTCCATGACTTTGTAAAGGTCGGAATCGATGAACCTGTGCGGTCGGTGGCCCTCCACTTTCTTGCCCGCAAGAAAGTCGGCCGCGGCCTGGAGGTGGGCAACGCCCGGCTCGGTCTTCTCGAAGGCGAAGGGAACCAGTACCTTGCGCTGGGTGATGAGGCGGGGCCGCCAGAATTCACTCTTCATCTCAACCTCGTGGAAGGGGACGGGCTCGATGGGGGTCTTGCCGGAGAGGGAAAGAGCGAGTGAGAAAAGAACGAGGACCGGAGTCAGGATGGTTTTCATGGGCGGATAATGTAGCAGAGGAGATTATGAGATATCAATCATATCCCAAATATCAAAACGCGTTTCCATAGGGACGTTTCTTTGAGGTTTGCGAGACGCTTTTTGGGAAGGCTCCCTACTGGAACCGCAGGGTCGGGCCAACGGGGATGCGGAAGGAAGCGTGTTCCGCCCGGAGATCCGCAAAGGATGGAATGGCCATTCCCCGGTCCATTTTCCCATCCCTGAAAAGAAAGCTCCGAATAATCCTGACCTTAGGGTGAATGAGCGGAGAGAGCCCGTCGAAGGAGGCGGGGTCGTGAAAGTGATCTCCGTCACCCGCCCGGGTCGTCATGGTGAGAAGGTACCTTTCCCCTTTGGTGAGGAAGGCGGGTTGGTTGAGCTTGAGGTAGCGGAATTCCCCTACCAGTTCGCCGGGATTGCCATCCTGCAGTTCCACGCCCGTTATTCGCTTGAGTGATTTTCCATTCCGTTTCCAAAGGGCGATCAAGTGAGGGCTCTTGAGCGTCCTTGGTTTCTTGCCCTCGCGACTGGGTTGGTCGCGTTCCTTTTCGCTGGGAATACCCCGGGCAGGCCGTAGAGGGCTTTCGCGGTCGTGGTCGTCCCACATACCCAAGTGGGAGACGGTCCGATCTTCGGAGAGCTCGAAGGAATAACCGATGACGCCGGTCAAGTCGTTCCTCAGGTTATGCCATCCGTCTTCAAGGATGAGTTGGTCGCCATCCGGCAAGCCAAGAGGCCGGGAATGTCCCTGATTGTGAATTCTGAGGAGGTCCTCGAGCATTTGCTTCGCTTCATCATCCGCCTCATCCTCGGAAAAATCCCCTTCCTCCTGAAGGTTTTCGCGGAGGTCGTGAAAGGCCGCAATGATGGCTCCGCCCCTTTCCCCGGGTGATGCCCAGGGACGGGCGAGACCTCCCCGAACGATTATTTTTCTCGAGCCTTTCCGGACGGCAAGGGCATCGTTTCCATAGGGTGGACCGAGGTGGCAAAAGAAATGACGGGGTCTTGGGTCGGACTGGTTTGGATCCTTCCAGTAAGCCAGTGAATCGAGGCTGTCCTGGGCCTCCGTGGGCTCGAGTTCCTCGCCCACGACACGGGCGAGGGTGGCAAACAGATCGGTCAGTGAGAAGAGGTTTCGGTTGATTCGGCCACCCTCGAAATTGCCCTTCCAATAGAGAACGAAGGGGACGCGGTGTCCACCTTCCCAGATTTTCGCCTTCTTTCCCCTCAACCCACCGCTCTCGGGGTTGGGTCCGTTATTGTCACCGACGTTGGGCCCATTGTCGCTGGTAAAGAGGATGAGGGTGTTTTCGATCAGTTTGCGGCCCGGGCGACGAGGGTCGTTCGTCTCGCCCAAGGTCTTGAGCAGAGCACCGAAGGCGACGTCGTTTTCCAGCACCATGTCTTCCCGCTCGCCACCCCTTGAGCCATCAGTGTAGGCGCTTTGCCCCTTGATCCGAACGCCGGCTATGGATTCGGGCACGGCGTATGGTCCGGTGACGTTTTGCTGGAGGTGGTTGGCGTTCGGTACGTAGTAGAGGAAGAAGGGGTCCTTGCCCTTGGCTTGGCGCTTGACGAAGGCGATGGACTCCCGGAGGTAGTCGGGCCCAAGTCGGGCCAAATCCCAGTCGGGGGAGGCGAGGATTCGCCCTTCCCGTCGCTTCATCCCGATCCTCTCCATCCTTGATCGATCGGAAAAGATCCAGCGGTCGTTGCGTAGGTAAATTCTGGGCTCGGTATCGAGAGGGTCCTCCGTGTTCCCGGGGACCCCGAAGAATTCGTCGAAGCCATGATGGGTGGGGCCGTCCAGGACGGGCTTGGTAAAGTCGACGTCCTGAAAATCGAATTCATCCGCGGGTTCGCCATGTCCGTCGTCGAAATCCATGCCCACGTGCCATTTCCCGATCGCGCAGGTGACGTACCCCTTCCTTTTGAGCATCTCGGGAAGGGTGGTCAGCGCCCGTTGGATCATGGGAGGGTTCGGGCCGTGGGGGAGCCATCCCTGTTTCTTGAGATAGGACCTGTGCGAGAGCCTGCCGGTGAGGAGGGAATAGCGCGTAGAGCTGCACATGGAGGCCGGGGCGTGGGCATCGGTAAAGATCATTCCCTGTCTGGCGAGCTTCTCCAGGCTGGGTGTCTTCAAGGTCTTGGGGATGGCCTTGGCGCCGGGCGCAAGACGGATTCCCAAGTAGGCGCTGGTGTCGCCGATTCCCATGTCGTCGGTCATGAAGACGACTATATTCGGCTTCACGGATTGGGCCATCGACGGATCCGCCCAAAGCGTAGAGGCGAGAAAGACCCCCAAAAGCCGAACGGAGATTTTCATAGAGGGGTTCATAAATCGAAAGAAAGTTCGAGGTGCCTGCGAACGATCATTCAGGCGCCGATTTGGGCTACCAGCAAAACGAGGCCGATGATCGCAAAACAAAGGACGAAGCAGGTAAGGAAACCGAATACGTCGTACTTGCTGGGACGCTGGAACTCCAGGCTGGAATTAGGGAAGAGCTTGTTTTTGTCGAACCGGTCGGGGTTAGCGTAGCTTTTTTCCATTTCGGCCGCATCCTTTTCCGGAATCGGATCGACCGGGGTCTTCAGTTTTACGTAGAGGCGATCAAGCGCCTTCTTGTCGTTAGGTTTGGTCAGAAGGCTGGCAATGATCATGACGAGGAATGGAGCGATGATCTTGAAAGGAAGGTCCAGGGTGGCGAGGGTGGCGTTGCGGACTTGGGTCAAATCGTACCCGAGAATCTTGTCGTAGAGCAACATGTCGAAACGGAACTGCCCTTTTCCACGCTTTTCGCCATCGGTTTCCTCCACCCCATCCGACCAGTAGATTGATTTTCCTCCTCCGGTTTCAGTTTTCACGTTTGATTGGATGAGGTCGGGGTTGGTGCGCAGGCCGGGAGCAGCGGCTGGGATGAGCCTTGGCAAAACGAAGAAGCTCAGTACGCAGAAGGCGATGGTAATCCAACCCGCCTTGGTTGTGGCCCGGCGCCAATACATGCCGATCCAAAAGAGGGCTGCGAAGGTCATGGGCACGATCCAGGTTTGCTTTAGGATGGCAAACATATCGTTGATCATCATTGCTCCCACGACTGCGCCCAGCACCACGATGCCACCAGTTGCGCGGCCCAAAGCCAGGCAGTCGCGCTCGCTGGCCTTGGGGTTGAGGAAGGGTACGTAGATATTTCTTACAACTAGGGCCGAGCAGACGAGCATGTAGCAATCCACGCTGCTCATGAGGGCGGCCAAGAGGCAGGCGAGCATGAGGCCGACGAGACCGATTCCCAGGGGGCCGAGCAATTCCTTGGTGGCCGTTCCCCAAGCCATGTCGGCATCCTTCATGAGGGTGGCGTCGTTTCCGAACAGCGTCAGGACGATAAGAGCGGTTATAACCCATCCAATGGTACAAAAGCGCTTGATGAAGTTCCCCGTTACCAAGCCGATGCGGGCATCTTGTTCGCTTTTGGCGGTTCCGCCTCCGGTGACGATAAAGTGCGGGGTGAGAACGATGCCGATCATGTTCATGATCACGATTACTATAATAGCGTAAAGAGGGAATTCACTGGCTGCGTCTCCTCCCAGAATCGTGAAATTACTGGCTGGCAATTGTTCGTGCATGACGCGAAATCCATCGGTCCAGGAATCTTCGGGAGAACCGAATTTCTTAACGACTGCATGCAAACCGAAGGGAATAAGCAGTACGGAGAGGAGAATGATGCAGAACCCCTGAATGAGATCCGTCCAGTAAGCGGCTGCGATCCCTCCAAGCACGCCATATAAAGTCACCACGATGGCTACGATCGGGACCAGGACGTACTCGGTTTGCATACCGAAAAGTTCGGGGCCTACCAGTGGAACGGATACCTTTCCGATCGCAGTGAAGAGCATCGCGCCATAGACCATGTAATAGAAGCATCCGAAGATGGCGTAGGCTACTCCCATCTTCTTGGACTGGTAGCGTTCGACGAACCAGTCCCCCAAGGTCAGGCAGCGCATGCGTCGGTACCAGACTGCGCTGATCCAGTAAATCGGAGTGACGAACAACCAATACATCACCCCCCACATGCCGCTCATGCCGTTGGCGAAAGTTCCCCGGGCGGTGTTCACCGGATCGGCGGACCCCGTGCCTGCTCCAAAGGCGGCGAAGGTTTGGAAGAGCTTCCCGAATCGACGTCCGCCCATGAAGTAATCCTCCTGTCCCTTGATTCGCTTCATGGCCCAAACCCCGATAGCCGCCATGCCGGCGAAATAACCAAAGAGAACAATGTAATCTATCGCTTCCATTAAGGTATGAAACTGAATTCGTTTCAGAAAGGGCTTGTTTGGCAACGAAAAAGGTTCTGCTTGCAGCCTTTTGACCAAGGTTAGTTTAGTGTTTACCTCCTCTGCGCGGAAAACGTAACTTGGATTCCAGTCCTTATTGATTTGGACAAACCTCCTAGATTCGACTCGACTAGCGAAATCGTGAACACGCAAATTTTTTCCACCAAGCAGGAGATGGGTGAAGCCGCCGCCGCCCATGGCCTATCCAAATTACAGTCAGCCCTCGAAGCAAAAGGTTATGCCTCCTTTATCGTAGCCACCGGCGCGTCCCAGTTCGAGACTCTGGCGGAATTGGCCAAGGCGGATTTGACTTGGGACAAGATGACGGGTTTTCACCTCGATGAGTACGTCGGGCTCCCGATCTCTCATGACGCTTCCTTTCGGAAGTACTTGTGGGAACGCTTCGTGAGCAAACTTCCGCTCCCTCTTGCGGCCTTTCATTTTCTCGACGGCGAAGTCGATCCAGATGCGGAATGTCGGCGGGTCAGCGCCCTTATTGAAGAAACCGTCATCGACGTTGCGTTCGTGGGAATTGGTGAAAACGGGCACCTTGCCTTCAATGACCCGCCTGCCGATTTCGAAACCGAACGCCCTTACATGCCGGTCGATCTGGACGACGCTTGTCGGCAACAGCAATTCGGAGAGGGCTGGTTCACTGATTTCGAATCCGTCCCGAAGAGAGCCATTTCCATGTCCGTTCGTCAAATCATGAAGAGCTCCACAATCGTTTGCACCGTTCCCGACGAGCGCAAGGCCGAGGCCGTCAAAAACGCAACCCAAGGGCCCGTTACCCCGGAGGTGCCGGCTTCCATCCTCCAGGAGCATCCCGACTGCCATCTCTTTCTTGATGCCGCGGCCGCTTCCCTCGCGTGAAGCCTTTCGACCTCCAGGTAAACGGTTACGCAGGCACCGATTTCTGCTCCTCGACACTGAACGCGGAGCAACTTAACCTTGCTTGTCGGGCTTTGGCCGACGATGGAATGGATGGCGTTCTCGCCACCTTCATCACCGACGACTTTGACAGCCTTCTTGCCAAGCTATCCAACCTGGTTCGCTTGCGGGAGGAGGACGAGTTGGCGAGACGGGTGATCGCCGGCTTTCACGTCGAGGGACCGTTTCTCAATCCTGCCCCCGGTTACATCGGGGCGCATCAACCCGAGCATGTCCGCTCCGCTTGCGTGGAAGATGCCCAGGCTATTCTCGAAGCCGGGGCGGGGCTTGTGAAACTGCTTACGCTCGCTCCGGAGCAGGATTCCGAAGCCACCGTCACGAAATTTCTCGTTGAGCAGGGAGTGGTCGTTTCCGCAGGGCATTGCGATCCATCTCTCGATCAACTTAAGGCGGCAATTGACGGTGGATTGATCATGGTTACCCACTTCGGCAACGGTTGCCCCGTGGAGCTGCCGCGTCACGACAACGTCCTGCAGCGTTTCCTTTCGCTGCGGGAAGACCTCTGGTTTTGCTTCATTGCGGATGGGGCGCACGTCGACTTTTATGCCCTTAAGAACTATTTGAATCTGGTAGGAGTGGATCGTTCGATCATGACGACTGATGCCATTTCCGCGGCAACGCTCGGACCTGGCATCCACCGGATCTCGGGACTTCCGGTGGAGGTTGACGCCGACGGGGTCGCCCGTCGACCTGGCTCGGTCAACCTCGCAGGCTCTACCTTAACGGTACCGGTGATGATCCGAAACCTTTCCGAAGAACTTGGGCTGAACGATGGGGAGATTATCTCCCTCGTGGACCTAAACCCAAGGGTTGCGCTGGGCGTCTGATCCGGGCTTACTCTATTTCTTCTTCTGGGCGTAAAGCCAGTTCCACATTTCCTTGGAATTCCATGCGTCAGTCCAGGAATTGTGTCCGCGCCCCTCAATCTCCGAATACTTTGGGTTCCCGCCTGCCTTCTTGATTGCATCAATCATATCCCGGGAACGGCTTGGCTTGATTACGCGATCCATCTCCCCATGCCATGCCCAAATGGGAATTGCCTTGAGCCTTTTGCCGAAATTCAGGTCACCTCCCCCGCAGATGGGAACGGCGGCGGCAAAGAAACCGGGCCTGCGCTGGATGGCGTCCCAAGTGCCGTAGCCTCCCATGGAAAGACCCATCACGTAAATCCGCTTGGGGTCAACTTGGTTCTTCTCGTTGGCGACGTAGGCGTCGAGCGCTTCGAAGGCCATGCGCATGGAATCGGAAACCTTCGGCATTCTATGACCGAGCAACGCCCAATGAACGTCGACCCATCGCTCCCCCTTGGGCACTTGCCCGGCAAAGACGTGGGAATTTCTCTTTGTTCGCAACCCTGCTTTGTCAAAAGCACCGATTCCACCGGCATCCACAAGCTGTCCTTTGTTGTCGTTTCCGCGCCCTCCGGCTCCGTGGAAGAAGACGAGAAGGGGATACTTGTTTCCCTTTTCCATTTTGGAGGGGGAAGAGTGCCTGTAGAGAAAAGCGCCCGCATGAGGACTTTTCCAAGTTGCTGCAGTGTAGTTAGACAAGAGTTCGTCCATATTCTTGGCGCTGGTGAGTACCGGGGTGATCGAAAGAACGAGACTGAGTGCAAGGGGCGATTTCATATGACAAGGGATTGAAAGACTATGGGCAAGAACTCATCAAGACTCCGGTTATCGTGGTACGGGTTTTCCGAAAATCTGGATCTCATGGATGGACCAGAAGAGCCCGTTTACGCGCCCGGTCTGGGTGATCTTGAGAAACTTTGCCTCCGTTGTCGGGAAGGAGATGTCGGTCAAGGGGTGCTTGCCGGACCCGATGGCTAGGGGGTTCGACCACTTCT
>DLRY01000076.1:111955-143161 GCA_002500665.1 Opitutia bacterium UBA7876
CCTCGAGTCTAGCTGGATCCGGTTGACCTTGGAAACCGCCGGAAGTTCGACCTGCACCCACATGCCGGGCACTTGTGACGTTCCGGTGTCGTAGCGGCTTTTACCATTTCCATCGATGCATCCTCCAAGTTTTTCGGCCCCGTGACTGGCGGTCAGTTTCCATTTTTTACGGTCCGGCATGAGGGGAGGCTCAAGTTCCTCCAGTTCGGCTTCGGTCCAGGGCAGCAACCGGTCGCCCGAATCCTTGCGGATACCGGCCACGAAGTTCTTCGTGATGGGTCCACCGTTGTTGCCGAAATTGTTCCTGACGTAGGTCGAGATGGCGGATAGAATGGGCATTTTCATTTCACCAGCCTGAATGCAAGGGAAGGTTTTGACAAAAAAGAAATCAATTAGACCCGATAATAGTTACGTCTCATGACATCACTTTTCTATCTTGAAAGGAGTGAAAATGAATTCATTACTGGTAGTATGAGCGATTTGGTAAGGCAAGCGGTCGACAAGCTCCGGTCAGAGGGTTTGCGGGTGACCGAACAGAGAAGGGCAATCCTTAAGGCCTTGTCCCAGTCGGAGAGCCCCAAGTCTGCCGACGAAACCCATGCCGCTCTTCCGGTGGATACCTGCGACCCGGTGACGGCCTACCGTTGTCTGGAGCAATTCGAGAAGGCGGGGGTAGTGGAGCGGGGCGTGCGGGAGAATGGGACCAAGGTTTATTGCCTGGGACACGGTCACGGTCATCACCATCACTTAACTTGCAGGCAGTGCGGCCGTACGGAAAGGATCGATCTTTGCATGGGGGAGGAAATGGAAAAGGTCGCTGAGGGATTCGGCTTTACTGAAGTTTCGCACGTCATGGAGGTCTTCGGCGTGTGTCCGAGCTGCGGCTGAGGTTTCTTGGTTGATTCCTGGAGTCGAAATGAGATTATTCGCGGAATGAACAAAGTTAGGATCGGAATCGTTGGGATGGGTAACATGGGCCGTTTTCATGCCCAAGACCTTCGCGACGGCAAGGTGGAGGGGGCGGACCTCGTTGCCGTTGCCAGCACTTCCCCCGAGAAATTGAAGGAATACGGTGAGAAAGGATTGAAGGTTTTCGGGGGCGGGGAGGAAATGATCCGGTCCGGGGAGATCGACGCCATCGTTATTGCAACCCCTCATTACCAGCACGTTTCCCTCGGTATTCAAGCCCTTGAGGCAGGCTTGCACCTGATGGTCGAAAAGCCCATCGCGGCGCACAAGGCGGATGCCGAGCGCCTGATTGCCAAGGCTCGTGAAAAGGAGCAATTGGTTTTTGCAGCCATGTTTCAGCTTCGCGTGGAACCTCGCTACCTCAAGATCAAGCAACTGGTCGAGTCGGGCGAGCTCGGTAAGCTCATGCGGGTAACTTGGATTATGACCGACTGGTTCAGGTCGGATGCCTACTACCAGAGCGGAGGCTGGCGGGCGACCTGGAAAGGGGAGGGCGGTGGCGTGCTTCTCAACCAGTGCCTGCACCAACTCGACGCCATGCAGTGGATGGTGGGAATGCCGAGCTTGGTCAAGAGCGAGGTCGGCATCGGCAAATGGCATGACATTGAGGTGGAGGACGACGTGTCCTGCTATATGGAGTTTCCCCATGGGGCCACGGGCTTTTTTCTTACCTCCACCGGTGAGACTCCGGGCAGCAACCGTTTGGAAATTTCAGGAACCAAGGGCCGTCTCCTGCTGGAGAACGACCGCCTAGTCCTGACCCGTAACGCCGTCCCGTCGGACGAATGGTGCAAGACTTCGAAGATCGGCTTCAAGCAACCCGAGACCACGGTTGAGGAAATCGAGATTCCCGTGGCGGAAGACCCTCATTCCACCCTTATGACCAACTTCGCGAACGCCATTCTCAAGGGAGAGAGCCTTATTGCCCCCGGGGAAGAGGGCCTTGGGTCCGTTGAACTGGCCAATGCCATGCTTTTCTCGGGTCTTCTCGAGGAACCTCTCGAGTTGCCCATGGACGGATTGGCATGGGAGGATAAGCTCAACGAGTTGATCTCCACCTCGACCCACGAGAAAAAGGTTGTCGAAGTATCCGGAGACGATTTCTCTTCTTCCTTTCGCCGTTAGCTCTCTCTACTTTTACCAATCCAAAACCCCCGATAGCCATGCCCTTTCGATTCACTGGATTCGCCGACGAGGCGGAGAAGACCCTCGCCGGTCAAATTTCAACGCTCCGGGAGGTCGGTTGGTCGGCCATTGAACTGCGTCTTCTCGACGGCAAAAACGTGTGCGACCAGACGGACGACGAATGGAGGGAAACTTGGTCGACCTTGCAGAGGGAAGGTATAGAGGTGGTGGGCTTCGGTGGTCAAATCGGCAACTGGGCCCGGCCTGTCACGACGGACTTTCAGGTCGACTTGGATGAAATCCGCAGGGTCGCTCCTCGTATGAGGGAGGCGAACTGTCGGTTTTTGAGAATCATGTCCTATCCGAACGATGCCGAATCTCCCCTTCCCAAGGAAGCATGGAAAAACGAGGTCGTCGGAAGGTTGAAGGAGTTGTGCGCGATTGCCGAGGGGGAGGGGATCGTGCTGGCCCATGAAAACTGCAACGGCTATGGGGACAACCCGGAAGGGTATCTGGAACTGGTGGAGGCGGTGGGTAGCTCGGCTCTGCAACTGATCCTGGATACGGGGAACAACAGCCTTCACGATAACGATGTGGAGGTCACCTGGAAGTATTACGAAGCTTGCCGTGATCAGATTGCCCACGTCCACGTCAAGTGCGCCAAGCCTTCGCCCGAGGGAGGGGACTACGTTACCTGTCATGTGGACGAGGATCCCGTGCAGGAGAGAATCTTCCGCGACCTGGAGGCCACCGGCTACGACGGATGGCTTTCCATCGAGCCCCATATCAAGGCGGCGATTCATGCCGGCAAGGACGTCGATGACTCGGGTGATGGACGGATGGTCTGGGTAGAGTTTGCCAGGAGGCTGGAATCCCTTGTCTCAGGGATTTAAATCTTCCCCGTTTGGAATTACTTTCTTGCTTTGCCCTCCCCAACCCCTTCACTTTGTAGCTTTCCCCTATTTCACCCAGACATGAAAATCCTTACCCTTGCCTTTTTCGCTCTGCAATGCCTGTTCGCCCCCATTGTCTTGGGAGACGAGGAAGAGAAAAAGATTGCCGAGGCGATGCCCGCCAAACCCACCGTTAAGCCCAAGAAGAGTCACAAGGTTCTGGTTTATTCCAAACCGAGCGGTTTCCGTCACGGGTCCATACCGACGGGTATCAAGGCCCTCCGCATTATGGCTGAGAAGACCAAGGCCTTCGAGGCCGTCTTCACCCTCGAGACTGCCGAGTTCACCAAGGAGGGCCTTGCCAAGTACGACATGATCATCTTCAACAACTGTACCCATGTGCAGAAGGCCTTCAAGGAGCAAGCCCAGAGGGATGCCATTCTCGGGTTCATCAAGTCGGGCAAGGCCTTCGTCGGTTTTCATTCCGCTTCCGACGGAGGCATGCCTCAGTGGCAGGAGTACACCGAGATGATCGGCGGTTGCTTTGCCGGGCACCCCTGGAATGCGGGCGGCAAGTGGCCGTTCTTCGTGGAGGACCCCAAGCATCCCGTGAACATGGCCTTCAAGGACGAGGAATTTACCTTTTCGGACGAAATCTACCAATACAAGGGTTACGACCGTTCCAAGCTCCGCATTCTGATAGGCCTCGACTCGGTCAAGTCGGGAAAGAAAGGGAACTCCCCGGCGAACGATTACCCAGTTTCGTGGGTGCGCTCCTACGGTAAGGGGAAAATCTTCTATTCCAACTTCGGCCACAATAAGGCAACTTGGTGGACGCCATACATGCTGCAGCATTTCCTGGACGGAATCCAATGGGCCCTAGGGGACGTCGAAGGCCCCTCCGATTCGATTCCCCAGACCAGGAACGTAAACTAGTTTTTCAACTATCCAACCCAAACTCATCATCATCCTCATGAAAGAACAAGAAATAGTCAGTCGCAGAAGCTTTATCGGTTCCACCGCATTGGCGGGCGCCGCCGCTACTTTTCCCTATGTGGCCAAGGGAGAGAACCTACAAAGCGATACCATTCGCGTGGCCGCTATCGGACTTGGCGGAAGAGGTTCCGGGGCAATTGATCAAATCCTGAGCGCGCCCAAAGACTTGGAGAAAAGCAAGGGAATCAAGTGTAACACCAAGCTCGTTGCCGTTGCCGATGCTTTTGCCGAAGGGGCTAGCGTTCAAAGGAGACTCGCAGGTTTCAAGAAGAAATTCGGGGAGGATCGGGTCGACGTGGAAGGCAAGATCTTCAATGGTCTGGACGCTTACAAGCAGGCCATCGACAGTGGAGTGGACATGGTGGTCATCGCTACCCCTCCAGGCTTCAAGCCCCAGCAGTTCGAGTATGCCATCAACCAAGGCAAGAAGGTCTTCATGGAAAAGCCCGTGGCGAGCGACGTCATTGGGGTAAACCGAGTTCTGGCATCAGCCAAGAAGGCGAAAGAAAAGGGTCTCTCGGTCGGCATTGGCCTGCAACGCCGTCACGAGGAGCGCTACATCGACTGCGTAAAGCGTCTCCAGGACGGGGCCATCGGCGACATCAACCTTCTGCGCGTATATTGGAACGGTGGAGGAATCTGGCACCGCCCCAAGCAGGAGGGCATGACGGAGATGGAATACCAAGTTAACAATTGGTACCATTTCACTTGGGCATCCGGGGACCAAATCTGCGAACAACACATCCATAACCTCGACGTCGGTTGCTGGATCAAGGGAATGTATCCGGTCAAGGCCAACGGCATGGGAGGGGGCGAGATGCGCATGGGCGGAGACCGTTCCCTATCCCAGATTTTCGACCATACCTTCGTCGAGTATACCTTTGAGGACGGCACCAAGATGTACAGTCAGGGCCGCCACCTTAAGGGCGGATGGAGTCACGTGGCGGAGTATGCCCATGGCTCTAAGGGTACTTCCAAGATCGCTTCCCACATCGAGCCTTTCGAGGGCCATGGCGACCCGATGAGAATCCGCGGCGGCGGAGGCGGTCATTACCAGGAGCAGAAGGACTTGATCGAGAACCTTCACAAGGGAGGCTATTACAACGAGGCCGAGTACGGCGCCATGAGTACTTTTACCGCCATCCTTGGCCGCGAGGCGTGCTACTCCGGCAAGGAGATCGATGCGGCCAAACTTCTCAAGGACGGGAGGGATTATGCCCCCGGTATCGACGAATACACCTACAAGACACAGCCGCCGATCGTTCCCGATGCCAAGGGCCTATACCCGGTACCCACCCCCGGTAAGTACAACCCGTTTGCCTGATAGGTTCCCTCGACGGAAGCAATTCCTTTCCCTTCCCCATGCGGAGGCTCTCGCTGGGTCGCTTCAAGTCGCTCCGGCTGACGACGCTTGCTTCCAGCCCGGAATTCACCAATGATTCTTTCCGACACATCCATTCTCTCGGCCATCGACCAGGGCAATATCGTAATTGAGCCTTACGACCGGTCCTGCCTCGGCACCAACAGTTACGACGTTCACCTTTCCCCCTTCCTGGCTTGTTATCGGGACGAGGTGATTGATGCGAGGAAACACAACCAGGTCGACCGCTTCGAGATACCTGAAGAGGGCATTGTGCTTCGGCCCGGTAGAACCTACCTTGGTTCGACCCGGGAATATACGGAGACTCGTCGATACGTACCTTTCCTAGAGGGTAAGTCGAGCGTAGGCAGGTTGGGCATAGACATCCATGCCACTGCGGGCAAGGGGGACGTTGGATTCTGCAACCACTGGACCCTTGAAATCTCCGTTTCCCAACCAGTCCGAGTCTATTGCGGCATGCCGATCGGCCAATTGATTTATTTCCTGGTCGAGGGCGAGGTGGAGGTCGACTATGCCAGCAAGGCATCGGCCAAGTACAACCAACGTACACCCGAGCCGGTCGAGTCCATGATGTGGAAAAACAGCTTTTAGGTTCTTGGAAGATCCCCTGCACCGCGAAATCCTCGAGGAACATTCCCGCAACCCCCTCCATCTGGAAAAATTGGAAGGGGTCGTCCAGAAAGGGAAATGGAAAAGTTCCAGAACGGGCAACCAATGTACGGTTGAAATTCTTTTCGACAATGAGTCCATTGAGGATATGCGAGCGAAGGTCGATGGTTCGGCTCTCGCCATTGCATGCGCTTCTTTGATGGCATCGGAAATTCGGGGGATGCCCCGTAACGACGTCCTTGCCTTGAGCCATTCCGTCGTCGCCTACCTGGAGGCGGGGACCGAAACCAATTTGCCGGGCGACTTGGCCGTCTATGAGTCCATTAGCAGATTCCCGGAGCGCCACGATTGCGCCCTCTTGGGTTGGCGGGCCTTGTTGGAGGCCTTGGCTTCCTGATCAGCGGTATCCTCGGTATCCGCCCCTACCGAAACCACGGCGGTTCCAGCCACCTTGTCTGGGGCGATGGGAGGAGTGAGCGTTATGCAGTTCGTAGCGAGCCTCGGGGAGTTCCTTGAGAAAGCGGCTTTGGACGAGCCGCACCGGCGTTCCCTTCTGGTTGGAAAGGGTAGGGAAGAGCAGGTGGAGTGAGCTCTCCGCCCGGGTGGTCGCGACGTAGAAAAGTCGTCGTTCCTCCTCAAGGTCCCCTTCACCATCGATGGCCCGCTTGTTCGGGAAAAGGCCGTCGGCCAGTCCGATGATGAATACGTGTGGAAACTCCAGCCCTTTGGATTGGTGGATGGTGGACAAACGGAGGCAACTCTCGCCGGGACGAACTACCCGGTCTCCCGATTCCGAGCTCAGAAGGACGAGCTGGGAAAGCATTTCATGGAGGTTTTCGTGTTTGCCTGCAAAATCAACCAGGCTCTCTAGGTCCTCCTCCCTCCTAGGCCAGTTCTCGTAAGTGGCCCGAAGATGATTCTGGTACCAGCCGTGAATGGCTTCGTCCACAACCTTGGCGGGTGTCGCGCTACCAGCCAGCAGATCGATCGAACGAAGGGTTTCCATGAGGTCTACCCAGTCCTCCCTGGCATCCGCGGGAACCTTCGCCACCAGGTCCGACTCCGCCAGAGCCTCGGTCACCCTCATCCCCTTCTCCTTGGTCCGACGCTCGGCCAAACCCAGTAGCTTGGCCGCTGTTTTCTCGCCTACTTTGGGCAAGAGACAGGCAAAGCGCATGAAGGCAGTCACGTCCTTGGGGTTGGCCACGAATCGAATCTGGGCAACGAGGTCCTTGACGTGGGCCTGCTCGAAAAATCTCAGTCCGCTGGTGATGACGAAAGGCAGGCCACGGCGGGAAAGTTCCACTTGTAGTTCCATGGCATGGTAGTGGGCTCGGTAGAGGATGGCGACGTCCTCGTAGCGGGCCCCTGCATCAACCAGGCTCTCGATTTTCCCCAGCACGAAGTCGGCTTGCTGGTAGGCATCCAGGGTAGGCACCAGGACGGGCAGGCTTGCGTGTGGGCGTGAGGGCTTGAGAACCTTGGAGTAACTGCTTTCTTCGTCCCTGCTGTCGAGGATTCCGTTGGCCAATTTGAGAATTTCGGGGGAGCTGCGGTAATTGGTCTCGATCTTGAAAACCGTCGTCCCGGGATGGCGCTGGGGGAATTCCATGATCTGGTCGATATCGGCTCCTCTCCAAGTGTAGATGCATTGGGCGTCGTCTCCAACGGCCATGATCTGGTGCTTGGCCCCGATCTTGTCGACGATTCCGGCCTGAAGGCTGTTGACGTCCTGATACTCGTCGACCAGGACGTGCGAAAACCTCTCCTGATAGTACCGGGCCGCCTCCTCGTTGTTTTGCAGGACCTCAAGCCAATAGACCAGGAGGTCGTCGTAGTCGGCCAGTCCGCGCTCGATTTTGGTTTCCTGGTAGGCACGAGCGAATGAGTCGATTCTGGCAAGAAGCTCTCCATTGGCGGGGTAGCGTCCCTTGGCGATGTCCTCCACCGGCGAACCGATGTTCCTGGCAAAGCTGATCAGTCCCTTGATCGGCTTTGCCTTGGGGTTTTCCTTGGTCTTGAAAAAGCTCGGGTCCAAGCCGCGTATGACCTCGTTGAGGAGGGAGTCGGAGTCTCCATCGTCAAGGATGGTGAAATTTCTTACCAAGCCTACGGAATCTCCGAACAAACGCAGAACTTGTCCTCCCACGCTATGGAAAGTGCCTCCGAGGAAACGGTGGGAACCAACCCCCGTCAATTGCTCGACGCGGTCGAGCATTTGCTTGGCCGCCTTGTTGGTAAAGGTCAGCAGCAAAATAGCTTCCGGACTGACGCCTTGGGACAGAAGATAGGCGACCCGGTAGGTGAGGGTTCGGGTTTTGCCCGAACCGGCCCCGGCAAGCACGAGGGCGGGACCGTCGGGGGCGGTTACGGCCCGGAATTGCTCCTCGTTGAGATCCGCTTTGAAATCGATTTCGGGCCGGTCCCGAACGGGCGGCGGGGAACCGAACATATCTTCCTCTTCATCCTCGTAGTCGTACACGCCAGCTAGCTTTCTCCCAAAGCGACCAAACGATCAAGCGTTTTCAATCAAGGTTCGCCTGCAGGGGGGCCAGATGATCCCGGTGGACGACTTCAAGCCTATTCTTACCGGGAAAGGCATCCAGAACCTCGGCGTTGGTCTTTCCCTGGATGAGGAGCAAATCGCTTTTCCCGAAGCGGCTTATTCCCCTTGCTATCGTCTTTCCCGAGGGGTTGATGATCTCGACCACCTCAGCCTTGTCGAAGTCTCCGGTCACTTCGCGCAAACCGCAGGCAAGCAGGCTGCCTCCGTTTAGAAGGATTGCTTCGCAGGCCCCATCGTCAATATGAAGGCTACCCTTGGGGGAAGGGAAGAAGGCAAGCCATTTCTTCCTCTCGTTGAGCTCCAACCCTGAGGGGGAAAAGAAAGTTCCTTCTGCATGACCGTTGACGATCTTCCCAAGGTCCTGCGGGTTTTCCCCGCTTCCGATGAATACGGCGCAACCGGATTTGGTAGCGATCTTGGCTGCCTCTATCTTGGTCGTCATGCCGCCGACGGCGGTTTTGCTGGAGGTACCCTGGGCCATTTCCTCGATTGATGGGGTAATTTCCGCGACGAAGGGTATTAGGCTTCCCGCCTCGGGGTGGGTCATGAGGCCTTTTGCGGTGGAAAGGATGACCAGCATCTCCGACTTGCCAAGCGATGCCAGGAGAGCGGAGAGGACGTCGTTGTCACCAAATTTGATTTCCTCGTCACTGACCGAATCGTTCTCATTCACGACCGGGATCACCCCTTTGTCCAAGAGGGCCGAAAGCGTTTCCTGGACCTTTTGGGATCTTTCCCTGCTTCCGAAATCCTCGCGAGTAAGCAAAACCTGTGAAGCCATGAGCCCGACGCTTTCCATGGTCTCGCTCCAGGCACTCATGAGCTGGCATTGGCCGATCGATGCACAAGCCCTAAGCAGGGCCAAGTCCTTTGGTCTTTCCACCAGAGCCAGTTTCCCCATACCCAGCCCTACGGCTCCGGAACTGACGAGAATGGTTTCGATGCCGGAGGAGCTCAGCCCCTTGATTCCCTCGGCCAATCGAATCATGCGATCCAAGTGAATGCGGCCTTCTCCTGCGGAAAGAATGCCCGTTCCCAGTTTTACGACGATTCGCTTCAATCAATGCTCCTGATTCTTTGGGTTGTTCCTGGGAAGGTTCCCGCAGTCGACGGGATAAGCCCTTGGCTCGTTTTCAAGGTTCGGTCAGACCTGCCTCAGATCCTCTTCCTTGGCCGACAGGGCTTGGTTGATTTGAGCCACGGAATCGTCCGTACTTTTTTGAACGTCCTTTTCCCCGCGCTTGAAGTCATCCTCGGGCAAACCCTGCTTCTGGGCATCCTTAAGACCGTCCATAGCCTCCTTGCGGGAAGCTCGCACCCCAATCCGTCCCTGTTCCGCAAAGCCTTGGGCCATCTTGCAGAGTTCCTCCCTTCTTTCTCCGCTTAATTCGGGAATGGGCAGACGAATTACTTCTCCCGTGACAACTGGATTGATGCCCAGTTTTGCATCTAGGAGAGCTTTCTCTAAAGGGGCCACCGAAGACTTGTCCCAAGGCTGGATCTGAATGGTACGGGCATCGGGAGTGGTGATGGCTGCGACGTCCCTGACCTTCATGCTGGACCCGTAAACGTCCACCACCACGTTTTCCACCATCGAACTGTTGGCCTTTCCGGTATGCAGAGTTGAAAACTCATGCAGGACGTGATCCACGGACTTTTGCATGTCCGCATTCATCTTGGAGAAAATTTCCTTGGGTTCCATAATTTGCTTTCTTGGTGGTTTCAGTTTTCCCAGTGATCACAGGGGAACACGGTTGGAGTGGGATTTAAGTCACGATCGTGCCGATTCCTTGCCCGGAGACGGCGGTACGGATGGAATGCTTTTGCTGGAGATCGAAGACCAGGATCGGCATGCGGTTGTCCATACAGAGTGAAAAGGCGGTTGAATCCATGACGGAAAGTCTTTTCTCAAGGCATTCCATGAAAGTGAGCCGATCGAACTTGACCGCGTCCTCATGCTTGTGCGGGTCCTTGTCGTAAATGCCGTCTACCTTGGTGGCCTTGAGGATGATTTCAGCCGAGACCTCGCTAGCCCGCAGGGCGGCCGTGGTATCAGTGGAGAAGTACGGGTTTCCGGTTCCGGCCACGAAGATTACGATGCGGCCTCTTTCCAGGTGGCGCACGGCTCTTCTTTGGATGTAAGGCTCGGCTAGCTTGTCCATAGCTATGGCGCTTTGGACCCGGACGACGGCTCCCATTTTTTCCAACCGATCCATCAGGGCAAGTCCGTTGATGACGGTTGCCAGCATTCCCATGGAATCGCCCGTGGTCCGGTCAATGCCCTTGTCGGCTCCCTGGAGTCCCCGAAAAATATTGCCTCCTCCCACTACAAGTCCAATCTCCACGCCCATGTCGGAGACGGCCTTTATTTCCTCACAGATGTTCTCGAGGGATTGGGCGTGAATTGGTTCGCCTTCGCTCCGGCTCCCCAAGATCTCTCCACTGATTTTAAGGATTATTCTCTTATATTGGCTAGACATGGGACCAAGTGCGTCGAGGATGCATCATTCTTGACTTTGAGAGGGCGACGTTCATTTTTGTAAGTTGAAGCCTGGTGGTGTAATGGTAGCACAGGAGTTTTTGGTACTCTTAGTTGGGGTTCGAGTCCCTGCCGGGCTGCCACTCAGATATAATTGAGTGTTCTAATGCCGCTCGTGGTCCCGAATGCAGGTTCCTTGTGATCGTCATGGTCCAGGTGGTGACTCGAACGGATTGAAGCTGTTTGCCTCGGGAGAGGGTGAAGGCGGTGCGCTGAATACATCCCCAAGTGGAACCTGCGTGGCGTTTTCGTCACCGCCTGCGCTTTCCTTGAAGGGATCCACGGCATTGCCTGACGCACTGCCTTCGAAGGGATCGAAGTTGGATGGTGGCGGAGGCGGTGGTGGCAGCAAGGATTCGGGTTCCGAGGCCGGACCCAGGGGTGGCGGTGGCGGGTCGTTGTTGCCGTCATCGAAGGGATCGAAGGTAGGTGGTGGTGGCGGTGGTGGCGGAAGAAGCGATTCTGGTTCCTCAGCTGGAGCGGGCGAATTTTCGTTGCCGTCATCGAAGGGATCGAAGGTAGGTGGAGGTGGAGGCGGAGGTGGGACGAAGGTTTCGGGTTCTGGGGCCGGTGGTGGTTCGGGTGATTCGTCGTTACCGTTGCCAAAAGGATCAAAGGTCGTGGGTGGCGCAGGTGGAGGAGCCACGGGTTCAGGTACGGGAGGCGGAGTTGGCTTGGGAACCGTAGGGGGGGGCGGCGGAGCTAAAGGTGACGGGACGGGCGTCGGAATCGTGGGCGGGGCAGGTTCAGGTAAAACTGGTGACGGGGGCGTAGGAGATTCCCCTGAGGATGAAGAATCCTTCCATCTCCTGGGTGGCTTTGAAGGGGCGGTCGGTGAGTCAACCTCTTCCTCTTTTGGAAGGGGTGGAAGAATGCCCCCTTTAGGAGCAGGGGGGGGAGTGGGTGGTTGCGGTTGAGCGGGTTGAGCGACGGTTCCGACCCGCTGGCCGGTCATCAAGTCTTGGATGGCTTGGCCCTCAATGAAGCGTATCTCGGCAATCTTGCGACCGGTCTCGTCCCATTCCGTGCAAATGCCGTCTTCCAAGCCGTTCTTGAAATTGTAGTCGAAAGCCTGCTGACCTGTGGAATACCATCCTTTGGAGTTGCCTTGCATCAAGTCTTCGTCGAAATCCGCAATAAGCCGTTTTTGCCCATTCTCGTACCAGGTTGTCTTCAAGCCGTGCCTCAGGTCCTTCTGAAAGGAAACCGATAGACTACGCTGGCCGGAAGGATACCATTCCGAAGAAGGCCCCTCCTTGAGGCCATGACGATAAAAGGTGGAGGACCTTCTGGATCCATCTGAGAACCATTCCAAAGCCTCGCCATGAGGTTTGCCGTTTCTCATGCCGACCTCGAAGGTCTTTGTGCCATTGGGATGCCATTCGCTTTTCGGGCCGTTCAACTTGTTGTCTGAGTAGGTCTCCATACGGAGTAATTCTCCGGTAATTCTGTATTCCTCCGATACGCCCTCACGAACCCCATTGGCAAAGCGAATGACCCTCCTTTTGCGACCATTGTAAAAGTACTCGGTTGTCTCGCCGTGTCTCTTGCCGCTCTTCCAACCTGAGACGGATTTCGTGGGGCTTTGCTCGAAGGTTTCTATGGCCTTGCCGGTAAAGGCTTTACCCGCACCTGAGGAGTTGACGTCGTTGTTGCCCAAGTGAACGATTCCGTCCTCGTCCTGATCGAGCCAGTGCAACATGACCGTATTGTCGGAGGTGGTGCTTACGGATGCGGGACCCAAACAGGAGGAAAAAAGAAAAACCAAGAGCAGATTTGGTACGAGAAGTTTAAACTTTTTCATCACAATCAGTTAATGCCGACAGGGCTACTTCGTTGCAAGAGGTTTTTCGCCGAGCGGAGGGGGGGGCGAGGTTTTCGAAAATGCCCGGGAGTGTTAATGAATCAATGCCTTCCATGGGGTTGCCATGCTGCGGATACCACCGAGATCAAACTAGCCCGAGCTCACTCGTTCGCTCGACTCCATTGGGTTCAATCCTGCTGCCTTAGAAGAAATTCCTCCAAGTCTCGCCTCTGTTTTTTGGAAGGGCGTCCCTTAACCGTTGGCATAGAGCACCCTAAGTTGATTCTCTTGGACTTCTCTTTCGCCAGCTCATGCTCTTCCTCGGGGGTCATGTCGAGGAAGCTCTTGGCGGCAACCCCGGCTGAAACTCTTTTTTCCAGCAATTCCACCACTTTGACGGTCTTAAGCAACGGGCCCTTTTGAATGTTTAGCACGTCGCCTATCCTGATTGGCTTGGACGGCTTGCCAGGTCCGTCATTGACCTTTACCCAGTTCCGCTTGCATGCGTCCGTGGCGAGGGATCGGGTCTTGAATTGACGGGAGGACCATAGCCATCGGTCGAGTCTCACGCTTGACATGGAAAATTTGTCCTCAGTGCGGAGAAAGCCTGATTTCAAGGGAAAATTCCCTGCCCGAATTGAGCACGATTTTCATTTTCCTGCCCTTCCTGCCGGGCAGGCGGATTTTGCTTACGTCCCCTGCCTTGATTCCGGTTCTCTGGAGGGCGTAAGGCAGAAAATTTAGGATTTCCGGCGGGTAGTCACTAAGGTCGGGAATTATGAAGTCCCTCTTGGAGGTCTTCAGGCCCTCGAGCACGAGTAGAAAGCGCTCCTCCTCATCGAGTTCCAGTCCTTTGGCTATACGGTTGATGGTCTTGCTTCCCGCCGACCGGATGCCGTTTTCAAGATCGTTGACGATCGAAGTGGCGACGCCACTCGCAATGGCTAGTTGGGGCTGGGTCATCCCAGTCCGCTTGCGCATGGCTTTGAGTTTTCTCCCTAGTGATTTGGATCCCTTGCTCATACAACCACCTTCAATGGTTGTGAGGCTTGTTGCAAGTAAAACTTAAGGAAGAATTATTTTTCCAGCACCTTGGCCCGAAAAGTTCCGCCAGAGGAGTTGAGGTCGTAGATCCCCGAATCATTTTGGTCCATGGGGGTCAACTTGAGAATGAAGCTTAAGTCGGCTGGCCAAGAGTCGTTTTCGGATCGATCAGTGGGGGACTCAAGGGATGAGTTACTCTCCAATGGAAGGGGGGTGCGGTCCAACTTTTCATCCCCGAAAAAAGCGGAGATTTGGTTCAGGACGTCCCGGACCTCCTTACGGTTTTGCATAACCAATCCCGTGGCGGCTACCAGAATCGTCAAGATTACGAGGTAGAGCACCCAGCTTGATTTTCCCCGGCTTGGCTTTGGGGGCCTTGGACCTTGGATTTCCTCGTCCCATTCTTCCCATTCCCTCCTCGCCTTCGATTTTTCTATGACGGCTCCTACGATGATGGACAGTTCGTACAAGACGTAAAGGGGGACCGTTAGGGTCAGAAGGCTTATGGGGTCGCCACCGGGCGTAATGATGGCGGCGGCAATCATGATGATGACCAAGACCAAACGTCGACTTTCCCGCAATTTGGCTACGGAGAGCATGCCTATCTTGATCAAAAGGATGAGAATAAGTGGAAATTCAAAGGCCACGCCGACGGCAAAAGTCAGCCAAATGACGAGGCTGTAGTAGTTCCCGGCCTCGGGACGATATACGTCGAGTCCCAGGACGTTGAAGGAAAACTCGATGGTAAAGGCTAGGGAAAGGGGCAGGATAAAGAAATAAGCCATCGCCGCACCAGCCAGAAACAGCAGGGTTGCGGCCAAGCAGCCTGGAAAGAAGATGCGTTTCTCCTGGGGCGTCAACCCAGGCACGACGAAGCTGCCGACGAAATAGAAAATAAGAGGAAGCGACAGGCCGAGTCCACCCAGGAAACAGATTTTCATGGCGATGAAAATAGGCGAAAACGAACGGATTACCTGTAGCAAGTTACGGTTTTTTCCAACCGAGAAGTGGCTCAGTATCCTCGTCTGGTGATGGGGGTCCGTGATACCCCATGCCTGCAGGTCCTCCTCTCTTGCATCCCGCAGCATCCTAAGATCCACCTCCTGTTTTTGGAGGGGCTTTGTGTATTCTTCGAGGCCGATGCTCTGGAGGTCGATATCAATTTCCCCGAAATCCTCCACCGCTGAGACCAGGGGCATTTGAAGGAGCTTGATCGAGTCCTGCATGAAAACCGCCACCCCGATGCATCCGAGCAGGAAGGCGAGAATCGATTTCAGGATTACCCAACGCAATTCCTCCAGATGTTCTAGGAAATGCATCTCATTGGGATCGGCCTTGTCGCGGTTCTCTTTCCTGAGGGCGCCGACCAGGCCTTTCTCCTTGAACTTCTCGCCAAAAGTCTTGGGTCCTTTTAATTTATCATCAGAGCTCATCTATGGGTGACGTTGAACTGTCCGGGGGTTGTTCGGGAAGGGCACAGTATGCGGAAAAAAGGTTCTCCGTCCACGGCAAACGAATCAAAACCCAAAGAATCTCACGCCCGGGAACAAGTCGTACATTGACAAAGCGCCCAAAAAATAGGATGAATTTGCCTTCGTTTTAATTCTTGGCCTGCGCTCAAAAGACGACCGCTGGCCGCACAATACCTCAGAAGCTAAATAATCCTTCATACAATGGCCCAAAAAAAGAAGTCAAAGACTGCCAAGAACAAGAAACCCAAGAAGGCTCTCAAGAAGAGAGGTTCCGCCACGGCGCAAAGCCAGAAGTACGTATACGACTTCGGTAAGAAGACCGATGGCGACGCCACCCAACGCTCCCTTCTGGGCGGAAAGGGCGCCAACCTTGCCGAAATGGCTCGGATCGGGTTGCCCGTCCCTCCGGGTTTCACCATCACGACCGAGGTTTGCACCTACTTTTATGCGAACGACAGATCCTATCCATCCGTCCTCGAGGAACAGGTCAAGGCCTCGGTAGCTCGTACGGAGAAACAACTTGGAAAAAAACTTGGTGACCTCGAGAAACCGCTCCTGTTGTCCGTCCGTTCCGGGGCTCGGGATTCTATGCCCGGCATGATGGACACCATCTTGAACCTCGGCCTCAACGATGAAACGGTGGAGGCTCTTTCCCGCTCTTCGGGAAATTCTCGTTTCGCTTGGGATTGCTACCGTAGGTTCATTCAGATGTATGGTGACGTGGTTATGGGCGTCCAGAAATTACCCGGAGAGGAGCACGACCCCTTCGAGCACGTGATCGACTCTTACAAGGCGGAACTCTTCCCTAAGGAAAAGGGGGAGATCGACGACAACCGCCTCAACGTGACCCAGATGAAGGAACTGGTTTCCCGTTTCAAATCCTTGGTCAAGCAAAGGGCGGGGAGCGACTTCCCTACCTGTCCCTGGGAACAACTCTGGGGCTCGGTGGGAGCCGTTTTCGGCTCTTGGAACAACGACCGGGCAAACGTTTATCGGCGCAAGTACGGTATCCCTGCGGAGTGGGGTACGGCAGTCAACGTCCAGGCCATGGTTTTCGGAAATTCCGGAAAGAAGTCCGGTTCCGGGGTTGGGTTCACCCGAGATCCCGCGACCGGGGAAAAGGTCCTTTACGGTGAATTCCTTACCAATGCCCAGGGCGAAGACGTCGTTGCAGGTGTTCGTACGCCTCGTCCAGTTGCCCAGTTGAAGCGCGCTCTTCCCAAGGCCTTCAAGGGCTTGGTGGCCGTGCAGAAGAAACTCGAAAAGCATTTTACGGACATGCAGGATTTTGAGTTTACCATCGAAGACGAGACGCTCTACATGCTCCAGACCCGCAACGGAAAACGTACCGGTATTGCGGCCGTCCGGATCGCTGCGGAAATGGTTAAGGAAAGGCTGATTGACTGGAAGACCGCGATTAAGCGTGTTCCTGCCGAGCAGCTTGACCAAGTTCTTTCTCCCGTTTTCGACGCCGCCGCGGCGAAGAAGGCAACCCTTCTCTGCAAGGGATTGCCCGCCGGACCCGGTGCGGCCAGCGGCCGAATCTTCCTTAACGCCGAAAAAGCGGTGGTCGAGGCCAAGAAGGGGCCCGTCTTGCTGACCCGGGTAGAAACTTCTCCCGAGGATCTGCGGGGCATGATTGCCGCCGCCGGAATTCTTACCTCAAGGGGAGGGGTCTCTTCCCATGCGGCGCTCGTCGCCCGCCAGATGGGAAAAGTCTGCGTTTGCGGAGCCGCCGATCTTCAAGTCGACTACAAGGCCCGCACCGTAAAGGTTGCCGGAAAGACCTTCAAGGAGGGTGATTACCTCTCCATTAATGGAACAAGCGGCGAAGTCTTCGCCGGCGAGCTAAAGACGGCGCCATCCGAAATCATTCAGGTCCTCGTGGATAAGAAGCTCGATCCCAAGAAAAGCCGGGATTACCAGAATTACTCGAAGCTTATGAACTGGTGTCAGAAGGCGACCAAGATGGACGTCCGCACCAATGCCGATTCCCCAACCCAGGTAGCGAACGCAATTGCCTTCGGGGCGACTGGAATCGGACTTTGCCGGACTGAGCACATGTTTTTCGAGGGTAACAGGATCGATGCCATGAGGGAAATGATCCTAGCCGACGACGAGGCAGCCCGCAGAAAGGCAGTCAAGAAATTGCTTCCCTACCAGAGGCGTGATTTTCAGGGAATCTTCAAGGCGCTTAAGGGTATGCCCGCGACCATTAGGTTACTGGATCCGCCCCTCCATGAATTCCTTCCTCATGACGTTGCGGCTCAACGGGACTTGGCCAAGAAGCTTGGCGTTTCCCTAGCCTCAATCCAGAAGCGGGTTGAGGATCTTCACGAATTCAACCCGATGCTTGGCCACCGTGGGTGCCGCCTGGGTATCTCTTACGCCGAGATCACCGAGATGCAAGCCCAAGCCATTCTGGAGGCTGCCATCCAAGTCAAGAAAAGCGGTATTGAGGTGAACCCCGAGATCATGGTTCCCCTAGTTGGCTTCCCAAGGGAGCTCGAGCTTCAAGTTAAAGTCATCCACGAAACGGCCAAGAAGGTTTTTGCCGCCAAGGGAGAGAAGGTCAAGTATTTGGTCGGCACCATGATAGAGATTCCACGGGCCGCCTTAGTTGCGGATGAAATTGCGAAGACCGCCCAGTTCTTTAGCTTCGGAACCAACGATCTGACTCAAACGACCATGGGAATGAGCCGGGATGATTCCGGTAGCTTCCTGCCCAACTATACCGAATTGGACATCATAGCCGCCAACCCCTTTGCCAGCGTGGACCGTAGTGGAGTCGGTCAATTGATGGAGATCGCCGTCAAGAAAGGCAAAAGCGCCAGGCGCGCGATCAAGCTCGGTATCTGTGGGGAGCACGGAGGTGATCCAAAGAGCGTGGAGTTCTGCCATCAGATCGGGTTGAATTACGTCAGTTGTTCGCCGTTTCGCGTTCCCACGGCAAGGCTTGCCGCCGCTCAGGCTGCGGTATCCTAGCCTGGGCTCGCTTGAAGGAATTTCCAATTCGCTTGGAGGCGCTCGAGCGCAATGCGTTCGGTACCCTTCTCGCGTCGTTTGCCTGATGTTCTTTCCGGAGCATAATGTTTGAGGTCAAGGAAAAGCCGAGGCTTGTGGAGCGGGCTTTTCTGCTCTCGGTTATCTTGCGTGAAGACGAGAGGGAGGAGGCAGATTCCCTTCTCGATGAGTTGTCCGAGTTGGTGGAGAACCTTGGCATCAAAGTCTGCCGGAAGGTAGTGGCGCGTACGAGAAAGAGGTACCCGGGCCATATCTTGGGCAAGGGCAAATTGGCCGAGATTATCGGCCAAGTAGGTGAGCTGAATTGCGACGTAATCATCTTCGACAACGAGATATCTCCGGGGCAACAAAGAAACTGGGAGGAGGAAGGCAAGGTTTTGGTTATTGATCGGCACGAGGTAATCCTCGACGTTTTTGCCGAGCGGGCCCAGACCAAGGAGGCCAGTCTCCAGGTCAGCCTGGCCAGGCTTGAATATTCGTTGCCCCGACTAAGAAGGGCATGGACGCACCTTGGTAGGCAACGCGGAGGAGGAGTGACGCAAAGAGGGGAAGGCGAGGCCCAGATCGAACTCGACCAGAGAATGCTGCGCGACAAGATTGCCTCGACCAAGAAGGAGATTGCTCGCGTTTCGCGAACCCGCTCCACCAGCCGAAAAAAAAGGCAGCGTATCCCCCTGCCTTCGCTTGCCATCGTGGGATATACCAATGCAGGAAAATCAACCCTTCTCAATCGCCTTGCCGGATCGGACGTTCTTTCCGAGGACAAGCTTTTCGCGACCCTCGACCCGACAAGCCGCAAAGTAAGGCTACCGAGTGGGCGCGCCGTTGTGATTACGGATACCGTTGGGTTTATAAGAAAACTGCCCCATAGGCTGGTTGATGCCTTCAAGGCAACCTTGGAGGAAGCTCTCGTCTCCAACTTGCTGCTCCATGTCGTTGACCTTTCCCACCAAGAGTTCGAGAAGCATATGCAAACCACACTCGAAGTGCTCAAGGAGTTGGGAGCTGAAGACAAGGAAATCCTCACCGTTTACAACAAGATTGATCGTACCGACGATCAGTGGAAGCGACTCAAGGCCCGCAATCAAAAGGAAAACGGAGCCTTCATCAGTTGCAGGACAGGTGAGGGTATCGATGAGTTGCTCGAAATCATCGAGTCCAAGCTGGACGAAGGCCAAGCCGTCCGCTCTTATTTGGTTCCTCACAAAAAATACGCCTTGGTTTCAAGACTCCGCGAGCAAGGAAGCCTTGTCTCGGAAGAGACGGCTGAAGGCGGCGTACGGGTTGAAGCAACCCCACGGGGAAAGCTTGATCATCAGATGGAGGAGTTCCTCCTCGCATCGGGCTAAGGTAAAAGTCTACTTGCCTTTTTGTCTTCTCTGGTAATCGACCAAAGTTACCCGAAACATGCCGGCTGCAATCCAGAAAACGCCCGTCATGCAAAAGGACGTCATCCCGGCCACGACGTAAACGGACGTCGGATCCTGTGAGGGAACGTGGGGCATCAACACCCAGAACATGAAAACGAAAAAGACCGCGGACATACCCAGATCGACGAAGATGCCGAGCATGGACACGAGGGGCCGTTCTTCAGGGTTATCTGACATGGTGGGTATTCTTGTTGATATTCGACCCGTGGTCAAACCTATCCTTCGGACCGGACGGATTCCAGGATTCGCTTTTTGATCTCGGGGATGGACAAATCCTTCAGGACGCTTGGCTTTACCCGGTTGAAGGGGAGGGAGGGAAGGTGATCCAGTTGATCGTGCAGGCAGAGGTTGCGGTTGGCCGCCACCTCGTCCACCCGATCTATGGGGGTGAAATGAGGCGCCGACTCGAGAGCCTGGGGACATTCCTCAATGATTTCCCTAATCGTCTTGACGGCTTCGGCGAATCGATCGAGTTCATTCTTGGCGTAACTTTCAGTAGGCTCGATCATGAGGCCGAATACTTCCGGAAAGGCCACGGTCGGCGCGTGAAAGCCGAAATCGAGGAATAGTTTGCCAACTTGGGGAATCACTTGGGCCCGCGGAATGCCTGCTTCTTCCAGTCGCTCGAAGTCCGTCTCTTCAAGGGTAAGAATGAACTCGTGCATGCGGGGCGATTTTCCCCCGCAAGCAGGAAGGGTAGGGTAATGGGGCTTGAGCGCTTCGAACAGATAGCGGGAGGAGAGGACCGCCGTGGAGGACATCCTCGGGACGCCTTCCCTTCCCAGTCTCAGGAGGTAGGAGTAGGCACGGACCTTGTGGGCGAAGTTTCCCCAGTGCCGGTGAAAGGAACCGATGCTTGAGGAGGCGCTTCTGGAGCGGTAGGTCCCCTCCTCATCCTTGAAGATTTGTTTGCCGGGCAGGAAATCGGCCAGTTTTTCGGAAACCGCTACAATTGCGTCTCCCGGTCCTCCCCCTCCATGAGGGATTGTCCAGGTCTTGTGCAGGTTGTTGTGGACCGCATCGACACCAAGGGCGCCTAGGTTAACGACCCCGGCGATGGCGTTCATGTTCGCCCCGTCCATGAAGACCAGCCCTCCGGCATCGTGCACCGCCTTCGAGATCTTATGAAATTGATTCTCGAAAATTCCGGAGGTATTGGGGTTGGTTATCATCACTCCAGAGAGTCGCTCGCCGTATCGGCCGATCTTTTCATTGAAGTCCGCCATGTCGATGGTGCCTTGAGTATTGGCTTCCAAGTAAACGATGCCATCGGGAAACCCCGCCATGACCGCAGTGGCAAAATTGGTTCCATGGGCGGACTTGGGAATGAACACCACGTTTCTACCTTCTTCGCCCCTCTCCCGATGGTAGGCTTGGAAAAGCTTGAGCCCCACGAGTTCGCCTTGGGCGCCGGCGACGGGTTGGGTGGTGACGGCGGCCAGTCCGGTGATTTTGCGGAACCATTCCTGAATCTCGTACAGGATGGCGAGAGGACCTTGGCAGTCTTCCTCCGGGGCCTGCGGATGAACTTCGGAGAACCCGGGAAGGGCTGCGGCCCAGTCGTTGAGCATGGGGTTGTACTTCATGGTACAGGAACCGAGCGGGTAACACCCGTCGTCGGGGCTTACGTTCAGGTCGGCAAGCTGCTCGTAGTAATGGGAGAGCTCGTCTTGGGAAAAGCTTGGGAGATTCGCGGGCCCATCCCGGAGAAACTCGGGGGCGGGAGGATGCGGATCGTGCGCCCGCTGTTCTTTTTTGAGCCCGGGAAACTCCATGTTGAAAAAGCGGATCAGCTTCTCGACCGCCTCCTCGTCGTGTAGATCGGAGAAGGTGAGCTTGAGCAGGTTTCTTCCCTCGTGGGCCCTCTCCCGGCCGGATACGTCCACGCCGAGGTGAAGGTTGGCTTCCCTTCCTTTCGCAAGCAGGCCGGGCACTTCGGAATCCAGTTCCAAGACCACCTCATTGAAGGAGGGGGATTCGGGAAAAGCCAGCTCCACGCCTTCGCAGGTAAGGATTCCCTTCAGCGCCTTCTCCTTACGCTCGAGAGCCTGCTCGAGCGATTCCTTCATCCCCTTCTCCCCTTTCGCAAGCAGACTGGCCCCGGCAAGCGTGGCAAGGAAGGCCTGGTTGGAGCAAACGTTTGAGGTGGCCTTTTCCTTGCGGATATGCTGTTCCCTAGTGGAAAGCACCATGACGAAGCAATCCCTGCCGTTGACGTCTTTGGCCTTGCCGACGTAGCGCCCGGGGGTTGAGCGAAGGTCCCGCTTACTTCGATCATTGAAGCGGCAACCGAACAGCCCCAGCCCGGGACCCCCGAAATTGGGAGGAATGGCCAAGTGCTGGGCCTCACCCGCAATGAAGTCCACTCCCTCTTTGCCGAATTCGGTGGGAGGCTTGAGCCCTCCGCCGGCCAGGAGTATGGGATCGATGCATGCAACGGAGCGCATGCCCCGCTCACGCGCAAAGTCTGCGAGATCGTCCACTTTCTCAAGGAGTCCGAATTTGTTGACTTGGGGAAAAACGAAGGCGGCGAAGCCCTTGGTTGCATCCTCCCCCATCACCTCGAGGGCGGAAAAGTCGAGGCATCCGCTGGACGGGTTCACGGGGGCGATGGCGAATTCGATCTCGGTTTCCCGAACCAGGGTATCGAGGACCTCGCGATCTTCGTCGAAGAGGCTACCGGCAAGGAGAATCCTGGTTCCGCGGGGATTCGTCCGGATGGCGCAGGCGATGGCCTCGAAAAGGGCGGCGGGACGGTCGTAGAGGGAGGTGTTGATGGCCTCGAAGCCGGTCAGGGCGGAGAGGGCGCACTGGTAGATCCAATGGGTGACCAGGGTACCTTGGCTTCTCTCGGGCTGATAGGGCGTGTAGGAGGTCGTAAGTGGCCTCAATTTGGATACGGAATCGACGATGGGGTGAGTTTTCCAGACTGGGAGGAGGTCGCCGATGAAGGAGTTCCTGAGCTTTGTCTTCTCGGAAAGGGCGAACAGCTTTGCGACCGCTTGGTCGTACTCCAGTTCCTCGGGGAGGTCCGGGCCCTCCTGAAAGACAAGGGACTCGTCGATGTGGCTGAACAATTCGCCGGCATCGGCCAGACCGATCGAGTCGAGCATGGAACGGATTTCATCCTCAGTTGCCGAGATGTAGTGCCTTTGCGTTTCCCTGGGGAATTCCGAGGGGTCATAGTTCAGGTTCGGGCAACCCCGACCGTTCTTTATTTCTGATACCGCCATATAAGTAATAGGATACTCGGCTGGGTGGCCGAACTGAATGAAGAATAATTCACGTGGACAACTCTCATGGATATTTTCCAAGTGCTTTTTCACAAGTTCATGAGGTACATATTTTTGAGTTTTTCTTCCTCGTCCCCGGACTTGTCTAGGGTTAGGATGGACGCTCAATTAATCGCAGACCCCTTCCATCTATGAATATCTACGTTTTCAAGAACGACCAGCAGTACGGTCCCTACACTGCGGACCAGCTCCGCGAATTCATCCAGCAGGGAAGTTTTACCCTTGAGGACTACGCCTGTGGCGACGGCCAGAACTGGGTTCCCATTTCCCAGATTCCCGGGTTCGCCGCCGGGCAGGCTCAGGCCGGCCAACCCTTTCAGGCCCAATCCGCCGCAGGGACGACCGGAGGGTCCGCCACGAAAATGAAAGTCATGGTCATCCTTTTTGCCGTCCTTGGCGTGGCTGGCGTGGCTGCTTTGGTGGCTCTACTGGCGTCCTTTCTTGGAGATGATGAGCCTTCTGAGACTCCCCCCGTTGCCTCCGTCGAGACCGAGCAGGGACAGGGTGCCGAAGACGACAAGAATGAGGAAGAGGAAGCTGACGATACCGATCCCGTAGATACTCCGGAGCCTTCGACCGGTTCCACCCCTCCCTCCACCGCACCGGCACCCAAGCTTTCCGGGGTTTCCCTGCCGCAGCGACTTGGCCCGGATTCCCTGGCGGTTGCCCGCATCGACTATGGAAAGATTCTCGAGAAGGGGGGCGAGCAGCTTACGGCAATGATTCCCCTGGAAGGCAGTGAAAGGGAACGGGAAATCTTCGAAAAGATCTTGGGCGATCCCTCCACCGTGGGGTTGGACCCATCCGAGCCCGTGCAGGTTGCCCTCATGAGTCATCCAACCGACAAGGCCAGTGACAAACTGACCTTTAGCGTTGCCGCAAAACTGAGTGATTCAGGCAAGCTCAAGGGTCTTCTCGCACTGCTCGGCGGGGAGAAAGTCCCGGAACCGGAGAAAAGGGACGGCTACGACCTCTTCGTTGAGCCAAGAGCCGGGTTCTGCCTGGCCATTGCGGAGGATTTTTTCGTCGTGGTCGGCAACGACGACAAGGAGGTTTACGACACCTTGGTCGCCGAAGCCGAGCGGTTCGTTCTCGCCGACGGCTCGGGTTCCCTCGTCGAAGCGAACAAACCCTTTCAAGCCTTTGCGGGGCAGAGCCACGATGCCGCGATCTGGGTGAACGGTAGCTCCCTCAATCAAGTTCCCGGTTCGGAGGAAATCCCCGAGGAGTTCGGTGGCTTGATAGATTCGGGTACGGGTGTCGTCACCCTCGACTTCAAGGACGGGGAAGCGGTCCTTGCAGGTAAACTTCAAGTCCTCGAGGGATTCGAGAGATTCGGCGCGGGAGGACTTTCCCAGTCCGCTCTAGAGTGGATTCCGGCCAAGGCTTTGGCAGTCCTTTCCCTTTCCCTGGACATGAAGGCGGTTGAGAAATACGTCGAGGAGGTCCTTCTTCCGGCCTCCGGGGAGGAGGTCGATCTGGATGAACCCATTCCCAACCTCGGAATAAAGCCGAGGGACGTCCTGCAAGCCTTCAGGGGGGAGGTTTCCTTTGCTCTGACCGAATACTCTCCCTCACCCGGTGGAGCGGATCCTCAAGGCAGCGAATCCACTGGAGGTGATGAGCGGGTCGAGCAAGATCCCTTCGGGGGAGGCGGACCGCCTCCTGCCGAAGTCGACCCCTTCGGGGGAAACCCGGGTACTCAACCCGTCCCCGGGCAAGCATTCCCGGGTGGTCCCGGCGGGTCTCCCCCCGGTGGTCCGGGCGCGGCGGGACTTCCGGTTGAGTTTATCGCGGCCCTTTCCGTCGACCCTGCGAAGTGGGAAACGCTCAAGGCCGCCCCTCCCTTGGCCATGGCCATGGGTATCGCCATGCTACAGGGGATTTCGGTTACCGTGAAGGACGAGCGTCTGATCCTCGCCAGCAAGAAGCATGCGGCCGATGCGATGGAAGGCTCTTTAAAGGAGAAGGCGTCAGGCTCGGAACAGGGTTTGTTCAAGGAGAATGATTTTGCCCTCAAGCTGGACGTCGCCGAGGCCGCCAAGCTCGAGGACGTACCGCTCCCCCCTCCCGTCATGGCGAATGTCAAGGCGTTCAGTTACCTGGCGGTTACCGGAAAATCAGATGAAAAGGGAGGAGAAGGAGCCTTGCGGATCGGCTTTTCTAAAAAGGATGCCAACAGCTTACAGAGCCTTCTGGAGCTTGCTCCGATGCTGCAAATGATGATGGGAGGACCCGCTCGTCCGGGACAGCCCGATTTCTAGTAACAGAATATCCGAGCTTCAAAATATTCTAGCGCATTCTTTTTCCGTTGGACCAGAGGTGGTTCTCGGTCACCCGCCCCCTGGAATTGAAGAAAATTTCCTCACCGTGCATGCGGCCGTTCCAGACGCCGAATTGACCCTTGGCTCTGCCGTCGGCATTCAGTACGCGCATGGTGCCGGTGAAAGGCGCCCCCGTATCCTTGGAAAATATGGTGTCCTTGCCGTTAATGATGTGGGTCACGAATTGTAGCTCCGCTTCCTCCACGGTTCCTTCCCAGAGGTCTTTGTCTCCCGTTGCCCCGACCGTCGGGGCGACTGGTTGCTCGCGGGGAGGTGAAGGTTCGACGGACTTCTCTTCTTTTTGGAACCAACCGGTTCTTGAAACTTTTTGATCATCGGGACCGGGAGCCTCGGCTTCGCCGGATGTGGAGCCGGCCGAAGGGTTGGTCGGGAAGGAGGTAGGTGGCGTGGTTGCAGGCGGGGGGGGC
The DNA here is from genome assembly GCA_002500665.1 of Opitutia bacterium UBA7876. Classification (GTDB taxonomy): domain Bacteria; phylum Verrucomicrobiota; class Verrucomicrobiia; order Opitutales; family Seribacteraceae; genus Seribacter. Next base: position 137,853 of record DLRY01000076.1, read on the forward strand.
GTCTGGGCCACGGAAGGGTCTGGGGAAGCCGGATTTACGGGTGTCGTCGGAACCGCCTCGTCGGCATCGGAGAAATCGGACCAGCGAGATTTCGGCTTTTCCCCGGCAGGGGGAATCACAGCCGGAGGAAGGGTGGATGGGGAAGTCACGAGTTCACCGTTACGCCAAACACCGGTGATCCTCTTTCCGTCAGGGCGGGCAAGGATTCCTTCCCCGTGCTGGAGGTCATCAAACCATTCCCCTCGGTAAACGCTGCCGTTGGATCCGACGTAGGTTCCCAAGCCGTGCCTTTTACCGTTCAGGAAAGAGCCTTCGTAGTAGGATCCTTCCGGCCAACGGTAGACACCTTCGCCGGTTCTTTGGTCATTGAAGTAATCCCCCTTGTAGCTTTGGCCGTTGCCCCAAAGAAAGGTTCCCAAGCCGTGGCGGTCGTCCGCCTTGAAGTCGCCGACGTAGGTGGATCCGTCGTTCCAGCGGTAGGTTCCCTTCCCGTCTTTTCTTCCCTTCCTGTCGATTTCACCCTCATAGGAACCGTCGGCAAAATCAATGGTGGTGGTTTTCCCGGAACGGCAACCCGCCAACAGAATGACGAGGACGAGGAGACTGCTACCATATGGGTTCTTAGGCATTCCCGTATCCAAGATTACTAAAAGCGATCGGGCAAGCGCTTAAATCGTAGGGAGAACCAAGCCCAGACAGAGGCATGGATCGAAGGAAGCAAGGTCACTCGGGTGCCAGCGTCCCGTAATCGGCTCCGAGGGGTTTTTACGCGATCCAGTCCTTGATTACTTTTCCGGCGACGTCCGTGAGCCTGAAGTCGCGTCCCTGAAAACGGTAGGTGAGGCGCTCGTGGTTGATGCCAAAGAGGTGGAGCATGGTGGCGTGGAGGTCGTTGGGATGGACCGGGTTCTCGTCTATGCCCCAGCCGATTTCATCGGTCTTTCCGTAGACTTGTCCGCCTTTTATGCCGCCGCCCGCCATCAACATGGAAAAACTGAAGGGATGGTGGTCTCGTCCCGTGTTCATTTTTCGCCCTCCCCGGTTCTCACCGAGCGGGGTGCGACCGAACTCGGAGCCCCAGACGACCATCGTGCTGTCCAATAGACCGCGCTGCTTGAGGTCCTTGATGAGGGCGGCGATGGGTTGGTCCACGGCTCCGGCGTTGTATTGGAGCTCGGGATCGAGGTTGCTGTGATGATCCCAGGAGGCATGTATGACGTTGATGAAGCGAACGCCTCGTTCGACCATTCGTCTGGCCAGCAGGCAATTGCGGGCAAAGTCCTTGTAGGTTTCGCCGCTCTTTCCTCTTCCTCCGATTCCCTTGGGTTCCGGCCGGTTTAACCCGTAGGCTTCCAAGGTGGCGGGTGATTCCTTGGATAGATCGCTCAATTCGGGCGCCGAGACCTGCATCCGCCCGGCCAATTCGTAGGCTGCGATACGGGCAGTGATCTCGGGATCGTGAATTTGCTCATATCTTCCTCGATTGATTCTATTCAAGGCAGCCAATCCTTTCTGTTGTAGGAGTGGGGGCAGTCCCCTGGGGTTATCCAGGTTGAGCACCGGCTCTCCCTGGGTACGAAAGAGGACGCCCGCATAGTTCGAGGGAAGGAAACCGCTTTGCCATAGAGTGGCCCCTCCGCTGGATCCTCTGCCTGCGTTGAGCACGACGTAGCCCGGGAGGTTGCGGGAATGGCTACCAAGACCGTAGGTGATCCAGGAGCCCATGGTAGGCATGCCGAAGCGGGATACTCCGCATTGCATCTGAAGCTGGCCGGGGTGGTGGTTGAATTCCTCCGAATGCATCGAACGGACCATAAGGATATCGTCCGCCACGGATCCGAGGTGTGGCACGAGGTCGCTGAACTCCATTCCGGACTGCCCGTATTTCCGGAAGGTCCGCTTGGTTCCCATAAGGGTCGCAGTGGCCGGCTTGATAAAGGCGAAGCGGGCTTTTTCGAGCACGCTTTTGGGAAGGCTTTGGCCTGCCATTTCGTTGAGCTTTGGCTTGGGGTCAAAGAGATCGACTTGGGAGGGAGCTCCAGCCATGAAAATGAAGATGCATGCCTTGGCCTTGGCGTCGAAATGCGGCTTGCGCGGGGTCATCGGGTCCCCGAATCCAGCTTTGTCGGAATCCGCCAGCAGGCCTTCCTCGGCCAGAAGGGAAGCGAGGGCAACTCCACCGATCCCGGAGGCGGAAGTGGCAAGGAAATCTCGGCGGGTGCGGAGCAGATGGCTGTCGATGGGATTCATGATGACGATCGTTATTCCCTGGTAAGGAATTCATCCATGTTGAGCATGATGCGGACGGTGGCGGCCCAAGCTGCGGTTTCAGGGTCGCCGGCAAAAGACTTGGCATCCTCCGGATTCTTCTCGTACCAGGATCGGGAATCCGCCAGCAGGTCGGAGAAAGCCTCTGTCTCATGCGGTTCGGGCGAGCGGGACACGCAGAGGCGAAAGCCGTGGGCTATGCGTGTCTCGTCACTGGGAGGAGCTTCCTTCAAAATGCGCTGGGCGAAGGCCTTGGCGGCTTCGACGAAGGTAACGTTGTTGAGCGTGACGAGGGCGGCAAGGGGTGTGTTGGAACGGTTGCGCTTCACACATGCGACGTTGGAGTCTGGGCAGTCGAAGGTGAGCAGGTTGGGGTGCGGGGAGGTGCGCTTGAAGAAAGTGTAGAGGCCCCTGCGGTAACGGTCGCTGCCCTTGCTCACGTTCCATTTGAAACTGTTGGCATAGGACAGGCCGGCGATCCCGGCGGGCATGGGAGGAAACACACTGGACCCTCCCACTTCTGAGGACAGAAGCCCTGCCGCCGCGAGGTTCAGGTCGCGAACGATCTCGGCTTCCACGCGGAAACGGTTTTGGCGGTGGAGCAGTTCGTTGTTGGGGTCCAGTCCGGCGAGTTCGGAACGGTGGTTGGAAGACTGCCGATAAGTGGCCGAGCGTACGATCAGACGGATCAATTCCTTGCGCGACCATTTGGCATCGTGGATGAAGTGATGGGCCAGCCAGTCCATCAGTTCGGGATGAGTGGGCGGCGCGCCCCGGACGCCGAAATCCTCCGGCGTTCGGACGAGACCGTGACCGAACAAGTGAGTCCAGATTTGATTGACGGTTACCCGCGGGGTGATGGGGTTGGCGGAATCGATCAGCCATCGGGCAAGATCGAGCCTGTCGACCGACCCTTTCGGGTTTCTTGGCTTGAAGGGATGAAGCAGGCTGAGACCGCCTTCTCGAACTTCATGGATGGGTTGCTTGAATTCTCCACGACGAAAGACGTACGTCTTGCGCGGGCTGCCTTTTCGTTGAGTAATTACTCTGACGTTGGTGGTCGATGGCTTGGGGGCTTTTTTACGAAGGTCGTCCAGCTGTTTGCGGATCTTGGCCGCCACGGGGTCCGTCTTGGCGAAATGTTCGGCCAGCAACTTGCGCTGGTCATACTTGCGCTTGGGAGACTCCACCAGAAGCGCCTTACGAATGTTTTCGGGGGCGACGTCGGCGGAATGTTCCCCCGTTATGGCCATGATGCGAAACCGTCCGATGACGTGCCTGGAGCCGTATAGTTGAGCCATCTCAATGCGCAGGCTACCGGCTTTCTTGGCCGCAAGAGGTTGCGCCAAGCGAAAGGTTGCTTGATGGTTCATTCCCATTTGAGGGCTGATCGCCCAGCCCGTTTCGTCTTTCCGGTCGATGGCTGCCTGGACGGACCATTTGTTTTGAGAAAAGTCCGCCTTGGCGGATGAAAAGGGGAGAGGCTCTGTCTTTTGCGGATCCACAAGGTCGACGACGAAGGCCCGAAATTCGCTCAACACGAAATTGCCGTGCCTGGTCAGTCCGGGTCCCTTGGCGGGTAGCTTTGCATCGGCCAGAACTTCCAGCCGGAAACCCGTTAGGGGTTTGCCTCCCGTATCCGTGGAAAAGTTCAAGAGGAAGGTGGTCGTTTCGGGAACCAGTTTCTCCACGAATAGGCTGTCGTCCTCGCGAGCAACCAAACGGAAGTCGCCTTGCTTGGGTAGTGGGCCGAGCTTAAGGGGGTGATGAGTGATGGGGTCCTTGATGGCGGACAGTCGCGCCCTCGTTTTCTTCTCCCATAGGGCTTGAGCGTCTTTGCGTGAGGCCGTCCAGTCGTTAAGGGTTTTTTCGAGTGCGGAGACCTGCTTGTCGTGGGTCGCCTTGTCCTTTTCGTATTTCGCGAGGGCAGCCGCGGAGGAGGGAAGGGCGTAGTTGGTCTCATCCCCGTTGTTGTAGAAGGCGAAGAGCTGGTAGTATTCGTCCTGGGTGATGTTGTCGTATTTGTGGTCGTGGCAACGGGCGCAGGTCAAGGTGAGGCCGAGCCAGGCCGCGCCGGTTGTCTCGAGGCGGTCCATGACTGCGGCTACGCGCCATTGTTCCTGGTCGGTGCCGCCCTCGGTGTTGGTCAGCGTTTGCCGGTGAAAGGCGGTGGCCAGACGCTGTTTCGGGGTGGCCTCGGGAAGAAGGTCGCCGGCCAATTGCTCGACCGTGAATTGGTCGTAGGGAAGATCTTCGTTGACGGCCTCGATCACCCAGTCGCGATAACGCCAGGCGTTGGGACGTGCCCTGTCTTTCTCGTATCCGTCCGAATCCGCGTAACGGGCTACGTCGAGCCAGTGGCGTCCCCATCGCTCCCCGAAATGCGTAGAGGCAAGCAGTTCTTCCACCAGGTCGGGGTAGGAATTAGCGGACTGGTCCTTGACGAACTTATCGACGCGGGCAGGGTCGGGAGGCAGCCCGAGCAAGTCGTAATGCAGACGCTTGGCGAGTGTTCGCCGGTCGGCCTCGGGAGAGGGTGTCCGATTGAGACCTTCCAGCTTGGCGAACACGAAGCGATCAATTGGATTTTGAATGCCTTTTTCGTTTTTCAGCTTGGGGAGAGGAGGGGAGAGTATCGGTCTATAGGCCCAATGAATGGGATAGTCGGCACCTTCGCTGATCCACTGCTTGAGCACGTCGATGTCTTCCTTGGTCAGTGACTTCCCTGTTTTCTTCGGAGGCATAAATTCGTCCTCGTCTTTTGTGGTGAGACGGGCGATCAATTCGCTCTGGTCTGGGTTGCCCGGCATCACGGATTGGTAGCCTCCCAGGTCCTTGAGAGCTCCCTCTCGAACGTCCAATCGCAGATTGGCCTTTCGTTGCTCCTTGTCTGGGCCATGGCAATCGAAACAGTTTTCGGCCATGATGGCCCTGGCCTTAGTCGCAACCCCGCTTTCCGCATCCGCCGAGAAGGCGAAAAGAGCGAGAAGAAAGGATGACGGGAAGGAAAGATTCACCTTGTTTACCCTACTTGCCGTTTT
>DLRY01000100.1 GCA_002500665.1 Opitutia bacterium UBA7876
GTCCCAATGTCCATGGTTGAAGCTAATGACGTCCCAGTGGCGGCCGGGTTGACGGTGAGCCCCCAACCACTCCAAGATGCTGGACCGACCCTTTGCCGAAGGTCCGCAATTAGTTGGTGGGTGATGCAGGTTGAACTTGCCCGCGAGGAATTCCCGCAGGCCCCTGCCGTAGTTCCCCGCAATGGAGTCGCCGATGAAGAGGTAGCGCGGGAGCTTGGGGTCATCGAGCGCCGCTTGGTCGCCGATGGGCTGAAGATGTATCTCGGTCGCATGAATCACCTCCCCTTTTCTTCGGCCCACGACACGGGCCCGGTTGACGAAGGGCTCGCAGTCCCTGGTGGTTAGAACGTTGAAAAGCAAGGCTTTGGTTTGCCCGCCCTTCTTGAGGGAGCATTCGTATTTTTTCCCCTTGATGGTCAAGGTGCGCGGATTGGAGGCCGAGTTCCAAAGGCCGATGAATCGAAGGTCGTCCGTGGAGGCGATTTGCTGGGGCCGGCTTTCCCCAAAAAAAAGACGCAGACCATACTCTCCGATCCAGTTCTCTTCATGGGCCTCTTTCAACCTCTTTTGCAGTTGGCCTTTGCTCCTGACCGCAACGATGCCCGTAACCGGTCCCTTGGGGAGCGTAAAACGAATTATCTCCTTGGATGCCTGAACTTGATAATGAAGAACGTTTCCCTTGAGCCCCTTGAAAAGACGCGTGTTTACCTCCAGAGCAACCTGGGTTTCCTTGCTCCATTCGATCTCGGACCGCCCATCCGGGTTGCGAAGGTACATCCCCTCGTCATCCCGGGGAATGATCAAGCCCTCCACGGAAACGTCTTGGGCAGACAAGCCCAGCCAAGAAACCAAGACCCAGAAGAAGGGAAACGTTTTCATCATGAAAAAGGAAATGGAGAGCTTTACTTGAGAAAACCCTCGGGCTTGCCGTTGGTCGAGACGACGTGAACCTCATGGGCCCGGACCGCGGGGTTGAAATATTCCCAAACGACTTTCTTGTCCCGGGTGATCTCGAAAAGCTTGGGCATGTCTCCCTTCTTTTGCCCGTAGCTGCAAATCAGGGTGTTGCCGTTGGCCAGGCGCTGCCCACCGCATGGATCGGCAAAGCGACCACCGACGTGCGAATTATCCACCCGCCAGGCAACCTTGCCCGAGGCATCGAACTCAACGGTCTTGTTGCCGTTGGTGAGGTTTACCAAAAGGTTCCCCCCCTTGAGTTGAATGGCGGTGAATGGCCAATTTCTGGCCTTGCGGCCCCCCAATTCCTCAAGGTCGGTCCTGATCGTCCGCACGACCGTCCCGTCCGGCTTGTATTCCTTGACCGCAAAAGCGAGCAGGTGAGGGACGATATAATTGCCATTGGGAAGCTTGCGGGCCATCCGGGTCTGCATATGACCATTCTTGGTCTCTGGCTTAAGCGGAACGGTCACTGCCACCGAACCGTCCTTGCGCACTTCCAGAAGCTGAGGCTTCACCCCTCTTTCCACGATCAGGGTGTTCCCATCGTCCAGGCGGACGCAGGAACCGAGCTCCTTGTTTGCCTTGCTCAGTTTGTAACTCCAGACGACTTTCCCTTCCCGGGTAATCTCCTTTGCCGCGTTACCTACGGAGACCAGTACGTTACCCGACTTAAGAACGAATCCGTCCCGCCCATAGCCCTTCGTTTGCCAGAGAATTTCGTTCTTCTCGCTCAACAGGACGGTCGGATTGCCGCAAATCAGAAAGGAATGCCGGATTCCGCTCTCGCTGACTTGTCTACCGAAGGCCAGGTCGGCCTTTTCGTTCTTTGCGGGCGAGGAAAGGACGGGCAGAAGGCTGAAGAAGACCAGTAACGTATGGTTCATTTTGGGCTGGGTTGGATCAGGTTGAAGCCTATTTGAGCTTGAGCTTGGCCTCATGGACTTTCCCCTTGAAGCGCGCGCTCGAGGAATAGCTTGCCACCGTCGACAGGGAATCGTTTCCGACCTCCAAGGGATCTTGCGGGTGGGTGTTGAAGAGGCCCGGGAGCTTTCCTTCGGCCAAGACTTCGTTCTCCATTATCAAGGATACCTTCCCGTCGGGCAGGAGCGCGGCGTACAGGGAGGTCCGTCCCTCGGGCAAGGCCTTGGTTGCCCGGAAAGTGTGCAAGGTTCCTCCCAAACGGCAGGAGAAAACTGGTTTGCCGTCCTCCAGGTAAAGGGAATAGCCACTGCGGCTTCCGCCATGGGAAATCAGAACCCCGCCCTTTTCCCTTCCCCTGGTAAGGGAGAGTTTGATCTCAATGGACTTTTGGGCGAATTGAGGAGCGTGCTCGCGGGCAACTTGGTCCCCATGCTTGAGAAGGTAGAATCCCTGGGCATCCTTCCTTAGTTTTTTCCTCACCTTGGCCGGATTCGCCTGAGGATGCGAGTAGTAGGGATTGACCTTGACCCGCTTGGCCCAGGCCAACCACTCGGCCTCCAATTCCTCGGCCTTATCCGCATGAGAATCAATCAGGTTGTTCGTCTCGCAACGGTCCTTGGCCAGGTTGTACAGTTCCCAAGTCCGGTTCTTGTAACGGTTGTTGCCTCGCACCAGTTTCCAGTCCCCCTTGCGGATGGAACTGGAATCGAAGTGGTCGAAACAAAGCACCCGTTCGCTCGCCTTGCCGGCGCCCCTGAAAAAGGGAGCCAGGCTCCTGCCCTCGACCGGAATGAGTTTCTCGTCCTTGAATTTCTCCGGGTAATCGACTCCTCCGATCTCAAGCAAGGTAGGCATGACGTCGATCAAGTGGACGGGGGAGCGCACCCAGCGGTCGGGCTTGGCGATTCCCTTGGGCCAATGAGCGAGCAATGGGCTGCAATTGCCACCCTCGTGATTGAAGTGCTTGTACATGCGCAAAGGGGTGTTGCTCAGGCAGGACCACGCGCTCCCCACCGAATGATAGGTACCCGGACCGCCCACACCCTTGAGCTCGTCCCCCTCGTGCAGTTTCGTAAAACCCTTTCGGCTCGATTGGTCGAAACCAAACGGGCCCCATTCGTAGCAAGCCCCGTTATCACTGGTGAAGAGGATGAGGGTATTCTCGAGATCCCCACCCTTTTCGAGCTGTGAAACGATCTTGCCGATTCCTTGGTCCACGTGATCGATCATGGCGGCAAAGGTCGCCATCCGGTAGACGAGGTCCTCCTGCCGGTTTTTCTCGACGTCCTTCCAGTCGGGATTCCTTTTGCCGGCAAAACCATTGGCAATGTCGTCGCGGTCGACCGGAACCTCGGAGAGCTCGGTGAATTTCCAGGAATCCGTGACCAGGCCCGAGTTGCGCTGCCGGGCAAAGCGCTCTTCCCTCAGGACGTCCCAGCCCTTGCGGTAGGTATCAAGGTAGGCATCGCGGGTCTTGGCTGGGGCGTGAAGAGGGAAGTGCGGAGAAGAGTGGGCCAGGTAGAGGAAAAAGGGCTCGTCCTTTTTCTGGGCCTGCTCGAGAAACTCGACCGCATAGTCGTTGAAGGCATCGGTCGCATAGAACTCCTCCGCATCGAACGCAAGCTCGGGCTTCCTGCCCTCCGGCAGCCGCAGGTAGTTGCCCGCTTTCCACTGGCTGGTGCTATGGCCCCGGATATAGCCGTAGTACTCGTCGAACCCCCGGTCGGTAGGGGTTTCCTCTTGTCCGACGTGCCACTTCCCCACCCCGTAGGTCCCGTACCCGGCCGTCTTGAGGGCCTCCGCCAGGGTCATGCACTGCTTGTTCAGTTTGCCCAAGTAGGCCGGACCAAGGCGGGCGGTCGAGTCACGGCCGGTGAAGTTCGCGATGCCGGCCTGATGGGAATAAAGCCCCGTCAGGAGGGAGGCCCGGGAGGGGCAACAGCGGGCAGAGTTATAGTTCTGGGTGAAACGCAGCCCGCCCTTGGCCAGCCGGTCGAGATGAGGGGTTCGTACCTCTCCGCCGAAGGAGCCCAGGTCGGAATAGCCCATATCGTCGACGAGCACGACGACGACGTTGGGCTTGCCGGCCCAGCAAAGGGTTGAGCAAAACAGAAGGATCCAAGGAAAGATTGGAGGGGTCATGCATAGACGTTGCCAAGCGAACTGCCATCGGTCAAGCGCTAGGAGCAACGAATGACGATCGGGCTTGAGCGCTCTTCAGTCTTGGGCGGACGGGTCCCGCAAGCTTCTCTTGCCCCCCGCCTTCTCCAGCAAGGCGCGGATCGTGGTTTGCCGTTCAGCGGACATACGATCGAGGGGAGCCCTGCCTTTTTGGTCTGGGCTCATAAGCACGTCGAGGGCGGTCATCTTCCATGCATTGAGAGCATTGGGATTTGCCCCGCGGTCTAGCAACAAGCGAACGATATTGGCCTGGCCGAGGTTGCAGGCTCGATGCAAGGCCGTTGCCTTGCTCGAAAAGATCACGTTCGGGTCGGCCCCCTGCTCAAGCTTACGCTTTATTTCGGCCAAGTTGCCGGAGTTGACGTCGCGCAGCGTGATCGAGGGTGCTTCGGGTTGTGGATCAGAGGCCTGAACGCGTTCCTCGGTCCGCAAAAAATTCAATTGCCTGGTGTAGACAAGTTCACCGTCGGCGAATATCAGCCATTTGCCGACGCACCTGCTCCCGTCAATCATGGAGTAGAAGCCGAATTCCGTAATTTCTCTTTCTTCATCAGTGGAGGAGAACTTTCCATGATAAGACTTGGCCACCGGATCATAGCATTCAAAGCTAAGGTTGGCGGGGAAGCCCTCGCCCTTGCTGCGCCACAAGAAAAAACCGGTCTCGGCATCATATTCCTTAGTACCTACAAAGGGAACTTCCTTGCCATTGATGACTGGACTGAAGGTGGCGACAAAGGATTTCCCGATTTCTTTCCAGCGAATTTCCATGACGTCCTCAATCTCCTCTCGTTCGCCTCCTGTTGGTTGTCCATGGCCATTGACTTTCCAAGTACCGATCTCCCTCCCCAACAATTCCGCCACTTCCCCGGCGGACAGCTTCCGGCCGGACCCGGTACGGGCCAAGGCACGGGCAAGGGACTGGGACTCGGAACTGAGGGACGAAAGCTTCAATTCGAAGTTGCCTACTCCCCTCATCGTGATGGTCAGGTCGTCACTGTCGAGAGAAACGAACTTGGCCATGATCAAGCGGCCTTTCTTGTCCTTCCAGACACGATCGTAAAGCGTTTTCGGCAACTCTTGGGGCACTGGATTTGGGGCCTGAACGGGTGCCTCCTCCTCGGTAAGAGCATCCTCCTGACGGTAAATCTCGGTGGGAACCAAGTCGACCTGCTTGAACTCCTTGCCGGTCAAATGGGCGAAGACGTTTTCCATCACCTGCCTTCCCATGCGATCCGGAAAGGAAATGGGAGCGGCATAGATCTTGCCCGCCTTGATGGCGGCTCGGCCCTCCTTGGTTCCATCGAAACCAATGATCTTCACTTCATTCTCCTTGCCCGCTGACTTGGCCGCCTGGTACGCGCCCAAGGCAGAAGGATCGTTGATTGCGAAAATACCGGCGAGGTCAGGATGGGTAATCAAGGCATCCGCAGTGGCTTGCTCACCGGGCCTCTGGTTTGCTCCGCCATCCGCTTGCGCCACGATCTCGATCGCACTAGCCTCCCCTTTTTTATTGTGAGCATCGACGACCTCCCGAAATCCTTTTACCCGCATGACGCATGCACTGGCTTGCTTGAAGTCGAGCACGAGCACCTTCCCGCCTTTGGGAGCCAAGGCCTCGATCATGGCCTGGCCCGCCAACTGCCCCCCCTGGTAATTATCGTTGCCCACGTGCCCCGTAATTTGCGCGTCCTCCTTGGCAAACTCGAAATCAATGGTAAAGACGGGAATGCCCGCTGAGTTAGCTCTTTTTATAGCTGGTCCAACTGCGACGGGGCCCATTGGCACCAGCACTATGGCCTTAACCTTTTGGGTAATGAAAGCATCTATTTAATCGGATAGTTTTTTGGCATCGAACCGAGCATCCTGCACCAGAAGCTCGGCTCCCCGTTGGTCCGCATCCGCTTGCATGGCCGCAACCATTTTCTTGCAATACGGATTAGAGAGGAACAGCGCCGAGAACCCGATGGCGGGACGGGCGTAGGTATCCCCCGTGCTCAACGTTCGGGCCAAGTCCTGGGACTGCGGACTGAGCTCGTCCAGTTTCAGGACGTAGGTCTTGCCCTTCATGGAAATAGTCACGTTATCCGTAGTCGCGGAAACGAATTCCGCCCGGATGACGCGGCCCTTGGCGTTGACCCACTCGTGTTTCTCTGCCTGGATGGATGAAAGAGAGAAGGTAAGGAGAGATAATACTACAAGTGGGAGAAAGGAGATCTTGGTCATGGTTTGAAGTATTCATCCTTTTCGGGATTCTGGAGAGACTAAAAGCGTGAAATGGGAAAAGTTTTGCTTGGCTCCCCACCTCATATGGGAAAACTAACCCTGCAACGTACCTGATAACATGAGAACCCTATTCCTCCTTTTTTCCGCTTCCTTGGTTTCCGGAGCTCCCGAACTTTCGCTTGCCTGGAAGAAAAACTGGCTCGTCATTTACGGCGATTTTCTTCCGGGTCCCATGCGCGTCCACTACCTGGAAGCCTATTGCCGGGCCAATTCCCACACCACGGACTGGGGCAAGCATACCGTCGTCGGACACGAGACCAAACTCGTCTCGGCGGCCGAAGACGGATCCCGCATCGAACTTTCCTGCGTCCTGCGGGACGGCGTCACGGTGCGGCACCTAATTACCGCTACGGACGACGAGGTCGACTTCCGCCTCACCGCTCACAACCCTACCAAGAAGCGCTCCGAGGCCCACTGGGCTCAGCCCTGCGTCCGGGTGGGGGTGTTCACCGGCACCGGGGCGGACAAGACCCGGGACGCCTACGCCTACGTGAGCAAGAGCTTCCTTTTCCTCGACGGCAGACAGGCCATGATGCCGACCCGCGACTGGGCGACGAAAGCCCGCTACGTCCCGGGGCAGGTGTGGGCCGCCCCAGGGGTCAAGCGCGCCGACGTGAACCCCCGCCCTCTCCACAAGGACGTCCCCGACAATGGCCTCATCGGTTGCTATTCCGAGGATGGCAAAAGGATTTTCGCCACCGCATGGGAACCCTACCAGGAACTTTTTCAGGGGGTTGGCAGGTGCCTGCACAGCGATTTCAGGCTCGGCGGGCTCAAGCCTGGCCAGACTCTGGCCGTCAAGGGGAAGATCTACCTCGTGAAAAACGACCTGGAGGCCTTGCTTGCCAGGTACCGCAAGGACTTTCCCGGGCACGAAAGGCTACACGGGGGAGCCGGGTCCCGAAAATAGAATCGGAATCCCTGCCTGCTTTTGCTTGAGTGGGCCAAAACATGACTGCCCAAGATTCAAACAATTCTCCCGAAGGCGCCCGGAACTGGTTGCTCTGGGCGGCTCCCCTGCTTTCCATTCTGGCCGGTTGGTCGACCCTGAAGCTCGGGGTTCTGGACGCGCCTGCCTCCATCACCCTCGGGATCGCTCTGTGGACTGCCTTGTGGTGGATTTTCGAGGCGGTCCCCATCCCCGTCGCATCCCTTCTCCCTCTTGCCCTGCTTCCTCTCTTCGGAATCCTCGAACCCAGGGTGGTCGGTGAAAAGTACGGGCATCCCCTAGTCCTTCTCCTGCTCGGCGGCTTCCTCTTGTCCAAGGCCATGGAAAAGAGCGGGGCTCACCGCCGGATCGCCCTCATGATGGTCAACGCCTGCCCCGCCGGGGAAAAATTTCTCATCCTCGGCTTCATGGCGGCCACTGCCTTTCTCAGCATGTGGATCTCCAACACCGCCACCACCCTCATGATGCTCCCCATGGCGCTCGCGGTCATCCAGAACAGCCGGAGCGAAGCCCTCAAGATTCCCCTTCTGCTGGGGATCGCCTTCGCGGCCAACGTGGGGGGAATCGGCACCCCTATCGGGACGCCCCCCAACCTCGTTATGATGGGGGCCTACAAGGACCTCGGACATCCCGAGCTTTCCTTCACCGAATGGATGAAGTTCGGGGTACCCGTCAGCTTGACCATGGTGATCGTCATCTGGCTTTGGCTCTCCCGGAAGGTCACGGGCAAGGAACGCATCGACTTGCCCGACCCCGGGTCCTGGCGCCAGCCGGAAATCCGCACCTTGCTGGTCTTCGGGCTGACCGCCCTCGCCTGGATCACCCGTTCCGAGCCTTTCGGGGGCTGGAAGACCTGGCTTAACCTTCCCCAGGCTAATGATGCCAGCGTGGCCTTCGTTGCGGTCATCCTCCTTTTCTGCCTGCCGGGCGGAGAGAAAAAAGGGGAACGTCTCCTCGACTGGAGAACGGCCAACCGAATTCCATGGGGCATGCTGGTCCTGGTTGGAGCGGGTCTTTGCCTGGGCGAAGGGTTCAAGCAGTCCGGGCTTAGCGCCACCATAGCGAGTGTTTTCTCGGGAATCGGAAGCCTCCCCCTGATCGCGCTTCTGCTCGGTATCGCCTTGCTCGTGACCTTCCTGACCGAGATGACCAGCAACACCGCAACGACCAACGTGCTGATGCCCATCCTGGGAGCCGCCGCAATCGCCTCGGACGTCGATCCCATTCTTTTGATGATACCCGCCGCCATGAGCGCCAGTTGCGCCTTTATGCTGCCCGTCGCCACCATCCCCAACGCAGTGGTCTTCGGGACCGGGGAGATTACCGTCCGGAGGATGGCCCAAGAGGGCCTGGTTCTCAACCTGATGGGAGCCTCGGTGATATCCGGTATTTGCTACTTCCTGCTTTCCTAGGGCGACGGCTCGATCCCGGAAAAGCTCGGGCTCAGCACGACCTCGCGGATCAAGGACTTCATTCGGTAGTCCCGAGCCTTGGCCTTCTCCACGATCCTCTCGATCTCAAGGGTGTCCCCCGGTTGGAGTTCCCTTGAAGAGACGTAGCGCAGGAGGTGGCCCGCAAAAGCCTTTGCGTAGCGGTCCTTCTCCTTAAGGAGCGAATCCTTGAAGTCGACGGCTCCGCCGTAGACGTGCTTTCTCATAAGCTTTCCGCTGGAATCAACCTCCCGGCCATTGCCGTATTTTTCCCGCCAGCGACCGGTCAGGTCGAAGTTCTCCATGGCGAATCCAAGCGGGTCGAGCTTGGAGTGGCAGCCGGCGCAATCGGCATGCTCGCGATGCTTGGCGAATTGTTCGCGGATGGTCATGTTCCTCGAGTTTCCATCGTCCTTGAGGGGCGGCACGTCGTTGGGAGGAGGCGGGGGCGGGTCGTTGAGAATGACCTCGATGATCCAGGCTCCGCGGGCAATCGGGTGGGTCCGCTTGGGCCCGGAGGTCATACTCAGCATGGCCGCATTCGTAATGATTCCCCCGTATCTCGGGTCGGTCAGGGCCACCCTCTTGAAATCCTGGGAGCGCAATTTCCTTCTCATCTCGTTATCAAAATGCTTCTGGGCCTCCCCCCTGAGCTTGTTCGGATCAATCGGCTTGGGAGCCTTCCTCAAGGCATTCATGGAATCCTTGAGCTTCTTTTCCAGTTGCCCCTTGGCCTTTCTTTGCTCGGGCGACAAGGCCGCCAGCAAATCCTTGTTGGAGACGAACAATTCGCTGCCCCGGGCCGCCTCCTGAACCTCTTTCTCATTCAGGGCCCGATCGTAAAGCCTGGCCTTGTCGATGGTCACGGCAAGGTGCTTGCCTCCACCCTTCGGCAGGTGTCGCAAGCCAAAGATGACGGAGGTTTTCCCCTTCGGGAAGGTAGCGAGTGGCTTCTTGTAGGGTTTTCCGTAGAGCTCCCCGTTGCGGTAGAGGCTGATCCTGCCGTCGGGCTGGTAGGTCATGATGAGGTGAATGATCCGGTCGATCGAATCCTCGGGCTTGGAACCGGCGAAATCATCGGTCCGGCTGAAGCCGTTGCTCCCGGAAATCCAATGCCTTGGCATTCTTTCCCCGATCACGATGGTATCGAAGAAATCGCCGGGTCCCTGGATGCCCATGACTCCTCCTCCCCTCTGATCGAGGTTCTTCAGAAGGAACCAAGCCTCGAGGCTCTTGGCCCTCAGCTCGAAAGGCAGGTTGGAGGTCTGCAGGTAGGAATTCGGTCCGATCTCGACCATGCCGTCCCTGAATTCCGCCTTACCGTGCTTCTTGAGCGGAAAGGAGCCCACCGAACTCTTCAAGTCCCCGTCGAATTCCCATGCCGCAACCGGCCGAAGGTCGACCGGTTCGAGAATATCCTTCTCAACGGCTCTTTCCGACAAGATCCGCTCGCGGACGGGATCGACCAGGGCAGCAAGTTCCAGTTCCATTTTTTCCACCTCCAAGCCGAGCTCCTCGATCCTTTTTTTCTTGTTGTCGTTGGTCGCGATGGCCTGCTTGAGGTTCTTCTCGTTGGGCTTGAGCTCATCTCCATACCAAGTCTCGAGAAATTCACTGCGGTAGCCGAAGGAAGGCTTGATCAGCTCCTCGATGGGCCGGTTCTCGAGAAACACGGCATCGAAGAGCAAAAGGGGTTCCAGTACCATGGTCAGGCTGGCGGGGTAGTTTTGGTCGATGGAAAAATAGCGGTTGAGCTTGGGGTCGGGCGTGGCCGCCAAGGCGTTCTCCAGTTGCATCCACTGGGCCGGGAAACTATCCAGAAACCTCTCGATCTTGGGATCCTTGAGCATGACTTCCAGAACCTCGGCGAGTCCATCCGCGTTTCCCAGCCTGCCCTCCTCGGCGGCCTTAAGAAGCGCGTCGTCGGGGCAACTTCCCCAAAGCGAATAGGAAAGCCTGGAAGCCAGGGCATAAGGATCATCCTTCAAGACTGTCTCGTGCCGGAACAAAAAGAGCGGAGAAGACAGGATGGCCGAGGCGACTTTCTTCATCCCCGCCGTGAAGGACTCCCTCGACTTGACCTGGTCATGGGCATAACGGACGTACCGGTCGAGCACCTCCTTCTCCACGGATGACCGGAAAGCCAGGCGGATGAAGGGCTTCAGGCGCATCCTGATTTCCGCTTCCAAATCATCCGGGTTCTCGGGCTCGGCAAAGAATTCCTTCCAGACCCCCACCATCCCCTCCGTGAAGTCCGGGCTTTCCAGAATGGAAACGCTGAGCTTGAGGAAAGTGTCCAGCAGGAGCGGGGAGAGAGTCAGCTGGTCGGATTGGTTGTCGAAGCCGTGGGCGGCCCGCAAATCCTTGGGGAAGGGGCGCACGCCGCGAAAGCCGGGGAGAGGGTTGCGCGAATGGCTGGCTACCCGAACCTGTTCCGGCATCCGTTGCTCCTTGGTGAGGAGATAATTGTGATGGCGGGTCATCAGTTTCTCCGGCAACTCGAAGAGGTCCTTGCGGAGCTGGAAAAGATCCCTCACCGAATTGTTGTACTGGAAACGGTTCAGCCGGCTGAGCCGGGGCTTCACGGACTCCTTGGATTCCACGGCCAGCCTCATGAAGCCCTTCAGGGCAAGGACCGTCTTTTCCCTTTGCTCGTCGCTGAGCTGAGGCTCATCCTCCGGGGGCATGTCGGCGAAGTCGATCACCTCGATCAACTCCTTGATCAGCCCAGGCTTGGCCAGCAAATCCTCGACCGAGCCCAGTGCCTTCAAGTCGACCTTGCCCTTGGTCTTCTCGCCTCCATGGCACTTGATGCAACTCTGCTCGAAGAGGGGCTTGAGGCGAGAGCCGAAGTCGTCGGCAAACGCAACGCCTCCACCCAAAAGCAAAAGGAAGCCCCCTTCGAGAAGGGCGCAGAGCCTCATCCATCCGGTCTTAACGTTCATGCGGCAAGGGCGGAAAGAGTTCCCGTACTGTTTGAGAAACGATCGACCTCAAGTCCCATTTGCCGGGCAATGGTGAGCCAGGCATTGCTCAGCGGCGTACCGTTGGGGCACTGGAGGTGAAAGCCGTTCTTCAGCCCGCCTTGAGCCTTGCCGGCAAGGATGAGGGGGAGGTCGAAATATTGATGGGTGGCTCCGTCTCCCAAGCCCACTCCACAGGCTACGATCGAATTGTCGAGAAGACTGCTTCCGTCGGGCTCCTTCACCGCCTTCATGCGAGAAAGCACGTACGCATATTTTTCCATGTGAAAACGATCGATTTCCTGAAGTTTTTTGTACCTGTCGCCTTTTTGGTTGTGAGACATGGAATGATGAACCACGGGCTTGTCGAAAACGCTTTCGTAAAGCATGGGGGCATTCCATCTTTCCGGCCCGATCATCATGGTGGTCACGTTGGTAATTCCCATTTGCAGGGCTGCAATCATCAGGTCGCATTGGAGCTTAATGTATTCGCCCCGGGGCAAAACCTCGTCGGTCGGTCGGGACATTCCTGCATCCGCGAAGAGTTTTCGGAGACGGGACATCCTGGTCTCGATATCCCGAACCATGGTCATGAATCCATCCAGGGTATCCTTGTCGTTTCCGCCCAGTTTGCCGGAAAGGGACTTTGCATCCGCCAAGACCAGGCTGGTCACCTCGTTCAGGTGATCGTCGTATTTAGCGTCATCCGACAGGAACAGGCGGTCGTAAAGGGCCTGGGGGCTTTTCAGCGAGGGCGCCACCCGATCGACGTCGTACCAGGATATGTTGTCGAACCTCATCGACTCCTTGCCCTTGGTAAAGCCGTTGCAGCTGATCTCAAGCGTCTTCAAGGGGGTTCCCCGCCCGACCGTTTCGCCGATCACGTGATCCAAGGTGCGCCCTTGAAGGAAGCGTAGGTTTTTTTCAGAAGCCTCCTCGGGTGAAACGCTGCTCAAGTAACAGGAAGCCCCTTGTTCATGAGCATCGCCACCCAGCTTGTAGGGTCGATCCAAACCGGTTATCAGCGTAAGTTCCTTATCGTGATCCGCCAGAGGTTGCATGGTCTGGGTCAGGCGAAGCGGACGGACTCCGGACGGGGTGGCGTCCTTTTCCCTGCGGAAGGCCTCGGATTTCTTGACCGTATTGAAGCCGGGCGAGGTGTTCTCTTCCTCGCCGGGGATGAAGCAACGCCGTACCAGACCGTTGGGCAAGTACATCATGACGAACCTCTTGGCCGGCCTTAAGGCTTGATTGGCTTTCCCGAGAGAGGGCAGGAAAGGGAGCGAAAGTAGAGCCCCGTTCCCAACGAGGAACCGTCGTCTCGAGAGGCTTTTCATCGAAGTGGGGTCAGGTCCAAAGATCGGAAATCACCGCGTTGCTGTCGGCAAAGCTTTCCATTTCCAGACCCATCAGGTGAGCCAGGGTGAGCCAAAGATTGGAATTGAGGGTTCCGCTCTTGCACTTGATGAAGCGCCCCTGCTTGATTTGGCCCTGGCCCTTGCCGGCCACGATCATGGGAAGGTCGAAATACTGGTGGGTTGCCCCATCGCCGAGGCCCGCTCCATAAGTGACTAGGGAGTTGTGGAAGAGGGTCGTGCCGTCCGACTCCTTGATCTCCTTCATGCGGGAAATGACGTAGGAAAACTGTTCCAAGTGGAAAATATCGATCTTCTGAAGCTCCTTGGCCACTTCCTCCTTCTTCTGGTTATGGGTCATGCTATGGTGCTGGACGGGCTTGGGAAAGACGCCCTCGTACATGAGGGAGGCGTCCCAGCGCTCGGGACCGATCATGAAGGTACTGACGTTGGTGATGCCCATTTGCAGGGCGGCCAGCATCAAGTCGGCCTGCAGCCTGATGTATTCGCCTCTCGGCAGGATTTCGTTGGTGGGCTGGTCGACGTCCGCTCCCTTGATCATCTTCTCCAGTTTCTCGATCCGCAATTCTATCTCCCGGATCATGGTCACGAAACCGTCGAGAGTATCCTTGTCCTCGTTGCCCAGCTTTCGGGATATGCTCTTGGTATCGGCCAGGATCAGGTCGGTCACGTCTTGAACGTGGTCCCGGTAGGAGTCGGCCATGAATAGGCGATCGTAAAGCTTGCGGGGATTCTTGATGGAAGGCGCAATCTTCCCCGGCCCGTACCAGGAAATGTTGTCGAAGAATATGTCCTCCTTGCCTGCGGTGAAGCCGTTGCAACTGATTTCAAGGGTATTGAAGACGGTAGTGTGCCCGACCTCGTCACCAATGACCTGATCCAGGCTGCGGCCGTTGGGGTGCCTCATGCCCTTCTCGGCGGCCTGCTCGGGGGAGACGCTCGTAAGGTAGCAGGAAGCTCCCTGGGCGTGCACGTCCTGTCCGTTCTTAAAAGTACGATCAAGTCCGGTTACCATGGTGACGTCGTCCTTGTGCTTCAACAGAGGCTGCATGGTGGAGGTAAATTCGAGCGGGTAGATTCCGGGCTTGTTGAGGATTCTCTTGTCGTTCTTAAACTTGTCGGCATTGAAGCCACCCACGAAGCCGGGCAATACTGCATCCTCCTCGCCGGGGAAAAAGTAGCGGCGCAGGATCCCGTTCGGGATGTACATCATGACAAGCTTCTTATTCGGCAAAAGGGCCCTTTCGGAGCCTCTCGCGAGGGAGGGCATGAAGGGCAGAGCCATGGTTGCTCCAGTAGTGGAAATGAACTGCCTGCGCGAAAGCTTCATAATAAGTTAAAGTGCGTAAAAGATGTGAAATTAAAACAGTACCAGTCTCATTCTTTCCACATTTGGAAGCTTTTGCAAATATGGAAATTAAGTTCCTGCAGACTTTTTTACCAAGGTTACCTTACCCTGGGAAGGAAAACTCGACTCCTAGCGCTCAACCTTGCGGTAGAGAAAAGCATCTGAGGTCAGCAAAGAGGAAAGAAGCGCCTTCATGCTTCCGCCACTTGCCCGGTAGGCCTTGTGGGCGGCCTGCAAAACCACGGCATCGTTCAAGGTCTCGTTGCGGCCCATCCAGAAACGGAAGGCGTGCCGGACGAATACCTGCTCGACGCGTTCGCTGGCAGCCAGTTTCTCGATCATTTCCATGGCGTTGGCCACGGGTCCGTCCAGAGCGGGATCACCGCTGTCGATGATTTCCCCCGAGGTATCGACGGGCTTATCCAGTTCGGTGGTTCGAAAAAGGCCGGCATGGTTGTACGTCTCGAAGGGAAGACCGAGGGGATCCATCTTTTCATGGCAAGTCCAACAGTATTTCTCGCGGGTCACGCGCATGCGCTCGCGCAGGGAGGTATTGGGTTCGTCCGGGAGCATGGCGTCCACGGTTATGGGAACGTCGGGAATCCCGCCACCCAAGAGTTTTTCGCGAATCCAGCGCCCACGCAGGATCGCATGGTTGTCCATTGCATCCGAATGGGAAACCAGCCAACTCGGATGCGTCAGCAGGCCCAATCGCTGGCCTTCCGGCGCAGTGGCCAAGGTCCGTTCGGGTTTCATGGAACCGTTGCCGAATGACCGGCGACTGACCCGGGCGTAAATCCTCGGGCCATTTAGGTTTGCTTGGGTAACCGAAGCGTTCCCTGTTTTGCCTTTGTTTTTCTTGCTTTGAGCAAGTTTCTTTTGAGCGGCGGCCAACGACTTCCTCTTTTGCGTCAAGGTCTTGAGGACCCCTGTATATTCCCTCAAGGAAACCTCGGATACCCCAAGATTTGCGCGAGTATTAAACTGGATGCCGGTCATCGTTTTACCGTCAGGGACTATGAGCTCCACTTGACCAATGGTCGGATGGATTCTTTCAGAATGAGAACCGTTGTCCCAAATGGCCTTGAAGAAAATCGGGTTGGAACTTGAATCAGTCCGAGTAGCTTTGACTATTAATTTAGTCTTGGAGGCAATCGGCTTAGAGAACTTTTGTTCCAATGTTACAGCGCCTCGTTCCCCAACTACTTTCCCATTTGCAAGTTCGGTTTGGTTAAGGGTTCCTTTTTCTAACTCCCAGTGATCGGGCTCCTCAAAAGTCACCTTGGAAAAACTCCCGTTGACCAAAAGCTCAAGGGGAACCTGATACCCGGATTCGCCGTGAAATTTGCTCTCGAGATCCTCGATTTCCTTCTCAATAGTCTCCACCGCGACCGTCTGATCGTGAAGTCTTTCCTCTTCTGCCTTTTTTATGGCTTGAAGAGCTTCATCACGCTCAAGCTTGCTGTTTTTCTTGCCAAAGTAGGATTTGTCGGCCCCGGTTGCCACGACTTGGCGGGTGGTCAGGAGTTCCTTGAGGACGTCCTTGTCCTTTTCAAGGATGAGTTCGATCAGACGGTCCGTACTGGCGGTCGCGTCGAACATGGCCCGGTAATGGGAAGTTCCTCGGGAACTGACACCCGTCCGTGCCAGGGCCGCGTTGTCCTTGCAAATATAGCCCCCGAGGTCGTAGTCGAAGAAGTCGCGGAAGAAGCGTAATACGCGCGGTTTGCGCAGGCCCTCGTCTTCGAGCATCCGGGCCAGTTCGCGCTCTACGTCTTCGCGGGTTCTCATTCGGCCTTCCATGACGGCCTTGCGGAGCTCTTGATCGGGGCGTACGTAACTCAGGGCGTGGTTGAGGGCCAAGCCAAGCTCCCAGTCGCGAAGAATAACGCGGCCATATTCATCAGGCTTGCTCCCCTGCCCCAGCTCGGGCCGGAAAAGCGCATCGCGATCGAGAAAAATGGCCGACAAGCCCATGAATACCCCGTTCTCCTTGCCTACCTTATCGATGGAGTCCTTGACGATCTTGAGATACTCGTCGGATTCCTTGGGCGAAGGCGGACGGAAGGTTACCGCCTCGAAGACGTAGTTCACTGCGGAACCGAGGTTCTCGTCGGTGAAGTTCGGTTCCTTCATCAACTCGTAAACGGGAGTGATCGGCCGGGAGACTTTGGTGTTGTAGACGATGGCGGTGGGAAGGCCGCGCAGATCCCCCTTGGGCTTGACCTTGTCCCAAGTCTTGGGATCGTCGGTGATTTGCTCGGGAAAGCCGACTAGGCTGAGCGGACCGTAGGCCATGAAGCGCAGGATATCCTCGGCCTTGTCGAGAATCCGGGTAGCCTCGGAACTGTTGACGGAATAAAAGTCGGGGTAGTTTTCCAACCCATGCTTGCGGGCGGAGGAGAGCACCACGGGGACGCTCTTTACGGCCGTGGCATAGGCAACGGTTCCACCTTCCCACTTGATGATCCGGTCCGTGCCGAAGTACATCTTCAGCTCGCCTCCGTGGTTGGTCGGGACGAAGTCGCCCCGGGTTCGCAGGCCCGGTTTCTCCGGGTTGTAGGCAGGCTCGAGGTTGATCAGCTCGTTGAGCCGCGTGATATGTTCCTGCGGCGTGACCCGCCAAATGCGGGCCGGGGAAGAGGTCGGCTGCAACCGAATTCCTTCGGGCAAGGGGCCAAAAAGCAGGTCGTGGTTCAGGAAATTGCCCTTGTTTGGATCCTTGTGGGCATGAAAACCTCCCTTGTCCTTCATCTCGCGCGCAAGTTCACCGATGATCCAGTCCGAGAAACGGAGGCGATCGACGACGGCCGGCTGCTTCTTCTTCTTGGGAGGCATCTCCTCGAGCGCTACTTGGGCCCATATCGACTTCCAGACCGCCGCATTGGTCTCGTCCACCTTGCCGAGCTCAAGCAGGTTGAGGTTCCCCTCACTGGTCTCGTCGTCATGGCAATCGAAACAATGATTTTCCAGAAAGACGCTCGCGAAATTCCCGAAGTCCCCCTTGGGTTTTTCACCGGGAAGATAGACGTCTCCTGCAAAGGCTGTCCCACCTAGGGGAAAAAGGACCGCCACCGCGAGGGCGAGGGCCAATTTGCTCATGTCAGGATTTCCTTCAGGGGCCCTGTTCCGGAGTCGAACTTGGCGGCCAATTGCTCCGACATGTTGAAGCGGTCGCACTCGACGCCGGAAGCACGCAGGATGGAGGCGTACAGGGCATTGATCGGGCGTTTGCCGTCCAGTTGGGTAAAGCAACCCGTCTTGAAGGCCCCGTCGTAGTTGCCTAGCAGGATCACGGGCCAGTTCTTGCCCGAGGTATGCTGATAGTCGGCATTGTTACTGGTGTAGACGATCAAAGTGTTGTCCATCATGGTGCCGCTGCCCTCGGGCACGCTGTCGAGTTCTTCCATGAGCTTGACCAGCATACGGCTGTTGTACTGGCGGATCTTGACCCAGATCGGGTTGTTCGGCTGTTTCATGTGGCCCAGGTTGTGCCCCTGTTGCTCGACCCCCAACCCCTTCCAGGCTCCAAAGATTTCACCTCGGCCCGAGCCTATGGTGAGTACGCTGGTTATGCCGGACTTGAGAGCCGAGATGCCAAGGTCCAAAATACGATCGTGCCAGTCGGTCTCGTACTCGGGGTTGGCGTACCCGTCATCCACCTCCGGGGCGAACTTGCGCAGGTGGGCGGAGACGCTTCCCAGGCGGTCCCGCAATACGTTGATGTCGTTGAAGCCCTGAACGTACTGACCGTAGCGCTGCTTGTCGGACTCCGGAAGACCGTTCCCCTTGGACCGGGCCAGCAACTCGATCCGGTCGAACATGCCGGAACGGGCCTCGTGCTGCTTGCGGATATCACCCTCCGAAATACCGCCGTAAAGCATCTCGTAGAGATGATTCGGGTTGGAATGCATGAAAATGGGCTGTCCCGCCCCACTGGCCGAAAGGTTGGCCACGGTCGGCTTGGCCTTCATGTTCTCGATCGAGTCCATGCCGACGCACAAGTGCGGCAGAAGGGTCTCGGGAAGAACCTTGCTCAATTCATAATCAATGGTGGAAGCGCTGGGCGCCACGCCGTCACCGCCGCGGTAGCCACCCAAGGCCCCGAAGAAAGGACTGTGGGACGGACTCGTATGGGTTCCGTGCAAGCCGTTTATAATCTGCATGCGCTCCTTGTAAGGCTCCAGGGCCTCAATGGGCTCGGGTAGTTTTGCCTTGGCCAGGGAACCGCTGTTCTTCATGCCGGCGGGAATGGCCGTGGCGGGATCAAAACCCTGGTTCTGCAAAAAGAAGATGACCCGCTTGGGCGCGGAACCAACCCGCGGCGCGGCATGGGCCAAGCCAGGGGCAAGACCACCTCCGAGGGCGGCGCCGAAACCGGCCGCCACTCCTTGAAGCATTTTTCTTCGATCCAAGTGCATGTTAGACAATAAACAAAATAGACTGTTTTAGCCTCGGTTGGCGATATTTTTTGGTAATTATTGATAAAATATAGATTCGGGCCCGAATCGCCCTCCAATCGCTTGAACAGTCCTTGATCTTGAGGCTTTCCTCCACAAGCGAGTCCCGCTAATACTGGAAGCATGCCCGCCACCCGTTTATCAAGCATGAGAATCCTTGCCGCTTTGGCCTTGGGGATTTGGGCCATCCTTCTGTCTTTTTTCCCCGCTATGGGCAAGTTTCCCGAGAAACCCATTACGGTGATCGTTCCCTTTGCGGCAGGCGGAGGAAGCGACGTCTTCGTGCGCATTTTCCAGGAGGCCATCCGTAAGAACGGGCTTTGCCCCCAACCACTAGTGGTAAAGAACGTGGCGGGAGCCGGAGGAACAATCGGAAGCCGGGCGGCTCGCGAAGCGGAACCGGATGGTCACGTCATCCTTTGCCTCCATGACGGCATCTACACCGCCCAGCACTATGGCAACGCCGACTGGGGTCCGGCGGACTTCGAGCCCATTGCCGCCACTGGGCGCAGTGGCGTGGTCGTGGCGGTTAGCCAAGACTCACCCTACGACTCCCTGGACGACCTTATGAAGGAGGCCGTCAGGAGGCCTTATCAGCTCGTGTTCGGCACCAACCTCGGGGCTCCCAACCACTATTCAGCCCTTTTCCTCCAGGAAGGAAAACCGGGAGCCAAATTCCGCTTCACCCAAACTGGCGGCGGGGCCAAGCGACTCGCCCAACTGAAGGGAGGGCACGTCGACCTGACCGGGTTCTCCATCGCCGAGTACGAGCAGTTCAAGGCTGCCGGTATCAAGGCTCTCGCTACCCTCAGCCAGAAGCGGGAACCTTCTTTTCCTGCCTTGCCCACGGCCAAGGAGCAGGGCGTGGACGCGGTGCACGGATTGATGCAATTCTGGTGGGCGCCCAAGGGCACACCTGCCGACAGGCTCGTCTACCTCGAAAACCTCCTTCGTCAAGCCATGGAGACGGATATGGTAAGGGAGCGCCTCGCCAACCTCCACATGGACCCGGTGCTGCAAGCCGGGGAAACGCTTCTAGAGACCGTCGCGAGACGAAGCGCCGACCTGGAAGGCATCAGCATCGAGAAACCGACTCCCCTTCCGCCTCTGCAATGGATGATCCTCGGAGTCGTGGGGGTTTGCGCCATACTGGTTTGGAGGGAAGGGAAGAACGCATGATCGAACTTTTTTCCGACCCCTTGATTCTTGGTCTCGTTCTCCTCGGTACGGTTCTGGGTATAACGGTCGGGGCGATTCCCGGACTGACGGGAACCATGTTGATCGCCCTCTCCCTCCCCCTGACTTTTTCCATGGAACCGGTTGCCGGGCTGGTCCTTTTGGTCGCCATGTACGTCGGAGCGGTTAGCGGAGGGCTGATCAGCGCCACCCTGTTGCGCATGCCGGGCACTCCGGCCGCCGTTATGACCACGCTCGACGGGTACCCCATGGCGGCATCGGGAAGACCGGGCCGGGCTCTCGGCCTCGGGGTCGGAGCCTCGCTGGCTGGAGGACTGGTCTCCTGGGTCGCTCTTTGGCAGTTATCCGAGCCGATGGCCGACTGGTCGACCAAACTAGGGCCCTTCGAGCTTTTTTCCCTCGTTGTTCTGGCCCTCGCCATGCTTGCCGGGGTCGGGGATTCCACCCGGGCCCGCGGTTTGCTCGCCGGTAGCCTGGGTGTATTGGTAGCCATGCCCGGCATGCACCCCGCAACCGGTGAACTCAGGTGGACCTTTGGAATGACTTCCATGAACGAGGGCTTCAGGCTCATTCCCGTCCTAATCGGGATGTTCGCCATCGGCAAGATCCTCGACGACCTGGCGGGCAAGGGGGGGGAAGTGGAAAAAGTCTCGGGTGGCGACTCGGCCTGGATTCCCCTGGTCCAATGGAGGAGGCACTTGGGTAACTTGATCCGGTCCTCGGGAATCGGCACCCTCATCGGGATCTTGCCCGGCGTAGGGGCCAACATCGGTTCGCTCGCCGCCTACATGGCGGCCAAAAGGGCCTCCGGCCAACCCGAAAAGTTCGGCAAGGGAAGCGAGGAGGGAATCGTAGCCTCGGAAGCGGCCAATAACGCTACCGTAGGAGGGGCCCTCATTCCCTTGATCGCACTTGGCGTTCCCGGTAGCGTGATCGGGGCCGTCCTGCTCGGAGCCTTGATCGTCCATGGCCTGCAACCGGGCCCTCTCCTCTTCCGGCAAAACCCCGAGGCCGTGCACGCCATCATAGGGACCGTTCTGGCGGCCAACGTCATGATGTATCTCCTCATGCTCGGAGGAGCTCGCTGGATCGCCAGGCTGTCTGCCGTTTCCAAGGTCATCCTTTTCCCCCTCGTCACGGCTTGCTGCATCTGGGGAGCCTACGCCCTCAATGGCCTCTGGTTCGACGTCGGGGTCATGCTGGTTTTCGGTGTGGTAGGCTGGCGCATGGAGAAGGCAAGGTTGCCGCTCGCCGCCTTCGTGATCGGCTTCGTTCTGGCCCCCGTGGCGGAGGAAAACCTTTGCGCCGGGCTGATGGCCAGCGGAGGCAGTTACGCCCCGCTGATCACCCGGCCCATCTCCCTTGGCTTTCTGGCCATCGCCGCCATCCTTCTCTTCAGGAAAAAGAAAGGGTCGGCAAACAAGCCGTAAGCAACTAAGAATTCCCAAGATGAGCGAACGTCCGAACATTCTGTGGTACTGCACCGACCAACAACGCTTCGATACGATTGGAGCCTTGGGAAACCCACACGTACGGACACCGGTTTTGGATTCGCTCGTCAGGGAAGGCGTGTCCTTTACCCACACCTACTGCCAAAGCCCCATCTGCACGCCCAGTCGGGCAAGCTTCATGAGCGGACTTTATCCAAGCCGCGTCCACAACACACGCAACGGGAACGAGAGCTTCCCCGACTGGCCTCCAGTAATCAGCAAGCTGATTGCGGAAGCCGGCTATGATTGCGGAATGATCGGGAAATTTCACTTGCAGAGCTCGGGCAAGCGAACCGAACCGAGAATCGACGATGGGTTCCGCTACTGGAAGTTCAGCCACGCTCCCCGGGACGACTGGGAGGAAGGACACGACTACGCCGACTGGGTGCGCGAACGAGGTGGCGAGCTGAACGCTCTACGGGAAAGCGAAGACCGGGTTCCCACCGAACTGCACCAGACGACATGGGCATCCGAGCGGGCCATTGAATTCATTAGGGAGGAAAGGGAGGAACCCTGGTTGCTCAACGTCAACGTCTACGATCCGCACCCGCCCTTTACCCCTCCCAAAAGCTATGCCGAACAGTTCGATCCGGAAAAGATGCCCGGCCCTCATTTCAAGAAGAGCGACTTGGACGCCCAAGCCAAACTCGCGGATTGCGATTTCCAGGATGAAGTCCGTACGCCCGAAGAACACGACGCCAAAGGGGCTCAAGCTCGCTACTACGCCATGATCGCCCAGATCGACGATCAGTTCGGGCGCATCCTCCGAACCTTGGAAGAAACCGGCCAGCGGGAAAACACGGTGATCGTCTTCACCAGCGATCACGGCGAAACGCTCGGCGACCACGGGCTCATGTACAAGGGTTGCCGCTTCTACGAAGGGCTGGTCCGGGTTCCCTTGATCTTTTCCTGGCCGGCCCATTTTCAAGGGAACAAGCAGAATGAAGCCCTCGTTGAAATGATGGACTTGTCGGCCTCCCTTCTCGAGCTCGCAGGGGTTGAGCTACCCGATTATTTCCAGGGAAAAAGCCTTCTCCCCATACTCTCCGGCGAATCGGACGGGGCAAGCCACCGAGAATTCGTCCGTTGCGAATATTTCGATGCCCTTGATGCTCACTTCACCGGTGGCAGCGGAACCTACGCAACCATGCACCGAACCAATCGGTACAAGCTCTGCGTCTACCACGGCAAGGGAGTCGGCGAATTGTTCGATCTTGAGAAAGATCCCTGGGAACACGAAAACTTATGGGACGATCCCGACCATACCGGCTTGAAGAATCAATTGCTGGCGGAAAGCTTCGACGCCCACGTTCTGCTCACCACGGACGTGGGTTCGAGACGGATCGCCCCGATGTAACAGGTGCGGGGGGATCAATCGAGCCCGTAGAATTTGAGGGCATTCTCACGGAATAGCTTTCCGTGAACATCCGGATCGAAGTAGCTTTGGATCACGTTGAGTTGCTCGGAATAACTCCCTCCGCGGTCGGTCACCGGCCAATTGCTTCCGTAAACGATCCGATCCTCCCCAAAGGCCTCGAAAACGACCTTGAACACCGGAGAGTAAAAGGACTGATCCTTGGGCGGAGGCTTGACTCCTGAACGCTGAAAAATTCCGCTCACTTTGCAGTATACGTTCTTATGGACGGCCGCTTTTTCAATGGATTGCTTCCAGTCCGGGTCGAACGGATCACGGGTGATGGACAAGCCGCCCAAATGGTTGATCATGATCTTCAGACCGGGCAGGCGCTTGGCGACTTCGGTGACTTCATCGATCGTGAAATTGTGGATGAGCACGTCGAGGGTCAGTCCTTTTTTCGCAAGCAAGCCCAAGTCCCGCCAAACCGCATCGGTAAAGAATCCGTCTCCTCCCGGGCGGTCCCTCATCCGGATACCCACGAAACGGGAATCCTTTGAGAAGCGCTCGAGCAAACCTGCAAACTCATCCGTACCAATCGGCAAGCTGCCTACCAAGGCCAGGTAACGCTCTGGGTTGCGCTTCACCAAATCGAGCACCCATTGGTTGTCCTCCACCCGGCTGCTCGCTTCCACGATCACGGTGGACGGAATGCCTTCCCGGTCCGCCACTTCGTCGAAGTGCTCGGCCAGAACCGGACGGTACAAGACCTTGTCGGTAACCGGAGGCCAATCCACGCCCTCGGATCGGTTGGTATCGTACAAGTGGATGTGAGTATCGATTACTCCCACATGCTGCAGGGGACGCTCAGGCGGCATGGTACAACAGCTTGACAAGAAGAGGGCCCCGGCAAGGGAAACCAGGGACCACCCAAAGATAGAGGGCGCTTTCACAAGACCCTTCATCAGCCCAGCTTCCAGCCCTTGCGGTAGGTACGCCCAAGATACTTCTCAGCCTCCGGGGCGTTGGGGATCTTCATGTTCTTGGCATCCCACTTCAATTTCTTTTGGGCCCGGTAGGCGACGTTGCCCAGGTGATTGGCCTCGGTAAGCGGACCGGCATAGGCAAAGTTGCACAACGCTTCGGGGCCTTCTCCCTTGCAGGCGCGAATCCATTCGGCCATCTGCCCCGGGGAAGGTTCGATCCATTGTTTGGGTCTCTCGAAATTCTTGAACTTATCCTCGGGGAGAAGCGCGTGTTTACCGTAATCGGAAATGACCATGCCCTTCTCTCCGATGAAAAGGGTTGCATCGTTCCACTGAGGAATCTTCTTGTCGCGCCAGATCTTGGGCTTCTCGGTTCCTTGGTACCAGGTATGCTCGAGAGCCGGGTATCCGTCGCCACGGGCGGCAAAGGTATACTTTACGCTCATGGAGGCAGGCGCGATATCGTGATGCGGCTTGGGTCCCGTAAGCGGCTCGATTGTCAGGGGCGCGTCCAGCTTGAGGGCCCACCAGGGAAGGTCGTTTCGATGACTGCCCAAATCCGACATGGTACCGTTTCCGAAATCCCACCACCTATACCACTTGGGACCGGGAAAATAAACGTTGTTGAAAGGACGGTAGGGAGCGGGCCCGATCCACAAGTCCCAATCGAGAAACTCAGGCACGGGGTGCTCTTCCTTGGGGGTGTCGTCGGCGGGGCTCTTCCAACCCCATGCCCGGCTGACCCAGGTATGGGCTTCGCGAACCTCTCCGATGGCGCCCGACTGAATAAGTTCGACCACCCGCCGGAAATTGTTACCGGCATGAATCTGAGTGCCCATCTGGGTCTGGACGCCTGCCTTGGCCGCGGCCTCGGTAATGATCCGGCACTCGTGAACGTCCCGCGTAAGGGGCTTTTCGCAATAAACGTGCTTTCTCGCCTGCAAGGCCGGAAGGGTGGCAAAGGCGTGGGTATGCTCGGTCGTGGAAACGACCACTGCATCGAGGTCGTCGATCTTCTCGTAGAAATCGCGGAAGTCGACGTAGGTGCGGGCTCCCTTACACCAGGGAAAACGGGTTGCGCCGTCTAGGTTCTTCTTGTTTACGTCGCAAAGGGAAACCACTTGCTCGCTTCGGCATCCCGCAACGTGACCACGGCCGCGGCCTCCTACGCCTATGAGGCCGACCGCCAATTTGCCATTGGGCGACTTGGACTCGGTGATGGCCGGGAACCCCAGAACGGCGGAAGAAACGGCTGCCCCCCTGACGAAGGTACGGCGGCTTAAGGACGAGGTAGGGGGGTGATCATTCATGGCAAACTAATTGGTGTTCGTTTTTGCGGGTTAATATGTTTTTGATGCACCCATTTTTTGGGCGATGCAACCGTTCATTTGGAATCTTTGGGTTTTTCGTGGACGTATGGATGGAAAAAATGCCCCTGTTTTCAAAATCTACAAGGAGAGGGCTTGGGAGATTTCCTTGGCCACGGCTTGGCCGATTTTCCTCGAACCTTCGGACGTGTAGTGGACGTCGCCGGGCTTGACGAATAGTTCGGAGGGGAAACCATCGGTCAGGGAATTCAGGTCGTTAATCCGGATGCCGTGTTTCTTCATTACGCGGGTGGCCGCCTCATTGTACTTGTCGTCGTCACCCACCCTGCGCCCCGCCTCGCCTTGCGGGACGGTAGAAGTGTGAGCCCAGATCAGTTTTGCCTTCGTCTCCTTCAAACGGGTGACCAGTTCATCCAAATTGTTTTCGTATTGCTCGAGGGAGGTCGTGAGGGTTCCGCGTTTCTTGTCCCGGCGCCCCTGCTCCTTGGACTGAGGGTGGCGGTAACACAGGTCCCACAGGCCCCAGTTGAAATGAATGACGTCCCATTGCGTGTTACCGACCCAGCGATCCAGCATTTTAAGACCCGTCCCGGTGTGCTGGGCATTCCCCCGGTGATGGATGACTTGAACCTTTCCCTTGAGAGCGGCCACGACATGCGGCGTATAGCCAATCGAAATGGAATCGCCGATGAGCAGGGCCTTGGGCAAATCCTTGGCCCAGAGGGCAGTGGACAGGACCAACGCGAACGGAAAAAAGAGAAGCTTGCGATTCATAATGGGAAGGGTCGGGTCATTGTCTGGCGATAGGCAAGCGTTTGACCAGCTTGTCGTTTTCATGAAACTCGACCGCCTGATAATTCCCCTTGGGGATGGAGAGGATCAAGGGGCAGGCGAAACTGGCAGAGTCGCTTTTATTGATCGTGGTCCGATACCGCAAAAACACGACCCCGTCCTCTACGGTCACGGAGGAAACCTCGAAAGTGCAAAAGGCCTTCCCTCTCCTTATGGCGGCGAGTACGAGCCGGCTATCGAAGGCATTGGGGGGCAGACGGGGAGACTTGTCCCCGAAGACGAAGGCCACGCCGAAGACCTGATCGAACTTCTTTCGGTCATGGAGAGCGACGAAGGAAAGGGGGTCATCGGGCTCGAATTTATTGGAGACGAAATAGCCCGAGTAGGTCTTGAAGTCGAGCTTGCCGATTTCCCGGGCGAAAGTTGACGCAATCAACAACCCAGTAAGTAGGAATAGCGCTAGGTTTGTTTTCATAAATAACTTTCGGAAGCTTCCGGCAATCATTGCTTGGCCCGCACCGAGATTCCGGTCGGGGTATAGAAAATAGCGTACTTCTTGCCATCCACGAGGGCATCGTTGTTGGAGAATCCACCGGAAATAGACTTTGCCTTGAGCACGGAGATGCTTTTCCCGCTCTTCACTTTCCCAACACCACTCAAACTCAATTTGCCGGATAGCTTGACGGCCCCTTCCACGACCAGGGGTTCTTCCAAGCTCAGGGCCAAGGTGCCCTGGGAGAAAAGATC
This sequence comes from Opitutia bacterium UBA7876, assembly GCA_002500665.1. Lineage (GTDB taxonomy): Bacteria > Verrucomicrobiota > Verrucomicrobiia > Opitutales > Seribacteraceae > Seribacter. Next base: position 26,766 of record DLRY01000100.1, read on the forward strand.
GGCAATCACGGTACCGTGACCAGCGAGGGTTCCTCCGGGCTTAACGTCCACCCATCTCATGGATTTGATCGCCCCTCCCTGAAGAATCAATTGCCCCTTGGAGGCGACCCGAAGCTCGTTGCGGGCTCGTATCGAAACGCCCGGACGGACGGTCAAGGCGCCACCGACTTCAAGACCCAGAAATTCGGCATTCTCTTTCGCTACCGCCGATCCGCCCGGGATCCTCGCGCACCAGTGAGCCTGGGGCGAACCACTCTCCTTCATGTAGGTGATGCCGGCGTTTTCATAGAGGTAGTCGCTCCAGTTCGAGGCTTGGCGAATCAAGCCGTCATCGGGTCCCTTCCAAGTGTGATAGGTGTTGGCAAAGCCCGCCTCCTCGTCCACCCGTTCACCCTTCAGGAGGAGAAGGAGTTCCTTGACCAGTTGAGGTTTTTGCGAGGCAAGGTTGTTCTTCTCTCCCGGGTCTGTCTCCAGGTCGTAGAGCTGGATTTTCGAAGAATCTTTTGCGACGGCCCCCTTATTGGGCCGTTTACCCTTCCCTCCGACCGCCTTGGTTTTCCCACGGGGACGAACGAGCTTGTAGCGCCCGCGGATAATGGAAGCTTGGCCTCCCGCTTCGTGGATCAGGAATTCCCTCACTCGCCGTTCCCCCGCACCGGCTAAGATCGGAGCTATGGAAACACCGCTCAAGCCGATCGGGGCGGGGGCTCCAGCCAGTTCGCAAAAAGTGGGCAGAAGATCCGAGCAATCCACCACCAAGTCGGTGCTTGTGCCCGCCTTCAGCTTCGAGTTCCGGTGGATCTTCTCCGGCCATCGCATAATGGTCGGGACCCGGATCCCACCCTCGTAGATGCTTCCCTTGGAGCCCAACAAGCCGCCGTTGGCACCCAGTTGCTCGCGGTTGCTACCCCTCGGCCCCCCGTTGTCAGACTGGAAGACCACGAGCGTCTCCTTGGCCACCGAGTCCGATTGATCGCCATCGCCGTTGGGGTCATCGAGGGCGGCGAGCAGGTTGCCGAAGTGAGCGTCGATGCGGGTAACCATGGCGCACCACTGCCTGGACTGGGGAGACAGTTTCGCGAAGAAAGCCTTGTCCCCGTAGGCTTTGTCCCATTGCGGAAGTTTCTGGATTTCGGCAAAGGGGGCATGAGGAATCTGGGCGGCGAACAAGGCGAAGAACGGTTCCCTGCTCTCCCTGTAGCGGACCGCCTGCCGGCGAACGAAATCGAGGGCGGCAAAGGCATAGACGTCGTCGCAGTAGGCGACCTTCGGGTAGTCCGGGTGATTCTGGCCGGCCGGGTAATCTGGGTAGGCCTTGTTGTTTTGATAAGGCGCCATGCTGTTGGGCTTGAGTTCCAGACCCCCGGGCGCCATAGGCCTTGCGGGAGCGTGCCAGAGGGTAGGCTGGAAGAAGGTATGGGCCCGCACGTGGTGCAACTCGGCCACCACGGACTGGTACCCGTGAGAGGTGGGGAGTGTCTGCAGGTTGTCGAGGGTCGGGTTTTGCATGTCCTTGGATCCGCCATAGCCCCACTTGCCCCAGTAGCCCGTGTGGTAGCCCGCCTTGGACAGGACGTCGCCCATGGTCAGGTCGTCCGTTCGGATTGCCTTCTTCGCATTGTCCGGATCGTTGCGGTCGGCAAAGGTGTAGCCCTGATGAAAACCGGTCTGCTGGGAAGAGCGGGCGGGCGAGCAAACCGTGCACCCGTAGCCCCGCCTGAAATTGATCCCTGCAGCGGCCAGGCGATCGAGATTCGGGGTCATTACGTAAGGCTCGCCCAAGGCCCTGCGATCGGCCTGCCCGTTGGGCCCGATGGAGCCCCAACCCAAGTCGTCTACGTAGAGGTAGAGGATGTTGGGCCTCTTGGCGTCAAGGGAAAGGCAGGCCAAGAGAAAGGTTATCGAACAGGCGAAGAAGGTAGGGCGTTTCATCTTAGGGATGATCCCATCCTTGAACTTTCAATCCTTTCTTGCAAGGGATAAGCACGGTGCGCCGGCTCTTGCGATGGGAGCATCCGGGACGCCTAGGGCGAATGGGTGAGAATCTCCCGGATGCGTTGGGCCAAGTTCTCGTCGGTTGCATAGACGGCTCCGCGGTGGTTCATGAAGGTGGAGTCCGAGCGGTTAAGGTCAAGGGGTTGGCCATGGACGTCGCTCACCACGGCCCCGGCCTCCTCAAACAAACAAGCGGTGGCGGCATAATCCCAGAGGCTTCCCCCACCCTCCTGCGGCTTGGCGAACTTGAAGTGACAACCGGGCCCATTCTCCAAGGCATGGCAGGCATTGATCACCGCCCCTCCGAATTGGGTAGCTACCAGTTTTTTCAACCCGATGGAATGAGCATAGTCCTCGAGCTCCTGCAAGACCCGGTCGCGCTCCAGGTGATCCGCAAAACTGCGGTCGTATGTGAAGGTCAGTTCTTCCGACGATGCATCCAAGGTCCAGGGCTCACCGTTTCTGAGGATGCCCTCCCCTTTCGTTGCCTGCCAAAGAACGTCGTGGACAGGATCGTAGACCACCCCGATCCGGGGCGATCCGTCTTTAGCCACCAAGCCGATGGAAACGGAATAACCGGGTTCGCGCCGGATAAACGGCAAGGTGCCGTCCATAGGATCGATGCACCAGAAGAAATCCTTCTCAAGACGCCCATGGTCGTCCTCGCTCTCCTCCGTGAGCACCGCGAGGTCGAGCTCTTCGCAGGTCGGTCCGAGAACCTGAAGGATGGCATCCTGGGCCTTGCGGTCGACCTCGGTCACCACTTGGGACGCATAGGTGTCCCCTCCCTCCTTATGGACAACGTCGACATCGCGATTCTGGTGCGAACGAATGATTTCTCCGGCTTCAAGGGCGGCTTGCGAAGCTTCCCGAGTCAATGCCTCAAGATTCATCAGACCGTTTCCTCCTGCAGAGATTCGATCACCTCGCGGGTGACCCGTTCGCTATAGTCGCTGAGCTTCCAATGCCCGGGGCTCCAGCCTTTCATGAAGCGATGGAAATCGGCCCAAGCCACCCGGTACAAAGGCCGCCAGTCCGCTTCCAGCCTATCCGGGCAGAGATCCCGCCCAATTCTCTCCACGAAGGTTCGTAACTCCGTAAAGTAAAAGGTCAGGACCTCCTCCTCCCGGCGCTCGGCCTCATCGTCGCGGAAACAGCTTCCCACGAAGTAGGCGAGGTCCTTCATCCCACATCCGCCACCGACGTACTGGAAGTCGACCGCAGCCACTTCCGACCCATCGGGGCCGAAGCAAAAGTTGGCTAACTTGGCATCGCCATGAACCAGGCCGCGGAAGGGCGTCGCCTTGAGCTTGGCATCAATGGCCGCGGCAGCCTCCTTTAGGGGTCGGTCATCCAGTTCCTCCAGTTCATCGGGACGGGTCTCGAGATGCCAGTAAGTCCCGCTTTCCCAGAGGCCGCCAGGATCCACTCCCAGGTTCTCGGCATGGAAGGCGGCCAGCCAACGGACGCAGGCCTGCCACTCGACCCTGTTGACTGAGTTTCTACGCCCCGCAAACCCCGCCGCATCGAGATCCTCGAGTACCAGCAGGACCTCATCCCCCTCGACCTTCGCGCCGATACATTCGGGCATCCGGGCCAGACCGGGCTCCCCCCGTTCCCGCTGCCGTCCGTACCAATGGGTTTCCACTTGGTAGGACTTGAGTTTTCTTCGGTGGGAAAAGTCCGTATTCCACCCGCGCGGATGTCCGCCCCGGCCGGGCTGGACGCGCTTTACGATGACGCTTGTGACGTCCGTTCCCTCGAGGCCTATGCGGTCAATGCTACCATACCCGCTCCAAAGGCTTTGCACCCTGCCCCGAGGTCTGAGTGCGGTTGAGCCAGTCAGGTTTCGAACCACCCGGTCTATTTCCTCCTGCTCCATCAAGCCGCCCAGGACATTCTCGTCAGGACGAGCCCCTTGTTCAGGTGCCGGTCAATTGGATTGATCCAGTATCCAGACGTTCCTGTAGCGAACGTCCTGGCCATGCTCCTGGAGCTTGAGGCCTCCCGGAGCGGAGGTAACCTTGATCCCGCCATTGGCATGCTTCACCTCGGCATCGTCGTGGACCTTGATTCCATTCCACCAGACCGTGGCCCGGGCATTGGCTACCTTTTTTTCGCCCTCCCATTTCGCATCCTTGAAGATGAAGTGGAAGGCATGCCACTGGCCGTTCGGCCTCCATGCATTGCGGTCTGGCACCCGGTCCATGCAGAAAGCCGCAATTCCATGAGGCCCGATCTTCCAGTTGTAGGGATCCTTTATGTTTTTTCCCTTGGGTGATTCGATTTGAATCTCATAGCGGTTCTGCATGTAGACTCCGCTGTTCGTGTAACCATCCGGTTTCCCATCCCCGCGGGCTCCCATCATGATGAATTCGACGTGCCCCTCGTAATCGGAGTATTTCTTCTTGGTCACCAGGTCATGCGTGCCCCATTTCCTTCCACCATCCGTCATGAGGGTCTTTCCCTTGCCCTTCGGGTCGTCCATGATCTTCCAGGTGATTTCCATTTCCTTCTTGGGCCACATTACCCAGTTCTTGCGGACCGATTCCATGGTTCCGTCGAAAAGAACTTCAGCTCCCTTTGGGGCCTTCAATCCAACGTCCTTACCCTTGTCGTATCCCTTCTGTTCCTCGGGTTTCTTGCCTCCATAAAGAAGGCCTGCCAAAGCAAGAAAGGCAATCGACTGAATGGTTAATCTGGATACGAATGTGCTCATGGTTTTTGGTGTTGGGTTGATCATGGTTATGAAAGGCGGTTTATCGCCAGAATTGAATAAACGCTTGGAAAGCATGCGTCAAAGCCTTCAACTCGGGCGAATCTTCATCGTGCAATCGGGGTCGGGTGGCGATGGCTTTCCGACTTGGTCGACCGGATGGGTATAAAGATATTTCCAGACTTCCTTCCAGCGCCCGTCCCGAACCACGATGCCGTGCGCCTTGTTGGCGTTTCCATCGACGTCGAAATCGGTGATCAAACGCCGTGAGTTTTCGAAGGGAAACTTGGCTTTTTCAACATTTACCAAGGGCCCGAACTTGGCCAACCCGAGCATTTGCCAGGAGCGGCAATAGTGATCGGCCGTCCATCCCTTGTCGAGTATGTGGGTAAAGGCGAAGTACCGGTTGGAGGGGGTGGCAGATGGCAGGCTTTGCCAGGATTCCAACTGATCGCGGGGCCCCGAAAACGCAACCACTCGGGCGACCTTTTGATGCTTGGCAAAACGCGCCGAGGTGGTCGAACCATGGGATATGCCCGAGAGGATGACCTTGTCCCATCGCAGATCCGTTTGTTTTTCATTGAGAAAGCGTTCCCATTTCCCTTGTGGGTTTTCGTTGGCCAACCATTGGACGAATTTCAGCGATCGGGCGGCCAAACCATCGGGCTTTGGAATCACGACGAGCGGACTGTGGTCTTCCCCCGTGGCAGCTTCCAAGCGGATTTTACCCAGGCATTCCCCGGTATCGTGCGTTTCCTTGGGAATGGTGGAAAACCAGCGGTTGGCATAGTGAGGTTGGATCAGGTGCAGTCCCAAACTGCTCAAGTATTTGGAGAGTTCACCATTGTAACTCATCAACCAGATAACGAGGCGGTCACGGGACGCCACACGGGTATCGACGATGGCATGCTGAAGGTCTTGATACTTGCCCTTGACCTCGGCGAAAGTGAACTTGATCTCCGGGTGTTCCTTGGCCAGTGGATCTATCTTACTCGCCCGGTTGGAGAATTCCCACCGTTGAGCGGGTTGCGATTCCAAGGCCTGGAAAAGAAAGACAGTCGTCAGAAAGTATGGCCAGGCTTTAGCCTTCATTGTAAACTCGAGGGGGAGCAAGGTCTACTTGCGCTTCATCGGGATAGGATCCTGGTAGGGCCTGAACCAGACGTTGCGGTAGCGCACCGGGTTGCCGTGGTCCTGCAAAGCGAGATGCCCGGTCTTGCCCAGCGATCCTCCCACTTCCATATTGTCCTGAATCAGTACTCCATTGTGCAAAACCGTGTAGGCGCTTTTACGAAGGTATTTGCCGGCCTCGTCTTGGATCGGGGCATGCACGATGACGTCGTAGCTTTGCCAGACCCCCGGTGCCCGGCAAGCGTTGACGAGGGGCGGGTAGCGGTTGTAGATGGCTCCTGCCTGACCATGGGAATAGGTCGAGTTCTCATAGGAATCAAGAACCTGGACTTCAGGTCCGCCCAAGGGGAAGAAGCCCGAATTTCCCCTGCCCTGCCCAGAGCCCTTGACCACCTCTGGGGTGCGCCACTCGACGTGATATTGACCATAGCCAAGCTTTTCCTTGGTTCGGATGGATCCCGATCCACGAACAACTTCCATAGCTCCGTCCACGAGTTTCCATTTCACTTCCCCACCCTTTCCACTTTCCCATTGGTCGAAATTCTTGCCGTCGAACAACACGATGGCGTCGGAGGGGGGAGTGCCGGCCTTATCCGGGGTACCGTGCACTCCGGGAGTGACCACTGGTGGAATCGACGGATCGGATTTCTCCTTCTTCTCGTGATGCTTGGCAGAGGAGGCGAAGGCGGGGATGAGCAAGGCGGATAGAAACAGGGCGGGTAATTTTTTCATAATCCCATCGTAAGAGGATGAGACCAAGCTCAACGAGTCTAAAAGAGGCTATTATCGAAAAAGTGGCGGACAAGGACTTTCCGGAAATCAGGACTGATTCATAGCCAATTCCGGCATGTGCTCGTAATCTTCGGTCATCATCTGGTATTCGATGTCTTCCTTGTCCTGCGCCGAACCCTCGGCTTGGGTCAAAACGTACTTGGCAAAATCCTTGCACCACTGCTCGTTCGTGTTGAGGCACTCGACCGGATAGACGTTCCCGCCCCACTCCTTGGCCTCCTCAGCTAGTTCGTGACCCAATTCGTCCGTGGTTTCCAGACAATCGGCAACGAAGCTCGGGGAGTATACCAACAATTCCTTGTTTCCTTCCTCAATTAATTTTTCCACCGTATCTTCGGTGTACGGAGTGATCCATTCCTCCGAACCGAAACGGCTCTGGAAGGTCATGACCGCCTGCTCGGGCCCGAGGTGCTTGAGGCGGTCGACGATCAAGCGGTAGGTCTCGTAACAGTGCCGGTAGTAGTCATCACCCTTGAAAACGACCCGTCTTTTCTGCATGCCGTGAAAGGAAATGACCAACTTGTCGATCTCAATGCCCTCCTTCTTGAGCTCCTCGACCTTCGCGTCGACTTGGGTGACCGAATTGTCGATGAAGGCGTGGGTCCGGTGAAAATTCGTGATCACCTCGAAGGTGGGAATCTTCACCCGCTTGGACAACTCCTTGGCCAAGGCGTCCACACCCGAGGCGATGGTACTCTCGGAATACTGGGGGAACATCGGGATGACCATCAGCTTGGTGGCTCCGACGTTGTTCTTCAGATCCTCCTCCCAGCTGTCGTACACTTCATCGACGTAAGGGGGCGAGAGCAGGAATGCATGGTTGACCTCGACATAGCCCTCGGGGTCGATCTTCTTAAGTTCGTCCCTCACACTGTTGGTGAAATTCTCGGTGTTGGTGATCAGGGGAAAACTCTTTCCGTCCCAGATCCTCTCATAGAGTTTGGCTGACTTTGCAGGGCGAAAAGGAAGCACGAAACCGTTCAGAATAATCTTCCAGACCCAAGGATTGATGTCGATGACGCGTGGGTCGCCAAGAAAGTTGCGCAGGTATTTGCGCAACGCCTTCGGAGTAGGAGCCTCGGGGGAACCGAGTTGCACAAAGACGACCTTGGTCTTCCGCTTGGGTGGCACGTAGGTATGACTCATGTGATATGAAGGAATTTAGAATGGAAAAAGGTGAAAGAGTCGCATGTCAGCCAAATGACAAACTATTATTTTAACCCCAAAGGGCAACCAATTCAAACTTCTGAGAAAGATACCGGCTTCCACTCCAAAAGATTCCAACCTTTAAAGTTAGAATCTAGAAATGATCAACTTCTCACTTCTTCTTCCTCTTTCGTAGCTCCTTTGGCGGGCCACCGGCCGGGCGCTTGTTCTTGGCCAGGTCTTCCTTGTGGGCGGCCAGGTATCCACCGAGGCGCTTGACGACCTCGGGGTTGGTCGAGGCCAGGTTCTTGGTCTCCCCGATATCCTTCTCCAGATCGAACAATTCCCTGCCTTTCAACTTCCATTGTCCACTACGCACGGCCTCCGTACCGTAAAAGAAGGCCTCGTGCGGACTCTTGGCCTCTTTGCGGCCCTCCATCAAGGGAAGAAGGTTCTTCCCGTCAATCACACGATCATCGGGTACCTTGGCCCCGGAGATCGCGGCGCAGGTGGGGAGGAAGTCCATGCTGGCCCCCACTTCGGAGCACTCCTTGCCGGCAGGAATGCGACCAGGCCACCACATCACGGTTGGCACCCTCATCCCGCCCTCAAAGCGGGAAAATTTGTAACCTTTGAGAGGATGGGCGAATCCCCCGACACGGCGGTTCATGTTGCCCTTCACCCAAGAGTTGGTGGCAAGCTTCCAAGGACCGTTGTCGGAGGTGTAGATGACCAAAGTGTTCTTATCCAGCTTCAGCTTGCGGAGGGTATCGAGAATTTGACCGGTCGACCAGTCGAGTTCCTCGATGGTGTCCCCGTAAAGCCCGATCTCGCTTTTACCTTCGAATTGGGGGGTGGCATAGAGAGGAATGTGCGGCATGGTGTGAGGAAGGTATATAAAGAAGGGCTTTTCCTTGTTCTTCTTGATGAAGGCAATGGCTTCCTCGGTGTAGCGCTTGGTTAGGGTGTTCTGGTCGGTCGGATATTCGATGATTTCGGTATCGCGCATCAGAGGCACTAGGTTCTTCTTCACCCGGCTCTTGATGTTCTCCAAAGTGACCCCTTCACGCAAAACAACGTCATTGGCCAGGGGCTGAGTCGGATCGAGGGTCATGTCGTTGCTGTAAGGCACCCCGAAGTAGGTGTCGAAGCCTTGGCTGGTGGGCAGGAATTCCTTGAGGTGCCCAAGGTGCCATTTTCCAATGCAGGCAGTGGCGTACCCCTTCGTCTTAAGCAAGTCCGCGATGGTGATCTCATCGGGGTTAAGCCCGCGCTTGTCCCGGGGGAAAAGAACGCCCAGGCCACCCACCCTCTTGGCATAGCAACCGGTCAAAAGCGAAGCCCGCGAGGGGGTGCAAACCGGAGCGCCCGAGTAAAAGTCGGTGAATCGCATGCCCTCCTTGGCCATCCGGTCGATGTGGGGGGTCTTGATCTTGGGCGAACCAAAGCAACCGAGGTCCTGATACCCCTGATCGTCCGCCATGATGATGATGACGTTAGGCGTGGAAGCACGGGCGCTCATGGAGGATACCACCACCAAGGAGGCGGCCCAGGCAAGGGTGAGGGTGGATTTGAGGTTCATTACTTGATAAACTAAGGGGTTGAGTAAACCATATCCAAGCGAAAAAAGAACGGAACAAGCGACCAAAAAATCACGGTTTAAGCGGGTTTTTTCCTTTTGCAGGGGATGGGGTTGGGATAGGATAAAGGGAAGTGCTTTCGTACCGAAAAACAAACTTTTTTGGGATGACCCTCTGCTTGCTGGCCGGGGCGTTTGACTTGCAGGCAAAGACCGGACAACCATCCCCGTACTCCTACGAGAAGGACGTCCGTCCGATTCTCCAAACCCATTGCGTGAATTGCCATGGTCCGGAGACGCAAAAGGGCAAGCTGAGGCTGGATACTCTTTCCATCGATTTCCTCAAGGACCGGGCCGCCGCGGAGACGTGGCACGATGCATCCGACCAGGTCAAGCTCGGTGAGATGCCCCCTGAGGAGGAGGATCCCCTGTCCTCCGAGGATAGAAAAATTCTTACCGAATGGATCGACCGCAACCTTTCCGAAGCCTTTCAAAAAATGCAGGGGACTGAAAGCACCTTGGTCATGCGCCGTCTGAACCGGGCAGAGTACCAACATACCATGGCCGACCTGCTGGGCTTCGAGATCGACTATGCGGACGAATTGCCCAACGACTCCCTTTCTGCGGACGGGTTTCTTAATAACGGGGCCAGCCAAGTTACCTCGGCCGTGCAAATCGAGAACTACCTGAAGTCGGCCCGGAAAGCCCTCGACTACGTCCTCCTCGATGGAGGGAAGCCTGAAACCTCGACCAGCGAAGTGGTTTGGAACAAAGGGAACATCCGGGGTCCGGGAAACAAGCGCTACCTGGCCTACTCATCACCGAGACTCGGGCGGGTCAATTATTGGCACGGTTCCTTCAAGAAGCCACCAAGGGAAGGCCGACTGACCGTCCGGGTCAAGGCCTCCACGGACCGCAAGCCGGGACAACCTGCCCCCATTCTTTCGGGTCGTTACGGTTACTTCGTATCTGGTCTGAACCTCAACGTGATGGACGACCTGGGCGAAGTAGCCATTACCTCCAACACTCCTCAATACTACGAGCTCGCCTCTCATGCTCATTTTTTTCCTCGACCCGAAAGCCACGTGCCGCTCGACAAGCTCAACGGCGTGATCACCTTCCGGAACATCCTGAAGGACGGCACCCCCCCACCTCAGGGAGAGAACAAGGAAATCGTGGAGGAGATCAATGCGGAGGCCACCCGGCAGAAACTTGAAAAATGGGAAAAGGAAAGGGCTGAATTACTTGCCCGGCGCGAGCTGTTCGAACGGGAGAAAATGCCTGGACGTTTTGAGAAATGGCTCCTTGATCCGTCGGAGCAAAAGAGCGCCGAGCCGGTCTGGGCCATTCTCGGAAATGCCGAACCCGAATCCCTCGATGGCTCCGGTTTCGTACCGCTTAAGGACGGATCCTTTTTGGTCACCGGGCCCAACCCCAAGAACGACAGATGGGTAGTCAAGGCCCGCGTCGACATGCCAAGCGTGCGGGCCATGCGGATTGAGGCCCTGGCCGACAAGTCCCTCAAGAAAAAAGGTCCCGGGCGGGCGGGCAACGGGAACTTCCTCCTCAGCGACCTGCGCGTCTTCGCCAAGCCGATCGGAACCGAGGGCAAAGGCAAGCCGGTCAAACTGATCAACCCGCAGGGCAACTTCAGGCAAGCCAAGGAACAGTTGTCAGCCGCCGCCTCAACTGACGCGGACAAGAAAAATACGGGCTGGAGCCCCGGTAACCAGACGGGCAGAAACCACTCTTGTTCCTTTGAATTCAGCGAGGCGATCGAGCATGAAGGCGGTTCCGAATTCGTTGTCGAGATGGACTTTCTGCAAAACTCTGGCCAGACCATCGGCAGGCCAAGGTTCTCCCTTTCCTCGATGCTGGTCCCGCCGCTTGACGGGCCATCGGAACGGGCCGAGGTGATGGCCTTGGTCAAGGTCGCCGGGAAACTGGGAGGCGTTGAGTCCCTCGACGAGAAAGAATTGGCGGACCTGAAGAAAAATTACCGGTTGCTTGACCCCGACTGGTTGGCTCATTCGGAAAAAATCGCTCTTCATCAAGCCCGCAAGCCCCTTCCCAGGCTAAGGAAGAAAAAAGCCAAGGTTTACCCGGAAGACCCCAACTTTTCCCGCATCATCATCGATTCGGTGGAATTCGTCCGCAACGATTACCCGTCTTGGCCTCCTCCCCAGCATAGAAGAATCATTCATGATGGGGAGACCCTTTCCCAACCCGGAACCGCAAGGACGGTGATTGGCCGTTTCCTGCGCAGAGCCTGGCGAAGGCCCGTGTCCGAGGATGAGCTCGCCCAGTGGGTTGGTCATTTTAAGAGCATCCGAAAGGAAGAGGATTCAGACCTTTTCGCCCTCCGGGAAACCCTCGCCGCCTCCTTGGCCTCTTCTAACTTCATCTACCTGAGCGAGCCACACAAAGGGGAAAAAGGAAGACCCCTCAATGCCCACGAGCTTGCTTCCCGTCTTTCCTATTTCCTTTGGAGCTCCATGCCCGACGACCAGCTCTTCGCACTTGCGGAAGATGGAAGTCTTCTCAAGAGAGAGGTTTTGGAAAAGGAGTTCGAGCGTATGCTCGCGGACGAGAAATCGGATCGGTTCGCCGACCAGTTCAGTACCCAGTGGCTCGATCTGGACGGGGTCGACCGGGTCGCCATCAATCCCCAGTACTACGAGAAATTCGACAGTTCCCTCAAAACGGACATGATGAGCGAAACACGAGAGTTCTTCAGGGAAATCCTCCGAAGCGATTCGTCCGCCCTCCAGTTCATTGATGCCGATTTCACCATGCTCAATGCCTCCCTGGCCAAGCACTACGGCCTGAAGGGACCCAAGTCCCAGCGTTTCGAGCGGGTTTCCCTCAAGGGCACGGACAGGCCGGGCGGGGTACTGGGCCATGCCTCCATTCAACTCTCCGGCTCGGACGGGGCGGACTCCCACCCCATCAAGCGGGCCGTCTGGATTAGGGAACGCCTGCTTCACGATCCACCCAAGCCTCCGCCCCCCGACGTTCCGGGCATCGAGCAAAGCGTGGAAAACTTTGAAAAGCTTTCCGTACGCGAACAATTGGAGGTTCACCGCAAAAAAGCAGCCTGCGCCGATTGCCACCGCAGCATCGACCCTTGGGGTATCGCTCTCGAGTCCTACGACGCCATAGGTTTGTTCAGAGAAAAGACCGTACGCATGAAAAAACCGGTTTCGACTGAGACCGTATTGCCCGGAAACCACAAAATTAACGGATTGGAGGATCTCAAGAAATTCTTGATGGATCAAAGACGGGACCAGTTTGCCCACGCCTTGGCCTCCAAGATGCTGACCTACGCCCTCGGCCGATCCCTCGATTTGCCCGACGAACCCAAGGTCAAGAAGTTGAGCGAAGGCTTTGCCAAGGATGGCTACCGGCTCTCCGCCTTGATGAAAAACATCATTCGGAGCGAAGCTTTTTTGTCGCGTTAATTCGCATAATCTCTCATTGTTTTCTAAGATCATGACCGTAAACAAGTTCCAAATGAACCGAAGGGCCATGCTCCGGGCAACGGGCATATCCCTCGCCCTGCCTTGGATGGAATCCCTGGCCGCCCCGGCCGTCAAGGCTCCGCCGCGCAGGTTCTGCTCGATCTATTTTCCTTACGGGGTAAGCCTTCCCAGCCAAGATGGCGAGACTGGTCATTGGCACTGGTTCCCCAAGGGCGAAGGGAAGGACTTCACCTTCAACAAGTCGCTTGAGCCCCTCGAGCGCTGGCGCGATCAAGTCACCGTGCTGGGCGGACTGTCCCATCCAAAGGTAAGAAGAATCGGTGGGCACGACAGTGGCGATACCTTTCTTACGGGGGAGGAAATGAGCCTCGGGGCCACTGGGTTGAAGAACTCAATTTCCCTCGACCAGTTCATGGCCCGCACCCATCGGCTCGGAACCAAGACCCGCTTCACCAGCTTGACCCTTTCCTCGGACGGAGGCACCGGGCTTCCCACCCGAGCCAATACCCTGTCCTATGCCAATAACGGACAGCCCATTCCCTCCCTCAACCGACCGGCCCTCCTATTCGAGAAGCTGTTCGGACTCAAGGGGGAATCCATTGATGCCCAGAGGAAAGGGTTGACCCGCACGGGCAGTCATCTCGACCTTCTCCTTGGCGAGGCCAAAACCCTGCAGCGCAAGCTCGGCAAGACCGATCAGGACAAGCTCGATCAGTACCTCACTTCGGTGCGCGAGATCGAACAGGACGTAGAGCGCTCAGCCCGCTGGCTGGACGTGCCCAAGCCCAAGGTCAACGCCGAGGGCCTTACCCTGGACGCCGACAACGAGACCCCGGGCAAGCTGATCCATACCATGCTCGACCTGATCGCCCTTGCTTTCCAGACCGACTCCACCCGCTTCGTCACCTACCAATTGGCCAGCATGCACGGAGCCATTTCCATCGCCAACAAATTCCCTTCCCTTCTCGGTTTCGCCAAGGATGCCCACGGCCTGGCCCATGGAGCCGGAAAAGGAGGAAAAGGGGCCGAGAACAAAGGCAAGTGGGATCTTTATCAGACCCAGTGCCTGGCCTACTTGATCAAGCGCCTCAGCGAGATGAAGGAGGGCGAGGGAAGCGTTCTGGACAGCACCTGCCTCTTCTACGGCAGCAGCAACAGCAAGACGCACAACAATACCAACTACCCCTTGGTGCTTGCAGGCGGACGGGACATGGGTTTCCGGCACGGTCAATACCTTAAGTTCGGGAACGACGTCCCTCTTTCCAACCTTTTCGTAACCATCCAGAAAAGGATGGGTGCAAAAGCGGATTCCTTCGCCGACAGCACGGGCGCGATGAGGGAAGTCCTGGCCTAGTTGTCCTTGCCCTCGAGGTAGACCAGAAGGTCGAGAACCTCCTGCTTGCTCAAGTTGTTCAACAAACCCGGAGGCATAATGGACGATTCCGAGCGCCTCTTGTTGAGAACGTCGACCTTCCGTATCTTGATAGCTTGATCGGGTTGCAGAGGATTTTCCGCAAGCAAGAGGAAAGGGGATCGGTAATCCAAGGTAGGGATGACCTGACCGGTCAAGATCCGTCCGTCGGTCAACTTCAGGACGTCGGTCCGGTAGTTCTGGGCAATGGACTCGGAGGGAAGGAGGATGGCCCGCAACAAGTCGCTTCGACCCAGACGGCCGGCCACTCCGGTCAAGTCGGGACCCACCGCATGACCGGACCCCGCAAATCGATGACAACGGCTGCACAGGGCCACCTCGAAGGCCTGCCTTCCGGAGGAAGCGGAAGCGGCCGCAGGCTTGAAGCCCAGTTGCCCCGAAAAATCATCAGGCTTCCAGTTTTGTACGAACTTCCTGCCCGTAAGATCGGGCAAGGGAGGCATCCGGGCCCGGGCTGCGGACAGGACTTCGTATTTTTTCGCGCGGCCGTCGGACACCGTAGACAGAGCATCCTTCCGGATCCTGCCGAGGCTGGTCGGCAAGCCTCGGCTGTCCCCGACGTAGCCGGTGGCTTCCCCGAGTTTCCGGAAGTAGGTTTCCCGAAGAGGGGGGCTCCAGCCCTCCTTGGCATGACGCAAGTGGTGCAGGTAATGAACGGTTTGGACCGGATCCTCGCAACTTTTCAACAATTCGACCGACAGGCCGACCGATCCTTTCGGATCAAGGGCGATGAGCAGGGGCGCGAGCGACCCGTTGAGGCTATCGGATTGGCTTGGATAAAGCGGACGAAGCTGGTCAAGAATGGCTTCCTTAAATACTCCGGGACCGTCTGCAATGCAGAGGCTATACAAATGAGCCGCTTGGAAGATCAGGTCCTCTTCGAACGACGCCAAATCGAGACTGGTCAAACGGGCAAGTATTGCCGATGCTTGCCCGGGTTCAGCATGGATCAAGGCGGTCCAACCGGTCAGGAGAGTTCTTGGGTTTTCGTTTTCAGCCAAGGCGACGGCTCGCCAACGCTCGAGGGGTTGATGCTCCAAAGCGATGCGGGCGGCATTACGGATACGCGGGTCGAAACTGCCCAAATGCACCCAAAGCGAGACTAGCTTGCAGGCGAAACCATCACCACGCAAAGACTCATCGGTTTGTTGAGCCGATTTTCCGTGATGCCATTCCAGGCTGCGGCGAAGGGTCCGAGCTTGTGCGGAAATCTCCGACCGGAGCGTTTGCTGAACTGTTGCGTTCCCGCCCGGGCGACCGCTTGTACCTACGTAGCGAACTCGGTAAAGCGCACTCTTGGTACGGCGGCCCCCAGTCGTGAAATACATGGCCCCATCGGGGCCGAATTCCAAGTCCGTGACGTTCAAGGGACGGCCCCGCAAAAAAACCTCGGGCGCTCCAACGTATCCGGCCCCTCGCTCTAGCATGTGGACGGCGAGAATACGTCCAAAGGTCCAGTCGAGGACGAAAAGCGCATCCTGATAGGCAGGAGGAAAATTACTTTTATATCCGAATTTCACGGAAGTGGGAGACCCTTTCCCGATATGGGCAGTTGGCGGAGTATTGTCTGGGTGATCGGGGTAGTATGGTGGCCAACTCCCGGTAACCGCCCGCCATCCAAAATCGGCTCCACTGGTCAAATGCTTGACCCGGGTCGGCCGGTACCAAGGAGTTCCCATGTCGTTCTCGGCATCGGCATCGTAGGTGAAGGCTTCACCATGACGGTTGAAGGCAATGCCGTAGGGGTTGCGCAGCCCCCCGCAGAAAAGCTCGATGGACTTGCCGTCCTCGTCCATTCTCAAGACGTGCCCCTCGTTCGGTCGATAAGGCAAGCGGGAGCGACGAAGGGGGGAAGTCCGGTTGGGCAGATCCTCGGGAATACGGACGGAATCACCATGAATGGCGTAGATCATGCCATCGGGCCCGAGGGCCAAGTCGTTGCGCCCATGCCCCACCCCACCCTCGGACTGGTAAAGGGGTTTCTTCTCCTCGAACCGACCGTCGCCATCCAAATCTAGCAACCTGTATAGGGCTCGCGAGTTGTTGGCGTTGGCATAAAGGGCGCCGTGGGCATAGAGCAGGCCCCGGCATTCCTTGAGAGTATCCTCGATGCTCTCGGTACGGATGATTTTTTTGCGGTCCAGAGAAAAAGTGAAGCGCAAAAGGCCCTTGTCCTCGCGCCCGATTGCAAGCCTTCCCTGCGGGTCGAAGGCCATGCTTACCCAGGAGTTTTCGTCCTTATCCGCGGAACGGAGGAGCTCGACTTCGTAACCAGGCAAGGTGAAGAAGGTGCCGGGATCGGTACCGGCCTCCGCTTCGGAGGCACGCTTCCATTGGGTGTAGTCGTCGAGGGAATCGAGGAGTAGGGGTGATCGGTTCCACCACGCTTCCTTGGAAAGGGAACCAAACGACCCGATGCTCCCTTTCGCGGACTCCCAGCTCTCATTACTGAAGATCGAACCACGACCCTCCTTGGCATCGTTCCAATCCAGTCGAAAGGCAACAGCCGGGGCCTTTCCCGCCGAGCGTGCTGAAATCGTCACGATGTTTTTCCCTTTGGTCAACCAGCCCTCCACCCGCTCGTCGATCAAGGAACCATGGGCGGGTGATTGGCCGACTTTCCTGCCATTCAACCGAACTTCAAGGGAACAGAAGTCCCCCACCGCCTTCAACCTAGCCTCGATCGGATGCCCCAATACCTCGAACGCCTTGGCAAAGCCCAGTTTTGTTCCCGCAGACCTGCCGTCCTTATCCCAAATCCACATGGACTGGGCCCAGCAACCGAGGGGAAGAACGAAAGCCGCAAAGAGAAGAAGCCTGCGAACCAACAACCTCAAAACGCAAAGGCCGCAAAGCCTGAAACTAGGCGATGAGGTCCTTGACCACATGTCCGTGGACGTCAGTCAAGCGATAATCGCGACCTTGGAAACGGTAAGTCAGTTGCTCGTGATCGAATCCCAGCAGGTGCATCCAGGTAGCCTGGAGGTCGTGAACGTGGACGGGATCCTTGGCCACGCTGAAACCTAGCTCGTCGGATTCCCCGTGAACGTGTCCTCCCTTTACTCCTCCACCGGCCATCACCATGGTATAGCAGTCGGGGAAATGGTCTCGGCCAAGAACCTTGCCCCGCGCGGTTCTTCCCTCACGGAAGGGAGTCCTTCCGAATTCTCCACCTATGATGATGAGGGTCTCATCGAACAATCCACGCTCCTTAAGGTCCTTGATGAGGGCGGAAATGGGCTTGTCCATGGTGGCGCACTTTCTGGTTAAGCCATCCCGTATATCCTCCTTGGGGTTGGTTCCGTGATAATCCCAACCCCAATCGAAAAGCTGGACGAATCGTACGCCCTTTTCAGCCAGACGACGGGCAAGCAGACAATTGTTGCCGAGACTGGCTCCCCCTACCTTTGCGCCGTAGGCCTCGAGGGTTTGGGGGGATTCCTTGGAAATATCCATCACTTCGGGAACCGAGGCCTGCATCCGGTAGGCCAATTCGTACTGGGCAATACGGGTGAGAGTCTCGGGATGAGCGAATTGCTCGGATGCCTTTTGGTTGAGATCACGCAAAGCATCCAAGCTCGCCCGCCGCAAACCGCGGTCCATGCCGGGAGGATCGGAAACGTAGAGAACGGGGTCTCCCTTGGACCGGCATTGCACGCCTTGGTAAACGGAGGGTATGAACCCGGCGCTGAAGGAGTTCTTGCCGCCATTGGGCTGAGTTCCGCTGGAAATCAATACGACGTAACCCGGAAGGTCCTGGTTTTCGGAACCGAGTCCGTAGGTCGTCCATGCTCCAAAGGAGGGACGGCCGGGCTGAGGAAAACCGGTGTGCACGAACAGTTCGGCAGGGGCATGATTGAATTGGTCGGTGTGCATCGACTTGATAACGCAAAAGTCATCGGCATGCTCATGGAAATTCGGAATGGCATCCGACATCCACATTCCGGATTTTCCATATTGCTTGAAGGTCCTGGGGGTACCCATGAGCTTGGGAGTGCCCGAGGTAAAGGCAAAGGTCCTGCCCTTCACGAACTCGTCGGGGCATGCCTCGTCGGTTCGCTTGACCAATTCCGGTTTGTAATCCCACATATCAAGATGGGGAGGAGAGCCGGTCAGGTGAATGTAGATGACGCGCTTGGCCTTGGCATCGAAATGAGGTTTGCGGGGCAGCAAGGGGTTCTTGGGGGCCTTCAGGGCGAGGGCCTCGGGAGAGAGAATGTGGGCCAAGGCGCCGGCCCCGAGTCCCATTCCGCAATTCCTGAGGAAGTGACGGCGAGTCTTGAGCTGAATTTGTTCGAGAAGTGGATTCATTGCGGTAATCGGTTCCGGAAAATTATCGTTTCATCAAAATTTCGTCGAGGTTTAGCAGAACGTTCGCCGCCACGGTAAGGGAGGCCAAGTCGGCCAAATCCACATCCTTGGGGGCCGGTCCGAGAGGGTCGGTGGCCATCTTCTTGGCCAACTCCGCATCCTCGGCGTATCGGGTTCGTACCTGCTCGAACAACTTGATCAGGCGATCAAGCTCCGCATCCCGAGGAGGACGGGCAAGGCACCTTTCGAACCCAGCCTTAAGCCGGTCGGAAAGGCTCTCGCCTGCCTTCAGCATGATGCGGGCGAGAGATTGGGCGGCCTCGACGTAGACCGGGTCGTTTAAAGTTACGAGAGCCTGCAATGGGGTGTTGGTCCGGTCGCGCCTGACGGTGCAAACCTCGCGGTTCGGGGCATCGAAGGTAGCCATCGAGGGATAGGGGTTAGACCTCCTCCAAGTGGTGTAGAGCCCGCGCCGATAACGGTCCTCCCCGGCGCTAGTCTTCCAGTCGATCCCCCCACCAAAGGCAGCTCTAAGACCCATGCTCGGCTGAGGGGGACGGACCGGTGGGCCATACATCTTCGAACTGAGAAGGCCCGCAACGGCCAAGGCTTGGTCGCGCACCATCTCCGCGGACAAGCGGATGCGCGGGCCGCGGGCGAGGAGGCGGTTGGCAGGGTCGCGGGCGGCGAGCTCGTCCGTGACGTGGGAGTTCTGAAGGTAGGCCTCGGAAGTGACGAGCAACCTGATGAAGGCCTTGACGTCCCAGCCCGTCCGGACGAATTCCGTAGCCAGCCAGTCGAGAAGCTCGGGGTGGGAAGGAAGTTCCCCTTGGGAGCCGAATTCCTCGCTCGTGGCAACCAGGCCAACCCCAAAGATTTTCTCCCAGAACCGGTTCACAGAGACCCTGGCGGTGAGGGGGTTTTTCTCGTCTACCAGCCACTTGGCCAAGTCCAGGCGGGTGGGCTGTTCAACCCCCTGGGGAGCGGGAAACAAAGAAGTGGGGAAACCGGCTTGTACCTGCTCACCGTGACTGAGGTAGGAACCCCGCAAGTGGATGAAGGTCTTGCGGCGCCTTTCCTTGGGCAGTTCGCGAAAGATGGGTACGGTGGGACCCTTTACGGCGGCAAGCTTCTTCTCAAGATCCTTCAATTTCTTGGTAAGCGCATCACTAGAAGACGGCTGATCCATCTGAAGATAAGAAGCGAGGAAATCCTTGTCCGCTTTCGAAAACGCATCGTGCGTTTTCGGAATCTTCCCTTCCCACTTTGGATTGGGTGTTTTCTTGCTCAAGTGAGCCCATACGGGTTGACGCCCGACATCATAGGCAACCGCCCAAAACTGTTTGAGGCGGCTTCCTGCTCCGCCATCCGTACGGTTAAAGACAACTATCCGGTCGACTGCCTGCTCGGAACCAAGATCAATTTCCAACCAGGCCCCGTCAGCCTTCGCCGTATGGGTGACCGACTTGCCGACGAAATAGTCACCATTGGTATTCCCATCGGTGGCAAGTTTGGCAGGTCCGTTGTAACCCGTGCTTATTTGAGTGGCCTTGCCGGACAATGCCAGGTTCTTGCCGCCTTGGTAAACTTCCACCTCGGCCAAATGAAGGTAGGATTGTTTGTCAGGGTTGATGATCCGAACGAAGCGGGCCCTGAGAGGGCCCTTGCGGGCAGGAGACGCGGCCTTCGCGGCGGCTGGATTGCTCTTTTTGATGGCAAGCTTCAGTTGCTCGATCTGCTTGCGAAGAGGGATCCGTCTTTGCTCGGAAGCCTCGTCCTTGACTTGCAAGGTGGGCCTCTCGTCACGCTTGTCGGAATCCTCGGTCTGGTTGAGAATGTCGAAGACCCGGAAGTATTCCTCGTGAGTGATGGGGTCGTACTTGTGGGTGTGGCAATTGGCGCAGGCCATGGTCGTGCCCATCCAGGTAGCGAAGGTGGTGTTGACCCGGTCTACCACCGCGACGTTGCGGAACTCCTCGTCATTGGTCCCGCCTTCGTTGTTGGTCTGGGTATTGCGGTGAAAGGCGGTGGCGATCAATTGATCCTCATCGGGCTCGGGTAAAAGATCACCGGCGATTTGCTCGATCGTAAACTCGTCAAAAGGCAGGTTCTTGTTGAAAGCCCGGATAACGTAGTCGCGGTAGGCCCAGATGGTACGGGGCGGGTCGTCGGCATAGCCCGCCGAGTCGGCGTAGCGGGCCAAATCCAGCCACATCCTGGCCCAGTGTTCCCCAAACTCGGGACGGGCCAGCAACCGGTCGACGAAATTCTCATAGGCCTTGGGATCCTTGTCGGCAACGAAGGACTCCACCTCCTCAAGCCTGGGGGGAAGGCCGATCAGGTCGAGACTAACGCGACGGGCCAAGGTTCGACGGTCGGCCCGGGAAGACAGCTTCAGGCCTTCTTCCCGGAGACGCTCCCGGATGAAATGATCCACCGGATGGATACTCTGCGGGGTCTGGAGGCGAACGGGTTGCTTGTACGACCAGTGCTTGTCGTACTGCGCACCCTGCTTGATCCATTCCCTCAGCAGGGCTACCTCCTCCTCGCTCAGCCTCTCTCCCCTTCCCTTGGGAGGCATGAGGTCGGCGTCTCCTTTGGGCAAGGTTATTCGGAAGAGAATCTCGCTACCCTCGGGGTTACCGGGCACGATGGCGGAATACCCGTCGAGGTCGCGCGTCGCTCCCTCGAAGGTGTCCAGACGCAAACCGGCCTTGCGGTCTTCCTCATCCGGCCCATGACAAGCAATGCACCGGTTTGAAAGAAGGGACTTGATCTGGCTGTTGAAATCAATCTTTGCCTGCAACCAGGAAAACGGGACAAGACCGAGCGCGAGGGATGGGAACAAGATTCGGGCGATCTTCGGCATAATGGAAGGCGTCACACTAAAAGCTCAACCGGGCAAAGTCAACCGACAGAGAATTAATGGATGGGTATTTTAAACGGAAGGCAAAATCAGCGCCCGACCGATGGAAATTGGCTCTTTACGAGATTCGAGGAAGCGGATTTGCTGAATTTCCGCAATACCATGCGAAGAACACTCCCCAACCCCTTAGCGCGTCATTCATGAAACCAATCCGGATTGCGGGCATCGCCTTGCTTCTTTCCCTAGCCATCGTTTCCTGCATCTATTTCATAACCTCGGGCTCACCCAAGAGGGAATGGATTCTGGCAGGAGGAGAAAATGGGGGCAGATACGACGACGTCGCCCGAACCCTTGCCGCTGAACTTGCCCAAGGCAAGGGATGGAAGGTGCGAGTCGAAGGCAGTTCCGGGAGCCTGCAGAACCTGAGTTTGCTGGGCGAGGGCAAGGCCGACCTCTGCCTAGTTCAAAACGACGTCTCCGGCGACGAGAACATAAGGTGCATTGCCACCCTATACGAGGAGGCCCTACACGTGATCGTACCTGCCGAGGTCGAATCGGCAGCCGACCTGGACGGCAAGGCTCTCTCGCTCGGACCCGCCGGTGGAGGAACCGAAGGCCTGGCCATGGCTTTGCTCGGGCAAATGGGTCTCAAGGACTTGGGGAGGAATTGGAGGAACGAAAGCCTCGAGGACGGGCTTCAGGCATTGAGGAGTGGTGAAGTCAAGGGTCTTTGCATCGTTACGGGAGTCGGGAATCCAACCATAGGGGCGTTTCTCTCAGAGGGCGGGTTCAAACTTCTTGGGCTAGGGCAAGCGCCTTCCGAAAGCGTGAGGTTGTCCTACCCTTTCGTCCTCCCTTCGATCATTCCTGCTGGGGCCTACCCAACCGGACCCGGCAAGGCGGAGCCTACGAAAAAGCTTCCCACCTTGGGCACCAAAGTGCTACTGGCCTGTCGAGCCGACCTTGATGAAGTGGACGCCTTCGAGTTGACGAGATTCCTCCACCAGCGCCAAGGCGTTTTGATTCGCTCCCAGCCCATCTTGGCCCAAATGGGGCATCCGAAGGAGTCGCATCATCTTCAGTTCGCCATTCACGAGGGATCCAAACTTCATTATGACAGCGACGAACCCGGTTTCATCGAGAAGTGGGCCGAGACCATCGGCCTGGTTTTGTCCATCCTGGCCATTGCGTGGGGAGCCGCCTCCACGCTCAGGCAGATTTACCTCATGCGGATGAAGGAGAGCCTGGACGAATTCTTCGCCAAGGTGGAGGCCATCACTTCGGAATTGGTCGAGGGGACCACGACTAAGCGAATGAACGAGATTGCAAGGGAGCTTCACGAAATCCGAAGGGAAACGACCCGCAAGCTGATCGCCGAGGAACTCAGTGCCGACGAATCATTCGTGATTTTCCAGCGACAGCTCCACACCGCCCAGCAAATGGTGAATCAAGTCCGGGAAAACGACTCCGGATCGAAAGCAACAAAGTAAGCGGGGACGCCGGGCTAGAACTGGAAGGTCCAGCCGAGCTTGGCGATGGACTCGGTTCGGAAACCCCTGAACTTTCCCAGTTCCCTCAGGTATCCCTTGTTGAAGACCAGAAAGAGGTCGCTTCCCGGCTTGATGATGTAGCGGATGCGGTTGTTGAGGCCCATGCGCTTGGAGAGATTATCGTACTGGGTCACGCTGTTGAAGGATAGCATGGTAGTGGGGGTGAGTCGCAGCCCAAGAAAGCCGGTCCAGACCTCGAAGTCACCCACCAGCATGTCGGCATCGGTGAAATCTCCTCCAAGTTCCAGCTGACCGAAGCGGTTGGGACGGTAGAATATTTCACTTTCCAGCTTGAGGGCATGTCCGGCGTAGTAGTCCCCGTACTCGATCTCCACCTCCATGAAGAAGGGACGCTTGGCGCTGGTTCCCCACTCGATCTCGAATTCAACCTGCCTGTACTCCCCCGCCGGGATCACGATCCCATCCACGATCTCGAAGGGAACGGTCAGGATCTCGCGCTCGATTTCGACCGAGAAATCGCAACGGTCGCCCTCATGGGTTCTCACCTCAATCAGCTTAAGGTTGATTTCCTCGGTATCCAGACCCCCGTCAAGAAGGTCGTAACGGGAATAGGCTGCAGCGACGGTAAGGTCGTCCACGTAAGGGTGATCCTCCAGCTTGAAGGAATAGGACGAGTGGAAGGAACCCGAACGACCCCCCGTTCTCCGAACGAACCCCAGGGCGGGCTCAAAATCTTCACCGGCATGAAGCAAGTGCCCACCCATGCGGAAGGGATAGTTGGGATAGGAGAACCAACTCCCGAAAGTTTCGTCCGTGCCCATGATTTCATCGTTCGTGGACATTACGAAACTGTGCAGGGACACGCTTTTCCCGCCCCACCAGTCGCTGCTGCTCAAGTCGAGATCGACACCGGTCAGTTGGTTGTCGAGAGCCGCCTGAGGGTCCCCGGAGGTGAAAATCGCACCGGCCTTGGACTCCTCGAAAAGATCGTATGTAAAGCGACCCACGTACACCTCGCCCGAGCCGATTTCCGTATCATCAAGCTGCATGCCCAGCATACCTACCCCCAAGGGCCCCTGCCTGCCCGTAACCTTGAATCCACCCTCCACATCGATCAATTGCCCGCTCTCAGAAAGACCAATGGTGCGGGAGTGAAAGGCCAGAGGAGCCTTTGCGGGACCGAAGGAAAACTGCTCCGCCCCTTTCAGGAAGAAGTCTCTCTTCTCCGGAAAGAAAAGGGGGAAACGGGTCAGGTTCACCCTTTGCTGATCGGTCTCGGTCTCGGCAAAGTCGGTGTTGAAGGTAAGCGTTGCCCCGAGACTGGGCGTCCATTGGTAAAAGAGATCGAACCCACTTTCCAAGTCGAAGTCGTCCCTACCCTCTTCGGAAACGAACTTGGCCGAGGCATAAGGCTTGAAATCAATGCCTTTCCCCGTCTCAAGCTCTTCCATTCCCTCGATCCTGCCGGTCTCCTCGATCGAGAACCACTGCCTCTCACGGGCAAAGCCAATCCACTTGGTACGCTCTTGTTTTCTCGCGAACCAGCGACCGAAATCGATCCCCCAGGAATCGGAATCCTCGTCGAAGGAAATGCTCCGGAAGGGAATCGCGAATTCCGCCGTCCAGCCCAGTTCGTCCACCTTTCCCTTCGCTTCCCAGATCGTATCCCAATCCATATTCGGCCGCTGGATGTCCGAGTTGACCAACCCCTCGCCCTTGGCTCCGTTGGCATTGGACCGGAAATAGTATCCCTCGCGGCCTCTGCGGAAGGGGTCCAGCAGGATGAAGAAATAATCGTCGCCCTTGACGCTCGCATCCCGCTGCATGACCTTGGCGGCAATCTTGTCCGGTTGAGAATCGAAGCATCGTACCGCGATGAAGAGGGTCTTCCGGTCCCGGCAGACCCGGACCTCGGTCTTTTCCGTAGCCGGCTCGCCCTCCTTCGGCTGTCTTTGGATAAAGTCCCTGGCCACGGGTGATTTTTTCCAACAAGGATCTCTCAGGTTCCCGTCAATGACGGGAGCTTGCCTGACTTCATGCAAAAGGAGACTGAGGGCTTTCCCGCCGGACGCGGTTGTCTGGGCGGAAAGTCCGGCCAAAACTCGGCAAGCAAGAAGTAAGAAGAGAAATACCTTGGTCCCAAAGAGCTTATCCATCTTGATCGATCCCATGCTCAAGGTAATACCCAAGTGACGGAAAATACACGAAAGGCTCAGGAGGGGCATTCACCCACGGCCGCCACGGACTGCTGAACGGTCGTGAAGAATCGATTTTTCTCGGACATGACGTTTGTACTCGGGTGTTGAGAAGAAGGTCGGCTTTTAGCACGGAAGGTGAACGAGACCAAGTACTATCGCGCGGCGCAAGCGGCATTTCGTCGAAAGGCTGGACGGCTGGCGAACTCAAGTCTAGAAATGAGGATATGACTAGCGAGTGTCCCTGCCCTTGGGCTCCTCAAGGTGACCCCCTCTACCGCCGATACCACGACTTGGAATGGGGCGTCCCCGAGTACGACGACCGCGGCCTGTTTGAGAAACTCGTCCTCGACGGCTTCCAAGCGGGCCTTTCCTGGCGAACCATTCTCGCCAAGAGAGACTCCTTCCGGGAGGCGTTCGACGGGTTCGACCCGGAGCGAATCGCCCACTACGGTGAAGCCGATACCCGGCGCTTGCTCGGCAACGAAAAGATCGTCCGTTCCGAGTCGAAGATCAGGGCCACCATCGGGAACGCAGGGCTCTACATCAGGATCATGGAATCGGGAAAAGGAGCCTTCTCGAGGTATCTGTGGGGATTCGTCGGAGGGAGCCCGATCGTTGAAAACGTCCGCTCCTACCGCGAACACCCAGTGGAGTCTCTCGAGAGCAAAGCTCTCTCCGACGATCTTCGCAAAAAGGGTTTCAAGTTTTGCGGGCCTGTCATCATCTACGCCTTCATGCAGGCGGTAGGTATGGTCAACGCACATGAAAACCGGTGCCCGAGATGGAGGGAGATCCAGGACGCAGGTCAGGTAAGAGGAAGCGGTTGACCGTCGCAGATCCTGAAGGGGCGACCCTGCTGATCGTGCAACTCCATGTCTGGGTTGATCCCCATGGCCCGGTATACGGTGGCATGAACGTCTGCCGGGGAACAGGGGTCGGAACCAGGCTCGGCCCCCTTGCGGTCGCTTGAGCCATAGACCTGCCCTCCCCTGATTCCTCCGCCCGCAAGGACCAGGGAGTATACACCCGGGTGATGATCGCGGCCACCGTTCCCGTTGATCTTGGGGGTCCGACCAAAATCGGTCAGGAAGACGACGAGCGTCTCCTCCAGCATGCCGCGCATCTCAAGGTCCGTCAGGAGAGCCGAGGCCGCTCGGTCGAAGACGGGAAGAAGGCGGTTCTTCATCTTCGGAAAATGATCGCGGTGGGTATCCCAGTTGTCGCCCCCGCCGCCAGCCAGGTCGCTGGCCGAACAAACGGCCTGCACGACGGGCACCCCCGCCTCCACCAACCTGCGGGAAAGCAGGAGGCTCTGGCCACCCATATGGTCGCCGTACATGGCGCGGATGCGCGGGTCCTCGCTCTCCAGGTCGTAGGCCTTGCGTACGGGTGATCCAAGAAGAATATCCGATGCCATTTTGCGGAAATGATCAAGCTGATCGTAGGCCGTTCCCGAGCCCACGCGGGCGGAGAGCGTGCCCTCCAGTTGCTCGAGCAGGGCATTTCTTCCGGATACCCGCTCCTTCTCAAGGTTGAGAAGCAGGTTGAGCTCCCGGTCGGTATAACGATTGACGCCCCCATAGGGCTCGCCGGCCGGGGTGCGCAAAAGAATGGGATCATGCTTGGAACCAAGCCACCCGGCCCCTTCCCCAGCCATCTGCTTGCCGTTGTCGTACATCGAGTAGGGCATCCGGATGGCAGCGGGCGTTCCGACTGCCGGGTCGTGAAAATAAGAGAGCATGGAAGTCAGGGAGGGATGATTGTTCCGTCCCTTGGCCTTGATCCCTGGTACCGGATCGTGCCCTGTCAGGGTGACGTACATCCCTTGCTGATGACCACCCTGCTTGTGGTGGACTGAACGAACCACGGCCAGCTTTTCCGAATGCTTGGCGAGGAGAGGAACGTGCTCGCAAAACTGCATCCCCGGGGTCGCCGTCGGGATGGGCTTGAATTCACCACGCAGATCGACAGGGGCCTCCGGCTTGGGATCGAAGGACTCGAAGTGGCTCATGCCGCCCCAAGTGTAGATGATGATGCAGGCCTTGGCCGAGGCAGCCGAAGAGAGGGAGGAGTTACGGGCCTGCAAAAAAGTCGGGAGGGTAAGACCGGCCAAGCCCACGCCCGAACGCAGAAAATCCCTTCTCGAGTGACGGATACTCAACATTTATGAATATTTTTCTGATAAAACACCTAAAAGTCGAAACTATTCGAGGGACTTCAGGGGCATTTATTTCTTGGGGATGAAGGCGTTGGCGTTCTTCTTGCCCGTGACGAAATAGCCCAAGGGTTTGTCCGAGAGGTCGGAGATCAGCCATACGGCCTGTGAATAGGTAGTCTGGTCCCTGACCGCCTCGGAGGCAATTTCGGCGTAAAATTTCTTCCCCCCCCCGTAGTCGATCCAGGTCAGTTTAACCGGCTCCTTGCCCTGGTTCTTGAAGTTTACCCTGATGAAGGAGCCCGGGACGGACTTCGAGGGAGGCTTGGCGCCCCCCCCGTGGGGCAACCACTTCAAGGACTCTCTTGACTCGGGAGGATCGGGCTCGGGGGCTGCCGCCACCAGTTTTTCTAGATCCAGCCCAAGCGAGATGCGCACGGAGGGAAGGGCCTTGCGGAGCTTGGCCGCTCCCTCATCGGAAACCTTGGTCTGCCAAAGATACAGGCTCCGGAGTTTTTTCAAGCCCGAGAGATGGTTGAGGCCTTCATCCGACACCTCGGTCTGGTAAAGGTTGAGGTATTCGAGTTCCTTGAGGTCCGACAGGTGAGCCAAGCCGGCATCTTCCACCTTGGTCCTCTCGAGGTGCAGCTTGCGCAGGCCGGTAAGTTTCCCTATGTGAACGAGCCCTTCGCTAGTGATCCGGGTATCCCTGAGGTTGAGGGAAAAGACCTCTCCCAAGGGGGAAAGAGTCTTGAGTCCATCATCGGTCAGCGCATCGCGACCCCGCAGGTGGAATTCCACTTCCCATCCCCCTCCCGGGAGGGGCAGGACCAGTCCGCCTGCCGCCTCTACTGCGAGCATTTCGGGAGACTTCCCGGAATCGTCTCCTTGAGCGACAATCATGAAAGACAAAAGGCATGGGAGAACGAGGAAAGCAGTACTTGTTTTCATTTTCTACCTAAAGGAAAGCGTCCCGACAAGTTGGCAACATCAAACTTCCCACCTAGGGACGTTTGCCCGGGGACAGGGCCTCTTTTTCGAGAATTCCGAGAAAACCGAAGTTCTCCTCCCCCATTGATCCAAGATGGTCGCTATCGAGCAGGAGCAGGTAGGCGTTACCCGCGTAGGGAACTACCCACTCCGCCGCGTTATGCCCGTCACGGGGCTTGTGAAAAAGGTATTTCCAGGATTCCCTGCCTTTCCCGTCGGTGCGGATAAGGTAGGCGGCCCAGACATTCAGGGGATCCCTGCGGTTTCGAACGTTCTCGGGCTCGATTCCCGATCCGCAGGCCAGAACGAACCCACCGTCCGCGGTAGCCTTGACGCAATAACACTCATCGTAGATCAATTTCGGATCCCCACCCATGGGTTGACCGTAATTACGCTGCCAAACCATATTGCCGCGCTTGTCCACGCGCACCAACCACGCATCCCAACCGCCCCCGCCAAGGCTCCTGCTGTGTCCAGCCAGAACAAAGCCCCCTGGACAGGGATCGATGTCGAAAAACTGATCCATATCCGCCCCGCCGTAGTATTTCGTCCAGAGTGTTTTCCCCAGGGAATCGAATAAAATCAGGCAACCGTCCTGGTTATCCCTGCCCCCGGAAAATCTCCATGCTGTGGAACATACCGCGATCCGCCCGCTCCCGGCATCCACCTCGACCTTGCTTCCCTGGGAAACGGGTAGTTCCCTCCGCCAAAGCAGGTTGCCCTCGGCATCCGTCTTGAGGAGAAAACCGGTGGCCTCATCGGCGATGAAGGGGACTTCAGCCTCTGCGAACCCAAGGTAGCCTGTTGCCACAATGCCTGCCTTTCCCGAGGCCAGTCCTCGGACAGCCCCATGCCCTTCACCCTCAAAGGTACGGAACCATTTCGTTTGCCCCGACCGGCCTAATTTCCATAGCCCGGGCCGGGATCTTCCGCCCTTGTTGATCGTGCCCCCTATGATGAAACCGTCCGAGGCCTCCACCACGCAGCGGGCCTCGTCCATGGCTCCGGGCCTACCGAGGGTCCTCTGCCACTCGAGGCGTCCGCTATCATCGATCTTTACGACCAGGCCGTCGGAATATCGGCCCACCCTTTCCATCGTCCTGCCAACCGCAAGGAACCCTCCGTCCATCGTCCGAATTCCCTCGATGACGTGCTCCCCTCTGGCCGTGCCTTGGCCGGAAGACCAGGAAAGCACCGGCTTGCCCGAGCCGAGACAAAACAAGGGGAATGCCAGCCCAACTAAAAAGGCCACGACTTTTCGTGAGTTGGGCGACCTGTCTAAGGGGGCTTGGTTCAGCGAGCTTATCTCCATGACACTTCAATTACCTGCTTGTATTTTTACAGGCAAACACAACAACATGAAAAAACCATGAAAATAAAATGCGCATTGCTCGCCCTCATCCTCGCCGGAGCCTATCCCTGCACCGGCAAAAAGCCGAACGTACTCTTCATCATCTCCGATGACCTTACTTCCACCGCCCTTTCCTGTTATGGAAACAAGGTATGCAAGACGCCCAACATCGACAGCCTGGCAGAACGCGGCACGCGCTTCACGCAGGCTTATTGCCAGGGAACCTACTGCGGACCTTCGCGGGCCAGCTTCATGTCGGGGTATTACCCCCATGCCACGGGAGCCCTCGGGTACAAGAATCCCCGGCCGCAGATCGGCGACAGGGCGACTTGGTCTCAGCATTTCAAGAACAACGGCTATTACGCGGCCCGAGTCAGCAAGATCTTCCATATGGGTGTGCCCGGAGGTATCGAACAAGGTGGTCACGGGGCGGACGACGAGGCCTCCTGGACGGAACGCTTCAACAGTAAAGGTCCCGAGTGGCGAGCGCCCGGAGACGGGGAGACCCTGCAAAACAACCCCGACGGCAAAAAGCCCGCAGTGGGCGGGAACACCTTCGTGGTGGTCGAAGCCGACGGCGACGACTTGGTCCACTCCGACGGTAAGACGGCCCAAAAGGCGGTCGAGCTTATCGGCAAGCCCATGAAGAGCCCTTTCTGGCTTGGCGTGGGCTTCGTTCGCCCGCACGTCCCCTTCGTGGCGCCGCGATCTTATTATCCTCCCTTCAAGCCTTACGAAAAGATGGTCCTCCCCCCCAAGATCCCGGGTGACTGGGACGACATCCCCAAGGCAGGCATCAATTACTGCACAAGCGCCAACATGAAGATGGACCTGCGGCGTCAAAAAAAGGCCGTGGGCGGGTATTACGCCTCGGTCGCCTTTCTGGACGCCCAGGTCGGCAAGGTCCTGGATGCTCTGGACAAGTCGGGTTTGCGGGACGAGACCATAGTCATTTTCACCAGCGACCATGGCTTCCACCTCGGCGAGCATGATTTCTGGGCCAAGGTCAGCCTTCGGGACGAATCCTCCCAAGTTCCCCTCATCATCAGCGTACCCGGAAAGAAGCCCGCCGTGTGCGACTCCTTCGTGGAATTGCTCGATCTCTACCCTACCCTAGCATCGCTCTGCGGGCTGGAAGCCCAGCCTCGTCTCCAGGGCAAGGATATCTCCGAGATGCTGGACGACCCGACCCATCAAGTAAGGGACTCGGCCTTTTGCGTGGCTCCCATGCGCAAGGGGTTTCTCTTGCGCGAGGAAAGCTGGTCCTACATCCAGTACGGCGAAAAGGCTGAAAACGGAATCGAGCTCTTCGACATGAAGAACGACCCCAAGCAGTACGTCAATTTGGCCCGAAAGAAAAAATTTCAACCCGTTGTGAATGCCTTCAAGCGGAAATTGGCCGCTAAGCTCAAGGCCGTGCGCGACAACGACCTAAGAAAAGACAAATGACCCGACTCGTCTGGCTTGTTTCGCTACTGCTGTGCGGCGGTTGCGCGGGGGGAGGAGCGGCGGGGGAACTTGGCTTGGTGGTTCTGGCCGGGACCCTGGCTTTCGGGTTTGTAGTCTGGTCCATCGAGGGGGGGAAAAAAGGGCGAAGCAAGAGGGCCGCCGGGAAACTCACCAATGACCGGGGAACCATGCTCGACCAAGCGATGGCTCAAAAAAAAGGTCAACGCCTCGACCCTCGAAGCAGGAAGATCATTGCGGGAAAAATGGGGCTCTACCATTGGCTTCCCAAGGAACTCATGAAGCCTTGGGAGGAAAGAATCCTAGCCTTCCTCGAGCACTTTCCAATCACCTTCATGAAACGCGACCAGGCAACTGAGGAAATGCGGCTGCTGGTGGCGGCCGAGGCATGCCTGCTTATCGTCAAACGCCCGCTTTCCGACTACCGGCACCTCCGTGTGATCCATCTCTGGGAACATGAGATCGAGGGCAATGAAAGCGCCCGGGGCAGCGCCGACCGGCACGAGGTCAACCTGAGCTGGGGCTACCTGAAGAAAACCATCGGTCAGGCAAGGGACGGCCATAACCTCGTTCTCCACGAGTTCGCCCACCTGATCGATTTTGCGGACGATGGCGTGGCCCAGAGCATTCCCGTATCCAACGCTTCTCCGGATTTCGAGGAATGGAGAGATCTGGTCGAGCATGAACACGCAAGGCTGATGAAGGCCTACGAGGACGGCAGGAATTATTCCATCCGGGCATACGGAGGTTACGAGAGCATACAGGGGGACAAACCTGAAATCTTTTCATGCGGAACCTCCGCCTTCTTCGAACGAGGATCGCGCCTGAGAAGGGAATGCCCGCAAATCTACCGGGCCATGAGTAAGTTTTACGGGGTTGACCCCGCAAGGTGGCGAAAACAGAAAAGGGTATGAAAATCTCCCCTCTCGCCCTGTCCCTTGTGCTTATGCTCAATGGATTGACCCTGCTCGGAGCCAAGGAATCTTCCGATCCCGTGAAAAACTTCGAGGCGCTCTGGACAATCTTTCACGAGAGGTATGCCTTCTTTGAGCTGCGCGGGGTCGACTGGCAGGCTCAGTACGACAAGTATCGTCCACGGGTCGGCAAGGACACCACGGACGAGCAACTCTACGCCTTGCTGTGCGAAATGCTCAAGCCCCTCAAGGACGGTCACGTAAACCTCAAAGCCAAGTCACTCGGCAAGAAAAACCTCTATAACCCCGAGAAAACCCCACATTTCTTCAAGGAGTTCAATACCCGCAAACTGGAGAAGCAATTTGAGCAAGTGGTCGTCAAAACCCTCCGGAAAAAAGGATTTTCGGAACCTAGGAATGCAACCGACCTGCTTGTCTATTGCAGGGGCAAGGACTTGGGATATCTCCTCATTACGGAGTTCGAGGGGGTTCGCCCCAACAAACTGGATGATGCCCTCGACAAAGTCCTCTCTTCGATGGACGGAACGAAAGGACTGATCATCGACATTCGACTCAACCCAGGTGGGACCGACCAATGCGTTTACCAGATCGCCAGCCGCTTTGCCGACAGGAAAAGGGTTGGGCATCACCGCAAGACCAAGACGAAACCCGGCCCGGATGGCTTTGCGGAGCTCAAGACCCGGTACCTTAATCCGCATGAAAACACCTACTCGAAACCGATCGTCCTGCTCACTCATGATGCATCCTTCAGCGGAGCGGACGTCTTTGCCATGGTGATGACCGAACTCCCGCAGGTCACGATCGTGGGGGAACCCACCAATGGAATCTTTTCGAACATGCTGGAGAAGAAATTGCCCAATGGATGGAAATACACCCTTTCCTTCCAAGTGTACTACTCCGCAGACATGGCTTGCTACGAAGGCAAGGGCGTACCCGTGGACGTGCCTATGAGGAATACGCGCTCGGACCTTGAAAAGGAGGTGGACCCGCTCGTCCTTAAAGCCCTTCAGCTCCTCTCCAAAAAGTAAACCGCCAGCCTGCAAATCACCTTGCGACCCATGAAGACAATCTCTCTCTTTGTCCCCCTGCTCGCGATTTTGGCCTCTTCCTTGGTCCATGGAGCCGCATCCAAGCCAAACCTAATCATCGTATTCTGCGACGACCTGGGCTATTCAGACATCGGTCCCTTCGGATCGAAGGCGCACGCCACACCAGTCCTCGACCGGATGGCCAGGGAGGGCATGCGCTTGACCGATTTCTATTCCACTTGCCCGGTTTGCACGCCCTCCCGCTCCAGTCTGATGACTGGTTGCTACCCAAGGCGGGTCAACATGCACGTCGACGAAAAGAACCTGTGCGTCCTTTTCCCTGCAGCCAGAAAAGGGCTCAACCCAAGCGAAAGGACGATTGCGGAGGTCCTCGGCGAACGGGGCTACGCCACCGCCTGCATCGGGAAGTGGCACCTCGGCGACCACCCCGACTTTATGCCCACCAGCCATGGGTTCGATTCCTATTTCGGGATACCCTACAGCAACGACATGAACCGTAAAAACGTACCCCTTCCCCTCGTGCGAAACCTGGAGGTAATCGAAGACAGCGTCCAGAAGGACACCACCATTACGGCCCGCTACACCCAGGAAGCGGTTTCCTTCATCAGGAAAAACGCCGGGAAACCATTCTTTCTTTATCTGCCTCACACTGCTGTCCACCTGCCTCTCGTTCCGGGAGAAAAATTCAAAGGCACGAGCCAGGCGGGAGCCTATGGGGACTGGGTCCATGAGATCGACTGGTCGATGGGAGAGCTCTTCAAGGCCCTCAAGGAGGAAGGGGTGGACGACGACACCCTTGTTCTCTTTACCTCGGACAACGGCTCGGCCCGTGAAAAGCAGGGCAGCAACCTCCCTTTGCGCGGGCGAAAGGGTCGTACCGACGAGGGTGGCATGAGGGTGCCCTGCGTCGTTCGCTGGCCCACGAAAATTCCCCCAGGCAGCAGCAGCGGAGCGATCACCAGCACGCTCGATCTCCTTCCCACCGCGGCGGCCTTGGCAGGCACCGAGCTACTCGGCGACAAGGTCATCGACGGAAAAAACATCCTTCCCATTCTTTTGGGCAAGACCAACGCACACCCGAGGGAAGCCTTCTATTACTACCAGATGGACCAGTTGCAGGCGGTTCGCTCGGGCGACTGGAAACTCTTCGTACCCATGGAGTCCAAGAAGCGCAACTGGGGGAAACCCGAGGGGAAGACGGAACTCAAGCTCTTCAACTTGGCCAAGGACGTCCACGAGGACCGAAACCTTGCGGCCCAAAAACCGGAGATCGTAAAGCGTTTGCTGGCCCTCGCCGAAAAAGCTCGTGAAGACCTGGGCGACCTAAACCGACCGGGCAAAGGTCAACGCAAGGCCGGATGGGTCGACGAACCCTCGCCTCGGCTCATGGTGAAGTGAATTCGTACCGCTTCGCTTCAGTCTTCCTCCTTCTCCCGTTGCTTGCCTCGGAGGGGAGCAAGCCCAACGTTCTCCTCATCATGGCGGACGACGTAGGGATTGATGGCTTCGGTTGCTACGGGGGAACCTCCTACCATACCCCTCACATCGATAAGCTGGCCAAGGAAGGCCTTCGCTTTACCCATGCCTACTCGCAGCCTCTCTGCACGCCTACCCGGGTGCAAATCATGACGGGTAGATACAACCACCGCAACTGGACCTATTTCGGGATTCTCGATCCGAGGGAAAGAACTTTCGGTCACATGATGAAGGACGCCGGCTACAAGACTTGCATCTCGGGGAAGTGGCAGCTCCAGTCCTACGACCCGCCCGACTTTCCCAATGCCCGACTCAGACGGGGCAAAGGGATGAAAGTGACCGAGGCGGGCTTCGACGAGCATTGCCTTTTCCATTCCTGGCACACAGAGGACAAGGGCTCCCGCTACGCAGGCCCGACTTATTATAAGAACGAAAAGCTCGTAACCGAGGGCAAAGACAAATACGGGCCTGACATATCGGTCGACTTCATTTTGGACTTCATGAAGCGCAACCGGCAAAAGCCCATGTTCGTTTATTACCCGATGGCCCTCCCCCACTGGCCCATGGTTCCCACGCCTGACTCCGAGGAATGGAAGGATCCCGGAAACAGAGACGAGGAGGACCTGCGCTATTTCTCGGATATGGTCGCCTACATGGACAAGCTGGTCGGCCGATTGACCTCCGGGATCCATGAGCTCGGGATCCGGCGGAATACGCTCGTCCTGTTTTACTCCGACAACGGCACTCACCTAGAAGTGACTTCCACCCTCAACGGCAAGCAGGTCCAGGGAGGGAAGGCTACGCCCAGCCAGACCGGCATCCGCGTTCCCCTTATCGCCAACTGGCCGGGCAGGATCAAGGGTGGCCGAACGAGTTCGGACTTGGTGGACGCATCCGACTTCTTTCCCACCCTCGCGGAGTTGGCCCAGACAAAGGTTCCGGCGGAACGGCAAATCGACGGGCATAGCTTCGCCCGAAGCTTATTCGATAAACCCGGCAAGAGAAGGGACTGGTGCTTCTTCTGGTACGATCCCCGGCCCGGTTGGGACAAGAACCGCTTCTCGAGGAGCGTCTTCGCCCTCGACCATAACTACAAATTATTTTCGGACGGAAGATTCTTTGACGTCCGCGGGACGGAAATGCGCGAGACCGAGCTCGACGTAGGGCGACTCGGAGCCAAGGCCCGACAAGCGAAGGAAAAGCTCAGGAGGGCAATCAGCGAAGCGATGAAGGGACCGATATCCGGGCATGCCCTGAAGGTCGTCGATGCCTTTGGGAACCCCCTCTAAAAAACCTTACCCTACTCCACCGTGACCGACTTGGCCAGGTTGCGGGGCTTGTCGACGTCGAGGCCGCGCAGGCGGGCGAAATGATAAGCAAACAACTGCAGGGGAAGATTGGCGAGGATCGGGCGGACCACTTCGTGGGAATCGGGCAGGCGAAAGACGTCGTCGGCCGCTTCATCGGGAATCTCAACGTTCTCGGGAGCAAGGGCCAGCACCGGACCATTGCGGGCCTTCACTTCTTGCATGTTGGCAATTGTCTTGGCGGACAAATCGTTGCCCTCGACCACGAAGATCGAGGGGCACTCCGGGCTGATCAGGGCGATGGGGCCGTGCTTGAGTTCGGCCGCCGGGTATCCCTCGGCGTGAGCGTAGGAAATTTCCTTCAATTTCAAGGCTCCCTCGAGGGCAACCGGATAGAGGCTCTGGCGACCGAGAAAAAGGAGATGCTCGGCCTTCGAGTACTTGACCGCAAGTTCCCTGATCTGTTCGCCTTGCTGAAGAACCTTGGCCACTAGGTCGGGCAAGCCGTTAAGGGCCTCGACGATTATCTGACCATCCATGGGCGACAGGTCGCGCATTCGGCCCAGAGCCAAGCCCAGCATGGCGCTGAGGCAAACCTGAGAAGAGAACGCTTTGGTTGAGGCGACCCCGATTTCAGGGCCCACCCGCTGGTAGACCCCGCCGTCGGTTTCGCGGGCCAGGGAAGAACCGACCACGTTGGTGATCCCCAAGGTGAGCAGTCCCTTGGTCTTGGCTTCCCTGACTGCCTCGAGCGTGTCGAGGGTCTCCCCAGATTGGCTGACGGCGATGACGAGGGATTTGCCGGCCTTGGGAGAATTCCGGTATCGGAACTCGGAGGCGTGCTCCACCTCAACCGGGACGCGAGCAAGGCGCTCGATCATGTATTCGCCCACCATACACGCATGCCGGGCCGTGCCACAGGCCACGAAGATGATCCTGTCCAGGTCGCGAAGCGTTTCTTCGTGACCCTCGAGGCCACCGAGCTTGGCGGTGGTTCCATCATCCCCAAAACGGCCCCGCAGGGTGTTCTCCAGAGCGGTCGGTTGCTCGAAAATCTCTTTTTCCATGTAGGAATCGAAATCCCCCAGTTCGACCTCCTCGAGAATCTGGTCCAACGGATGGGTCACGGCTTGAGCATCCTGGCCCTCGAGGGTGGTAATCCTGAATCCTCCCTTGTCCAGAACGGCAATCTCCCCGTCGTTGAGGAAGACGGCCTCCTTGGCACGTCCCACGAAGGCAGAAGCGTCGCTTGCGATGAAATTCGCCTCATCACCCAGCCCGACTACGAGAGGCGATCCACGACGGGCTCCGATCATGACCTCCGGATAATCGAGGCAGAGAACGGCAATGCCGTAGGCTCCCCTGCACTTGGGAAGAGCCAGTCGAACGGCATCGACGAAGCGGTCCTCATCGTCCGGAAGCTCGGAGTAATGATAGGCAATCAAGTTGCAGAGGACCTCGGAATCGGTCTCGGAGGAGAAGGAGATTCCCTTGGAGCAAAGAAAGCGCTTGAGGGTGCCGAAGTTCTCGATGACCCCGTTGTGGACCAAGACGAACTTACCGTCCTGGCTCAGATGAGGATGAGTATTGGAAACGGTAACCGCACCGTGGGTCGCCCAACGGGTATGGGCGATACCAAGCGACGAAGAGGAACTGGATGCCCTGACGGCATTGGCCAGGTTCTCCACCCGGCCCGTTTCCCGGGAAAGGGAAAACTCATCCCCTTCGTGAAAGGCAACCCCCGCGGAATCATAGCCCCTGTATTCAAGGCGGCGCAAGCCATCCACGAGCGACTCCTGGGCGGTGCCCCTTCCTAAGTAACCTACAATTCCACACATCCTTTTCCTTCAATAAAGTAATCCAAGACCAATGACAAGCACCCGATAATTGGAAAAGACCATTCCCCGCTCCAGTCGGTCGGTCGAGCCCCGTTCGGCTGGTAAAAAGTTCCTCGTGGATTTTATTTGTGGGAATGGCTAAATACTCCATTATGTCAACTTACCAACCCACGGAAAATCCCTGAAGATTCGTATTCCAGTCCTTGCCTTGGCCATCTCCGTCTTTCTGGCGGACGCCTCGCCTCCGGTTATTCTGCCTGCGCTCGCTGAGCGACGAGACGATCTGCAAGGCCAAATCGTCCCGTTGCGAAAGCAAATATTCCTCCAGAACATCGAAGTCGGACCGTTGCAGCGCCCGAATATCGTCACCAACCGCTCGAGTATGCAGGCAACTCCTCCCTTTGGCTTGGATGAAAACGAAACCTTTCCCTGGTCCTCTGCTGAAAAGGTGGTAATCGGGCTACTCAAGATAAAGTCCGGAGGCAAAAGAAACAGGGCAAACACCAAAGTTCCCTATTTTTCCTATTCCCTGGAGATCGATCCCCTTCTTATTCTCCGCGGCAAAGACCAGCTCAACCTGCAGATCAGGAGAAAAGGCGACCTTCGGGCAAAGACTTCCAACGCCCTCCGAACTCTTTCCAAGGAGGTAAAAGGGCCTGCTTCCGCCCTTGATATAATCAAGACCCAGCGCAAGCTGGATAAGTTGCTGGCAAAGGAAGACGACGGGAATCTCCCCAAGGATCTCAAATACGTACGAGGCAGTTATTATGGCGTCCACAAGGTGGATCCCGAGTTCCCCGATGAGGACCAGCTCGTTCTGATCGCCCTGACCGGAACAAGCTCGACCAAAAGGCTTGCCTACTGGCAGCCCATCAACGTCACGACCCTGGATCACGTTGTGAAACTGATCGACCTTCCTTACGGTTGGTCCCTGAATGAGGATGGGGAACCCCTTTCGCCCTGGTCGGGCCTTGGCAACCAAGCCCACATGGGAGACGACGAACCGGTAATTCGATGCGACGATTCCGAGAGGGGATTTTCACCCGCCGATGAAGGACTTACGCTCATGGCCGGGAAGATCCCCGCGGAATTCCAAAATTCCTACAACAGGGATGGGAACGGTTATTTCAGGCTTTCCCTGCGCAACCCGACCGATTTTCCGTTATCCATTCCCGCCCTGCGCAGGAATAAGGAAGGCATCCTCTGGAGGGAAAGCCTGGTCTGTCTCATTTCCACGAGCTCGGGGGCAGCGGCCAACGCGGTTTGTCTTCCGAGGTTTTCCTCCCTGCAGGAACTCAAGGACACCGAGGCAACCGTGCTTGAGCCAGGGGAGGAGGTTTCCACCATCGTCAACCCCTTGCTTTTTTCCAGCTTCCCCTCAATCAGCGGCTATTCCCAGCTCACCCTGCGGTTTTGCCTAGGGAAGACTTTTGCCCAGTCGACCTTCTACTTCAACTCCTCCTACCACGAAAAGATAAGGCTCAAGCTGAAGGCGGGAGTACCCACCAGACCGATCAGCCTGGCTGACTAGAAAAGGACGGAGAGGGCTCTATTCGAACCGGGTAACGACCTTTCTTTCCTTGACCGGATACCAGGAGGCGATGCTTTTGGCAAGCCGGGCCACGATCTCCGGACGCTTACCGGCTAGGTTCTTCTTTTCATGAGGATCCTTCGACAAATCGAACAACTGGGGACGCTTCTCGGCTCGAGGATGGGTACTCTTGTAACGGTTGACCTCCCCGTCGTAAGTGAGCAAAAGCTTCCATTTGTTCTCGATCGTCCATCGGAAAAGCAAGGAGGCCTCGGGCTTTTCGACGTCCGCCACGTCGTGGGCAAAGCTTTCCCCGAATATGGCCTTTCGCTTGAGGGGAGCGCCGCTTCTGAGGCTGGGAAGAAGATCGATCCCGGGAAGCCCATCGGGTCTTTCCGCGCCAACTGCGGATAGGGCGGTCGGGAAAAGGTCCACGCTCGAGACGAGGTCCTCGCGCTCCCCGTACTTGAGCTTGCCGTTGGGCCAGGAGAACATGATGGGGGTACGAACCCCGCCCTCGTAAGGGGTTTGCTTGGAGCGGGACGGGTTGCGGGAATATCCATTGCCATTCGGGTTCTGGATCCAACCGTTGTCGGTGACGTAGACGATGAGAGTATCGTCGCGCAGGTTTCTTTTTTCCAGAATCTCGATCAACTGTCCGCAAGTCTCGTCGAACCATTCGCACATGGCATAGTACTTGGCGATCGGCAGGGAGCGGTCGGGACTGCGGTATTTCTTCAGCAGACGCTCGGGTGGGTTATGCGGAGTGTGGGGAAGAAAAACCCCGTACCAGAGGAAGAAGGGTTTCTTTTCCGCCATGGCATGATCGACGAATTCCTCGATCGGCTTGAGGCCGGTCCTTCCGATCTTGAGGCCATCGTCGCCATGACGGCCACCAGGCTGAGGAAACCCGCGGGTCATCCCATGGGTGAATCCGCCGTGCTTGTAGTTGCCCTCCCACCATTTTCCGCTCTGGTGGGAAAGATATCCTTTTTTGCCCAGCAGCTTGGGAAGGGTGGCGAACCGATCGAGGTAGGTAATGAGTCGGGCCCGCTTCTGGTTGTAGTCCTCGCCCTTGGCGTAGTTCTTGGGAGAGGGATCGTTACCCGTTACGCCGTGCCTGTGGGCATACTGCCCATTAATCAAGGTGACCAGCGAGGGGCGACACAGGGCGGTCGGCACGTAACCCCGCTTGAAGACTACGCTCTGCTTGGCCAGTTGGTCGAGGTGCGGGGTCTTGATGTGGGCATGCCCCATGAAACCGTAGTCCGTCCAAGCCTGGTCGTCGGATATGATGTAGAGGACATTGGGTTTGGCCAAGGCGGTACCCCAGGCGGCAAGAGTAAGGAGGAAGGGGAAAAGGTATTTTTTCATTTGGGAAGCGCGGTTTTGGTTGATGGACTAGATCCAGGAATAGGTAAGCTTGATGCGGGCCCTGCCATTGGCCGGCTTGACGGGAACCCTGAGGTCTCCGTCGGCCCGGGGGTTTCCCGACTTCTTGATCATAACGGCCTTGGCTCCCTCGACCCTGCACATAATTTGCTTGGCCAGGACAAAGCCTTCCTCCTTTTCGACCGTGCCGATTCCGGCACGGAAGACGAGGCCCTCAAGATCTTCCCCATTCTGCTCGATTGTGATTTCACGGACCAGGAAAAGCTCGGATTCCGAGCCGGAAGGTTTCGGATAATCGGTGATCCGGGCTTTGCCCAAATAGTAGATGAAGGTAGGCCTTTGCTTGTCGTCGAAACGATAGCCTCCGAACTTGATGGCCGAGGCACGCGTCTCATCCGGAGGCCAGGAAGCGGAAAGGCTTTCCAGCCTGGCAAAGGGAGCGCCGTTGGGAAAATAAAAGGCATCCTCGCCGGCAGGAGCCTGGAATCCCTGCCCTCTCCCCGTCCAGTGGCGCTGACCGTTCATGAAGGCGCCGCGCCAGATGATCGCAAGGCGCATGACGTTGGCATCGAAAGCCAGGTTCAGGCCTTCCGAGTAACCCACTCCGATTGCCCTCGGTCCGGCCCGGTCTATGAAATTGCGGTAGATCACCGCTTCGCCCGGCAGGGGCTCTACGGGAATGGGAGCGGGGGGGGGGTTGCCCTTGGGCTTCGGTTTGCCCTTGGTCAGCGGTTGCTCATTAAAGCCGGGACCTTTCCATGCGACGCGCAACCCCTCGCCTCCCGTTTTCTGGAAGTAACCGACCTTTATTTCAGCCAGGCCCTGCTTCAGTTTGATTTTTCCCTGCTTGGCGACCATGCCGTGCACACCGTCGTTAAGCACGACCCTATTCCCATCAATAAGTAATTCGGAACCATCATCGGAAGTAAGAAAGAACTCGTACTCCCCATCCTTGGGAACTTCGATCCTGCCCTCGAACAAAAAGCCGAACTTGTCCTTTCGTTTCTTGGGATCAAGGGAAATAAATCCGGCAGGCAGCGTGCCGTTGCCTTCCGGTTCGAGTTTGTTCCAATCTGGAAGCTTGTCCCAGGTGCCTTGGAAATAATGGTAGGAAAGATCCCGCACGGGAGAGACTTCCTTGGATACGATCATGACTCCGTTCATCATCTGGGCATGGCCGGGAAAAGTGCAGACGAAGGGATAGGGCCCTTCCTGCTTGGGGACGAGGAAGGTGACGGAACCCTCCTCCTTGGGGTTAATCATACCCGTATGCGCGAGTAGACGGGGATGCTTGAGAGGAATCCAATTCTGCAAAACCCCATCTACGCCAAGGGCAATAACGGCATCGGCGACCTCCTTGCCCTTGTCGTCGACGTTTCCCTTGGCCGGCTTGCAAACGACCAAATTGTGAGGCAAGTCGTCCGGGTTCTTGAGAGAAATTCGCAGAATTTCTCCTGGTTTTGCGGAAAAACTGACCCGGTCGTACTTCATTTGGGCGACCAATGTCGAAATCTCGATGTTTCGATCCGCCTTGACGATGGGATCCACCGCGTGGGCAAGGTACGAGGGCAAGCATGCCAAAAGGAAAAAAGAGGTGGGGAATTTGAACATGTCGGCGGTATGCAAGATCGAATACCCTATAATGACAACTGATAAATCGCGATATGCCTGAATTTCGGCAAAGACGGACGGAGGGACTCGATACGGACTCGTTTTCAATTGTCCGCTGGGTAAATTTTCTCGCATCACGAGCCTTCCCAAGTCAATAAAAGGAAATTGAATGAGATAGGAAAAGCTTTGCTTGGCATAGTCCTCGGCTCTTGTCTTTGTCTTGCGGCGAAA
The DNA here is from genome assembly GCA_002500665.1 of Opitutia bacterium UBA7876. Classification (GTDB taxonomy): domain Bacteria; phylum Verrucomicrobiota; class Verrucomicrobiia; order Opitutales; family Seribacteraceae; genus Seribacter. Next base: position 69,258 of record DLRY01000100.1, read on the forward strand.
GGCAAGCCAAACGTGGTTTTGATCGTTTCCGAAGATCATGCCTTGAGTTCCTTCGGCGCCTATCAGGGAAGGTTTGCCGAACTCAAGCCCACCCCCGAGTTGGACAAACTGGCATCGGGCGGGACACTCTTTATGCAGGCCTTTTGCTCCAATGCCATGCCCGCCCCCGGCATGGCCACGCTCTTGACCGGGAAAATGAGCCACGCAAACGGAGTGCTTGAAGAGGGGGACAAGTTCAACGGTTCCCAGCCCTCCTTGCCCAAGCTTCTGCAAGAGGCGGGCTACTCGACCGCCCTGTTCGGGAAATGGGGCCTTGGAACGGAACCGGAAGGCTTCGACCACTGGGAAATTCTGGCCGACGAAAATGAATTCTACAACCCCTTGTTCTGGAGCCCTACTGGAAAGACTCGGTTCGAGGGTTATGCAACGGACGTCATCACCGATTTATGCCTGCAGTGGATGCAAGCGCGTAAAACCGACGAGAAGCCATTTTTCATGATGATTCAGTTCAACGCCAGCCGACAACCCTGGATGCCCGCAATCAGGCACGTCTCACTCTATGACGACGTCCTTCTCCCCGAACCGGAAAATCTTTTCGACGACTTGAAGAGACGGGCTCCCCCGTCCCGCTACCAAGAGATGGAAATCGGCAACAACCTGGATTTGTTCTACGATCTCTTTTCTCCCAAGCCCGACGGCTGGAAACCTGCCGAGGCTCTCAGCTCGAACTTGGTGGCTCAGAAGAACGTTCTCCGGATGAACGAGGAGCAGTCCTCCGCCTGGCGACTCGCGTGGCGCCCCCAGAATGAAGCCTTGGGCAGAGAAAGCCTGGACCTGGAGTCCCTGGTCAGATGGAAATACCAGAGGTTCGCCAAAAACTATCTCCGTTGCCTCAAGGGCATAGACGAAAACGTCGGACGGATTCTTTCTTCGCTCGCTCCGACCGACGGCTCACAGAACCTGATTGCCTACACGGCCAATCACGGAAGATTCGTCGGTGAGCACGGATGGTTCGGAACGCACTGGATGTACGAGGAGTCGATGAAGATTCCGTTGATTCTGTACGGAACCACTCTTGCCGGCCCCGCCAGAAAGATCGTGAAATCTTCCTTGGCTCAGGATATCGACGTCGCCCCGACCCTCTTGAGCGCCCTTCGCGTTCCCGTGCCCCAAGCCATGAATGGCAAATCCTTGTTGCCTTTGCTCGAGCGGAATGCAAGTAGCGACGAGCAGAATGCAAGCGCCCCATGGAGATCGGCCCTTTACTTCCACCACCACTCCTTTCCGGAAGAGCAGATGGTGCCCAGGCACTATGGGGTTCGCACCGCTTCCCTGAAGCTCATTCACTATTACCAGTTCGACGAGTGGGAACTCTTCGACCTGGCCAAGGACCCGGAGGAAAGCCTCAACCTTTATGAAAACGAGGCCTACCAAAAAAGAATTTCCGGGCTTAGAACCCAGTTGAGCGCATTGAAGAACCAATACTCGGACGGCACGGACCCTTCCGTCATGCCGGAGGAATGGAGACGCATCTTCAGGGGACCGGATGCCCGAAAAAACGACCAGGAAAATGCTCCCTAAAACGGGAATACATAAAAAAACGCACATAAACATAAAAAAAAGGTTGTCAGAGTAACTTTCTTCACTACATTGCGGGGTCTAAGGAATGCATATCCTGAAAGGCGTCGTTTGGGAGGACGACGCCTTTCGCATTTTTAGGATCGCTTTAGGCTTAACTCTCCTTGGGTTTTTGCTAGCTTCATGGAAATTCCGATCCTCAAACTAGACCGATCTTACCCAACCCATGAAGAAAACATTACCCCTCCTCGCTCTCCTAGGCGCCATGCTTTCCGGCTTCCTGTCGGCCCAAGAGGCAAGGCCGAACATCTTGTTCGTGTTCTCGGACGACCATGCTCCGCACGCCATAGGCGCCTACGACGGTTGGCTCAAGAAGGTCAACCCGACCCCGGTCATCGACAAGCTTGCCTCCGACGGAATGCTTTTCGTCAACAGCTTCTGCACCAACTCGATTTGCGGTCCCAGCCGAGCCGTCATCCAAACCGGCAAGCACAGCCACAAGAATGGCTTCATGAACAATGGGAACACTTTCGACTGGAACCAGCAGACCTTTCCCAAGCTCCTGCAGAAGGCCGGCTATCAAACCGCAATATACGGAAAGAGTCACCTCAAGGGCAAACCTCAGGGTTATGATGACTGGGCGGTCTTGCCGGGCCAAGGCCTCTATTATAACCCCGACATGATCTTTCCAGAGGGAAGGAAGCGGATCGACGGATACTGCACCGACGTGGTCACCGACTTGGCCGTCGGATGGCTCCGTAACAAGCGTGTAGCGGGCAAGCCCTTTATGCTCATGGTTCAACACAAGGCACCCCACAGGAACTGGATGCCCGCCCTGCGTCACCTTGACCTTTACGACGACGTCGAGATCCCCGAACCTCCCACCCTTTTCGACGAATGGAAGGACAACGCTCCCGCCGCCAGGCTTCAGGAACTAGAAATCGACCGGCACATGGATCTCAACTACGACCTCTTTTTGGACCTTACACCGGAATTCAACCAACCACCCTCCCAGTTGCGCCAAGATCGTTCGGCATGGCACAACATGAAAAGGATGAGCGAGGAACAACTCAAAAAGTGGCGGGCCGCCTATGGACCCAGAGACAAGGCCTTTCATGAAGCCAAACTCAGTGGAAAGGATTTGGTACGATGGAAATTCCAACGCTATGCCAAGAACTATCTCAGATGCGTAAAAGGGGTGGATGAAAGCGTGGGCAAGCTCCAGGAAACCCTTAGGCAGCTGAAACTCGAACGCAATACGATCGTCATCTACTGTTCCGATCAGGGATTCTATATCGGTGACCATGGATGGTACGACAAGCGATGGATGTACGACGAGTCCCTCAAGATGCCCTTCATCGTAAAGTGGCCCGGGGTAACGAAGCCCGGAAGCCGCAACACCGATCTCATTCAAAACCTCGACTACGCCCAAACTTTCCTCGAGCTCGCCGGGACTAAGCTTCCCGAAGACATGCAAGGCAAATCCCTGGTGCCGCTCCTAAAAGGCAACACGCCCAAGGACTGGCGTAAGGAGATCTACTACCACTACTACGAATATCCGAGCGTCCACATGGTGCCCAGGCACAACGGCATCCGCTCCAAGCGCCATAAGCTGATGCACTTCTACCAATTCAAGGACGAATGGGAGCTCTATGATTTGAAAAACGATCCCGACGAGCTCAATAACCTTTACGACGATCCCAAGCATGCCCAATTGCGAAAGCGTATGAAAGCAAGGCTTGAAAAACTAAGAAAGCATTACGAGGACGAAAGCGATACCTCCGTAAAGCCCGATCTCATCAAAAAATACCGCCCGCAATCTTAGGTAGAGAAGCATCCGGGTTTCCTCTAGAGATTCAACCTTTTGCCGTCCGAGATCGAGCCAAGGAGGCTCTCGCTCAGCCAGTCCCTGATCGACCAGCGCATGGCCAGCACCCGATACCTGCTCGCCCTCTTACGCAAGCTCGGTTCGTGGTCCGTGTAAAAGGCCGTCAAGAGGTTCCCCCTTTTATCGAGCGCAACGGTGGAAGGGTACCCGACGTCGCTTGATTTTTCACCGAATTGATGAATGACCCAGGGAGGCCTCCAGGTCCTGCCGGCATCAAGGCTTATTCTGGCTCCGATTCCCATCAGGCCGCGGTTGCGGATTCCATAGGTAAGAAGGAGGCAGGCGTCGCTTAGGGAAATGAGGTCGGCGGGATGCTGCATGGGCAGGGTCAAGGGACCTTTCTCCTTCCAAGTTCTTCCTTCGTTCGAACTCTCGCAGAGCTTGACGTGGTGATCCACGTGGGTGCGGACGCCGGCCAGGATTCTTCCGTCGCCGGCGTAAAGGAGGGTGGTTTCGTTGGAGTCGTTGCGGCCAAGCTTGCTTCTTCGAGGCCAGGTCCTTCCGTCGTCCTCGGAAAAAGAGACCCAAGTCTCGCTCGGGTTTCCCTTCCCGCGGGACCGGTAGGAGGAATAGGCGAGCTTGCCTTCGGGAAGGCGGATGACGCGGCCAAAGGGAATGGTGCCCAAGTTATCGGAATGAACCTTGGGCTGATCATCGACGCGCCAAGTTCGCCCCATGTCGGTCGAGCGGGAAAGCCAATGTCCGGAAAAACCGATGAATTCATCATCCTTGACGAAAAAACCACTGGAAAAGCAGAGGACGTCACCATTATGGGCCAACCCGACGGCCAAGTGCATGCGATTGCCCCCTTTGGGCCTGGGAGCAACGGTGGAAAGCTTTTTCCAGTTCCCTCCCTTTCGGTCGCTGACCGAGCAGATCAAGTCACCTTCCAGAAGTCCGTGACTGGGTGCGTTGAAATAAGTACAAATAATCCTGCCCGATGGGAGAGTCGTGAGGTTGGGCCAACCACAGGCGTCTGTCGCAACCACGGAAATCCTTTTCATTAGAAACCTCATCAAGAACGTCTTCCCGAAACGGTCAACCGCTAAGAGAAATACCTGCATTGAGAAAGTTTGTCCTAAAAAAGGGGATACTCCCGCACTTCCATATTTGACAGCATTTCCAAATACGGAATGATGGCCTTCATAAGCATGAGAAAATCCCATCTTTCAATAGCTTTCCTGATCCCCGTAGCCTCCTTCGTTGCAAAGGCGGACAGCCTGGGAGATCGTGAGTTTTTCGAGTCCAGGATTCGACCCGTTCTTGCCGAGCATTGCTACGAGTGCCACAACAGCGTGAACAAGGACAAGGGGGACTTGGCGCTGGACTACAGGGATGGGCTTCTTGATGGCGGAGCCAGTGGACCCGGGGTTGTCCCCGGGCATCCTGACAAGAGTCTTCTCATGCAGGTCATCCGTCACCAGCTCAAGGATGCGAAAATGCCGAAGGGAGGCCCCAAGCTCATGCCCGAGGTCATCGCCGATTTTGAAAAATGGATAAGGATGGGAGCGCCGGATCCCCGCGACGAGCCTCCCTCCGCCGAGCAGTTCGCCGAAGAAACCGCCTGGGAAAAAATCATCGAGCGAAGAAAGAAATGGTGGAGTTTCCAGCCCGTCAAGCCCCAGGAGATTCCGGACACCGAGGCCGAGGAATGGTCGGACCATCCCGTGGACAAGTTCCTCAAGGCCGGCATGGAAGCGGCGGGGCTCAGTCCCAACAAGGAAACGGATGCCCTAGCTCTTCTGCGTAGGCTCACTTTCTCCATAACCGGCCTACCCCCCTCCATCGAGCAGCAGACCGCCTTCCCGAAAGCCGCCCGCAAAGATCTTCGTAAAGCGACGGAATCCCTTATCGATGAGCTGCTCGAGAGCCCGCAGTTCGGAGAGCGGTGGGCCCGCCACTGGATGGACTGGGTACGCTACGCGGACTCCCACGGAAGTGAAGGGGATCCTGGTATTCCCAATGCCTTCCGTTACCGCAATTACTTGATCCGCGCCCTCAACGCCGACGTATCTTACGACCAGTTGGTCAAGGAGCACTTTGCCGGTGATCTCCTTGAAAACCCCCGTGTGGATAAGGAACTCGGGCTCAATGAATCCGCCATCGGGACGGCCAACCTGCGCTTCGTCCTGCATGGCTTCGCTCCGACGGATGCCCTGGATGAACACGTTCGTTTCACGGATGATCAAATCGACGTCCTGACCAAGACCTTTCTTGGCTTGACGGTGTCCTGCGCCCGTTGCCACGACCACAAGTTCGATGCCATCAGCCAAAAGGATTACTATGCCCTTTTCGGCATCCTATCCAACGGCAGGCCCGCCCAGCGGGTGATTGAATCCCCCGATAGACTGGCCAAGAACCAAGCCGAGCTCAGGCAGCTTAAGGAAGACGTTCGGCTGGAGTTGGCCAAGGCTTGGAAAAAGGCCGCAAGCGGCCTCGGCGAGACGCTCCTCAACCCACCGGACCGCAAGTGGCAAGAGGCAATTGGCGACGGGCAAGCCCACAACCCCCTCAGGACTTGGGCGAAGATGCGCAACGCCAAGAAAGAAAACTTCGCCCGCGAATGGAAAGCTCAGGACAAGGAATTTCGGGCAAGCAAAGAGACTTTGCAGAAGCGCCATTCCGGCGCCTACCGCAAAAGCTGGCGACTGAGTTCGGAAAGGGATTACGCAGGCTGGTCGCGAAGCGGACCGGGACTGGGCGACAAGCCCGCTCCCGCAGGATCCTTCCATATCCTCGCATCAGGCGACCGGGCGTTCGACCGCATCCTGCCCGCCGGGGCCTACACTCACTTGATTTCCACCAAGCAAAACGGCACCCTTTCCTCACCCCGCTTCAAGTTCGACGAGGGCAACGTCATGATTCGGGCCATCGGCGACAAAGGCACCACCCTGAGATACTCGGTCTGGAGCTACCCCCGGCGAGGAACCGTTTATCCCAAGAGTTCTCCCGACCCGAACCAGGAAAAGTGGATCAATTGGAACACCAAGTACTGGGCCGGGGACGAGGGATACCTGGAAGCAACCACCAACCGGGATCATCCCGTGGAGGCTGGCAAGGGGACGACGTCCTGGTTCGGCGTCACGGAGGCGGTCCTGGTATCCCCGGGGCAACAACCCCCTCGCGACGAGGTTGCGGAAGTCCTGGAACCCCTTTTCAGTCTCTCCAAAGCCCCATCGGACGTCGGGGATTTGGCCCAAGCCTACGAGGATGTCCTCAGTCAGGCAATCGACGCGTGGTCCGAAGGAAAGGCAAGCGATTCCCAGGCAAGAACCTTGAACTTTTTCGTCCGAAAGGGATTGCTGACGACTTCCTTGAGGGATCTGCCCCGAATAGCCCAACTCGTTCAGGAATACCGGAAACTTGAACGCGAAGTAGTCTCCCCACGCCTTGCCCCCGGAATTCTCGATAACAAGCCCTTCGATCAACCGCTCTTCGTACGGGGAAACCACAAGACCCTCGGTGAACCCGTGCCCCGGAGATTCCTCGAGGCGCTCGATGATACGCCTTTCCCCAAGGACACCGTTGGCAGACTCGAGTATGCGGAAAACGTCCTCGCCCGCGACAACCCCTTCGTGGCCCGCGTAATCGTCAACCGCATTTGGCATCATCTCTTCGGGCGTGGCATCGTGGCCACCCCGGATAACTTTGGGCGACTTGGAGAGCAACCAAGCCATCCTGAATTGCTCGACTACCTGGCTGCAAAGTTCCGCGCGGACGGATGGTCCCTGAAGAAAATGATCGCCTTCCTCGCCTCCACAAAGGCCTTTCGCCTCTCCTCCAAGCCCTCCCAGGAGGCACTGCTCAAGGATCCGGACAATGCCCTTCTTTCTCATGCCCGGCTCAGGAGACTGGAAGCCGAACCCATTCGCGACGCGCTCCTCGCCGCCGCCGGCAAAATCAGTCTGAGCGGCGTGGCGGAAGGAGGGTCGGTCGGTGGGAATACGTCCCGAAGGGCCGTCTACAAGCAAGTAAGACGCAATTCCCTCGACCCTTTCCTGACCGTTTTCGACGCTCCCGTTCCGGCCACGACCAAAGGCAAGAGAGACGCCACCAACGTGCCGGCCCAGTCCCTTGCCATGATGAATGATCCCTTTGTCGTAAACGCGGCCAACGACCTCGCCCGCAACGCCTCCGGGACGACTGAGGAGGAACGTATCTCCACCATGTTCCGTCTGGCGCTCGGCAGGCCTGCAAACGCCCAGGAAAAGGCTCGCTCAATAGCCTTTATCAAGGGGGCTTCCGATGAAGAAGCCAAAGCTGTGGCGGACAAAAAGGCCATCGAAGAGGACTTGTCCGAGAGCAACCGCAAGTTGCTTGAAATCGTCGGCCCGGCCCGCAAGTCGATCCTCGATTCCAGGAAGTCTCAATCGGGCGGCAAGCCGGAAGGCCCGAAGCCAAGCCTGCACTGGGACTTTGGTGAGGGATGGAAGGACGTCGTGAGGGGAGTCGCAGGTCACCCCAAGGCGGGCGCAAAGATAGAAAACGGGATCCTCGTAGTCGCCAGGGGCGGCTACGTCGTGACCGACCCTCTTCCCTTAAGCGTAAGTGAAAAGACACTCGAGGCCTGGGTCAAACTAGACGACCTGGACCAGCGGGCCGGAGGAGTCGTTACCCTGCAGACGCCGAACGGCGTCATTTTCGACTCCATCGTGTATGCCGAAAAACGTGAAAGGCGCTGGATGGCTGGAAGCAACGGCTTCAGGCGCACGAAGTCCTTTGACGGAACCGATGAGAAGCAAGCCCATAGGGAATTCGTTCATCTTGCCATCACCTACCGCGGTGACGGTACGGTGACAGGATACCGCAACGGCCAGCCTTATGGAAAGCCCTACAAGACTGGACGAGCCACTTTTCCAAAGGGCAAAGCCGTCCTCACCTTCGGGGTCCGTCACCTGCCGGCGGGTTCGGGTCGGATGTTGTCGGCCCATATCCGCGAAACCCGCCTCTACGACCGGGCTCTCCGAGCCGAGGAGGTCATGGCTGCCTTCGGTGGCCTTTCGGACTACGTTTCTCAAAAGGAACTGACAGCCGCCCTTTCATCCCCACAGCGCGAGCGCAAGGCAGACCTCGAGAAACGCGTAGCCGAACTGGAAGGCAAACTTGCCGAGTACCAGTCCACCGGCAACGCTTCCGGAAGAGGTCCCCGCGACATTGCCCTTGCTCTCTTTAACATGAAGGAATTCATCTACCTGAAGTAATCCATGAACCAACTTATTACTCGTCGCAGCATGCTGGCCCGTTGTTCCTCCGGTTTCGGTCTTCTCGCCCTTCAGGGTCTGATGCAACAGGAAGGCGGCCTTCTCGCCCGAACTCCCCCGCTCAAAAAAGCCAAAAGCGTTATCTTTTGCTACATGTCGGGTGGGGTTTCGCAAGTAGACAGCTTCGACCCCAAGCCGGCCCTCGAAAAACTTGCCGGAAAGCCCATACCGGTGAAGGTGGAGCGCACCCAGTTCAACAACAACGGCAACGTCTTCCCCAGTCCCTTCGAATTCAAGCAGTATGGCCAAAGTGGAATTCCCGTCAGTTCGATGTTCCCGAAAATCGGTGAGATGGCTGATGAACTTGCGGTCATACGCTCCATGACGAGCAAAGTTAACGAGCATGCCCAGGGCAACTACGCCTTTCATACCGGTTTCCCCTTCATGGGTCATCCCACGGCAGGGGCTTGGGTAAGCTACGGCCTTGGTTCCGCGAACGAGAACCTGCCCGGTTTCGTGGTTCTCCACAGTGGAGGATCGGTTGCGCCGCATGGTGGCGTAGGGCTCTATGGAAACGGCTATTTGCCGGCCAACCACCAGGGATCCATCCTTCAGGTGGACAAACCGGAACCGGTCCGCAACGTCATGCCGAGGGAATCTCTCCTTGCCCAGCGCAGCCGGCTCGGCCTGATCAAGGGGTTCGACCGGGATTTCCTTTCCCGGACGGGAGATAACCCAGAAGTCGAAGCCGCCATCAGGAATCAGGAAACCGCTTTCCGCATGCAGGCGGCGGTTCCCGAACTATGTGACTTGTCGGGCGAAAGCGAGGCGACCAAGAAGCTCTACGGCCTGGACTCCCCGGACAAGCAGACGTCCGGCTATGCAAGGCAGTGCCTCCTTGCAAGGAGGCTCGTCGAACGAGGCGTTCGATTCGTGGAACTCAGTTGCCTTAACGAAGGAATCGGAGCTGGAAACGCCCCCAACCCTTGGGACCAGCACGGCCAACTCGAAAAGGGCCACAAGGCGATGGCCTATCAGGTGGACCAGCCCATTGCCGGCCTCCTCAAGGATCTCAAGTCGAGGGGCTTGCTTGATGAAACGGTCGTGGTCTGGGGAGGAGAATTCGGGCGTACGCCCTTCACCCAGGGCAGTAACGGCAGAGATCACAACCCCTTCGGTTATTCGGTTTGGCTAGCCGGTGGAGGGGTCAAGGGAGGAACCCTCTACGGGGCCACCGACGAATTTGGGTATCACGCCATCGAAAACAAGTGCGACATCTACGACTTGTGGGCAACCGTTCTCCACTTGGTCGGTCTGGACCATGAGGAGTTGACCTACCGGCACGGCGGGCGCGACCTTCGGCTTACCGACGTGCACGGTCGGGTATTGACCTCGATTCTTTCCTAGCGGAGGAAGCGGACCCTATAGCCTGCCGAGCTTGCGGCAGAATTCGACGAAGGAACCAGCCTGCTCCTCAAGGCGTGAGGCCAAGTCCTCGTCAAGGATGCCCTTTTGCCCGTCCAGTACTTCGTGAACGGCGGGAACGAAGACGCGCCTAGGGAAATTGTGGGCGTTACGGTAGCCAAAAACCTGCTGAAGATGTTCCACCGGCCTCAAGGCCCCGAATTGTCCGGATGCGATTCCGACGTAGCATACGGGCCGGTTCTCAAAGCTTTCCGGGTAGGGCAAAAGATCAATGAAAAGCTTGAGCGCCCCGCTCATGCTCCCGTTGTATTCGGGAGTGACCACGACGAGGCCTGACGAATCGAGAATCCGTCTGGTAAAGGCCTCCACTTCCGGTGGCTTTTCACTATAGGCTTCTGGGGAGAAAGTCTCCGGGGGGAGCTGCTCCAGCTCAAGAACCTCGTTCTCGATACCCATTTTCGCATAGATTTCGGCAAGGCAATGGGCCATTACCGATGACTTGCTGGATTTGCGGTTTGTTCCTGCAATAAGCGTTATCATGATGAGAGGGTTGTGATGAATGAAAGCAATTGCCCGTAATCCCTCGCCACCGCCATATCGGAATACTCGGCGGCTAAGGACTCAGGAGGATCAAAAAGGATGCAGCGGTCGGCGGCCTTGAGCATACCCAGATCATTGTAGCTGTCCCCGGATGCAACGACCTCGAAATTGAGCTTTTGGAGATACTGGACCGTCTTGCGCTTGTGATCGGACAGCCGGAGCCTGACGGACTCGATACGGTCGTTAGAGGCGACCTGCAACTCGTGGCAGAAGAGAGTCGGATGACTGAGTTTTCTCATGAGGGGAGAGGCGAACTCGCGGAAGGTATCGGAAAGAAGAATAACTTCGTATTGACCCCTCAGTTCGGCCAGGAATTCCTCCGCGCCGGGAAGCGGATCGAGGGAGTAAATGACTTCCTGGATCTGGGAAAGGGTGAACGAATGTTCGTCCAGGATACGCAGGCGGTAGTCCATCAGCACTTGATAGTCAGGCTCGTCCCTAGTCGTTCTCCTGAGACCATCGACCCCCGTCTTTTCGGCAAATGCGATCCAGATCTCGGGGACTAGAACCCCTTCGAGATCTAAGCAAACTATCTGCATATCACCGAGAAAAGTTCCAATATTCAATAGACATCTCTCAAGTACCTTTTTTCACGTTTAAGACCATCAATGAATGCTGCAGCGTCTTCGGGACTTAATCCTCCGTGAATTTCGACAATGTTATGAAGGGCAAAATCAACATCTTTTGCCATTCTTGATGCGTCTCCACAAACATAGAAATAAGCTCCGTCCATAAGTTGAGCGTAAATATCCTTACCACTTTCGAGCATTTTATGTTGAACATATACTTTTTCTTTCTGATCTCTGGAAAAAGCCAAATCAAGTCGATCAAGAAGGCCACTTTTGAACATTTGCGTGATTTCACTTTCATAGATGAAATCACACTTACGGTGCTGATCTCCAAAGAAAAGCCAGTTGAAACCCGACGCCCCCCTCTCTTGACGTTCTTGTAAAAAAGCTCTGAATGGTGCTACTCCGGTACCAGGTCCAACCATAATCATCGAATCACTATCATCAGCGGGGATTCGAAAGGCTTTATTTGGCAATGTAAAAACCTCAGTCAATTCTCCAGCAGGGCACATATCTGCCAAATATGTCGAACAGACGCCATGGTGACGTCTATCGTTATGATTCCAACGAACGGCAGCAACAGTCAGATGAACCTCAGATTCATTGGCAAGCGGACTGGAGGAGATAGAGTAAGCCCGATGTTTCAAAGGTTTCAACCAATTCAATAACTCGTTAATATCAAAGGATATTTTTTCACTTAATTGAATTAAGTCTAAGCAATCTTTGCCCCACAAAAATCTTTGCAATGGTGCGTTATCTTCGTCATTCACGAGGCGAGTGAACTGATCATTTTTGAGCAAAGGCTCGATTCCTCGAATAAAATCCTTTGAAGGAGTGCTAATTTCGAAAGAGTGTGTCAACAGATCACCCAATGTCCGTTCATAACCATCAATATTGGAATTGGAATCCAACTTCAATGCATCTATCCATAATTTCACCAACTCGGGAGAATTTTCCGGTACCACTGCCAAAGCATCTCCAGTCTGATAAGAAAGCTCTTCTTTAGGTAATGAAATGGCAATATGACGAATTTCCTTCGCAGAAGTTTCTCCCGATAAATTAGTGTTTTCAATAACCTCTGCAGCATAGGGGTTTTTTCGATTCCATTTCGGTTTCGGTGAGTCATCGAACGAAATTTTTGAGTCTGCGATTCCAACTTCAGGCAAATTTTCTAAAATCCAGTTTTTGGATGGTTCTTCAAATTCAACATCACAGTCAAGGCGAGACGCAAAACGATGCGCCCCGAGCTGTTCCAGCCTAGTGTCGATGAGTTTTCCAGCTTGGCAAAAAAACTCGTAGCTAGTGTCGCCAAGACCGATAACGCCATATTCGAGGGATTCTAGTCGAGGAGCCGTTGAAGCTGAAATTGCATCCCAAAAAAGTTGGCCATTATCAGGCATTTCTCCCTCGCCGTAAGTCGATACTACAATCAGGGCTCTTTCCATATTTGAAAGCTGTTTCAGATCTACAGAATCCAGTTCAGCGACACGAGGCTGATAGCCACGATTCCTTGCTATATCTGCGGCATCATTGGCCACCTCTTCAGAGTTCCCCGTTTGCGTGCCATATAGAATATCGATTGGCTTTAGCTCAGTCTTCTGAGTGTTATAATTGTTTTGGTTATCTCCTATGACTAAACGCGAATGAAGTCCTGCTAAAAATCCGCTTAGCCAAGCTTTTTGATCTCCTGAATAGGGAGCGTCTTTTGGAATGTAAGGTATTTCCATAATTGCTAATCGTTTGCTGAGCGCTCTAAAACTTCCGGAAAGGAATTTTGAGCAAAAAGCTCCTCAAAATTAGGAATTTTTTCCAACGCACTTTCGTTTCTAAGGTCTTGATGTTCAATCCAAGCTTGGGTTGCCAAGGAATCCATTTCGGAGGTTACCCTTAGACGTAATGATCGTTTGAAGTCGTTAACCCTCTTGTTAGATACGAGCACGGCAAGTTCCGTATTATCATAGTGAGATATTGCTTTTTTAGCATGTTTGGAAAGGGAAGACATAAGGGCGAAATCTTCAGTCATAACCAAATTTCGAGCCGCTTCGTCTGAGTCCTTTGCAGAGATTTCGGAATATCTAGAAGATATCTCATAAGCAAAATCCAATACTGTGTAGCTATTTATCAGAGAGTAAATCTCATCAGTATCAGTTTCACCAAATTTGGGGGTTTCTCCGTTCATAAACGGCTTACCACTTTTCCATGCGGTTTTCAATTTACTGATTTGGTGGTTCACAAGCGCAATTGAAAGCTCTTCCTCAAGATCTTTCCGACTAACTCCAGCGAAAATGGCGTCAGCACACTGGTATTTCAAAAGAGATTTTGGCATGATCCACAAGATATCCTTTCTAGTATTTTCCCATTCATCGAGTAAGACAGACGCACGAACTGAGTGTGTGGCTTCTCTATGCCATTCAAGCATTTTCTTTGCTGAATTATGGAGAATACTTGCGTTTTCGCTTCCATCGTCAAGGGTGCCGAATAATACGGAGTCATGGCTTATCATGTCCGGAAGATTTCCTTTGGGATCGTATTGAAACGCAAATCCTCCCGACATACCATTCCCAAAACCCTTGGAAAAATCACCCAAATTAAGTATTGAACCGTTGGTCATATACTCAGCACAGAAATCTCCAACTCCTTCAACAACTGCAGTCGCACCAGAATTACGAACGGCAAACCTGTCACCAGCCTGACCCTCTATAAAAAGTCTTCCTCCAGTAGCTCCAAATAAAGCAAAATTACCAACTAACACATTTTCTCCGTCAAACTTACTTGCTCCAGGTGGTGAAAGAACAACTATTTTACCACCGCACATGCCCTTGCCGACGCCATCATTACATGTCCCGACATGATTCATGGATATACCATCATTACAAAATACCCCATAACTCTGACCTGCAGAACCCTCAGTTGAAATCATAATTGAGCCGTTTTTAAGGCGATATCTACCGTTGGCCAATTCTATGACACTAGAGTGCCTGCTAGATAATTCGTGATTCAGTAACCGCTCGATGTCTATGGAAAACTGACCACCAACAGACTTATTTTTATTGTTTAAGGGTTTGCTGGCCACAATGCGCAGAGACTTTTCTTCTCGTTTCAAAAAGCTGTTGTGAAACTTTTCGATCCAATGATCATCGAGACCAAAATCTTTCTCTAGGTAAATTGGTCTTGCAACCTTCTTCTCTGGAACTATTTTGAGCATTTTTCTCAAATCTAGCTGACCAACGGAAGACGAGTGGTTCATGAGGTGAAGCAGGTCTGCTCTTCCACGAGAATGGTTTAGACTTTGCAGACCTAGGTCTGCGAGAATTTCCCTAACTTCGTGGGCAACATTTAGCATATATTGAGCCAATGCTCTAGGATCACCATCGAAAGCCTCTGAGTTCGTCGTAAGACCTGCTGGACACTTCACATTACAATTCTTTGCCATGACACACTTAAGCATCATCAAAGCCGTAGTGCCGAATTCGAAACTGTCGCCTCCTAAAAGTGAAGCTTTTACTACATCCGATCCCGTTTGCATCGCCCCCGAACAACGAAGTATAACCTTCTGACGTAAACCATTGGCACAGAGAGCTTGGTGAACTTCGGCGATTCCAATTTCCGCAGCTCTTCCGGTATACTTCAGAGACGTTACTGATGCGGCACCTGTTCCGCCAGTATTTCCAGCAACATTTATGACATCAGCACCAGCTTTTGCAACACCAACAGCAATAGTGCCAATACCTTCTGAACTGACTAGCTTTACAACAACCCGAACACGAGCTGCTTTTGCGTCATGAATTAATTGGCCTAAATCCTCAATGGAATAAGTATCATGGTGAGGCGGCGGACTCACTAATTCAACACCAGGGGTGCCTCCTCTAGCAGCAGCTATTTCAACATTGACTTTTGCAGCAGGTAGCTGTCCGCCTTCTCCAGGCTTAGCGCCCTGTCCAATTTTGATTTCGATTTCTTCAAGTTCAGAATCCGCAAGGTAGCCTGCCCAAACACCAAATCGTCCACTTGCAAATTGCTTTATCCGACTAGCCCTGATGGTGCCATATCTTGTGATGTGTTCCCCGCCCTCACCAGAATTCGACATTGCTCCGACCATATTTACACCGTGAGCAACCGATTCATGCGCATTTGCAACAAGAGCTCCATGAGACATCGCACCTGAAGTAAAGCACGGTGTGATCTCAGAAGCTAACTGAACTTTTTCGAGGGCGATTTTTTGTGGTGCAGGTTTTAAACGAGAAAAGAAGTATAGCGGGTCATCGGAAACTGTTACAATGACAACATGATCTTTATCCGAAACTTCAATTTTGATATTTGGACTGAAGGAATCTCTTAGAGCTGAAGCAAAATTATTGATCCTTTCAGAGTCAGATAAGTTAGCGCCTAAAAGCTTCAAAGAAAATTGATCTTGACCAATTTGATTGCATTTAAGACCTAAAATTTTAAAGTCATTATTACCAACTAGGTCATTAATATTGAGTTTTGCAAAAAAATCTTCATAAGAGAAGGCATCAGAGAAATCTACCGGAAAGGACAACACATCTCTTAAGGCAGCAGGTCTGTTCAACCTCTCGTTTGCCATCATCTTGGAAAAGGATCGGTAGCTGGAGGTGATGATGAAATTATCAATTTCATCTTCGCTGAGTTTATCAAAACTAGTATTAGAAAAGTTTGATACCTTCATTCCAAAGGCATCTTCAAGTTCGTATATTGTATGCCTCTTTAACTTGTCCAAATTTTCTTCTTGGTCGGTAAACGAAATTGACTCCTCGGTCATGTCCACGAATCCTCTAACCGCAGAAGTTCCAAAACTGTGGCCAGCTCCTTCGGACCTCTCCTTGAAAAGACCGAGGATTGGGATTTGATCTTCACTTTTGATTTGAGTGGCCCTCTGATGCCAGTCCTTAACTGATTGAGCGATTGAATCAAACCGTACGCCTCCAACAGGCGATGTGATGTTGGGCAGTATTTTTTTTAATGTTGGGTCAGATGTATCTAGAAAATTAGGTTCAAAAAATTCCCCCCCAGAGTAGCTCTCGACGGTACAAAGACCAATCTTTCCCATTGTTTTGAGTAGTGCTTTTTCTGCTGCCTTTTTGTAGCGCATGAATGCTTCAAGTGCTTCCCCTTCCTTTGGAAACAATTCTTCGGCCCGCAGTCGTACTGCCAGAGGATAAACTGCGGATGCTCCGAATCCAAGGGCACATGCACAGTGATGGGATGAAGCTATTTGCCCACTTTCAAGGAGCAATGAAATTTTCAATCTAACGCCGTCTTGGATTAGTCTTTGGTTTACAGCTGACACGGCGAGTGTGCTTGGTATGGCGGCTTTTGAAACAGATATGTGTCTATCTGTTAGTATTGCTATACCTCCATGCTCCTTTGCGAAATTCGAAACCTTGATAGAAATACTGTCAATCGCTTCTATAAGCCTTTTTTGGTTAGCATTTGAATCCCTTAGGTCAGGCTCGTATAGAATTTCAAATTCTTCACACGGGGTTTTTTTCTGAGACCTGATTCTTAGGACATCCGACATTCGCAGTATGGGAGAACTCAGAACAATTTGCATGCTTCTAGAAACTCCAAAATGTGGTTTTTCTCCCAAACTTACTCTTAAAGTCATTCCGTCTGATTCGCGAAGCGAATCAAGGGGAGGATTGGTCACTTGAGCAAATCGCTGACTAAAATATTTTGCAACGCCACCCTCGTTATCGCTAAGGGCATTGATCGCATTACCATATCCCATGGCTGATACTTTCTCGACTCCCCGGTGTAACATCGGATCCATAAGAAACTTAAAAGTCTCTTGGTTATGATTGTATGCAACATATCGAGCCGGGTTACTTAAATCGCCTTTATATCGCAATGCGGCTTTGGCGGGATCGGTTGGAGGAATAGTGATTGAGTCTATCCCAACTTGTGATTTTTCAACCAAAGAAATGTAGTCCTTTTCTGCCGCTAGTTTGTTGAGTGAATCGTTAGTGTTGTATAGCTTCCCTTCGCTGTGGTTGAAGTAAATCATTCCACCTGCTTCAACCCTTCCTCGACTTAAGACTTCATTGGAGGGAAAGTAAACTTGACCAGCCTCGGACATCACCGCGAAATACTTCTCGGTTTCAATGGTGCGCAGTGGTCTTAGTCCGAGTCTGTCAAGTCGTGCTCCGATGATGTTCCCATCCCCGAAAATAAGCGCTGCAGGACCATCATTTTTTTCCTCGAATAACGAAAAGTATTCGAGCATTGCCCTGACCTCGGGTGACAATCTTGTATCGTTTTCCCAAGCAGGAGGCATCATGGCCACGACAGCTGCGACCAATCCCACATTGTCTTCATACACCCTTGAATTAAGTGTTTGATCAAGGCGGCAGCTGTCAGATTGTCCTTTCGGACGGAAAATAAGCTTATCTTCTGCCTTTGCGACCGCAACTTCGTTCAAGCGGTTTTTTTTATCGGTATTCAACTCTCCATTGTGGGCCATCAGTCGAAAGGGTTGAGCCATAGAGGGATGGGGATCCGTATTGGTGGAAAAGCGTGTGTGGAAGTAAAGAGTGTGAACAGCGTGATCGGGGTCCAGAAGGTCAGTAAAATAAGGGACAATCTCCCATGAATTAAGTCTGCCTTTAAGTGTTTGTAATTTTGTTGAAAAAGATAATGGGTAGAGGCCTGCAAAAAATTCGTCAGCGTAAGCCACAGCCTCTATATTTAGTAAGGTTTTGTGAATATGAGAATCAAGCAGCTTTGTTGAGATGTTCTTAGAAACTTTGAAAATCCATTGATGGATAGGTAATTGCAAGGATACCGCATCATTGGAGATGTAGCTGTTGTCAACAGGTAGTACTCTTTTCTTTATGATATCTAACTTGGAACTCCTTAAGTTATGCTCGATCAAATCGATTGACTCTTTGGAACAACTTTCGGGAATGTAGAAGTTTCCCACTCCAAATTCATTAGGCTTGAGGTCTTTACCGGTGATTTTGCGAAAAAAAGAAATGGACAAGTCGACTGAAATACCAGCTCCGTCTCCGACTCCCGATGAAGACATGCCGCCCCTGTGAGGTACTGAGCATAATGCTTCCTGCCCCTTAAGAATTACATCATGAGATTGGATGGTGTCCTTTCTTGTTATAAACCCTACGCCACAAGAGCTTCTTTCATCAGATTGGTCGTAGAGACCATGAGAACAATCCTCGATCTGGTGCAAATCGAAATCAGCATCATGTGGAGGCTGCGTGCAAGAGCGAGAGTCTTGGCAGAGTGGATTTGATGAAGTCACAATCAAAAGGTCAATAAGAGACAATTGGCAAAGTTAAAGAATCGGTTGTTGATTTTTAAATAATTGGGCTAGATTTACTGTATAATTCTATTTGGGTTTCTCAAAAATATCAAGGTTTCAGGTCCTCGTCTTTATTCATTAATTTTGCAGGGGCGACTTTCATCCCAATAAAAGAAAATCAAGGGAAAAATGCTCTAAATTCGACTCATCTAACTCATGCTCGAAGAATTGAATGGAGAGGGATTAGTTAATATAGTTGAGCAAAATTTTATATTTCCTCTAGCTGATTTTTCAGACAAGGCTATTAGGAACTCCACGCCCGATTTCTCTTTTAAAAATTCGTGCCCTGACAGGGAACTTCTCGCTCCGATGACTTTCTATTACAGAAAAACCGTTTTGCCTAGCCAATGGTTCGATTTCCACTACATACCTAGCCTGTATCCCCGTTGCCAAAGCAAAGAAACCATACAATACGCGGATCAACATGAAGTGCCAACACTTGGTAATTAGCGCCCCTTCTTGGATCTCAAAAAAATCAACGTCTATCCATAAACTTTCTCCATCCGTATATTTGGATAGTATAGGAAGCATTGCTTGGAGCTGACTTTTTTCGAAACAATCCCAGAAAAAGAAAGTGCAAACTGCATCAAAACGCTCAACGGCATCGAACTCCTGAAGCGCAACCCTATGAAAAGTCACTCGGCCAAAATCCCTGGCATCGACTCTATTTCTCGATCTTTCCATCATTTCTGCAGACTGCTCAACGACGGTAACCTTTGTCTTTGGGTTGACCTTGAGAAGCCTCTCAAGAAACAATCCAGTCCCTTCCCCTATGAGCAGAATATCCCGCCGATGAGTAAGCTGATCTAAATAGGTGCAACGCATTTCCTGTAATCTAGACCCGAACAAGAAACTTTCGAAAACCCCGTAAAATGGAGCGATCCTGTCAAAGCCCGAGCACATCTTCTATTCCGAGGAGGGTTAGCGGTATAATACAATAGCCTAAATCAATCGCCTCTCTTTTGTCCTGATCGTCAGATAAGAAAAAATCCAGGAAGATCACAAACAATGTGACACAAAAAGCATGCATGAAAAGATTGATCTCAAGGCCAACCAACAAAAGGAGAATACCGACAATCACGGCAAGGGGATATTTTACCATTGCCAAAGTCTTCAGGTATCCGGGTCTCTTTTGCAACCATGAGAGACGATTTCTTTTCTTATCTTCGATCCATTCCCATTTGCTGACGTACAGGCAATTCATGAAAAAGGCCAGAAACAGAAGGACCGTAGAAAAAAGGATTTCAGGGAAGTCGTCTTTCGAAAGATAAGCTGGAAAAAAAACGCAACCCAGAGAAAGAATACAAGCAGTCCTCACCTCTTTGGGGCAGGGAAGGAAAACACCCCTTTTTGACTCCAAAAGACAGAGGCAAAAATTTGCCAGGCTGAGGGAAGCCAACGAAAAGCCCAAGGCAAGGCATTGTAAATCCAGGTGGCAAAAAGATGAACAGACGGCAATGAGAAGGCATACCACCCAGCAAAAGAGGAAAGATCTTCTGGAGTTTTTGAAGGCTTCGTACCTCTTAGCCGTTTGTGAGCTGGGTAAAAACGGTTCAGAAAATCTGTCGGCGCTGTAGGCCAACCAAACGCTGGAACCGAGGATTAAATGGTGATAAACGGCAAGTTCAACGGATAGGTCCCTCGCAAGCACCGTCTGCCACAGTACGGCGATCAGGGGCGCGTCCAGGCTGTAACGGTTAAGAAAAGCCAGCTTGCCCAAAATAGTTTTACCCGTATCGAACGACATCGCTTCTGTTTGCTATTTAAGTAAATTAATTGTATCTATAAATCTATGAAAATCAGAGCTTACTTGAAACCGCACTGCGGTTGGAGCATGGGTGTCCGGGCCATCATGGAAAAATATTCCCTAGAGTATGAGGATCTGGATATTATCAATAACCAAAACATCTATGCCGAGATGGTCGAGAAATCGGGGCAACCCCTCTCTCCATGTGTTGAGGTAGACGGCGTCATGCTTGCCGACGTTAGCGGTGAAGAGGTAGAAAACTACATGTTGTCCAACAAGCTCGTGAAATCGACGGATCGCGAAGCCAGTGCGCCCACCGACTCACCTTGTTCCGACGAAGAGCATGAGAGGCAGGCAAACCAAGGAAATGAAGGCGCACCTATTAGGTTCTTCTAAAAGCCATCGGACGTCTTACCGAATAGCTATTTAGTCGTTGTGTGTTCCTGATCTAGATTTTTGGGTTGTTTTGTTTGTTGTTTCGTCATGAGACGTGACCAACGGGTTGTTTTTGCTGTAAGCACGTAATAATAAGTACAATCTCAACCCATCTTAAATTTAGTCTGTGTATATGCCTGAAACTCACCACATTTGTTGCTAATTCTTCATACCCGGAAATTATAGTTGTATCCGACTATGCGATTGACATGATAAATATATTAAATAGTTTTTTTGTGCATACAGGACATCTTTAACTTGACTTATCCTCCAATTCATGAAGACTCTGCGAAAGTTTTTTATCATATTTTGCCCGTATTTTATGCACTTTTTTTTGAATGAAAATTCGAATAATTTCCATTGAGATTGGCGTAACGAAGGACAAGGACATTCTTGTCGACAAAGCCAAAGGAGAGAAGTCTTTCACCCTATACTTTTTCAAAACGTCTGCCCTTGCCAAGACTAGCATTGGATTGAGTGAAGTCAATCGCGGGGACTGCCTGTTGTTATCCCCGGATTCGCCCCACTACCTCAGGAGCAAGGAATTTGAATGGGAATACGACGTGATTTCCTTCAAGGGCTCCGACGCGACCCGTCTGATTTCCCAGATCGGCCTAGAATGCGACACCATCTACTCCCCTGTCCAAACCTACTTCATCGATGCAATTCTCGATAAGATCACCAAGGAAATCAGGGCCACCGACATGCTCTTTGATCGGGTTGTTGCCGCTGCGATGGATGAGTTGCTCACTAAGATCCTGCGTTTCTCCAAACAGGATTTTGTCTTATCCATGCCGGATCACTCCCAAAAACTTCGGGATCTGCGGTCGGAAGTCCATGAAAACTTCGCCAAGCCGTGGACGATTGGACAAATGGCATCGATTATGGGCCTGAGCGCAAGTCGGTTCGCATCGCTCTACAAGCAGGAATTCGGAGCCAGCCCGACGGAGGACCTCATCAGGACGAGAATTGAGCAGGCCAAGAAAATGCTTTCCGCCACCAAGGTCAGCGTCAAACAGGTTTCCCTCGCATGCGGTTTCGAGAGTGTTCACTACTTCCATCGCGCCTTCAAGCGCAGGCTCAACATAACCCCAAAGCATTACCAGAACCATAAACTCTCCATGAAAGGCTCCATTCCCATGGAGGAGAAGTCTTTCACCCTCGACGCTTTGTCCGTTGATTCGGACTTCTCCGGAACGATGGAAATAGTGGACGGAGAGATCGTCTTTCATGGGATCGGATCCGCATGGGCCGATTTTTTGGGATTTCCCGCCGACGAACTACATAACAAACCTTTTCTTAACTTCGTATTCCCGGAAGATTTGGGAATAGCCAGAGAAGCAGTCAGCAACATCGTCGAAGGAAGAAACGTAAAGGATGTTTCCGTTCGCCTCAATACGAGCGAAGGAGAGCACGTTAAGGTTGATTTTTCCGCTTTGACCAAGGGAAACAACTGGTTCTGGTTCGCCAAGAAGGTTCTGGTCGAAGCTTAGCCCAAGTCAGAGGACGGTCTTTTATTTTTCATTTTCAGCGATCGATGGGTTGCCGTTGGAGCTTGGGCACCCTATGAATTATAGTTAAAGTAATTTATCTTATGTTCAAAGCCAATTTCCAGTTGAGTCTGTTCTTCGCATTCGTCTTTTTTCACTCCCTTGCCTTTTGCACCGAGGTAATCTCTAAAACAAGGCAACTCACCTTCGAGGGTGTCAGATCCGGCGAAGGCTACTTTTCGGCTAGTGGAGAAAAAATGGTTTACCAGTCCGAGAACCACGAAGGAAACCCATTTTACCAAATTTACCTCCTCGACCTGAAGTCCGGAGAAAACAAGCTCGTTTCAACGGGCAATGGAAAAACCACCTGCGCATGGATTCACCCCACTGAAAAATTGGTTCTCTTTTCTTCCACTCACCTCGACTCGAACGCCAGCCTCAAGCAAAAGTTGGAATTTTCCGAGAGGGAGAGTGGCAAGGCCCGGAAATACAGCTGGGACTACGACCCGAACTACGACGTCTTCAGTAAGGACTTGACCTCCGGGAAAATCCGTCGCCTCACTGCCGCCCCCGGGTATGATGCGGAAGGTTCCTACTCACCCGACGGCAGGAAGATAGCCTTCGCCTCGAATCGAAATGCCTACTCAAGGGAACTCACCCCCGATGAAGCTAAAATCTTTGCCCGAGACAAGTCCTACTTTAACGACATCTTCATTATGAACGAGGACGGCACGGGACTTAGGCAACTGACCCGGACTCCAGGCTACGACGGCGGACCATTCTTCAACACTCCGGGCGACCGTCTCTGCTGGAGAAGGTTTTCACCAGATGGGCACAAGGCGGAAATCTATACCATGAAGCTTGAAAAGGAAAAGGAAAGACAGGTTACCAACCTCGGCGCCATGTCCTGGGCCCCTTTCTTTCACCCATCCGACCAGTACCTCATTTTTTCCACCAACTTGCACGGCTTCAATAATTTCGAACTGTATGTGGTGGACGCCGAGGGCAAGAAGCACCCCCAACGAGTTACGGATGCGGATGGCTTCGACGGTTTGCCCGCTTTTTCCCCGGATGGAAAGACCCTTGCTTGGACAAGCAACCGAACGAACGACAAGAAGTCCCAGATCTTCATGGCCAACTGGAACCACGAGGAGATGCTCAGGCGCCTCGATCTTGCCCCTGCCCGGGAAATCCCGACTCAACCCGAGAAGCAGAAGGATTCCGGGAAGGAAACCTCGGGGGAAGTAAACACCAAGGATATAAAAAAGCACCTTCTTTATCTCTGCTCCGTGGAACTGGAGGGAAGGCTCACTGGAACGCCGGGAAACAAAAAGGCCAGTCAGTACGTAGCCGACTCCTTCAAGTCCTTCGGGATGGAACCATATTCCATGGAGGATGGATGGTTTCAGGAATTCCCATTTTTCAATTCAGCCGAGTTGTCTCCATCCTGCCGACTTGATTTCGCAGGCAGACCTTGGTCGGATCCCGAGCGTTTGGCAATCAAGAAGGATTGGATACCCATGTCCTTTAGTGATTCGGGTAACTCAGCGGTTAAGGAAATCGTTTTTGCAGGCTATGGCGTCCGTATCAAGAAATCGGAAAACTGGCCGGAGTATGACTCCTATGTCCATCTCGACGTAAAGGACAAGTGGGTCATGGTTCTGAGGAAGTTGCCCGGTGCTTGGAGCGACAAAAGAAAGGATGCCTCCTTTCACCATTCGACTTTCCGCAAGAAAGCGACCGTGGCAAGGGATCTCGGAGCCAAGGGCATCATCTTCGTGACTGATTTCGCCGAGCCCAAGGACAAACTGATCGAGTTTTCCTCTGGAACCACCAACGAGACCATTTCCATCCAAGCCATCATGATAACACGGGAACTCGCTGCTAAGATCTTTCAAGCCCAAGGGAAGGATCTTAAATCGGTTTGCGATCGCCTCTTCCCCGGCGAACCTCAAATGGGGTTCACACTCAAGATGGTCAGGCTGGACATGGAAGTTTCCGTCCTCCGCAAAAAGGGAATCGGGAGAAATACCCTCGGCTGGATCCGAGCCAAACCGGGGAGGAAGACCAAGCGTATGATCATGGTCGGAGCCCATCTGGACCACATAGGCTATGGCAAGGCAAGCTCGCGGGCCAAGAAATCCCAGAAAGGTAAAATGCACCCTGGAGCCGATGACAACGCATCCGGTATAAGCGCTTTGCTGGAAATTGCCGAATTCCTTGCCGAACTAAGGGCAAAAGGTCTTTTGCAAAGTAACTTCGACATCCTTTTGGCGGCTTGGTCCGGGGAAGAGATCGGGCTCCTTGGCTCCTCCTTTTTCATGCGTGCGAACGCCCCTGATAAAGAAGATCCGAAGGAAAGAGAAATCATAGCCTACCTGAACCTGGACATGGTAGGCAGATACGAGGACAAGCTTACCCTCCACGGCGTGGGATCCTCGACCGCTTGGAAAAAGCTCATTCAAAGAGCAAACATACCCCTTGGGATCAGCTTGAACCTTCAGAACGACAGCCATATCCCCACCGACACGACTGCCTTCTTTAACAAGGGGGTACCCATCCTTAGCGCCTTTACTGGCTTGCATGAGGACTACCATTCGCCTTCCGATACCCCCGAAAAAATAAACTACGAAGGTATCGTGGATTGCTCCAAGCTCTATGTAAGGTTGGTGGAAGGCGTCGGGAGAATGGAGGGGATGGATTATGTCGCCCAGGCTCCCCCTCCCAAATCCAGAGGCAAACTCAGGGTTTATCTTGGAACCATCCCCGACTACTCCCAAACCGACCAAAAAGGATTGCTTCTCTCGGGTGTCAGCAAAGGTGGACCGGCTGATTCGGCCGGACTTCGGAGCGGAGACCTCGTCGTCGAACTGGGAGGCAGGAAAGTGGAAACCATTTACGACTACACCGATGCCATAAGCTCACTCAAAGCCGGCAACGAGACCAAGGTGGTCGTAATCAGAAAAGGTAAGGCCTTGGAATTAAAGATTATTCCTTCCGGTCGCTGAGACCAAGAAAGAGATCCGTCAAAGGTTCAAGGCTTAGGGGGCCATGCGAAGCTTCCCCCACCCTCTCCCGAGATGCCCTTTTCAGGTTCGCCATCAACGGAGAACCTCAAGTTTTCAAGCGAGGAACACCATAGCCTGAACGATCCCTTGAAGGGCAGCTCCTTCTTCCATCCAGAGGCTAGGTTGGGGAATTCGAGGGTGCCTTGCTCCTCGGCTCCCTCGTCGATCACTATGAGCCTATTGATCGGGCCGACGGAGGAAAGGCGAAGGGAGCGAGCTTGACTTGCAGGAGCGACAGCAGGTCTGCCTTCGGGCGGATTCGTTTCGGTGATGGAACTGGGGCCTGCACCCGGGGCGAGCGGTGTTTCGCCACCTTCACCCCCGGAAATTACCCAATATATTATAAGTCCGAACAAAAGAAGGACGGACGATATACCGACGATCAGCAAAGGTTTGGCCAGTGAAGGACTGCTGTTCCTGGCCGCTGAAGCCGAGGTGACCTGTGGGGAGGACACGTTTGCGTAATCCACGCTCTCAGGGGCATCCGAAGAACTCAAGGATCCGAGCGATTTCTTCTGGGATCGATTGGAAGAATTTCCAAGTTCCACATCCAAGTCCGCAAGTGTTGCTTCCTGATCCAAGCCCAGAAACCTTGCGTAGAGTCGGATGAAGCCCCTGAGGTACACCTCGGGCAGATTGACGTCGAATTGGCCCGCCTCGAAGGCACCGAGGTAATCCCCGCGAATCTTGGTACTCTCGGAAGCTTCCCTCAGGGAAATGCCCTTCCTGTTCCTTGCCTCTTCCAGTTTTTGTCCAATAGCCATCTACTTCTTGAGTTCGTATCTAAAGACTTCTATGTCGATTCGTTTTTTGCAAGCGGAGATTTCAGTTGTGGAAAGATTATCACAGGTCCATCAGAATTTCCCTACCCTGCCCTTGCACGTCGGGACCAACCAAGCCCCTGTCTTCGAGCTCATCCATGATGCGGGCCGCCCTGTTGTAGCCGATGCTCAGTTTTCTTTGCAGGTTTGAGGTCGAGGCCCTCTTGGTAGAACGAATGATTTCGACCGCCTTGCGCAACATGGGATCCTCATCCGAATCGCCATCCCCTCCCAGTACGTCTTCTTCCCCAGCTGATTCAATTTGCTCACGCACTTCCTCAATGATCTGCGGAGGACCATTGACCTTGAGGAACTCAACGATCCCGTTGATCTCCTCATCACTGACGAACGCACCCTGAGCACGGGAAAAGGTGGGACTGCCGGGCGGAATGAAAAGCATGTCTCCCTTGCCGAGCAAGGCCTCGGCCCCCTTTGCGTCGAGTATCGTCTGGCTGTCGCGGAAGGAAGCCACGCGGAAGGAGATCCGGCTGGGCAGGTTCGCCTTTATAACCCCGGTAATAACGTTCACCGAAGGCCGCTGGGTGGCGATAATCAAATGAATGCCGGCCGCCCGGGCGAGCTGGGCGAGCCGTGCGATGCCCGTCTCGACGTCAGCCTGAGCAACCATCATCAAGTCCGCAAGCTCATCGACGATGCATACGATATAGGGAAGCTTGTTCTCCGGGATCTCCAGCACGTCGTCGTCCCGAGGCACCTCGATGGTCGAAAGGGCCGCTCTTTCCTCCGCCGACATCTCTGCATCAAGCAACTGGGCCTTTTCCTTCTCCTCCTTGTCCTTGAGAATCTTGGCGTTGAATCCGGCAATGTTCCGCACACCCACCTTGGAAAAAATCTGATATCTTCTCTCCATTTCAGCGAGGAGCCACTTGAGGGCTCCGGGCACCTTCTTGGGCTCAGTAACGACTGGGATGAGCATATGAGGAAGATCGTTGTATACCTTCATCTCCACTATCTTCGGGTCCACCATGATGAATCGGACGTCCTCGGGGCTGGAATGATAACAAAGGGAGGCGATGATCGCGTTGATGCATACCGTCTTCCCGGAACCGGTTGATCCCGCCACCAGAAGATGCGGCATCTTGGTCAAGTCGGCAACCAACGGCCGACCGCTGGCTTCCTTGCCCAGAACGATTGGTATTTCAGCCCCCGCCGCCGCCCAGGCCTTCGACTCGAGGATTTCCTTCAGGCAGACCGGAGCGGGCTTCGCATTCGGAACCTCTATGCCCACGCATCCCTTGCCTGGGACAGGCGCCAGAATTCTTACGCTTTCAGCCTTGAGGGACATGGCCAAGTTCTTGTCCAGGTTGGCGATTTTTTCCACCTTTACCCCCGCGGCGGGATGAACGTCGTACCTAGTTATGACGGGGCCCGTGTGAACTTCGCCCAGTTCCACCTCAATCTTGAATTGCGACAAGGTTTCCTTGAGCCTCTTGGCCTTGATCATGTGATCCTCGTCCCCGCTCGACTCCTCTTCGGGCGGATCCATGAGAAGATCGAGGGTGGGGAAGTGGTAATCGCCCTTTCGTTCGGGGAAGAGGTCGGCTGACTTCTCCGTCTTGGCTGCCCGCACTACCTTGAAACCGTCCAGCCCATCCGAATCGTCTTCCTCCGGCTCGGGATCGGGAATCTCGACCTCATCGGGCGTCTCCGGTTCCGGTTCGGGCTCTTTTGATTTCTCCACCGAATCCTCTTCATTTGTCTGATCGGGCTCCTTTTTCTTGGAACGCTTGGTTTTAGGTTTCTTTTGGGACGGGGCACCGACGTCGATCAAGGCATCTTTCTGGAGGGAAACATCCCCAAAGAGGACGTCATCTTCGGAATCCTTGCCAAACCATGAAAACAGGCCTTTTCGTTTGGAACTTTTCGGCGGAAATCCCTCGCCTTCGCTCTCCGCTTCCGCATTGCCTGAACCCTTGTCCTTTTCAGGGGAATCAGCGGACGGAGTCGGGGTGGAAAGCTTAACGGGAATTTTCTCGGAAACCTTTCGGCCGACGCCAACAAACGCCAGAGCCACCTTGAGCGGCTGCATGGAAAAATGAATGCAGAGGCTACCGGTCAGGAGACAAATCATGAGGATTGTAGTACCGAGAGCGCCAAACCAAATCCTCAGGAAGCCACCCATGCTTTCATCCGGACCGGCAAACAGGGGCAAGCCGGAATAAAATAAGGCCCCAAGCGACCCACCCGCCCCATGCTCGTAGGCATTTTGAGCAAAGATCGTATCCTCGGCGGCGGCGATTAGGGAATGGTCGCGAATATTGGCCAGAACGCTAATGGACATGATCGCTACGAGGATGGTCGAGAGTTTGCGCACCTTTTCCCTGGTATCGGATTTGACGGTGGAGAGAAAGGTGATCATGGCCAGGAGCCAAGGCATCAACCAAGCTCCCAAGCCGAGAAAACCATAGAGATATCGTGCGAGAATGACTCCGAATTTCCCCAGCAGGGGGTCAGAACCGGCGGGCGGCACGGAATGATAACTGGCCGGGTTGTAGTCAATCAGGGAAACAAGCAACAAGATAGCCCCCGCCCCGCTGGCTATGGCGAGCCACGGTTTTTTGCCCGGGCTCACGCTGCCCAAGCCCCTTCCGGACTCAGAAACTGAATTCGCCATCCAAGGTTCCCGAGATCATGCCGGCATCCGACACAAACGTATTTCCACATCACACATATTAGTATAGAACAGCATAAATTAATGATTTTCAAGTTTGAACCTATATACAAGGAGAGAGTTTGGGGAGGAGCTGAGATCCGGAATTACCTGGGTCGCGACACCCCGCCTTCGAATCACCTCGGCGAGTCTTGGGAAATCGTCGACCGCAAAGAGGATAATTCCGTGGTGTCGAATACGGATTTCAAGGGCTTGCCCCTAAGGGAACTGCTCCTGAAGGAAGGGGATCAGGTGATGGGGCCGAGTTGGCCAAGGGATCTCCCCTTCCCGCTCCTCGTCAAATGGCTGGATTGCTCGCAAAGGCTAAGCCTCCAGGTTCATCCGCCCGCCGAGCTGGCGGAACAGCTTGGTGGGGAACCCAAGACTGAAAACTGGTATGTGGCGAAAGCTACTGAAGAAGCGGGGCTCTTCATCGGGCTGAGAAAAAACACTTCCCCCGAGCTCTTCCACCACTCTATTACCAAGAATACGGCTGAGAGCCTTTGTCATCGCGTATCCTCCAGAGCAGGTGATTCAATTCTGGTAGAGAGTGGAAGGATGCACGCCATAGATGCCGGCAACCTGATTCTTGAGATCCAGCAAAATTCAGATACCACTTACCGGGTTTACGACTGGGACAGGGACGGACTGGACGGCCGACCGAGAAAACTGAATGTCGAGAAGTCCATGCAGTGCATTGATTTCACCGATTATGAACCAAGCCCAATCCACACCTCGGAGGAGGTGGGCATTGAAACGATTGCGGATTCGAAATTCTTTCGTATCCGTAAATTGAACCTGGCTCCGGACGAGAAAGTAGAACTTAAGGAAGCCGAGGCTGACGCCACACTCATTCACGCCCTTGGAAACGGGTTGCTTGTGGATGGTGAGCCCATTTGCAAAGGGGAACAGGCCTTGAGCCCATACTTCACGAGTTGCTCATTATCTTCTCCTGAGGAAACTAGCGTCTTGGTTACGGACCGATTTTCTGTCAATATGCAGGATGAGCCAAATGCTTCGGGAAAATTCCGAATGCGGAAAAGCTAAACATAGGGAAGAGTGCAGTGGAAAATTCTAGAACAAGCAAAATGGAAAAAGAAGAAAAAGAAAGTGAACTGGAAAACCCGGAGACGGACGTCGAGCATGAGGAGGACGCTCCCGAGGAACAACAGGATGAGGAGAAAAAGGCCTCCGTCACCCGATTACAGTCAAAACTGGACGATGCCTATGGCAAGCAGGATGATCTCAACGGGAAATACCTGCGGGCGGTCGCCGATCTTGAGAACGTCAGGAAAAGATCCATCCGCGATCGCGAGGACGCAGTCCAGAGAACGCGATCGCAGATCATCGGGGACCTGCTTCCCGTCATCGATGCCTTCCAATTGGGCTTTGCCGAGGCCAAGAAAAACGAGAAGGCCGCCCAGTTCGTGGAAGGCTTTTCCATGGCAATGTCCCTTCTCGAATCCACTTTGTCCGAATACGGCTTGGCCGTAATCGACCCGAAGGGCGAGGACTTCGATGCCAAATTTCACGAAGCCATTGGCTATGAAGAGGATGCCGAGCAAGAAGAAGGAACTGTAATCAACACAGTCCGCCCAGGCTACAGGATCGGGGAACAACTTTTGCGTCCCGCAACCGTTATCTTGGCCAAAGCCCCGGCTAAGGAAGATTCCGAATAGAATACCCAGTTACGTCCAATGTCGGAAAAAGACTACTACGAAGTGCTCGGGGTCGACCGGAACGCCAGCGATGAAGAAATCAAAAAGGCGTACCGCAAGCTCGCCGTACAATACCACCCCGACAAGAACCCCGGCGACAAGGAGGCGGAGGAGAAATTCAAGCAGATCTCCGCAGCCTTCGAGGTTCTCAAGGACGGCGACAAGAGAAGGAAATACGACCAGTTCGGACACGATGCCTTCCGTGGTGGCGGAACGGGAGCGGGAGGCGTGGACCCCTTCGATCTTTTCAGGGACGTTTTCGGTGGTGGAGGCGGAGGCGGATTCGGCAGTATCTTTGAGGATTTCTTCGGTGGTGGACCCTCTTCCGGGGGAGGCGCCGAACAAAGAGGCTCCGACCTCAGGGTAAGTGTTGAGATTTCCCTCGAGCAAGCCGCAACCGGGGTGGAAAAAGAAATCAAGTACCACCATCATGCAGAATGCTTGCAATGTTCCGGCAATGGAGCTGCCTCGGGCTCCGGAAAGACCATGTGCTCCACCTGTGGAGGCATTGGCCAGGTGGCATCCAACCAAGGGTTCATCAGCATCCGCAGGACCTGTCCGACCTGCGGTGGATCGGGCGTGACGATCGAAAACCCTTGCGCCGAGTGCAAAGGCGAAGGGCGCAAAAGATCTCCCACCAACATCAAGATCAACATTCCCAAGGGCGTGGGCGATGGGAACAGGCTTTGCTCGAGAGGAAGAGGTGACGCAGGACCAAGGGGCGGACCGAGTGGCGACCTTTACGTAGACGTTAGAATAAAGGCTCATGATTTCTTCGAAAGGGATGAAGATGATTTGTTTCATGAAATGATGATCCCCTTCACGTTGGCAACCCTTGGTGGCGTGGTGGAGGTTCCCACCCTCGAGGGAAAGGTTTCCCTCAAGATTCCGGCAGGAACGCCCTCCAACAAAACCTTCCGCATTCGAGACAAGGGCATGCCCAACCTCAGATCGCCTTCCAGAACGGGCGACCTCTACGCCCGGGTGATCATCGAGGTTCCCCGGAAGCTGTCCAAGGAACAGCGTGAAAAACTGGTTGAATTCGGAAAATCTTGCGGAGATACGGACTTATCGGCGGAGGAAGGCTTCATGGGCAAAGCGAAGCGTTTTTTCGAGGGGGAATGATTTGATCACAATCAACAAAAAGGACGTCACGGGTACATCCGCCACTTCTCTTGCCGATGCCGTTTCCTACAGAATGAATGCCCGGCGGGAAGGTAAGTCCTTCGTTCTTACCAACGGATGCTTCGACCTCGTTCATGCAGGTCACGTTTTCAGTCTTACGGAGGCTTCCGGCTTTGGGGACTACCTTTGGGTTGCCATGAACTCGGACGCAAGCGTCCGGCTGCTCAAAGGCGACCATCGGCCCGTTCTTCCCGAGGAAGAGAGGGCCTACTTACTGAATTCTCTTTCCTGCGTATCAGGGGTTACCCTTTTCGACGGGCAAAGGTTGACGAAGGAAATCCTTGCCCTGCAACCGGACGTCTACGTCAAATCAGGCGACTATACCGAGGAGACCATAGACCAAGAAGAGAGGAAAGCCCTCCTGTCGGTCGGTGCCTCCATTAAGTTCGTACCTTTCCTGGAGGGGCTCAGTACATCCTCACTGATTGATAAAATCCTTACTCTTCCCCAAACCGGCAAGAAATGAATACGGTCATTCTAGGTTCGGGCAAAGGATCCAATGCGGAAGCGGTTCTGCGCGCTCAAGCAGGCCAACTTCTCGGAAACGCTAGGATAAAGGCCATTCTCGCCGACGTTCACGATGCAGGGATTCTTCGGATCGCCCAAGAAAATGGCGTGGAAAACCACAGCCTCGAGGGCGGATCCTTTAAAACGAAACTGGATGAACGAACGGAAGAAATCTGGATTGAAAAAATCCGGCTCCTTGATCCCGAATTGATCGTACTAGCCGGTTTCATGAGGGTCCTCAAAAGCCCTTTCCTCGATGCCTTTGGAGGGAGGGTGATCAACCTTCACCCAAGCTTGCTTCCCAGTTTCAAGGGGCTTGATGCAATTAACCGGGCGTTCGAATACGGCGTCGGAATTACCGGTTGCACGGTTCATTGGGTCAACGAGGAGATTGACGGGGGAAGAATAATCGCCCAGTCGCCCGTTCGTATCATGACGGGCGATACCTTGGAGATGGTCGAGCAGAAGGTTCATGCCGTCGAGCATATGCTTCTTCCGGCGGTCATCAGGGACCTTTCCACCGGAGCCATTCCTTTTCCCGAGACGTGATTAAGGCCAGCCTCCCCATCGAAGCGGGCGCGGTCGCCGAGCTTGAGGACGCCCTCTACGAATTGGCTCCGAGCAACTGGAGCATGGTGGTAAGCCACCTTGACGGAAAGGGCTTGCTCGAGGGTTTCTTCGACTCAGAAAAGAAAGCCGTAGAGGCGGGACGGGAACTGGAATCGCTGCTCGAAGAGCCCTTTGCGGTTCCCTTCGATCTGAAGGAATTGATAGATCGAGACTGGAAGGAAGCCTACAAGCATCACTTTCATCCCTGGGCTCATGACAACGTCCACTGGGTGCCAATCTGGGAAAAGGAAAGTTATCTGGTTCCAAAAGATCACCATGCCCTCTACCTGGACCCGGGAATGGCTTTCGGAACGGGCAACCATGAAACCACCCGCCTTTGCCTGCAGGCATTGGTTTCGATAGTTGCCGACAGGGCGGACCAAATCGCGGATTGCCTGGACGTTGGATGCGGGTCCGGCATCCTCTCCCTGTCGGCCAGTCTTCTTGGCATTAAAACCGTGAAAGGGGTTGATTGCGACCCCGATGCCATCAAGGTATCGATCGACAATACCTCCCTTAACTCGATCGAGGGCCAGGTGGACTTCGAGACACTGCCCTTGGAGGATCTTCCTGAAGGTAAGCAATACGACGTAGTCTTGGCCAACATCCAGGCTGACGTACTCCTGAAAAACTCTGATTTGCTTGTCGGTCAGGTGAGGGACGGAGGAACTCTCGTTCTTTCGGGCATCCTCACCCGTGAAATGGAAAAGGTCGAAGCAGATTTTCTGGAACGAATAGACGCTATGGGTCTGAAAGCCTCGCCCAAGAACGAAAGCCTTAACGAGTGGTCTTCCCTTAGGTTCAACCTAGGCAAATGAGAGAACGACCGCCTGAGACGTAAGCTCGCAACCCTTACTTTAAATCAGGCTTTAGCCGCCCAAATAGGTAAGGGCCCTGGGAATAGGCAAGGAATAGAAGGCGAAGCGGGAGATATTCAGCTCCGTCAACCTCGACGTCAGTTTTTCCCGGAGGGAGTCGACGCTGTCCGGTCCTACCGAGGTGTAGACCAGGGCCCACTCCTCGTTCTGGTCATCCGAACCCGAGTCGACCATAACGCCGAAATTCGTGCTTACACCGGGGGCGCCGGCTTCGAGAACTGAATCGTAAACGTCCTCGTAGTTATCGCGGGGGACGATGCAATAAAGCCCGACCAGGTTTTGCAAAGGCGTGGTCGTCTTGAGGGACTGGGTCTTGCCTGCATCTGCGGCGGTTCTCCATTCCTTCCCGCCCTTCAGGTCGTCCAACGCAGAAATAATCTGCTCCATATTGGCTCCAAGACCTGATGAGGAGACAGTACTGGATACGTTGATCAAGCCCGATCGGACGGGGATCGAGTACATGAATCCACGACCAGGTTCGGTAATCTTGCCGGCCCTTGCCATTCCGCCGAAAATATCATCGGCTTCCGCTTTTTCCACGACGCACCAGACGAACTCCTTCTCGGGGCCTTTGGTCATTCGAAGGAGGGGTATCTTGTCCCTCACTCCCCCACCCTCACCGAAAGTAATGGTTGGTCCGGGAGCTCCTCCTTGCAGAGCGGCTTGGGCAATGTCGTCGGCAATCCCCTTTTCACAAATGCAGCAGATGGCTTCAAGTTCGCCCGATCCCACCGGACTGGAATCCCTCTCGTCGTTCGAGTGACTACCGGGAAAGGACTTGGAAAACGATGCATCATTGCAATCGATTGTGAAGACTGCACCAGAACCGACTCTGTCGAGATGGCCAGCCTTGATTGCGGCTTCCGTAACCTCATCAACCTTATCATTGGAAACAAGTACTTGAAGAAGAAGTTGCTCGGGTGCGGGGGGAGGGAAAAAACGATTGAGCAAGCCTCCTTCACTCAAAACGGAACCTCTGGCTGTGACCTGAAAAATACCAGTTGCTCCAGCAGAATTGACGGACGCACAAACCGGATCCAGCGATTCCTTGGGAAGAATCAGGCTGAGGAGAGAAATTTGATTGCTTTTACTTAAATCACTCATCTTATGATGCCTCCACTACGGTTGGGGGTGATTCCTCTTCTTCGGGTTTCGGCTTTTTCCTGACAAGCAGACCGACGGTCAGAACGGTAATGATCGGGCCAACGGATGCCAGAGAAAGAACGCCGAATCCATCAATGACCCCAGGAACATTCATTCCTATGCCCAAACCCATAGCAAGAACCAAGGGAACGGTAATAGGACCGGTAGTAACGCCCGCACTGTCCCATCCGAAATTAACGAAATCCTCACTTGATACAAAGGTAAGGATTAGAAGGGCAAGATAGGGTGGAATCAGGAGGTACCAAAGATCCAGATTGAAGGCTATTTTGGCAACGCCGGTACCGATACCGCAGGCTACCCCAATGGCAACGGCCTGCATAAGAAGGCTTTTCTTGAACGCCCCGACGGTTATCTTCTC
Source organism: Opitutia bacterium UBA7876 (assembly GCA_002500665.1). Taxonomy (GTDB): domain Bacteria; phylum Verrucomicrobiota; class Verrucomicrobiia; order Opitutales; family Seribacteraceae; genus Seribacter. The sequence goes on from DLRY01000100.1 coordinate 104,506, forward strand.
TACAGTAGCACCCAAGGCATTCAGAGCAGGTTCGGCCAGAGTGGCGCCATAGCCCAAAATAAAGGCGAAAATAATGGCAATGAACTTTCCGCTTTCCCCGGCGATCAGAGGTTCTTGGATCCCACTAAGGTATTGCCAGGGTTTCGTTGGGGTAAAGGAGGTAACAATATTAGTCCCCAACTGATCACCCATCGGGGTCAACCCAATCGCTATCCCGAGTCCGAAAAAGGTCATTCCAGCAACAGCACAAATAATTCCTATGATCAATTCATCGAGATGCTTGGGTTTTTGCCTCAAACCGAAGATGAGAAGTCCAAGGAGAATGAGCGAGAGAGGTGCAATCGCCCAGACCGCACCCTCCAAGGCACCCCTGTTAGGCACTGGAAAAAAGGCATCTTTAAGCGAGTCGGCAGTAGTAAAATAGCTCGAGAACTTGACCGCCAAATCTTGCCCTACAGTTCGATTCGGTTCACCTTTTTCATCTTTCGGCAACAACCAAGACTTGGAAGGCGGTTCAGGGGTAGCATCGGCAACCTTGACGATGGTGAAAGAACTTGGGCCGGCATCGCCCGTGAAGGCAATCCCACCTGCGGTTGTCGACCAACTCGCATTGTCATCCGTGTTCATGAACTTGATCTTATGGTTTGCGGGCAAGGTTCCCTGCTCCCGAAACGCCGATAATTCCTCCTGATCAAAATCTTCTTCCTGTACCGAAGTGGAACTCGGTTGGCTTTTCTCGATAAGGTTGATGTAAGCCTTCAGTACATCGGTGCCGCGAGACTTTTCGTCTACAACTGGACCTTCCTTGTCGTGAATGGAAGCCAAAACAGAAGCATGGGAGGAATTGCTTTCAAAAAAGGCATCAAAAGCCTTCTCTAACTTGGCTTTGTCGGCGGTTTTTCTGTTTTTAATGATATAGTCGGCGGTTACCTTGTCACCATCATCATTACCTTGCTTGAAGTTAGCAGCCCCATAGTAGTCGTCAGAAGTAAAGAGCTGAAAACTAAGAGTGAGGACGGCCAGAATGGGAAAAAGGGATGCCAAGGTAACTACGCCGAAACCAGTGTTGCTGGACCCTCCCGTAGCGACGATTCTGCAAACCCCAATCCCCAAAGCCAGAACCAGAGGAACGGTCACAGGACCAGTGGTTACGGCACCACAGTCCCATGCCAACCCCAGCACCGGACTGAGGGTGCCACTGGGTTCGAACTGAAAATAAAGAGTGATGGCGGACAATGTCAGCACGCCAACGTAGATAAAGGGTTTGAGCGACCAACTTTTGTAGAATCGCAAGACTCCGAGCATAACCGCTATACCGACGCCAATTCCCACATACAGAACCAAGGAACTTGAATATGGATTGAGCAATGTATAAAGCAGTGGAGCTTGATCTGGCCTAACTGCAGCACCTGCCTGCTGGAGGACGGCAATGGCGGGCTCGGCAAAGGTTGCGAAAACACCCAAGACAAACCCAAAAGCCAAACTCATGGGCAGACAAGGAATACCAAAGACTTTTTTCCTTGGCAGAGTCGAGCCCAAGACTTCTCCGAGCGGCATCAGCCCCAACCGAAGACCTTCCATGAAAAAGGCCAAGCCAACGATGACGATGACGATCCCAACGCCAATCATTGCGGCATATACGACTGGCAGGCCGAGCACAAGCAACTGAAATAAAATCATGTATGCGAGTACGAACCAAACGCATTGAATTTGCTCCACAATCTTATCCTTAGAGAAAGAAAGAAGAATACTCAGCTTTTGGCTAAAGGAAAGTTGGAGCTTCGTGTGATCGGATGATTGTTCCGGACTCATAATGGCGTGACGGGGGTTTATCTAGTTTTGAAAGACTTACGGCAATTGAAGGGGCTTGGCAATTCCAATAAAATGCCTATGTTCAAAGGCTCCAAGTGGCATTTGCCAAGGTGAGAGAGAGCTTGTTCGCACCCGTCTTCAATTGAACGGGAACACTCCAGGTAACCCCCACCTTACCCAGGGATGCCGTCCCAATCACGTAAAACTTGCCGGGAGGAAGCCCCTCCAGCGAAGCGGCGCCGTTGATATCGGTCCTTATCCGCTGTCCTTGGCCGTCTTCCACCAATTTCATGAGGAGCGACCTCACGGTCTTCTGAACGTTCGGGAAAAGAAAGGAATTCTTTCTCGCTCGGGCCCAGAGCTCGGCATAGGAATCGATTCCGGAGAAGTCCGCTAGGTTGATCCCCCCCTTTCTCAAGACGGTCTCGACGTCAGAGTTGACTACGAAGAACTCGGTGTAGAAGGCTTCCTTGTTCTTGCCGTTGAGGGCAGTTACCACCGCGTCGAACTGTAGGCTGCAGCCAGTTCCAAGCAAGGGCGCCTTGTTGATAAGGTCGTCAAGACCAGGCTCCTTGGTTCCTGAGCCCGTAGGCTCCGCAGGCTTGCTCGGATCGAAACCGGAGATAAGGTCGGTCAAGGAGGAAGGATTGGAACCGGTAAGCTTTTTGGATGGGTTCAGTTCAAGAACGCTTATTCGCTCCTCGAGGGAATCGATCCTCATCCGCAAATCCTCGTTTTCAATGGACTTGATGCGGAGACTTCCCCGAAGGTTCTTGTTCTCGGAGCGAAGGCCCTGCAACTTGAAGTTCGAGGATCCATCACCGGTTAGCTCGGGTACGGAAAGGTCAAGGCCCCTGCCCTTAAGCCGGTTTACTTCGGCAATCAGCTGCTTGTTTAGGGTGGAGAGAGTCGCTATCTCCTGGTCCTTGCGGTTGTTGATCCTTTCCAACTTGTCGTGAGATTCCTGCAGAGAACGGGTATTTTCCTCAAGTGCGGAAAGGGCCTTCTCGGTTTCCGCGTCCTCCAGCGGATCGGACTTCAGCGGTTCCTTGCCGCCCGCGTCAGGATCGTCAACGACAATCGGAGCATCGGGAAGGGTGATTGCCGGAGCAATCTTCTCAATAGGTTGGTCGACACGGAGGGGGGGGGTGCCCCCGCCCAAGAATTCCTCCAAGCCCTGCTTAACGCCCGCTTCGGTGTCGTTGAAAATGGCTGAAATCTCATTGGATCCCTCGCTTCCTTGGCCTTGCGATTCATCATCCGAATGAGACGCATCACGTTCGTTCGACCCACAACCAAAAAAAAGAAATGCGGCTAACAAGGGTAAGATTGTCGGACTGGACTTGAGGTATCGGAGATTCATGCGAAGGAAAAAACAAAAAATTTGTAGTGAGTAAGCTTGGCAAGCACAATCCTCAAACTCCAAATCTTGTTATTTACATTGCCGCATCTAAAGGATAGATTTTTTCAATGTCTCAACTATCCCCAGAGGAGGCTGAAATCCTGTTGCAAGAGAATCGTTTTCTGAAACAAACCATTCTTGCACTTAGGGATGAGTTAACCAACAAAGCTCAGGAACAAGATGAAATTCGCCAGAAAAGCCTGGCAGTTCTAGATCGCGAAAACACCTCTCTCAAGGAGACGCTGGTCGAACTCAGAAGCGAGTTGGAGGAAAGCCTTGCTCGCGCAGATGACGAGGTGCAGAAATCCAACCAGATACATCTCAGTGAGCAAAAGCAGCTTAAGGAATTGGTGGCCAGCTTAAGGAGCGGTCTGGAGGAGGCTAAGGAAAAAGCCCGCCACGAATCCCAGAATGCCCTCTCCGAAGCCAACAGGGAAAACCTGGAACTGAAGAAAAACATAACCGAGCTCCGGGTTGAGATCGACGGGATGGGAATTGATAAGGATGAAGCCGTGCAAAAGGCAAAAAGCGAGTTGAATATGGAACTGGAGCAACTTCGCGCGTCTTCCCAAAGCCTCAGGCTCAAGCTTGACGCGGTCGGCGCCGAGCATGAGGACGATCTGCAGAAGGCCCGTTCCGCTTCCAGGGCGGAAGTGGATTCACTCAGGAAAAGCATCGAGGCGCTGAGGGAAGAGCTTGATGACGCCCGAAATCGTCAGGCCGAAGCGGTGCAGAAGGCTGTTTCGAGATCTTCCGCCGAGATCACCTCCCTAAAGGCTACCCTCTTTCTTTCGCGGGAAAAGCTCGAACGGATGAAGGCGGACAAGCAAGACGCTACGCAAAAACTCTCAAGCACCCATGCCTCTGAGTTAAAATCCCTCAAGGAGACCATCGGTTCCCTGAGGGAGGAACTCGATTTGGCTGCCGCAAAGGAGGCGGATGCCGTACAGTCGGCCATTAACAAGTCGAACGATGAAATCCGTCAACTCAAGGAGGCCCTTTCCTTCAGCAGGGAGAACGTCGAGCGGATGAAGGCGAGGGAGGAAGAGCGCGTCCAGCGGGCAAGAGCTACCTCCGCCAAGGAAATCCAGTCCCTTAAATCAACCATTGCTGAGCTCAGGAATGAACTTGATAAGGCCGAGATCGACAAGGAAAACAGCATTCGTGACGCCTATTCCTCCGCCCACGCCGAAAACAACCAGTTAAAGGTTTCCCTCCAAGGACTTAGGGATCAACTGGAACAATCCCAGAACCGGCAGGAGGACCGCATCCAGAAAACGGCGTCCAGAGCCGAGGCGGAAAAGAAATCCCTTCGCGACACCATTGAGCACTTGAGAAACGAGTTGGAGGAAGCCCAGCACCAGGAATCCGCCAGCGTCCAACGGATGGAAGCCCTAGCGGCTGCCGAGATCAAGTCTCTCAAGCAAACCCTTGCCTCGACCCGTGAGAAAATGGATCAAATCCTAGCCGAGAAAGCCTCCATGGCTCAACTGGCGTTGTCCCAGAAAGAATCCGAGATCCGCTCTCTCAAGCAAAACGTCTCGGAAATGAGGGAGGAAATCGACCGCAAGAACCTCGAGGCGGAAGAAGCCGTTCAGAAAGCCCTTGCGACTTCCTCAAAGGAAAACCAGCAACTGCGCAACTCTGTCTCCATCATGCGAGCCCAACTGGATGAGGGGAAGAACCGCCAGGAGGATGCCGTGCAAAGGGCGGTCAATGATGCAGCCTCGGAAATTCGTACTCTCCGTGAAAACGTGGCCATGCTCAGGTCTAAACTGGAGGAGGAGGAAATCCTTAGGGAAGACGCCGTTCAGTCAGCGGTGGCGTCCCACCTGAATGAGATCAACCACTTCAAGAGAATGGTTAACGCCCTGAGAGAGGAAATCGACCAGGAAGGCCATTTGCACAAGGAGAGCATCCAGAAAGAACAACAATTGAAAACAATGGAGTTCAAGGAATTACAGGAAACCATCATCGAGCTCCGCTCTGAACTGGAAAAGACCCATGGAAGATAAGAAAAAATCCGATTCGAAAAGCGCCGAAGGACCTAAGTCAAAGAGAACTTCGCGGTTCTCGGACATGCTCTTGCAGGTCACGACAGACTTAGCCAAGACAAAAAGTCTGGACGAGGCGCTGGAAACCCTCGTCAAGATTACCACCTCCACCATTGGAGCCGAAAGGGGAACTATCTTCCTGAACGACCCGGCCACCGGAGAGCTCTACTCCCGTATAGCCCAGGGAAATTTTAGAAGGGAAATCCGTATCCTCAACACCAAGGGCGTGGCCGGTTGGGCCTTTACCAAGAACGAGGGCGTCATCATTCACGACGCCTACAAGGACGAGAGGTTTAACAAGGCGGTCGACGTCAGGACCGGTTTTCGAACCAAAAGCATCCTTTGCGCACCGCTGCGCACCGTCAGCGGCGAGGAGATCGGCGTTTCGCAGATTCTCAACAAGATCGACGGGGAATTCGAACAGGACGACCTGGATATGCTGGAGGCCATGACCGAGCAAGCGGCCATCGCCATCCAGGGTAACATCATCGTCGAGCAAATCGAGGCGGCCCGAAAGCAGGAACTCGAATTCCTCGACGTCGTCTCCCAAGTTTCATCCGAGCTCGAGCTTACTCCACTCCTGCAGAAGATCATCACCACGATCTCGACCATGCTTGACTGCGAGAGGGCCACTCTCTTCATCAACGACGAGAAGACCAATGAACTGTATACGGAAGTCGGTGAGGGACTGGATGAGAAGTCAACCATCCGAATTCCCAATCACCTAGGCATATCCGGAACCGTTTTTACTTCGGGAAAAGCCGTCAACATACCCCACGCCTATGCCGATCTGCGCTTCAATCCGTCCTTCGACAAGCAAACCGGCTTTTTCACCCGGTCGATCCTCTGCATGCCGGTCTTCAGCAAGGCGGGTAAGACGATCGGCGTAAGCCAGGTGCTCAACAAGAGAGGAGGGTCCTTCAACGCCGAGGACGAGAAAAGGCTGGCCGCCTTTACATCGCAAATCTCGATGGGCATCGAGAACGCCAAGCTCTTCGACGACGTTCAGAGCCAAATGAACTACTCCCAGAGCATCCTCTCCAGCATGCACGATGCCGTTCTCACCTTCGATGAAAACGGCGTCGTCAAGACCTGCAACCCCGCCGGTTTGCGGATCCTCAAGATTCCCCATGAAGCCGCCATCCTCGAAAAGTCGGCCTCCAGTCTCTTAAGCGGCCCCAACGAGTGGCTCCTGAACAAACTTGAGGCGGTACAGGAAAACGAGGAGTTTCTCGATGCCGAACTTCAAATTGAAGGCGAAACCCTTTCCGTCAACATCACCTTGACTCCCCTTACGGGCAAAACCGACAGGATAACCGGAGTAGATCAGTCGGGTAAGAGCGACCAAAAAATCATGGGTGCCATGCTAATGATCGAAGACATTAGTTCAGAGAAGAGAATGAAGTCGACCATGTCGCGTTATATGGATCCGGAACTTGCGGACCAGTTGATGACTACGGGTGGGGGTGACGAAGACATCATGGGAGGCAAGCAAAGCGTCGGCACCGTCCTCTTTTCGGACGTCAGGAGCTTCACCACCATCACCGAGGAGCTCGGAGCTCAGGGGACGGTCAAGTTGCTCAACGACTACTTTACCATAATGGTGGATTGCATCACCGACGAAGGTGGGATGCTCGACAAGTTCATCGGGGATGCGATGATGTGCATCTTCGGAACCCCCGTTCCCCACGAGGACGATCCCGACCGGGCCGTTCGAGCCGCCATCCGCATGATGACCGACCTCAAGGTATTCAACGACAAGAGATCGTCCGAAGGAAAGATGGCCATTGATCACGGAATGGGCATCAACACGGATTCAATCGTCTCCGGAAACATCGGTTCCCCCAAGAGAATGGATTATACAGTCATAGGTGACGGGGTTAACCTGGCCGCTCGCATCGAAAGCGCCTGCAAGCAGTACGGGGCCCACATCCTGATCAGTGAGTTTACCTACAAGGCGGTCAAGGCGACCTACCGGACGAGACAGGTCGACTACGTCATCGTAAAGGGAAAGACCGAGCCGGTCGGCGTATTCGAGGTTCTCGATTTCCACGACGATGACTCCTACCCCGGTCTGGTAGAGGCTCTCGGGCTTTTCAACGACGGATACCGATCATGGAACGAGGGGAAATGGGACCAGGCGACCAAGCTCTTTAACTCGGTCAAGAAGATCAACCCGAACGACAAGGCCGCCCAGCTCTATATCGACCGTTGCAGCCACATGAAGAAAAACCCGCCCAAGGGCGAATGGGATGGCGTCTGGGTGATGACCTCAAAATAGTGGAAACCGTGCTTAGTCCCGCGAAATGAAAGCCAAGGCTCACCTCGAGGAGGCAATCGTCCTCAACCCCGAGTTCGCCGAGGCCTACTACAAGCTCGGTCTGCTCTTTAAGAAAGAGGGAGATCGGGAGAAGGCCCTCGATCATTTCAGGAAGGCAGTCTCCCTAGACGGAGAGTTTGCCGAGGCGGAATGCGAGCTTGCCATATCGCTGGCAACCGAGAAGGACTTCGAGACTGCACGGAACCATTTTCTCAATGCCCTGGAAATCAACCCGAACTTTGCCGACGCCTACTTCCATTATGCCCTTCTCCTCGTTGAACTGAAGGATTTCGAGGAAGCCAAGAACAATTTCGACAAGGTAACCGAGATCAACCAGAACTATGCCTCCGCCTACTTTCAAAAGGCAAAGCTCCTCATTAACGCCGACGACTTCGACTCCGCCCGTAAAAACTATGAAACCGCCATCGATATCGACGAAAGCTTCGCCGAGGCCCACTACTATCTGGGCAAACTTCTTTCCGGGGGCATTGCAACCGACAAGGAAGGCAGCATCGTGGACAAGACCAATCTGCCTGAGGCGGAGGAACGCTTCAAGGAAGTACTGAAGCTCGATGCGGAGCACGCCAAAGCCCATTACAACTTGGCAGGCATTCTTTCAAAAAAGAAGAATTTTCGGGGAGCGAAGACGCATCTGCTCAAGGCGCTTGAAATAGACGAAGGGTATTCCAAAGCCCATTACCTGCTGGCCCACGTCCACGCCGAAACCGGAGGGAAGGAAAAGGCGAAGGCCCATTTCCAGCTCTCCATCGACCACTTTGAGGAAAATGCCATGGCTCACTTCAGGCTAGGGGTTATCCTCTACGAGGAAGGCAACCTCGAAATGGCCTCGGATCACCTGACCAAATCAGTCTCCATCGACCAGAATCATGCAGAAGCCAATTTTTACCTGGCCATGATTCTGCGCGAAGACGACGACCCCGGTTTGGCCAAGAAGCATTTTTACCGAGCCCTCGACATCAACCCGGACTTCGCCCTCGCCTATTACGAATTGGCCCACCACAGTGAAAAACACGGTGACCTCAACGAAGCCAAGATCCACTTCCAAAAAGCCACCGACATCGACCAGAATTTCGTCGAGGCCTATTTCAACCTAGCCCGCATTCTCACCAACCCTTCGGAATACGACCAAGCGATCAGAAACTACGAGACGGCCCTCGAAATCAACCCCGATTTCGCCGAATGTCACTACTGGTTCTCCAAGCTTCTCGTTGCGGGTGAAAGGCTTGAATCCGACGGGACGCTGATCAAAAAATCGGATCCCCAGAGAGCCGAGAGACATTTGCGCAAGGCGATTGCCATCGATCCCCGATTTTCCAAGGCCTTCTACCGTCTCGGCCTACTGCTCAATGAGCAGGAAAAATACGCCGATGCCTATGATCAACTCGACCGGGCAATCGAGATCAATCCTAAGTTCGCCAAGGCTCATTATCATATTGCCGTATTGCTGATGAACGAAAAGGCGGCAAAGGCCCTTTCCCGAGCAAAACGGTCGAATGCAGGTTCCTCTGCCAACGGCCGTAAACCGCCCGCATCCAAGTCCAAGAGACGCAGGACGGTTGCCAAACGAGCAACCACGCGGAAAAAAGCAGGTTAAGATCATTGGACCGAATCAATGAACAAGCCTTGAGGCATCTCGAGAAGGCTTTGGCTTGCGAACCGGATCACATGCCTTCCCTGATTGCCCTTTCTAATGCATGCCTCAAGCAAAAGGAGTTCGCCAAGGTAGCTGGATTGGTCGAAAAGGCTCTGGCATTCGGGCAGGACCAGGGAGGCGTGCATGAGATCAAGGCCCGTTTGCTTCACTTGCAGGGAGACTTTGAGGGTGCCTCGGCCTCGATCGGGTCAGCCATCGAGCTCGAGCCCGACAAGCCTTCCTATTTCAAGCTGGCATCCGAAATCGCCAAGTCTCGCCAGAACGTTCAGGAACTTCAATTTTTCCTGGAAAGGCTGATCGACCTCGATCCCCTAGACGGTGAATCGCATCTTGATCTGGCAAGGCTTCTTCGTCACCCCGATGACTTTGCCCGCGTAAAGCTTCTGCTGGAGATTTCGGTCGACCTGCTTCCTGGGGACACGCGCCCTCTCTTCGACTTGGCCAGACACCTTTATGCGGGCGAAAGCTCCTTGCCCAACGGAACGCTGAAAGCACAGCCGGCACCGGATGCGGCCGAGGCACTCTTGAGGAAGATACTGGAAATTAACGAGAACCATAGCGAAGCCAAGATGCTCCTTGCCGAGATCAAGCTTGAGGAGGAGAGTGACAAAGACGCCCTACTTCTTCTGCAAGAGGCATATGAGGACCGGAAAACCAAGGGGGATGCGGCGATTCAGCTCGGCATCATCTGGAGTCAAAAAGGCAATGCCGAAAAAGCGATGGGGTATTTCAAGCAAGCCATCAAGTTCGAGGGCTCCAAGGCCATGGGCGAGTTTCGTTTAGGCCTTCTGTACTTCCGGCAAGGAAAATCAAAAGACGCCGAGCATTACTTCAGGAAAGCCATCCCATCCCTGAAGGATGAGGAGAAGCGCATAGAAAAAGCCAAGGAAATCCACTTGCAGAAACTGGATTTTCATGGATCTCGAAAGCAACTGCAGACCTTGCAGGAAATCAGGAGAAGATCGGGCGAAGCAAGCTTGGGCATCTACAAGTGCAATTATCAGAACCGCCACCAAGCCGAGGCGTCCAAGCTTCTGGACCATGCTCTCAGGCTATATCCGCACTTCCCGGAAGCGAATTATGAAAAAGGGATGCTGCACCTCGAATCAAAGGAGCTCGACTATGCCATCGATAGATTCATCAAATCGGTTGAAAGCGACTGGAATTACTGGCCGTCGCACATGGAACTTGCCAAAGCCGCAAAATCGAAAAAAGAATTCGAAAAGGCGGAAATGCATCTCAAGATCGTGCTGGACCTTGACCCTGGGAACAAGAGTGCCCTCAAGCTCCTGAAGCAAATGGCCCGCAAGGCCCGGGACCCCGCAGGATCAGGACCTGCCTAGTCGGAATCCTTGCGGTGTGTCCAGCAGGAATAGGGAATGCTAAAGAAGTAAAGGGTACCTAGAGAAAAAAGAAAGATCCATTTTTCCTTCATGAAGACGGCTACTCCAAGGCAAACTGCCAACAACACCAGCATGGCCTTGTTTCTGGCCACGTTGAACCTGACGTTGCGAAAAGAAAAAGTCGGTAACCTGGAAATCATGAGGACCGAGACAAGTGCCACCCAAGCAACGATGCAGGTGGGATAATTGGACAGGAAGGAATCCTGCCCGAAGCGGGCGAGAATGAAGTCGAACCCGAGTGGCATCAATAGCAAGCCTGCCGCAGCGGGAGCAGGAACGCCGGTGAAATAGCTCTTGGTTGACTTGGTTTCCGACTCGCCCAAGTGCATGACGTTGAACCGGGCCAAGCGAAAGGCGTTACAGGCGGCGAACAACAGGATGGGCATCCAATACCATTCCAGGAGGAAGTCCTCTTCGACCAGCTTTATCGGTTCACGAATATAGAGGTAGGTAATGATGGATGGAGCAACTCCAAAGCTAATGGTATCGGCCAAGCTGTCGAGTTCGGCTCCAAACCTTGAGAATGCCTTGAGGAGCCTCGCGGAGAGCCCGTCGATCATGTCGAAGCAAGCCGCTACGAGGATACAAAGGACCGCGTTTTCCCACTCTTTCTCGAGGGCAAAGCGAATCCCGGTAAGACCCGAACAAAGTCCGATAGTCGTGAAAATGTTGGGAAGAAGCTTGGGTAAGGAAAGGCTACCAGGTTGCTTTGCCATGTTGGCAAGACACTATTGGCTGACCAGCAAATCGCGACGAAAAAATCGGCGGGGGGGATTTTGCTCCGCACCATAGGAATAGCAAATGAGCCTCGTCCACAACTCGCATCCCCCGGAGCCGTGAGGGCTGCTGATGGCTCTGGCGACGCAGTCCTTGGAGTCCGTATGGAAGACGAAGTAATGGGCTTCTTCCGGCTCATCCAGAAGCCTCGACTCCAAGTCGAATGGGGATCCTCTCCGTATTTCCCGGACAATGGGTTCAGTCGGGTCGCAAGGAACGACGGAAATCTCCACGGGAACCCTGTTAAAGCAGTGCTTCTCGTAATCGGCGTCCGAATCGATCTCCAGTTTTCTCAAGGAGCTCAGAATTCTGGAAAGCCTGATAAAAAGCCTGTAGCCTCTTGAGTACACGTCGACCACCGTCTCAACGCCTTCAACCGGGAGCCTGACCAGCCTGAAAAAAAACTCACCCGATTGGGGTTCGGGCAAATTTATGTTTGCCGACAGTTTGGAAACTCGTTGCTCTAGAAGGAGTGGAAAAGATGTGTTTTTTTCAATCAACGCATGTACAGAAGCAACTTCAATGCCATTAGGCAGAAATTCGTCATGACCAAAACTTCGTTAATGAGGATCCTATCAACCGGTATCCCCACTTGGTCCATTTTTCTCTCTCTTGGATGCACCCAGCAATGGGACCCTGATACCCAGTTTCAGAACCAAATCCAAACCCTTAAACTGGAAGGGGAGCGGTTCAAGCAGGTCCGGGGTCAAGAGGCCGCCCAAAACCTCAATACGCTGAAGAGCGAATTGTTGCTTGGTGTAATCCGCAGGATGACAGTCCGGGACTTGGATCTCCTTATGGGCTACAAGTACGTCTTGCTCGCCCAAGCCTCCCAGCAGGGTGAACTATGGGAAAGGCGACAATACTTTTGGCAAGATATCGTCGAAGGGAAATGGGGCAAGGGCTCCCTGGAATATGAGATGTGTGAAAAAGAGTCCGTTCTCATGACGGTTAGCGTCAATTCCAAGGAGGTCATCGGAATCGAATACTGATTATCATCCCTTTTGCAATAAGCCCTAGATGGACTCGCGCTCAAAAGTCACCAGCAACCTGACCACCGCACCCTCGCTTCTCAGGGAAGGAATAATGGAGATCAATCTCCAGCCATCCTTTGAATAATTGTTGCATTCATCGTTGATGAGCATGGCCAGTTTTTCCGTTATGTCATCTCCCTTGACGCGAATGCCGTCGGGGGTCAGTGAGATTGATTTGTATTCGTACTTCATTGGAAACATAAGATACTTAAAAGACGACAATGGGTAAGCGAAAAAGTCCTTGGCCTTTGAGCCATAGAATTTACAAACTGTCATGGAAACTTGCCTGGACTTTCTTCTGCCTGCCTACCCCCAAGCCTTTCAACTGGTGGCGACTCCTTGTCTTAAGATGCTTCGGTTGCCAGATTCAAGGCATTCCCTTTGTCCACCAGTCCGCAAAAATTGAAAACCCCCGCAACCTTGTCCTTGAGGACAGGGCATGCATAGGAGCGGAGGCGGTGCTCTATTCCCTGAACAAGATCAGTATTGAAGAAAACTCCATCATAGCCCAGGAAGCCTACCTCTGCACCGGCACGCATGAATTTGAAAGTGGGCGTTTCGATTTGATCACAAAACCGATCACCGTCGGGCAAAACGCCTTCGTGGGAGCCCGAGCATTCGTTCTGCCTGGGATCGTGATCGGAAGATCGGCCGTCGTAGGGGCATGCTCGGTAGTAACCACAAGCGTAGAGGAAGAAACCACTGTCGCGGGCAATCCCTCGAAAGTCCTCCCTCGGAAATCAGGTACTAACTAACCGCCTGCTTATTCTTCCGCTTTTCCTCTGCATCTGGCTTGCCATAGTACTTGTTGTAATACTTGTACCTGAAATAACCGTAACCGTAATACCCGGAATAGTAATAACCGGGCGTCTTCTTCTGCGGAAGGTCGTTTAGGACAACCCCCAGAAGGTTGGCCCCGGTATCATTGATGCTCTCAATGAGCGTCTTCACGATTTTCCTAGAGACCTTGCCGTACCTAGTCACGAAAAGTACCTCATCAACCTTGCGGGCAATAGCGAGAGAATCGGGGAACAAACCAATGGGTGGACTATCGATGATGACAACCTCTGCATTCGTCCTGAGCAAATCGATGACGGTCGAAAAGTCGTTTTGCTCGAGCATTTCCGTGGCAGCTCGGGTCTTGCCGCCTGAAGGAAGAAGAAACAGGTTCGGGTGAACTTCGGTCAAGGATTCGGAAATGCAATTCTGGACGTCTTGACCCGGCTTCCCGACGTCGTTGACGAGGGACAGCAAGCCCTTGCTGTTCTCCAAGTTGCAAAACTTGTGCAGACCTGGTCTGCGCAAATCGAAATCAACAAGAATGGTTTTTCTGCCGTGATTTGCGCAACTATAGGCAAGGTTTGCGGAAATCAGGCTTTTGCCCTCACTGGGTATGGCCGAGGTAACCAGTATCAGCTTTGGATAATCCGTCTGTGAATTCATCTGAATCCTGCTGTACATGCTCCGAAAAGCCTCGGTTAGCCCGTCATCAAGATCATTACCCACGATAAGCGGCCTTTCACGCTCCTCCACCTCGGAGATCTTCGGGATTCCTCCGATCAGGTCATTGCCTACGAAGACCTCGATGTCCCATGGAGACTTCACGCGGTTGTCGATGAATTCTAGGCATACTGGAATAAGGATGAAGAGCACCGCGAAGATCATCATGCCCTCTTCCCGTATTCTGTTCTTGTCCGGAGCATATGGACCGCCCGGTTCATATGCCACCGAATCGACCCTGAGAGGTTCGTCCTGCTCGGAAGGAAGGGCTTGCTCGATTTTCACGTCGTTAAGCCTGGCGTGGATCGAATCGGTACTCCTTTGCACCACGGCAAGTTCTCTTTCGAAATTCTTGAGCGTCTCTTCAATTTCGCTCAACTTCTCGGATTGCTTCTGAACCTTTGCCATCTCGTCGGCAAACTCCTTTTCCTGGGCACTGAGTTGTATGTGCTTGTCCCTAAGATCTTCTATGGCCGAGGTAACCGACTGCCTCAAGGCGCTCTTCACCTGCTGTACGCTTCTGGCATTCTCAAGCATCCTGGGGTGCCTCTCCAGATAACCTGATCCGGTTTCCTCATAGTCTCTCCTCGTTTTTTCAAGATCGTAAAGGGTCTGCCTGAGAGCCGGAATATTGCCAAACTGCTCGATGGCATCAATTTCGAAAAACTCCTTGATGACGGCAATGTCATCCTTGATGTCCTTGGAGGAAACCGAGTTCGTACTCGATCCGATCCTAGTCTTGATCGCAAGAATCTGGCGAAGGAGTGAATTGATGCGGATTTGTTCCAACCTCGATTTCGTGACCTCGGAAGAAAACTGGCTCTTCCTGTCTCCGGTATCTCTCTTCTCATCCTCCAGGAATGGCAGGTTGTTATCTTTCTTGTAATTGGCCATGTCCGCAGCAATTTTCTTTTCCTTGGACAGTTCGGTATCGAGAAGGTCCTCCAAAGTCTGCTTTACGAACTCAACTTTTTCGCTCTTGGTACTCTTATGGAGTTTTTCGTATTCCTTCTGGACCACGTCCGCCACGAACTTTGCTCCTAATGCGCTTCTTGCATCGGAAGTAATGATGAAGCGAGGCCTGCTCTTGCTTCCCGCTTGAGTAATACGATAACTGTAGGCAGAGGCGATACCCACTCGAATCCCTTGCTTGAGAAAAGGTCCTAGAAGGACGGATTTGTACTGAGGATTGTTATCCAACTGGTGAGCGACGTTAATCCTTAACTTCTCGCTGTTCAAACCTTCGGTATGTCGGGAAATAAGGCCCTCGAGGTGACTTTCCCTCTCAACGCTCTGCAGGTTAAGAATGGCGGGGGGAGGCGTGAGACTGAACGAGCAACTGGATGCGAACTTGTCGGGTTCCTGTTGCTTGTAGAAAACCCAGAAAAGGGCACAGGGCAAGGAAAGCGCAATCGCCAGAAGCCAGCGATCCCGAATAATGAGCAAGAAGTCGGAAAGACCCTTGATCTTTGATTTCCCCTTCTGAACTGGGGGGGATGAGAAGTTGTCGAAGTCCTCTTCCATCAGAACAACCTCTCCGGTACCTCTATTCGATCCCCCGGATAAATCCAGAACCTTTTCGCGGAACCGGAAGAAATAGTACCTTGGCTCAAGGCCTCGACATCTACCTCATAGGTCTTTGTATCAGTAGACTCTCCTCTGCTGTTGTAGAAAGTTCTGGTAACGTAGACCTTGTTCTTCTTGGCAACCTCCGTAAAGCCACCCGCGCGAGCTATAACCTCTACGACACTCATCGCCTCCACCTCGGGAGGAAAGGCATAGGGACCCTTCTTGTTTACAGACCCGGAAAGAAAAACAACCTGTTCCGTGTACTTGGTAACGACCACATTGACGAAAGGTCGTCTGTATATCAGCTGCTTCTGATATTGTTTGGTTATTTCTGCGGCAGCTTGCTCCGCACTTAGGCCGGACAGACTGAGCTCATTGATATAGGCAGGTTTCACGGTACCATAGTTGCCTAGGGTTGCCTCAACGGAAGCATCCGTTTCGCCTTGAACGATAATGCGAACCCTGTCGCCGGATCTTAGCTTGTATCCCGTCTTGTCCCTTCTGACCGAAGGATCCAAAGTATACTTACTTTGGCTCCAAAGAAGACCACATGCAAGTACGGCCAGTACAAAGGTCACTAAGCACCGTAGTGAAAGGGGGTATAACTTGGGATTCATACTAGAATCTACCAACTATTTGAGCCCGTATCAAATGCCTTCCAAAGGAATCTTGGTCTCGGTCGGAATAGGAATAGTCATAACCGCCGCCAGCACTGAAGTTCTGGTTGATGTTCTTGGTAACCTCAAACCCAAACCCATACTGATTGAGGGAGGAAGAATCCCTCGAAGCAATTTTGGGGATATTAGCATAAGTATAGTCCACCACTCCCACCGAAACGTAGCCGGTAGCCGTAAGGTCTTGCTTGAGGCGATGATTAAGCCGAAGGCGACTCATTGTGCTAAACATGGAAAACCCTTGGGGAGAAGGAGAAAAAGAACGATCTACGTCAAGACCAGCAGAAGTTTTGGTGTTGAAGACCCAGTCGAGACCAAGGCCCATGGTGAAGTTTTTCTGATTGGGGTTGGTAGGATTTTCATGGTCTACAATCGTGTAGCCGAGCTGGGCATTCCCAGAAAGCTTTGGAGTTAGATCGCCATTTGCACCGAACGAAACCGAGTGGGATTTGCTGTCAATTAGGTTCGGACTGGAGTTTTTGTTGCGAGAAGTGGTCGTGCTGTAGCCATATTGGGTATAGAAATCCAGTTTTTCGGAATAGATGTAGAAAGCCGTGACAGCAATAGGGATGGTATTGTAATCCCTATATGGTCGTTCGGATACAGATCCGGTTTGGTAATCCCTGAGTGCATAGTTTGTGCCTACGCCAACCGCAAACTTGGGGCTATGATTATACCTGGCATTGAGTCCGATGTCAAAGTAGGTATAGGAAACAAGGTCCTGTTCGAGGACGCTGGTGTCGATATGCTGGCCAAGATCAAAGGTAGCGGAAAAACGTATCTTGGCATTGGTTGATAAGCGTTTTTGCAGGGACTCGTCGAAATCCACCGTAAGCGTTGAAATGGGAATAACATAACTCTTGTCCTGATTCTTTATATACTGGGCAAGCTGTATCCCACCTGTGCCGCTCAAGGTAAACCAGCCAAGTTTTTTGGAGAGAGTAAGGGCGGGAGTGAAGCGAATGATGAAGTCATCTTCGCTTTTAATCTCATCTGACGCGATGAAGCCGGAATTGGAGTTTTTGGATGCCGTATAGGCGGTGGAAGAAATACCGAAAACCCGAGAATCATACTCCCCCGATAAAGTTGCCGAAAGATCCAGTTTACCAAAGGCAGTTTCCTTCAACCCAAAGCCTGATGAAGGCAGTAGAGAAAAAAGGAGGGTAATTCTGATCAAAACACTCTTCATTTGATAAATGAGATGAATTAGTATTAAAAAGGGCAGATATAGAATTAGACCATTTGAGGATTAGGGTGTCAACAACTACGTAATTCCATAATAATTTGAACTTTAGATGAATCGAGAGTCGAAATTACTTATGTCTGTATTAATTTTGACCTCATGGGCTAAAGGGGGGCTGGGACATCCCATTAATCTTTGGATCGTGGATGTCATTGTCCTTTTTTCTATCCTTTCTCTCTTGCTGAATGACAAAAAGCGCAGGAAGCGATTTGTGCTTTGCTTTTTACCCATACTTCTAGCCTGTCTGCACTGTGTGGTTTCATGGACCAACCCGAGTTATCGGATTATCTCTCAAGAGGACATAAAAAAGATTGATTTCGACCAATACTTTTCAAGGGAAACGAATGTCGAAAAGATAGAAACACTAAGAAACGGATTCAGGAACATTGCCGTGGTTCAAGATAAGGACCCCAAGCTTGCATTGGCAATATTCCTTGATTTGAAAAATCAATTTCATGATAAATACGGCCAAGCAAATTCTCCCTGTTTGGACTTGATCGAGCTCTATGAAGACAAATTAATTAATGACCCAATACCCTTTTTGCCCGAAACCCCGTTTAGCGACAATGCTTTCATCTATTCGAGCATACACTTTATTTGCCAGCTAGCCTTTGGAGTCATCATTTTTTTATCACTGAGAACCAGGCGTGAAATTAGGTTTTTTGTCTATTTAATGGCTATAAATGGAGGATTGCTAGCACTCGCAGGGATCATCCAAAAGCTCAACTACGTGCCCGACGACGACCTTAAGGAAATATTCGGGATCTGGGACACGCCCGAACCTAGGTATTTTTTCTCCAGTTTTACCTACAAGAATCATTGGGCTTCCTTTGCCCTTATGTGCCTGTTTGCATCCTTAGCTATTCTCTATCAGCAAATTAAAAACTGTAGAGGCAAAATCATCCATGAGAAACGCCTTATTCCCACCATTTTCTCCGTTTGTTTGATCATTGTAGCCATTCCCTATTCTGGTTCGCGTTCCGGGCTGACCGTGCTCCTCGTCTGCTTCGTCGTATTCATTTGCAGGATTCTCTTAAAAATTAGGTCTGATATTTACAAACACAAGATAACGGTTCTTGGATCTTCGCTGACCCTTTTTCTACTACTTTGCTTTTCATTCTCGATGAGCAGAACAACCTCCAAGGAAATGCTTAACAATAGCTTGGGACAATATTATGACTTAAAAGCAGGAAAACCACCGCTAAGGTTTGCCTTATGGCAAGATTTGATTCGCCAGATTCGCAATACCCCTGTTTGGGGATCTGGCTTTGACTCCTACAGAGCGATTAATCCCTTATACCAATCCAAGGAAATCAGGATTCAAAGATCCTACGGCATTGAATTCGCACACCGTAACTACACGCCCCTAGTGGGTCATGGACACTGCGACTTGCTCGAATACACATCTGAGTTCGGGATACCCCTTATGATCATTTTTTTCATCTACCCATTGCTATGCCTTAGAACAATATTTAGGTCTCCATCCGAATTTCCCATCCTCCTATTGATCAGCTGTCTTTCATTTCTGCTCTTCTCCCTTGTCGATTTTCCCAGCAGAACTCCGGTATGCCTTTTACTTTGCGGGGCAATGCTTGGAGCATCGACAAAATATGCGAAATTAACTCTTCCCGAAGGGAA
>DLRY01000101.1 GCA_002500665.1 Opitutia bacterium UBA7876
GTACATGCCGCCACAGGAACCGGGACCCGGGATGGCCTTCTTCTCAATCTCGATCAATTCCTCGCGATCGATCGAGCCCGAGGCGTGGGATCCCACGGCCTCGAAAACGGAAACGATGTCGAGGTTCTTTTCCTTGTGGATCCCGGGAAGAATGGTTCCACCATAGACGAATATGGCGGGCCGGTTCAGGCGGGCGAGGGCAATCAGGCAAGCAGGCATGTTTTTGTCGCACCCTCCGATGGCGACGACACCGTCCATCCCCTCGGCTCCGACCACCGTTTCAATCGAGTCGGCGATCACTTCCCTTGAGACGAGGGAGTACCTCATTCCCGGGGTGCCCATGCTGATGCCGTCGGATACCGTGATGGTGCCGAAGGGGACGGCCTTCCCTCCCGTGAGGTCGACTCCCTCTACGGATGCCTTACCCAGTTCGTCCAGATGGGAATTGCAGGGCGTGACCATGCTCCATGCCGAACAGACGGCGACTTGTGGTTTTTCAAAATCCTCGTCCTCGAAGCCTACCGCACGGAGCATGGATCGGTTGGGAGCCCGGTCGTCCCCATCGACCACGATGGAGGAAAAGTTTCGGTTGCAGCTAGGAGTCATGGGAAGGCTGGGATTCAAAGGAAGTCAACGATTGGTGTTGCATAAAGACTTGGGAACACAATCCTTGTCTACTTGGTTCGCAATCTTCTTTTTCGTGGATAAGCATAATCTAGAATCCTTAAGGGATGAAATCGACGAGATCGACACTCAAATCGTTCGGTTGCTCAATCAACGCGTCCAAGCGGCGGTGAAAATCGGTCGCATAAAAGCCGAGCTCGGTGTGGATCCCTATGACCCCGCCCGCGAGGAGCAGGTTTTCGAGAAACTTGGGGCGATCAACGATGGGCCCATGCAGGGCGATTCACTGCGAACCATTTACCGGGAGGTGATCTCGGCCTCCATCGCACTGGAAAAGGACTTGGTCATCGCATATCTCGGCCCGGAGGCGACCTACACTCATCAGGCGGCCCTAAAGAATTTCGGAGCCGCTCTTTCCTATCGTTCCATGCCGGACATCCCCGACGTTTTCGAGTCAGTCGAAAAAGGCGAGTGCGAATATGGCGTCGTCCCCATCGAGAATTCGACCGAGGGGGCCGTCAATCGGTCTCTAGACTTGTTGGCCGATACGAAGCTGACGATTGTGGCTCAGGTTTTCCTCAAGGTCGAGCATTGTCTTTTCAGCGAATCCGAAATTGGGGAGATTGCCGAGGTCAGGTCCAAGGATCAGGCCTTGGCCCAGTGTCGTGAATGGCTAAGCCGAAACCTTCCTCAGGCCCGCCTGGTTCCCGTCTCAAGTACTGCTGAGGCGGTGGGCAACTGCAAGGGCGTGCCCGGGATTGCGGCGATTGCGGCGAAACTGGCTGGAGGAACGGGTTTGCCACTCCAGGCGGAAGGCATTCAGGATCGCAAGAATAACACCACCCGCTTTCTGGTCGTGGCCAGAAATCCTCTGCCCAGAAGGGAAGGGGTAAGTTACCGCACGAGCCTCGTGCTCTCCCTTGCCGACCGGGCCGGGGCTCTGCAAAATGCCCTCAAGCCTTTCTCGGACCGCGACCTGAATCTCTGCAAGATAGAATCTCGCCCGAGTGGGAAGAAGACTTGGGACTACTTTTTCTTCGTAGATTTCATCGGGCATCAGGAGGATGAAGAGGTTCTTGAGGCGATGAAGGAACTCGAGAAGGCATCTCCCTTCGTCAGGCACCTGGGGAGTTACCCGGAAACTTCGCTCTAGAAGAACAGAACCGACAAATCTTGGTTCTCCTGGGCGTAACGCAGGACGAGAGCCTCGATGAAGCAACGCAGTTCCTGATATTCACGCTCCTTTTTTGCCGTCCAGCGCTTTCCGCCTTTGAGTAGGGACTCGCGCAGGCCAGAGACCAGGATGAGACCACGAAGGTTGCCCTGAAAGCTCTTTATGAATTCAATCACGGATGCTCGGACCCAAAGAGGATCGATGGAAATGGTACGGGCATTCCAGTGCGTAAAGTGAAAGCCCCGCTCGTTCGGAAAATGAAAGCGAACGACCTGCTCGATACAATGTTCGAAGGATTTGATGGGCATCTGGGAATCGGAATCGTTTTCCCGCATAAAGGAAAGCGTTCTCTGTAGCTGGAGGGTTTCCTCGCTTGTCGACGCGCTCCCGATAACGGAGAACAGCGCGTTCAAGTTCTGAAGCCTCGTGTAGTCGTCCCTCTTAGTCGCCGTCCTCGTCACCCTTCTCTCCACCACCCAAGTTCACGACCTCCCCGGCGAACCGGGACAACTCCATGAAATCCTCGTAGAAACTTGCGTACCTGAGCCAAGCGATGCCGTCCACCTTGCGCAGCCTGAGCATGATTGCGTCGGCGATTGCCCGACTGGGCACCTCGCTGTCGAACTCATTCTCGATACGGCGCATGGTCTTGGAAAGCAAGGCGTTGATTTGCTCGGCGTCAATCGGTCTCTTGGCAATGGCTCGTCTGAGTCCAATGGCCAGTTTCGTACGATCAAAGCTCTCTCTCCTGCCGTCTCTCTTGACCACCGAGAGATCCTCGCGAAGGACCTCCTCTATGGTCGAGAATCTATGGCCACACTCGAGGCATTCCCTTCGCCTGCGAGTGGAGGCAATGTTGCCGGCCCTCGTCTCGAGGACCTTAAGGTCATCTGACGAGCACTTAGGACAGAGCATCAATGATCAAGGATTCCATATACCACACGCTCAAGTCTCTAACAGAAATCAAGGAAGTTCTTCAAGATCATAATTCCTTTTTCGGTTGCAAGCGATTCGGGATGGAACTGAACGCCCCAGATGGGAAGCTCCCGGTGGCGAATACCCATAATCTCTCCTTCGTCGGTGCGGGCGGTGACCAAAAGGCATTCCGGGAGGGATTCGGGCTCGATGAGGAGGGAGTGGTAGCGGGTTGCGATCAAGGGGTCGGGCAAGCCCTTGAACAAGTCCTCTTGCTCGTGCCTGACCGGGGAAGTCTTGCCGTGCATGATTCTGTCCGCCCGAGTAATTCTGGCCCCGAACGACTGCCCGATACACTGGTGCCCGAGGCAAACCCCGAAGAGGGGCTTGACCCCGGCCCACTTTGCAACGGCGGGGAGACTGATGCCGGACTGGTCGGGGGTGCAGGGTCCTGGGGAAAGGACGAGTCCATCGAAGGCTCCTGCCTCGATCTCATCAAGTGGCTTGAGGTCATTGCGCACGACCTCGCACTCAGTGCCAAGTTCACCGAAATACTGTACCAGGTTATAGGTAAAGGAATCGTAATTGTCTATGACGAGCAGGCGCATCCGGCTTGGGTTTTTATCCCTTGTAGTCCTGCTTCCTGTAACGCTCTTTGAGCCGGAGGGCATTGAGTCGGATGAATCCACCGGCGTCCTCGGGTTGATAATCGCTCTCGTCGTCGTCCATGGAAGCGATCCCCTCGTCGTAGAGGGAAAGATCGGATTTCCGACCCACGGTAATGACGTTGCCCTTGTACAGTTTGAGCCGGACCGTCCCGGTGACGGTGGACTGGCTCTGGTCGATGAAAGCCTGGAGGGCCTCCCTCTCGGGGGCATACCAAAAGCCGTAGTAAATCAATTCGGCGTACCTCGGGATAAGGGAGTCCCTGAGGTGCATGAGGTCGCGATCCATGGTAAGCGTCTCCAGTTGGCGGTGGGCATGAAGAAGGATCGTGCCACCGGGCGTCTCATAGACGCCGCGGCTCTTCATTCCTACAAACCGGTTCTCGACCAAGTCGACCCGCCCGATCCCGTGGCGTCCCGCTACTTCATTCAGTCGTCTAATGATTTCCGCGGGAGATCCCGCACGGCCATCTACGGCCACACAGTTTCCGCGCTCGAAGGTTAGTTCAAGGTAGAGGGGGTCATCGGGAGCCAATTCCGGATCGACCGAGAGCTTGTACATTTCCCGGTTTTCGGGAGTGGTCGGATCGAACCACGGATCCTCAAGTATGCCCGCCTCGTAGGAAATGTGCCACAGGTTCCGGTCCATGGAGTAGGGTTTCGAGGAACTGGCTTCCACTTCAATGTCGTTCTCGGAGCAATATTCCAGCATCTCCTTTCGCCCGGGAAACTTCTCCCTGAAGGAGGCGTCTCTCCACGGCGCTAGAATCTGCAGGTCCGGGGCGAGGGCGGAGAAGGTAAGCTCAAATCTGCACTGGTCGTTACCCTTGCCCGTAGCGCCGTGGGCGACCGCGTTAGCCTCGAATTGACGAGCCATCTCTATCTGAGCCTTGGCGATGAGCGGACGGGCTATTGAAGTCCCAAGCAGGTACTGAGACTCGTAGACGGCATTGCCTCGGACCATCGGATAGATGAACTCGGCGGCGAACTCATCCACCAAGTCAAGGGTCCTGTGGGCGCTGGCACCGGTGGAGAGTGCTTTCTCCTCCAGTCCATCCAGCTCCTCTTCTTGACCGACGTCTGCGCAATAGGTGATGACCTCGGCGTTTTGTTCGCGGGCGTACCAGTGGACGAGAACCGAGGTGTCCAGGCCCCCGGAATAGGCGAGTATGATTTTCATGACGATAGTTTCTTGGAGCTAAGAGAGGAGAGTTTGCTGAGGATGGATTTCTGCATGTGCAGACGGTTTTCGGCTTGGTCGAAGAGAATCGCCCGGGGGGAGTCAAGAACTTCCGGACTGACCTCTTCGCCCGGATGAGCCGGCATGCAATGCATAAAGAGACAAGATTCCTTGGCCCGGGCGAGGATCGAGGAATCTACCCGATAAGGTTCCATTTTCCTTAACCGTTCTTCCTTTTCGGACTCGCACCCCATGCTTACCCAGACGTCGGTGTAGATTACGTCGGCTTCCTCGGCTGCCTCCATGGGATCTTGGAGGTGCCGCCAGGACTCGGTCAGCCCGCTCTCCCTGCAAAAATGCGTGATCCTCTGCCCGGGCTTGAAGCCTTCCGGTCCGGCAAGGCGGATATCCATGCCGAAGAGGGCGCCTGCCAGGATCCAGGAGTTTGCCATGTTGCAACTGGTGTCACCGAAAAAAGCTAGTTTCTTACCCTTGAGCCCGATGAACGGGTCTGGTGAGGACGAGCTTTTTTCCAAGATCGTCATGCAGTCCGCATAGATTTGGCAAGGGTGGAGAAAGTCGGTCAGGGCATTGACCACGGGGATGGAGGAGTAGCGGGCAAAGTCCTCCACCACTTCGTGTCCGTGGGAGCGGATGACGAGGCCATCCAGGTAGCGGGAGAGAACCCGAGCGGTATCGGCAATGCTTTCCCCCCTGCCGATTTGGGTGGCCGACTGGTCGATCACCAGCGGGTTGCCTCCCAGTTCGCGGATCCCGACATCGAAGGAGACTCTGGTGCGGGTGCTGTTCTTGTAGAAAATCATTCCCCAGCTTTGGCCTGCGAGGTCGGCGGAAGGCCTCTGGAGGCGGTTTTCCTTAAAGCGGGAGGCCCCTTCGAAGATCTCGGCGATCTCATCGTGGTTGAAATCTCCCTCACTTAAAAAGTGTTTCATGCTCTTGGTTTGGTTTGAAGGGTTTTCAGGACGGCTTCGGTCACATGGAGGGCTTTCTCAATTTCAGTCAGATCCGAGGTCAAGGGCGGAAGGAAGCGAACGCAATTACCGGCCGCGGCCACCACCAGCAGGCCTTTCTTTCGCAAGGCTTCGATGAACTTGCCCGGATCTTCAGTCATTACGAGGGCAAGCATGAAGCCCCGGCCCCGTACATTCGAGACGAATTTCGGGTAATTCTGAGCGAGGCGGGACAGGCCTTCCTTGAAGACGGAACCTTTTTTCCTGACCGATTCAACCAGCCCTTCCTCCTCGATGACGTCGAGCACGGCATGAGCTACGGAACAGGCCAAGGGCGATCCACCGAAGGTTGTCCCGTGGCTGCCTGGCTCGAAGAGGTCGCTCCATGATTCTTCGACCCAGAAGGCCCCTATGGGAAAACCGCCGCCCAGCCCCTTGGCCAAGGCCACTGCGTCGGGGGAGATGCCGGCTTTTTGGTAACCGAGGAAATCGCCGGTGCGACCAATTCCGGATTGTACTTCGTCGAGCATGAGCAACACTTGCTTCTCTCTGCAAATTTTCTGCAGTCCCTGGAGAAACTCGTCTTCCGCTTCCCTTATGCCTCCTTCACCCTGGATGGACTCCACGAGAACCGCAACCGTATCATCTTCGATTTTTTCCTCGAAGGCCGGGAGGTCGTTGAGGGGGGCGAAGTCGAAGCCTTTGAGGAGAGGCTCGAATCTCTTGCGATACTTCGGTGACTCCGTTGCGGAAAGGGCTCCCATGGTTCTTCCGTGGAAGCCATTCTCGGCTACGAGAATCCTGGTTTTTCCCTCGAGCGGCCCGCCCGCCTTAGAACCCGCAAGTCTGGCAAGCTTTATCAATCCCTCGTTGGCCTCGGCTCCACTGTTGCAGAAGAGCATCCGTCCTGGTCCGATCCGTGAAACGAGCCTTTTGGCGAGACGAACCTGTTCGGGGATGGAGAAAAGGTTTGAGCAGTGGGCCAGTTTGCCCGCCTGCCGGGTCAGGGCCTCGATCCAGCGGGGATTTCCGTGACCGAGGGTTGAAACGGCGATTCCGCTTGTAAAGTCGAGGTACTCCTCTCCATTGGCGTCCCACAATTTGGAGCCTTCCCCACGGACTATCTCGATAGAGGGTGGGGCATAGTTGCCAATAAGGAATTGCCGATGATCCGCGTCGTTCATGGCGATCACTCGTGAACGATTTCCGTGCCTATTCCCCTGTCGGTAAAGATTTCCAGCAAGATGCTGTGGGGAACGCGGCCGTCGATGAAGTGAACCCGGTTCACGCCCGACCCAAGGGCCTCGACGGCGCTCTCCACCTTAGGGAGCATGCCCCGGGAGATCACGCCTTCCTTCTTGAGGGGGTCGACTTGGTCGACGGGCAGGCTGGAAAGCAAGCTTGACGGTTCGTTCGGATCTCTCAGCAAACCGGGTACGTCGGAGAGATAAACCAACCTTCTGGCTTTGAGCGCAACGGCTACCTTGGCGGCGGCGGTATCAGCATTGACGTTGTGGACCTGTCCCTCCCGATTCGATGCTGTGGAAGAAAGAATGGGCATGAGCCCTTGGTCGAGGGCGTCGTGGATGGAGTTCGCGTCGACGTCGGTAATTTCGCCGACATAGCCGAGATCGGTCTCGGTTGCAAGTTTTCGACAGGTTAGGGCGGTTTTGCCCGGTATTCTCATGACCCCGCATTCGTTGGAGGATACGAAGGAGGCCACTTCGTCGTTGACTTGGCCGTTGAGCACCTCGTCGACCACTTCGATGGTTTTCTCATCGGTAACACGCAGACCGTCGATGAATTCAGCCTCGATTCCCTTCTCGGCGAGTCTCCGGGTAACGGCTTTGCCTCCACCGTGAACCACAACGACTTTAATACCCACGAAATGAAGGAAAACCAAGTCTCTGGCCACGCCCGTCCGCACCGCCGGGTCCGGGGAATCCATGAAACTGCCTCCGTACTTGACCACGAAAACAGATCCCCTGAAGCGCCTGACGTAGGGCAGGGCCTCCACCAGGATGGCGGCCTTTCTCTTGCTTTCCTCCACCTCCAGCATCACTCGCTCTTATTGAAGTCGACGTATTCCTCGCTGACGTCGCTGGACCAGACCTCGCTTTCACCAGTACCCAAGTTGAGGTTCATGGTGATGCTGAATTCCTTGGCCGAGACAGCGTCCTCCCACCGGCCCTGATTCTCGTAAACAGGTTCTCCCTTGGACAAGACTGGAACTTCGTCGTAGAACAAGTCGACGAGGCTGAAGTCCAGCCCGATCCTTGCATAACCTGCCGCGTCGATGATTCTTCCCCAGTTCGGGTCCGATCCATACCAAGAGGTTTTGACCAAAAGTGAGTTGGCGATGCAACGGGCGACCTTCTCGGCAGAGGAATGATTCGGGGCTCCGGTTACGCGCAAACGGACGAATTTGGTTACTTTCTCTCCATCGAAGACGCATTTGCGGGCCAGGCAGGAGCAGACTGCCTCGACGGCTTGGGAGAAAAGATTCTGCAGAGCCTTGTTTTCGTCATCGATTCGAAGACCGGAGTTTCCATTGGCGAGGATGAGCACCGAGTCGTTGGTGCTCATGTCGCCGTCTATGGTGATGCGGTTGAAGGAACGGTTCACAGCCTGCTTGAGTAACTTCTGGAGCAAGGGGGAGGATGCGCCGGCATCCGTGGTTAGGAAGGCGAGCATGGTCGCCATGTCGGGCTCGATCATGCCGGCTCCCTTGACTACCCCGCCTACGGTGATTTCCCCCACCGGGGAGTCGAATTTGGCGGAACAGGACTTGGTGCAGGTGTCGGAGGTGAGGATCGCTTCCTGAAAGGCCTTGGCTCCGTCGAACTCGTTACGGATGTCGTCGGCGGCATCCTTTATGCCCGCCGTGATTCGGCTGATCGGTAGACGCGTCCCGATCCGACCGGTCGAGCACACCAGGATTTCCTTGGAATGAAGGTTGAGGTGCCTGGCTACCTCGGAAGACATCTTCGCGGCATCGGAGTCACCCTGCTCGCCGGTGCAGGCGTTGGCGTTTCCGCTATTGGCCACGATGCCATGAAACTTCGCCCGTGGGTCGGAAAGAAGCTTCTGGCAATAAAGCACCGGGGCTGCCTTTACGTCGTTGGTCGTAAAAACCCCCGCTGCGGAACAGGGTTTTTTCGAGAAGACGATACCTAGGTCGAGTCTCCCGTCCCTCTTGCCCTTTACGTCGCAATGAACGCCCGAACAGAAGAAACCCCTAGGCTCCGTCAATCCATCCCCGTTTTCAAAAAACTTCATGACAACCCCTCCCCCTCTTCATAGCCCTGGCAAACGTTCATGGCCTGGATGGCCTGGCCTCCCGCGCCCTTGATGAGGTTGTCTTCCGCGGAGCAAAGGACGTACCTGCCGGTTCTAGGATCCGCGTGAACCGAGAGATCGATCCTGTTGGTACCGGTTACGTGAGCGACGTCGGGAAACTCTCCTTCCGGCAATAGGTTTACGAAAGGGCGGTGGTCGAAAATCCGGCGCCAGCAATCGATAACCTTTTCCCTGTCCAATTCCCCCTCCGCCAGAGCGGAGATAGTCGTGCATATCCCCCTGTTCATGGGGGCCAAGTGAGGATGAAAGGAAAGGACTACTTCCTTGGAATGCCGCCTTGAAAGAAGCGAGAGTTGCTCTTCGATCTCCGAAAGGTGCCTGTGCTTGGGCAGACCATAGGCTCCGGCGCTTTCGTTTCTCTCGCAATAGAGCAGTTTTTCAGTGGCATTTCTTCCGGCCCCACTGACGCCGCTCATGGAATTGGCAATAATCCCTTCTTCCTTAACGATTTTTTCCGTTAGAAGAATGGAGAGAGGAATAAGGATGCTGGTCGGGTAACAACCCGGAGAGGCGATCAAGGGTGAAATTTCCCATGAAAGCTCGTACAGTTCGGGTAATCCGTAGGATGCCTTGGCCAACCATTCGGGAGCGGGGTGAGGTTGGCCATAAAACTCCTCGTAGGTTTCAGCTGAATTGAGCCGGAAATCCGCTGAAAGATCGATTACCTTCTTGCCTGCATCAAGGAGAGGGACGGCAAATTCGGCGGCCGTTCCGTGAGGCAGGGCAAGGAAGAAAAGGTCGCAATCCCCCTCCGCAAGTTCATTTATGGAGGGATTCGAGAAAGACAGGGCGCACTTCCTTCCCCTAAGCTTGGGTATGCAGTCCTCGACTCGCTTCCCGTCAAGGGAGCGCGAGGTGACGGCGCAAAGAGTCACCTTAGGATGATCGAGCAGAAGAGAAACGAGTTCCCTGCCCGAGTATCCTGACGCGCCTATTATGCAAATGTTCATGGAAATGGAATGGAGTGATTTGTCTTAAAAGAACAGACCCCTCGGTGGGTGTTCCGAAGGGTCTGCAGGTAAAGTTTTCTTAAATCGCTTAGCGTTTCGAGAATTGGAATCTCTTCCTGGCCCCCGGTTGACCCGTTTTCTTTCTTTCTATCTTACGGGGATCTCGTCGCAAATGGCCTTCCCTCTTAAGTGGTACCCGTAGTTCGGGGTCCATCTTTTCAAGAGCCCTCGAAAGACCATGCCTGATGGCTCCGGATTGTCCGGCGCATCCTCCCCCGGAGACATTTACTGAAACGTCTATGCTTTCGGTCTTTTCAACGGTTGCCAAGGGGGACAGAACGATCCTCCTGTTCTGCTCGGTCTTGCAGTATTCGGCAACGTCCCGGCCATTGATCAGGTATTTCCCGCTTCCTTCCTTGATTCTAACCCGGGCGGTGCTGGTCTTCCTGCGACCCGTTCCGATAAATTCTGTGCTCTTTGATTTCGCGCTCATTTAAAAAGTGATCAGATTAAGGGGGTGGGCTGTTGCGCTTCGTGGGGATGATCTTCCCCGGGGTATACCTTGAGCTTCTTCAACATTGCGCTGGCAAGCTTGTTCTTGGGAAGCATTCCTTTTACCGCATTGGTGATGAGGAATTCCGGGCGCTTCTCTCGGAAATCCGCTACGCTCCTGTATTTCTCACCACCCATGTAGCCGCTGTAAAACATGTATTTCTTCTGCTCTTCCTTGGCTCCAGTAAGCTTTACCTTGGAGGCGTTTGTTACGATGACGTAGTCACCCGTATCAACGTGAGGCGTATAAATAGGCTTGTGCCGACCGCGCAGGGCGTTGGCGATCTGAACCGCCAACCTGCCAAGTATCTGGTCGGTGGCATCCACAATTTTCCAATCGTGGGTGGCGGTTTCCGATTTTGCTAAGGTTGTCTTCATCTGGGAAAGTAGAGAAAAGTTCCAAAATGAACGAAAAGCAATCGTTCGTCAACCGAACAATTACGGTGGGGAAGGCAGGCGAGGGGAAGCCTAGAACTGGCCCGTACCCAAGTCGGTTAGGGTTTGGTCGTAGAATTTGCGACCGTATCCCATGACCCTGTCGGTATTGTCGAACACGACGGGCATGTAGCGTTGCTCGATGTCTTTCTCGGCAAGGGTTCCGACGGTCCCGCCCTTACGGATCTTGTAAAACCAGACGCTCCCCCAATCGTATCCCTCTACGTAGTTTGCAATTCCCGACAACTCAAAGACTTGTCCCTTGGTCATGCCAACGGCCAACCCCATGAGGTTTTCTATGTTTTCCTTGATTTCGCCGTCGTCCTTGGAAAACGGATTGCCTCCTCCTCCACGGGTGCATCCGAGAAGGCTGAAGATCAGTGCCGCGAGGCAGAGAATACGGAGGGAAAATTGGGGATATCTTTCACTCATGACTAATTGTTTTTCATGGTTTCGGAAATTTCGCAATATCAATTTTCCCATAACATCAAAGGACAAAATAAAACGCGAATTTTGTCTCTGTGGAAATTTAGTCCCCGGAAGCGGCGAGTTTCTCCAGAGCCTTGTAGCTCCGGGCAATCATTTCCCTCGGATCGTCCAGAAGATTGGCCGAGGCCATGGCGTTGTCCAGCAATTGCTCGGCAATCAGGGAGGCCGTCTCTCCATCCTTCTCCTTTAGTCCGTTGAGCCCCTTGATGATGGCATGCCTCGGGTTAATCTGGAGCTTGACGGAAGGGGCGGGCATGGCGCCCTCCATACCTTGCATCATCTGCATGACTCTTCTGCCGGAGGGTCCTCCCATGCCGTCCCCCCCGACGATGCAGACAGGGCTTTCGATCAGCCGATCGCCGGTTTCCACATCGGATACCTTTTCCCCGAGAGAATCCTTCAGCCAAGCGCAGAGTTCCTTGGTCTGCTTCTTTCCAAGGCTTCTGCCCTTGAGCTTTTGCTCGATTTCCTCGAGTTCGAAATCCTCCGAGTCGGCCGAGACGATCTTCTTATCCGAGAATTCCCTGATCGCCTGCATGACGTACTCGTCCACCGGTTCGGTCAGGAGAAGTACCTCGAGTCCCCTGGCGGCAGGCGCTTCCAGGTAGGGCCCGGCTTCGATGGATTCACGGCTCTTGCCAAAAAGAAAGAGGATCTCCTTCTGGTCCGAGGCCATGCGGTCGAGATACGAGTCCAAGCCGGTCAACTTTCCTGGTTCGAGGGCGGTGGACTCGAAGCGCAGAAGCTTGGCCAGGTCCTCGCGATAGGTAAAGTCGGTGGCGGCGCCTTCCTTGATCATGAGACCGAACTCACTCCAGAACTCGAGGTAGGTTTTTTCCTCCTTTTTGGACTGTTCCCTCAGAAAGCGCAGAAACCGCTTCGTCAGGACTTGGTTGAGTTTACGCAGAAGTTCGCTGTCCTGCATCGTCTCGCGAGAGACGTTGAGGGGTAGATCCGAGCTGTCGACCACCCCCCTGAGAAACCTCAGCCACTCCGGGAAAAGGCCCTTTGGCTCGGCATCGATCAGCACTTTTCTGCAGTGAAGGGCGACCTTGTTTTCGTTACGGAACATCCCCATCTTCTCCATGTTGCGCTTCGGGACGAAGAGAAGGGCATTGATTTCGAGGGGAGCATCCGCACTGAAGTGCATCTTCATCGAGGGCCCCTCGTAATCGTTGGACTGAAACTTGTAGAACTCCTCGTATTCCTCCTCCTTTATCTCATTCTTGGAACGCATCCAGATTGCGTCGACGGTGTTGACCTTCTCCCCATTGACGGAAACCGGAAACTGGACGAAGGCGGAATATTTTCTGATGATCTCCTTGATCCTGTCCTCCTTCGCGAACTCAGAAAAATCCTCCTTCAGCTTGATCACCATCTTGGTTCCGCGTCCTTGCTCCTCCGCGGCCTCGATGGAGTAGGATCCGTCGCCGTTGCTTTTCCAGCATTGACCGTCCCCATTGGGGTTCCAGGTCCGCGTAAACGCCTGGACTTCGTCGGCGACCATGAACACGCTGTAGAACCCTACGCCGAATTTTCCGATTAGGGCCTCGTTCGCATCCCCTTCCGACTTGAGGGCCTCCATGAACTCCTTCGAACCGGAGTGGGCGATGGTGCCGAGGTTTTCAACCAGTTCGTCCTTGGTCATCCCAATACCGAAATCCTGGATGGTCAGTTGGTTCGATGCGTCGTCCGTTGAGACGTTGATTTCGAGATCGAGCTCTTCATCGAAGACGTTTTTCTCGGTAAGCTGCAGTCGACGCAGCTTTTCCAAAGCATCGGATGCGTTGGAGATCAGTTCGCGGACGAAAATTTCCTTGTCCTTGTAAAGAGAGTTCACGACGATATCGAGTACCTGTTTGGTCTCCGCCTGAAACTCGTGGGTGCTTGCCTTTTTGCTCATGTTATCGAAAAAGCCTGCTATTCTAGGAAGATACTGCTCGTCATCAAGCGTGAACTGTCTGGTCTTGATGGGAGGAATTACTCCTTTTCGCCGAACTTCTTCCTGAAGTATTCGTAGGCCTCGTTGATTTCCTTTGCCTTGATCTCGGCCACTTCCCTGATCTCCGGCCCCATGGCGCTCACCCTGTCCGGGTGATACTGCGCAATCAGCGTCCGGTGGGCCGCCTTCAACTGCACTAGGTCGAAAGGCTGTTCGAGTCCAAGGACTTTCGCGAAGCCCTGTTCCTCGGGATCGCCGACAGGATCGGTCCGTACGGAAGCCGAGGAGGCCTCTTTCTTGCCTTCGGGTTCTGACTGCAGCGTTCCATTCTCGTTATCGGATTCGGGCGGGGCTTTCCCTCTTGGGTCTCGTCTTTCGCCGGATGGTTGAACGGGAGGCTTTTCCTCTTCCACGGTCTTTCCATCCTGTCTTCTCCTCAACCAGAACAGGTCAAGCCTCCAGAGCATCAGCCAGGAGATGAGGAAAAAGAAAGCCCAAGTAATCTTGGAGACGATGGAGGTCACCGCATTCGGGTCGGAACCAAAGGTTGCCCTCCAAAAGGGCCAAGCCTGATATCGGGCAAGGAGACCTTGGCTGAAATATTCCGCTACCACCAGCGAGAGGGCAAAGCCCATCAGTCCTCCGTAGACGAGTCGTCCCCTAAAGCCGGCGATAGCTTCCCTATTCATGATCTCGAATCCCGCAAGTGTGCCCTGCGTCCTTCATATTGGGAACTGTCCCGAACATACTTTGAAATAATAAAGGATGACTCCGCCGATGATTATGATTGTCCAGCGATGGGTCCTTTTCATTGGAGGATTTTGTCAAATTTTTGGTCCGCGAACAACAAGATTCTGAGTTCCTTTCCTCACTTACTTCGCTTTGCTCAGCTCCCGTCCCGGCTGAAACCCTTGTCTTGGGGGAGGCCGACAGAAGGCTGCTCAGGGAAGCTTGTCGGGTTCTTCAGGGGTTTATTCCAATTCCGATCGAAAAATGGTGGTAGGGGTCGGATTCGAACCGACGAACGCACGAAGCGGGCGGATTTACAGTCCGCATCCTTTAGCCACTTGGATACCCTACCGGTTAAGGAAAAGGGAGATAGTAAGGGAGATTCTCGGGCTTGCAAGACCATTGTCCCGCCAGAAAAAAATATTTCAAAGCTTGCTTGAATCCGACTCATTGGCAATGATTACCTGCATGTGCCCTTTTCCGGGAAAGTCCGTCGTCGGGCTGACTGGGGGTATTGCTTGCGGAAAGTCAGCCGCCCTTGAAATTTTCCTCAGGAACGGATGGGAAGCGATATCGACCGATCAGTTGGCCGCAGAGATTCTTGCCACCGATCAAACCGTGCGCGAGAAGTTGCTTGGCAGGTGGAAGATCGAAGTCTTCGATGAGCGGGGAATCGTTGACAAGAGGCGCATTGCTGAAATAGTCTTTAACGAGACACGCGAAAGATCTTGGCTGGAAGGCGTGTTGCATCCCCTCATAAGGGAAGCTTGGCGGGAGAAGATCGAAAGTACCGACCAATCGCTTTTCGTGGTGGAGATCCCTCTTCTTTTTGAAAATGACCTGCAATCTCATTTCGTACGGACAATCTCACTCTTCGCTTCTCGCGAGCTGCAGCATCAGAGGCTGTTGGAGCGGGGATTGTCAGACCACCAAGCCAATGCCCGCATCGACTCCCAGATGGCGCCTGAGCGAAAGGCGGAGTTGGCCGACGTCGTCCTTCTTGGCTCAGGATCGCATGAGTTCCTTGAGAGACAAGTGCTTCTATTCCTAAACGCTTTTTCCGAAAAACAACCCCAACCATAACTTTTTATGCCCGCCAAAAGAACGACTAAGAAAAGCGAGAGCAAGGAGGACGCCCCGGAAGCAGAAACCAAAGACGCTCCCGTTGA
Organism: Opitutia bacterium UBA7876; assembly: GCA_002500665.1. Lineage (GTDB taxonomy): Bacteria > Verrucomicrobiota > Verrucomicrobiia > Opitutales > Seribacteraceae > Seribacter. The sequence continues at coordinate 15,156 of DLRY01000101.1, forward strand.
AGACCAACAGCCCAAGGAAACCGATGCGTCGGGTTCCTCCGGGGAAGTCCAGCTCTTCTTCAGCACCGACGGTTCCGAGCCCGAGCGAGAGAAGCCCAACCCCCACGCTGGGGAGGAGGCCTCCCCGGATGCCTCTGATTCCAAGCAATCATCCGATGCCCCAAAGGATGATTCGGACCAATCCAAGAAGGATTCCTCGTCAAGCAAACAGGCTCCGAGGAACCAGCAAAAGAAGCAGGGGAACCATGGGCAACAAGGGCAGGGCAATAGGTCCTCCAAGAAACAGAATTGGCAGGAGAAGAAGAAGCAAAAGAATCGGCAGAGACAGAAATTCAAGAAGCCCCGCCGGCTCCCCTATGAGGAGACCGAGGTCAAGCCTCTCGAAATCGGAACCCTCCTTGAGGCCGAGGAACTGGCCAGCCTGGAAGCCGTCTCTTCTCTGGCGGAGGCCTTTGCCGATGCCAAGGCCGATCCCCTCTCAATGGACGATCTTCTTCCCCTAAGCCTTCAGGACCTAAAGAGCCGCGTTGCAGAGCTTGATCTGGATCTCGAGCTCCCTGCTGCTCCCTTGCGGGAGGAGATTTTCGACCTTCTTCTTGATGCTTGCTTGGAAAAGATCGTCCCGGTCACCATCTCGGGCATTCTCGAGGTTATGGAGGATGGGCACGGCTTCCTGCTTCAGGAAAAGGATAATTATCGACTCAAGTCCCAGTGTCCTCTTGTTCCCGCGCCTCTGGTGAAGTCCCTGGGGCTCAAGACCGGTCATTCGGTCAAGGGCTTCCTTCGCCCCAAGATGCTTGAATCGAGTTGCCCGATCCTGGTCCAGCTCGAGGAAGTGATGAACGGTCCTCCCGAGGAAGCGTCCCGCGTAGTCCCCTTCACAGAATTGATTCCCTACTACCCGCTTGAGAGGATTTATCTGGAGACGAAACCGGACGTCGAGTGGGACAACGTCTCGATGCGCGTGGTCGACTTGGTTTCACCTATTGGCTTCGGCCAGCGTGGCCTTATCGTCGCTCCTCCAAGGACGGGCAAGACGGTTCTCCAGCAGGGGATCGCCCGGGCCCTGAGGGTAAACAACCCCAAGGCCCACCTGATCGTGCTTCTGGTCGACGAGAGGCCCGAGGAAGTAACGGACTTTCGTCGACAAGTTCCCGATTCCGAGGTGATTGCCTCGACTTTCGACGAAAGCGCCGAGAGCCACGTGCACGCCGCCGAGATCGTTATTGAAAAGGCCCGCCGGATGGTGGAGGCCAATCAGGACGTGGTGATCCTGCTCGATTCCATTACCAGATTGGCCCGAGCCTACAACACTACGATGCCGAACAGCGGCAAAATCCTCAGTGGCGGGGTGGAGGCAACCGCCCTCCAGCGTCCCAAGAGATTTTTCGGTTCCGCCCGCAACATCGAAGGAGGTGGAAGCCTTACCATCCTGGGCACCGCCTTGGTGGAAACGGGTAGCAAGATGGACGAGGTCATCTTCGAGGAATTCAAGGGAACGGGCAACATGGAGCTCCATCTCGACCGGGAGCTTTCCAACAAGCGGATTTTCCCCGCTTTGGATTTCGAGAAAAGCGGGACCCGCAAGGAGGAGCTCCTCTATCACCCCGACGAATTGACGAAAATATATTCCCTTCGGCGCTCCCTCAAGGGAGTTCCCCCGGCGGAAGCGATGGAGATGTTCATCCAGCGTGTTCGCAAGACCAAGAATAACCCGGAATTCCTCATGGGTCTTGGCAGGTAGGCTCTCCCGCCCGATCTCGCCAAATTACTTGCCAATAGAAGCCAGTCCTGTTCAATAGAACGCCTTATGAATCCCACCGATGAATTCGTCCTAGACGCCTTCAGGGCCCAAGGCCTGGCGACCGACGAATTGATCGCGGAAATTCGGACTGCCGTCGACTCAAAACCGGATGCGGAGGAAGAAGACAAGGACCTCGCCGTTATGAACGAGCTCCTTTCCCGAACCGGTCTGCCCGAGGAGGAGGTTGCCAACTTCCTTTCCACTGAGTTGAGTATGGAAACGGTCGATCTTTCGCAAGCCAACCCGACGGAGGAAGTGATTGCCTTGCTTACCCCGGAATTGGCCAGAAGGTACCAGGCTTTTCCACTTGGGGCCAACGGAGCGGAGATCGAGATCGCGTTCGGCAATCCACTCGACGAACAAGTCCAGCAGGACTTGGAGTTTCATCTTAAGAAGACGGTGAATCCCAGGGTCGCCTACCGGGGCGCCGTTCTTCATGCCATCGACGAGGCCTACGGTTCCGCCGAGGAACGGAAGATGCACGACTTCTTCGAGGACATAGGTGAGGAGGACATCGAGATTGGTGACGGGGTTCGGCCCGAGGACGTTAGTGAAGAGGACGCTCCCATCATCAAGTACGTCCATTCCGTCATCAAGGATGCCCTTGAGATGAGGGCTTCCGACATTCACATGGAACCGCTTGAGAAGAAATTCCGCCTTCGTTTCAGGGTCGACGGCAAGTTGCGCGAGCAACCCGATCCGCCCAAGCGTCTCCAGCCTTCGATTATTTCCCGGACCAAGCTGATGGCCAACGTCAGCCTGGCCGAGAAGAGGGTGCCCTTGGATGGCCGCATCAACGTCAAGGTCGGCAACAAGGTCATCGACCTTCGGGTATCGACTCTGCCGACCGTACATGGCGAAAGCATCGTCATGCGTATTCTCGATAAGGACAGCCTCAGCCTGGGCCTGCCCCAGTTGGGCTTCTTTTCAGACGACCAGTCTACCTTCGAGCAGGTCATCACCATGCCTGACGGTATTTTTCTCGTGACCGGCCCGACCGGTTCCGGAAAGTCGACCACACTCTACTCCGCCTTGAACGAAATCAACAAGCCCGACCGCAAGATCATCACGGTTGAGGACCCGGTCGAATACGAGGTTGCGGGAATCAATCAGGTTCAGGTTCGGGCGGATGTGGGGATGACCTTTTCGGCGGCTCTGCGGGCCATGCTCCGTCAAGCCCCGAACATCGTAATGGTTGGGGAAATTCGGGACTTGGAGACCGCTGAAATCGCCATTAACGCCTCTCTTACCGGACATATGGTGTTCAGCACCCTGCATACCAATGACGCCCCCAGCGCCGTTTCACGACTCATCGACATGGGGGTTAAGCCTTTCCTCGTTTCCGCTTCCTTGCGGGCGGCCCTTGCCCAAAGGCTGGTGCGCTCAATCTGCCAGAACTGCAAGCAACCCTACGAGCCTTCGGCGAGCGAACTTTCCCTTCTTGGCGTTACCGAGGATCAGGTCGGTTCCGCGAACTTCATGGAGGGGGGCGGTTGCGAAAAATGCGGCAACAATGGATTCCGGGGACGCAAGGGAGTGTTCGAGATCTTCGTCGTAAATGCCGAGATCGAGGAGATGATCTATCATAACGTAAGCATCGTGGAACTCAGGAAGAAAGCCCGCGAAATGGGCATGCGCTCGATGCGGGAGGATGGGTTCCGAAAGGTCCTCGCTGGCATTACCACTCTCGATGAGGTTCTCATGGTGACGACGGCGGAGGAATAGGACGAGAACATGCTCTATCTAGACTATAATTCGACCATCCGGGACATCTTCAGGCAAGTGGAGGGAGTTTCGCAGCACGGACTGGACGAGCTTTACAACGACCAGGTTCGCGACGGAAGCCGTTCCTATGCGGAGTCCATCATCTCGGCCGGCTTGGCTTCCAGGGAGGACGTATTAAGCTTGGTGGCCGAGTTTCTTGGTTACGAGCTCCAAGTTGGAGAGGTTGCGGAGATCGAACCGGACATCCTTTTTTCCATTGAGCCGGAAATCGCCCACCAGTACCGGATCGTTCCCCTCTACCGATCCGAGGGAGGCGTTCATCTCCTTGCAGCCGATCCCTTCAATTCGGCCATTATCGACGACCTTACCTTTGCCCTGGACCTGGAGATTCACCTGGTCGTTTGCGATCCCGACCACATCGAGGAGCTGCTTAAAAAGCATTATACGAAAGAGGAAAGTACCCTGAGCGATCTCCTAGGCCAAGTCGGCCTGGAGGATTTCGAGGGCCTCGACGAGGCAAAGGAAAACGAGCTTGCGGATGCGGCCAACGAGACGCCCATTATCCGCTTCGTCAACCTGGTCATGCAGCAAGCCATCCGGGCCCAGGCCTCCGACATCCACTTCGAGCCCTTCGAGGATGAATTCAGGATTCGCTATCGCGTGGACGGAGCTCTCTATGAGATGTCGCCTCCGCCCAGGAGCCTGGCTTTGCCGGTTATCTCCAGAATCAAGGTTATTTCCGAGCTCAACATTGCCGAGCACCGGATTCCGCAGGACGGCCGGGTCAAGCTCACTATCGAAGGCCGGGCGGTAGACCTCCGTGTCTCCACTCTGCCCACTCAGTTTGGAGAAAGCGTGGTGCTGCGGGTGCTCGATAAGTCTGCCGTCAACCTCGACCTCGATAACCTTGGCCTGCCCGATAGCGTCAAGACGGGAATCCGCGATGCCGTGCGCCGTCCCAATGGGATTTTCATCGTAACCGGTCCGACCGGTTCCGGCAAGACCACGACCCTCTACAGCGCTCTGCGCGAGGTCAACGAGATCGATACCAAGCTTCTGACTGCCGAGGACCCGGTGGAGTACGAGATCGAGGGGATTATGCAGGTCCCGGTCAACCATCAGGTTGGCCTGGATTTCGCCCGGGCCCTGAGGGCCTTCCTGCGTCAGGACCCGGACAAGATCATGGTGGGGGAAATCCGGGACATCGAGACGGCTCGGATCGCAGTACAGGCTTCCCTTACCGGACACGTCGTCCTGAGCACTCTTCACACCAACGACGCCCCCGGGGCCGTTACCCGTCTTGTGGATATGGGGCTCGAGCCCTTCCTCCTTTCCGCCTCTCTCGAGTTCGTTCTTGCCCAGCGCCTGGTCAGAAAGATTTGCTCGGGGTGCAAGGAGGAATATGCGCCCAAGAAGGAAATGCTGGATGCCATCGGGCTCAAGGCAGATGAAATCGGGGAGAGAAGGTTTTATTACGGAACTGGGTGCGAGGAATGCAGCCAAGCGGGCTATCGCGGACGGACGGGGCTCTTCGAGATGATCAAGGTTACGGACTCCTTTAGGGAGATGATTAATTCGGGGGCCGCCACCTTGGTTCTTCGCCAGAGCGCTATCGAGCAGGGCATGCGGACTTTACGCGAGGATGGAATCCGCTCGATCTTCGATGGCGAGAGCACGGTGGAGGAAGTCTTGAAATATACCTAAAACTCGCGCAACATATCTGCCATGCCAGTTTTTCAATATACCGCCACCGACCAGAACGGAGCCCCCTCGCAGGGAAATTTCGAGGCTCCGAGCGAGGAGCAGGCCCGCGAGCAACTTGCCCAGTACGGTCTTACCGTGACCCAACTCCAGCCGGTTGGTTCGGACGCGGACGAGCCCAAGCAGCGGGTTTCTCGTGATAAAAAGAAAAAGAAGGGCCTGCTGGACCTTCAGATAGGAGGTGGACCCAACAATGAGGACATCTCCATTTTTACCCGCCAGATGTCGACCCTCGTGCAGGCCGGCCTGCCCCTGTTGCGAAGCTTGGAGGTAATGATCAAGCAGCAGGAGAAGAAGCCCAAGTTCAAGGCCATGCTGGAGGCCATCTCTGAAAAAGTTTCCTCAGGCGGCAATCTTTCCGACGGGCTCGCGATGTATCCGAAGACTTTCGACAACCTCTACGTCAACATGGTCAAGGCCGGAGAGGCGGGTGGTGTTCTCGAGCTGGTCCTTGACAGGCTGGCCATGTTCCAGGAAAAATCGATCCGTACGATCAAGAAGGTAAAGTCGGCCATGATTTATCCGGCCGTCATCATGTTCGTTGCGGTGGCGATCGTGACTCTGCTCATGATGGTCGTGGTTCCACAGTTCCAGGCGATTTTCGCGCAAATGCTCAGGGGAGCGCCCTTGCCTGGCCCGACCCAGATCATCATCGACATTAGTGAACTCTTTTCAGGCCAGCCCATTCTCGTCCTCGGAGGGATGGCCGGCACGGTGGTGGGCGTGATCCTCTTCAAGAAGACCAAGTATGGGGCCAAGACCTTCGATTGGCTGGGGCTTAACCTCCCCGCGGTCAAGGACGTCGTTAGCAAGTCGAACGTCTCCCGCATTACCCGTACCTTCGGAACCCTCCTGAGCAGTGGGGTTCCCATCCTTCAAGCCCTTCAGATCACTCGCGATACCCTGACCAACGGTTATTTCGTCCAAGCCATGAGCAACGTTCACGATTCCGTCCGGGACGGTGAGGCCATGGCCGTGCAGATGGACCGGGAGAAGGTTTTTCCGACCATGGTAACGAGTATGGTTGAAATCGGGGAGGAAACGGGGGAGCTTCCCGATATGCTGACTCGCATTGCCGACAATTACGACGAGGACGTCGACAACGCCGTGTCCGGCCTGACTTCCCTGATTGAGCCGATCATGATTGTCTTCCTCGCCCTCGTGGTCGGCTTCATCGTCATCGCGCTTTTCCTTCCGATCGTCGGGATCATCGAGTCGATCGGGCAGTAGTCCTAGAAGTTCAGGTTGTTGGTCTGCTTCCAGTTGCGGGCCCTTTGGGGAGAGACCTTTTCCCATGCCCCGTAGGCCTTCCTGAGTGCCCGGTTCTTGGATTCCTGGTTCTGAATGGTAAGGGCCCAGCCCAAGGCTCCCTCCGGATCCCGTGCCGAGATCATGTTGACGAATTCACCCACTGCGGGATCCATGGCAGGCGAGGGGGGAAGGGTATTGAGCCACTGGGCGGTGGAAATGGGATCGAGCAGGGACCAACGGGAAGTCAGTTGCTTCATGGCATAGGAGCGCTTCTGTTCGTTTTCGAGCCCCTGTACCCAAGTGGCCGCCTCGGCCGGGCTTTTGGAAACCCAATGCATGAGGAGGTTGTCGGTGATTCTCCTGGATGCCTTGTCGTCGTCCATGCCGCGGACCCAGTCGGCGGTAGCGGTTAGGTTCTGCTGCGAAAGCTTGGCTCCCAGTTGTCCGAGGATGGTTTCCCTCATACGCTCGTCCTCGCGGGGGAAGTTCTCCGCCCACTTGATGGCTTCCTGCGGTCCCAGCTTGGCGAATTCCTGGGCCAGAAAAGTGGATGCCTGCCAGCGGGCTCCTCCTTCCGGCAAACTCCTGAAAAGCTCGTCCGCGGCTCCCAAGTTGTTTTCCGCCAAGCCCCGGATGATACCGACCAGCTTGGCGTTGTCTTCCGGTTTGGCGTTGTTGCTGTTGGCCTTGGCCCATTGAATCGCGCCCTGAGGATCGCTGTTGGCCCAGCCGGCGAGCACTTCCGAAATCCCGAACCTGGTCTCGCTTTTATGGTCGAGCTCATTGGTAGCGTATTCGAGAGCGGCTTCGGGGTCGATTGCGGCCCAACCCCTCATTAGGAGCTTCATCTCCAGGTGCCTGCCGTACCCCTTGGGCAAGGCCTCGAATGCTTCCACCACCTCATGCACGTTGGCCCCGTCCATGGCGCGGACGGCATCCAAGTAGGCACCGAGCCGATCCACGATGTCTCTGCCTTTCATGATTCTGCGCAGGTTGGGCGGAAGGGGGGGGGAAAGGTTTCGTGAAGTTCCCGACGGTTTCCCATCTTCCCTTGCAACCGACCCGAAGCCCTCGGAAAAGGACTGGTCTGCGGGGGACGGATTTGACGACGGTGGGCGGGCGGAAGCGGCTTGGCCCGTCGGCTCTTGGTGAAGCCCGGGGGGAACCCTTGGTGGTTGGCCTGAGTCGCCCACGTGCAAGCCTAGGTAAAATACCGCCCCTAGGGACAAAGCCCAAGGCAACCCGATCTTGAGGAAAAATTTCATGCTAAAGCTGTATCCATGATTATAGGCCGAGGCGGTCGGTTGGGCAAGAGCAGACCCTCTCGGGTCTTTGGGAGCCGCCCGGCGCTATGGCTCGGAGGGGCTAAGGAGATTTCTTCTTTGCCCGCCGCGGCCGGTAGGCGTGGGCAGGCACTTTGTATTTTTGCTTCAGCCGCTCCAATTCCCGCAGGAGATCGTCTTGGACATTGGCATAGGCGGAGTTGCCGTAGACGCTCTTCATCTCGTCGGGATCCTTTTCCAGGTCGAAGAGTTCCCACTCTTTCTTTTCATAGAAATGAATCAGCTTGTGCCTTGCCGTCTTTACCCCCTCGTGCCGGGCCACCCCGTGACCGCCTCCCTCGTGGTAGTGGTAGTAGAGGCTCTCTCGCCAGCCGCCGGGCGTTTTTCCCTTCAGGAGAGGCAATAGGCTTTTCCCCTGCATCTTCGGACCCGCCTTGGCTCCGGCCAGGTCGAGAAAAGTCTGGGCGAAGTCCAGGTTGCTGGTTAGGTCGCCGTTTCTCGCCTTGGCCCTTACGGTTCCGGGCCAGCGGACCAAAAGGGGCATGCGGTAGGAGAGTTCGTACATCCAGCGCTTGTCGAACCAGCCGTGATCCCCCAGGTAAAAACCTTGGTCGGATGCGTAGATGACCACGGTATCCTTGGCTAGTCCGCTCTCATCAAGGTATTGGAGCAATCGGCCTACGTTTTCATCCACCGCCTTGGCGCAAAGCAGGTAGTTGCGAATCCATCGCTGGTAGTGCCAGCGGGTCAATTCCTTCCTGTTCATGGAAGACCGCTTGGCGAGGAATGACTCGTTGCGCGGGCGGAAGTAGCCGTCGAAGACCTTGAACTGCTCGGGGGTGAATTTACTGGAATACTTGAGCATCAAACGCGCATCGCCCAAGTGCTCGAGGATGCCCATCTTGTGTTCGCGGGCCGAGGACGTGCGCCCCGCGTAATCGTCGAAGAGGGTCTTGGGCTCGGGGATTTCGACGTCGTCCAAAGCCCCCAGGTGACGCAAGGCCGGTTCCCAGCGTCCGTGGGGGGCCTTGTGCTGGCTCATCAGCATGAAGGGTTTGTCCGGGTCGCGCTCCTCCTTGAGCCACTTCAGGCTGAGGTCCGTGATGATATCCGTGGTATAGCCCGCGTGCTTGACCTCTTTGCCGTCCTTCTTCATGCGCGGGTTGTAGTAGGACCCTTGACCGTAGAGCACCTCGTAGCGGTCGAAGCCCGTCGGGTCCGACTTGAGGTGCCATTTTCCTATAAGGGCTGTCTCGTAGCCCGCCTTGCGCAGGAGCTTGGGGAAAGTTTCCTGGGAGCCGTCGAAGACGTCTCCGTTGGTCATTTGCCCGTTGTGGAAGGAATGCCGGCCGGAGAGAATGACCGCCCGTGCCGGGGCGCAGATTGAATTGGTGACGTAGCAGCGGTCGAAGGTCATGCCCTCCCTCGCGATGCGGTCGAGGTTGGGGGTCTCGATCAACTTCGATCCATAGGCCCCAATGGCATGCGGAGCATGGTCGTCGGTGAAGATGAAGAGGATGTTGGGTTTCTTGGCTGCGGATGGGGCGAGACATCCCAAGGCCAGGAATGGGAAAAGGAAATTGAACTTCATTTTTGTTTCTTTGCGGGAGGCCGGTGGTTGGGGTTGGGTACCGGGAGTTTGGCCTTCATTTTGGTCTGCCACGCGACGAGCTTGTCCTCCAGTTCCTTGGCCTTGGCCGAATTCCTCCTGGACAGGTCATTCTTTTCGGACGGATCCTTGGCCAGGTTGTAGAGCTCGACCTTGTCGTAGTGGTAGAACTTGATCAGTTTCCAGTCCCCGTCGCGGATGGATGCTCCCGGTTTCCAGGTCGATCCATGGTAGTGCGGGTAGTGCCAATAGAGGGGGCGAGGCTTGCCTTTTTCGCCCTTGAGCTCGGGAAGAAGACTGCGCCCGTCGGCATGAAGCTTGGGCTTGAGAGGAAGGCCGGCCAAGTCGAGCATGGTGGGAAAGAAATCCATGGAAACGACGGGCTCCTCGCAGACGCTTCCCGCCTCGGTCACGCCAGGGGCCCGGATGATCGTGGGCTCGCGCACGCCACCCTCGTAAAGCCAGCCCTTGCCGGCCCGCAGGGGCAGGTTGCTTCCGGGGCCGGGCCCTCGCAGGGTGCTCAATCCGCCGTTGTCGCTGAAGAAGATAATGACCGTGTTGTCGGAAAGGCCGAGCTGGTCGAGCTTGGCTGTGAGGGCTCCCACGCTGTCGTCCACTGCGGCGACCATTGAGGCGAGAGCCGGGTTGTCCTGACGCATGCGCGTCTTGCCTTCGTGCTCGGGCCGGGTGGGCGTGTTTCCCTCGAAGGTCTTTTTCGCTTTCGCAACGTAATGATCGATGCGTTTCTCGTAGGCTTGAATGGGCGTGTGGATATTGTAGTAGGAGAGGTAGAGCAGGAAGGGCTTCTTCTCGTCCCGTTTCTCGAGGAAGCTTATCGACTCTTCGGTCAGGCGCTCGGTCAGGTACTCGCCCTTTTTCTTCGACTTGAGGGCCGGGTTGGTCCATGGAGCATAATACCCGCCCGGAGGGGATCCCCTGTGATGGCCCCCGACGTTGAAGTCGAACCCCTGGTCGGTCGGCCAGTGTCCTTCGTTCCCCAGGTGCCACTTACCGGCGAAGAAGGTTTGGTAGCCATGCCCCTTCAGCTCCTCCGCGATGGTCACTTCCTCGTGGGCGAGGTTGTTGCGGTCGTTCGGGTGGAGAAGCTTGTTGGTGTTGCGGTTGGATTGCCCGGGAATCCAGTCGGTGATGTCGACGCGCACGGGATGCCTGCCCGTCATGATGCTGGCCCGGGTGGGGGAGCAGACGGGACATGATGCGTACCCATAGTTGAACTTCATGCCCGTCTTGGCCAAACGGTCGACGTGGGGGGTCTGGTGAAAGGTCGAGCCATAGGCCCCCACGTCCATCATTCCCATGTCGTCGACGAGAAAGAAAAGAAAGTTGGTCTGCTTCTTTGCGTGCGTAAACGAGGAAAGAAATGGGGTGGCAAGAAGGCAAAAGAGAAACGGGATAGGGCTCGGAAGGGCACGATTCATAGTCTCTGGGATAAGGTTGTGGGTAGTGTGATTGGAAAAAGTTTCCGTTTTTACATACTTTAGTTTGACCAAGGGGTCATTTCTTCGAGAGAGTCAAAGCCATGGGTGGTCGAAACAGCAAGTTTCAATTTTGGGGAAGCGTCCCTTTTCGTTTGCCTCTCTCGTTCTTGACACTTCAGTTGGTCGTCCCTTTGGCGTCGGCAAAGTCCCCGCTTGACGATTGCCTCGAGACCGACAACTCGGCCAAGGGAAAACTTATCCCGGGCCCTTCCCTCGACGACCTCCAGTACCTGAGGAAACTGAGCGTCGACCTTATTGGCCGCATACCGAGCGAGAAGGAGGTCAAGGCTTACCTCAAGGATGATCCCCTGAACCGGCGGGCTCTTCTTTTGGAGCGGCTTTTCGAGCACGAGCGCTTCGCCGACCGTTGGACCGCCTTTTTCGCGGACATGCTGAGGATCCGTACCGCTGCCACGGGAGGCGGAGCCCTCCTTGCCTACGTCCACCAGTCGATTCGTGAGGAAAAGCCCTTTGATGAACTTGCCAGCGAACTGATCTCGGCCCAAGGCAGGTCCCGCCATCTCCCGGCGGTTGGATTCATCCTCAACGACAACGCGGACCCGATGGCACTTACGGCGGCGACTTCGCAGGTTTTCCTGGGGATCCGCATGCAATGCGCCCAATGCCACGATCACCCCTTCGACGACTGGGAACAGCGCGACTTCTACGAACTCGCTTCCTTCTTCGGCAAGACCCGCCGGGTGGAAAATCGATTCAGCCGGAGCATATACACGACGGAGGTGGAGGAGAATCGAGTGCTTTGGCCTCCGGAGCGGGAAAAGGCTCCCGTCAGGAAACCGGTGGATGCGATCTTTCCCTTTCTGCTTGAGAGTTTTAAGAGCAAGCCCGAGCATCTGGTCCGCCTGGAGAAGAAGCGTCTTGCCGAACTTGAGGCCGCGAAGATCGACCCTCTAGCCGAGTCCATCGACTCCCTGCTTGACGAAACCGAGGCCACCATCGAGGCGGTTACCCGAAAGAAGGGGCCGGGAGGCTTCGACCCGGACGTCGACCTGAAGAATCAAAACAAGTCCATCGACATCAGGGGAGACCTCTACCGGGTCAGCGAGAACAGGATGGAACTCGCCAAGCTGGTGACTCATCCGAGGAACCGTTATTTCGCCCAGAATTTCGTTAATCGCCTGTGGGCGGAACTGATGGGCCGGGGAATCTACGAGCCGGTCGATGATTATTCCAAATACCAGAAAGTGACCCATCCAGAGACCCTGGACTACCTGCGCAAGGAATTTGTGGCGGTGGGCTTCGATCTGAAGGAAATGATCCGTCTGGTGGTTTCCTCGGAGGCTTATGCAAAGGGCCGGCTGGATGCCGAGACCCCCGCCAAGGCTCGCCGCGAAGCTGAAATGGCCTTTGTCGCCGGCACTACCCGGCGCATGATTGGGGAAGCCCTCTTCGACAGCATCGCGGTAGCGGGCAACCTGACCGAATACAAGTGGCCCGCGGGAGCCAACCAGAAGACCGTCCAAGTTCGTCAGCGGGTCTACCTTGGCGATGAGGAAACTGCCAAGGACGGCCCCCCCCCGGTTGAGAAATCCCCTGTGGTTGGGCGGGTTCCCGCCATGGGCGGAGGGTCCGCCATGCAGGCCCAAGGAGGGGGATACGACCTGGAAAATAGCATCTCTCTTGATTTCGGGGCCCTCCTGGCCCGCGACGAGGTTGAGGATGAACTCGAGTCCATGCGGATGCAGTCCAACGAGGAACTGGAGGCCAGGCGCATGGCCTTGATGAACGCAAGGCCGACCAGAAGAGGCAAGTACAAGTATGTGTACCGCGACCAAACGGTCGACGACAACCCCCGCTACTCAAGCTCCTTCCGTATGGCCACCCCGGCTCCCCCCGATCACTTCCTGCGAATCTTCGGTCAACCGGGCAGGGACAGGCTGGGGGACTTCAGGAATTTTCATGCTTCGATGAGGCAGGCCCTCATGATGCTCAACGGCAAGCTTACCCACGAGGCCGCCCGGGTCGGTACCTACGAGTCCCTGCACGGCCTTTTGCAGGGCGAGGGCAAGAACTTGTCCGAGGCCGTCCGCCGGACCTACCTTTATCTCTTTACGCGGACTCCCTCGAAGATCGAGATGGAGGAAGCCATGGCACTCCTGGCCGAGTCCCCGGTGGAGGGGATGGCCGATCTCCGCTGGGCCATGTTCAACAGCCACGAATTCAAGTTCATTCCTTAGCCTTTCTCAACCTAACCAAAAAACGTCATGCACTGCAGGGATTATGCCGTAACCCGCCGTCGCTTCCTCCACGGATTCGCCGGTACCGCCACTTTGCTGGGGATGCCCGTACCCCATCTGCTCGCCGCTGGCGGCAAGGACGGGCCGGTCAAGGCCGAGCACGTCATCCTTTTCTGGAATGGGGGCGGGATGAGCCACATCGATACCTGGGATCCCAAGCCGGGCAGACCGACCCAGGGGGAGTTCGACCCCATTGCCACCACTGCCGACGGCGTGCAAATAAGCGAGATTTTCCCCCAACTCGCAGACCAGATGCATCATTGTTCGTTGATCCGCTCCATTGCGGGCACCAACGGGGATCACGGGCGGGCCACCTACGAACTGCAGACCGGCTACGGGCAGAGCGCCAACCTTGTGCACCCCGGGTTGGGAAGCATCGTGGTTCACGAGAAGGAGAAACTGGGGGATCTGCCCGCCTTCGTAAGTGTCAGCGGACAAGCTCCGCGGGCCGGTTACCTAGGGCAAAAATGCTCCGCCTATTTCGTCGGGCAACCCGGGGAAAAGGATCCCTACCTCCAGTTTCCCGCGGGCATCGGCCAGATGAGGGGCAACAAGAGGCTGGAGGTCCTGTCCCGAATGAACAAGCGGACTTCCTCTCGCTTCGGGTCCAAGGAGATGCTGGCCAACGAGACTGCAGTCGATGACGCCGTTTCCCTCATGCGCAGTCCGGCCCTGAAGGCTTTCGAGCTCAAGGAAGAGAACCCCAAGAACATCGAGCGCTACGGGGACACCGACTTCGGGCGTGGCGCCCTGATGGCCAAGAGACTGGTCGAGACCGGTGTGCGCTTCGTACAGGTCAACCGGGGTGGTTTCGATACCCACAGCAACAATTTCGACGCCATGCGGACCCACGGCGAGATTATGGATCCCGCCCTGGCCTCTCTCATCGAGGACCTCGCCTCCTCGGGTATGCTTGAGAAGACGCTGGTCCTTATGCTCAGTGAGTTCGGGCGGACCCCCAGGATCAACCAGAACGCCGGTCGCGACCACCATGCCAAGGTGTTCAGTTGCTTTATCGCCGGCGGAGGAATCCAAGGCGGGCAAGTGATCGGCTCGTCGGACAAGGATGGCTTCATGCCGGATGACCGTCCGGTCAAGCCCCACGACGTCCATGCCACCGTCCTGCATGCCCTTGGCATCAATGGGCGCAGGGAGGTTATGACGCCCCTGGAGCGTCCCATGCGCCTGATCCGCAAGGGAGGCAGTCCCGTCCGCGAGCTTTTTGGCTGATCAGTTTCGGTTTCGTCGAATTGCTCCCTCTTGAGAAAGGGCGGAGACTGACGCATAACAGCCCGGGAAAACCGCCTTGGGGGAGCGTATCGGCCTTCCCGCAACTTGCTTTCCTTTTTGTTTGGAAGTCCCTGCGGGGGATCAGTCGGGGAAATCGAGGCAAAGTCCGACCCATTATTTATGAACAAATGATAAATAATGCTTGAGATTGCCCGCGCAAACTAAAGTCTCTTCAAAGCCCCGCAATGCCTTAACCTCAACATCAACATGAAGCAATTGATTCCCCTGAAAGAAAAATTCGTTCTTTTCCTCCTCGTCGCAACGAGCGCCTGCTCCTTATCCCTTCAAGGCCAAAGCCCCCTCCGTGGTTCCATTACCGAGGACCGCAAAGCCAAGAAGCTTCTCGAGGCTGGTGATTCGCGCATGGAGGCGGACGAGAAATCCAAGGCCCTCGAGATCTGGAGGACCGTGCTGGACCAGTTTCCCAGGAGCAAGGTCCGTTTCGAGGCCCACATGAGGATTGGTGAATACCTCCTCACCAGCAAGGGGGCGTTCGATGAGGCCCGCAAGCACTTCGAATCGGCCGCTGCCGAGGAAAACGGCGACGACGTCATGCGGGCCCGGGCCACCCTCAAGCAAGGAGTTTGCTTCTATGAGGCCCGACTCTACGGAAAGTGCTTCAAGGTCTTCCGTACCATAATCGAGGAATTTCCTGCCTCGGAGGAAGTGAACCGTGCCTATTACTATATCGGCCTGGGCCACTTCAAGCAGGGGCATTACAGCCGGGCCATCGAATCCCTGGAGAAAGTGGGAACGGCTTTCTCGGAGAAGGAAAAGGGCCGGGAAAAGGTGGAGGCCGGGAAAAGGCTTTTCGTAAAGATCGAGGATGCGGATCTCGCCATTCTCGCCCAGGAGGACGTCGTGAAGATCGTCTGCAGGACCAAGCGGGGTGATGAGGAAACCCTTGCCTGCCGGGCCATCGGCAGGAACGCCCGCATCGTGCTGGGTTCCATCTCGACCCAACTGGGCAGCGTCAAGAAGGGCAACGGAATCCTTGAGGTCGGTGGAGGGGACATGGTGGACGTTCTCTACCTGGACAAGCATACCGCGGCCAAGAAATTCGACGTCAGGCGACTCAAGGAAGTTCAAGTGGTGGGCCAGGGAAAAGCTTCCATTATGGACGGTTCCTATCGTGATTCACTGCGCGGGGTGGTCCTCGGGAAAGTGGTCAACCTGCAGGTCAACGACCCCGACTGGGACCTTTCGCCCAAGCCCGACGCCCTCAAGGTCACGGTTGAAGTCCGGCGTTCCAAGACCTCTGAGGAAATCGACGAGGAAATTGCGAACCTGGTGGCCAGCGGGACCATTGCCGAGCCTGCCGAGGGCGAGGAACCCTATGATCCTTTCTCGGATGACGGGGAAGGACCCAAGATCGACAAGTTCAAGACCGTCGACTCGGTCGTGGCCAGCCTGCAGGAGGCAGCCGTGGAGCAGGCAGCAGTGGCGGAAGGCAACGAGTCGGCTCCCGCGGATGGACGGGAAGTATCCGTTCCCGCCGACTTGGTGCCGGACGATTCCGTGCACTCGGGGATCTTCAGGGGAGTGATCTCGGTCGAAAACAGCGAGGAGGCCGCCAAGGATCAGAAACTGCAGGCTGTCCCGGGGGACTTCGTGCGGGTCGTATACGAGGACAAGCTGAACGTATCCCAGGATGCAAGGAAGGTCGTGACCACGGCCAAGTGCATCGAGGGCAACGTCGGTGGCGTACGCGTGACCAAGACGAGGATCGATGACGAGGAGCTTCGCCTGCGGACCGAGCTCAAGACGGCCGCCGCCTTGGCCGAGATCGGGAATCACTACAAGGAGTTCGGGCTGGCGGAAAAGGCCAAGGCCAAGTACCGGGAGGCCATTGCGGTGGGCGAGGAGACGGCCAAGTCGGCCCGCAAGCTGCGGGGCCGGATTCTGGAGGAATCCTACGTGGGCCTGTGGAAGATTTACTTTGCCATGGAAAACTACGGGGCGGCGGCCGCCATGAGCCGTCGGCTCCAAAATGATTTTCCGGAGAGCCCCTTCGTGGACGATGCCATCCTTCAGCAGGCCAGCGTGGCGAAGGAGAGAGGCGACATGAAGAAAGCCATCGCCCTTTTCAGGGGATTGACTTCGATCAAGAACAGCGAGCTCCGCGGTGAAGGCCAGTTCGGGATCGCCGAATGCTACGAGCAAATGGCTCTCGCTGCCGGGGAGGGAAAGGGCCAGGGATACTTCGAGCAGGCTTTCCGGGCCTATCAGGGGGTTTATGAAAACTACCCGGACAGCGGAAGGGTGGGGGACGCCGTGGCCAAGATGGCCAACTTCTACTACAAGAAGAAGGATTATCGTCGGGCCATCGACGTTTTTGAGAACGTCATGGAGAAGCACCCCGACGCCGGCTTTCTCGACGTCATCCTTTTCAATTACGGCAGGTGTCTGTATCGGGTAGACCGCAAGGGTGATGCCCGCCGCAGGTTCGACCAGATCATCAACGAGTACCCCGACAGCAACCTGGCCGGCGAAGCCAAGCGGATCAGCGAGGCACTGGCCAAGGCTGGCCACTGATCTGCGCAAGAAACCCAACCGATAATTTTTCCATACCCATAGCATATGAAGAAAATCGCATCCTTCCTCATCCTCCTCATCCTCTCCGCGGCGGCGGCCCTTGCTCAGGAGCCGGAAATCGATCCGGTTTCCCAGCAGGCGGCCGATCTCGAAGCCCAGGTCCGAAAACTGGACGTCAGTTCGGTTGAGGGGGCCAACGCCCTGCTCGAATTGGTCGAGCTCTATCACGAAAACGCCCGGGGTTTCGGCCTAGTGCGGGCGGGCAAGGCCTTCGTTAAGGCTCACCGCGATCACCCGCGTCATAAGGAGATCATGCTCAAACTGCTCGATGGGTACCTGATCCTTTCCCGCAATGAGGACGTCGTTTCGACCTCCCGCCAGTTTCTCGAGTTCTACGGCAAGGATGCGGCCTCCCACCGAGTGGCCCGTCACCTTGCCGAGGTCCTGGAACGGCAAGGCAAGAAAATGGATGCCGCCAAGGTTTACGAACAAGCCTGGAGGCTTTCCGGAACCAAGGATCAAAAGAGCGGCTTTCGAGCCGTACGCCTCTTCGGCGAAATGGGATCGGGCGGGGCCAAGGACTGTGGCCGTCTGGCCCTCGAAATGCTAGGGAAGCTCAAGGGCCGCCAAGCCCTCGAACTGGGGAATTATTCCTTCGAGCGCTGTTCGCACGGCAACTGGAACCGAAAGGGCTGCATTGCCCTCGGGGAAAAGATCATTGCAATGAACCTAGTCCGCGATGCCGGGCGCAAAGCCGAGATTCACTACGTCGTGGCCGGCCACCTCTGGGGAACCGGTCAAAGGGTCAACGCCTTGACCCATTACCGCAAGGCCTGGGACCTGCAAAAGGACGACGAGGGTTATCTCTACCAGTTAATCGCCGTCACTTATGATGGCTCTGGCAAGGCCGCTCAGCTCAAGCCCCTCGTCGACGAGTACGGAAGGAGGCACCCCTCGAATCAGGAAATCTTCGGGCGAGCCCTCTCCAACCTTGCTCATGCCCATGCCCGCGAGAAGCAGTTGCCCCAGGCCGTGGCAGTGGCCGCCCGGGCTCTTTCCCATAACCCGGGCTACCGTGACTTGGCCATCTACTACGTCCGCTGGATCAACGAGGTAGACCCCAACCGCCTGGGTGAGGCGGAGCAAGCACTCCGAGGAGCCTTGTCCAAGGCTCCGGCACAGGCCCGTCACTTTATCCGGTTGGCTTTGGCCATCGACCTTTACCGCGACCGCATAAAGGACCTCAACCGAGCCCGTGGCGAGGTCCGGCAGTTGATTCGTGAGGAGCCGGTCAACGACGGCCGGATCGCCTCCGCGCTTTCCTGGTACCTGACCTCTTCCCCAGACGAAGGAACTTTCCGTCGGGAAGCGCAGGAGCTTCTCAAGTACGCCCAGGCCAACGGTCATCTTTCCCATTTGCGCTCCTGGTTTCAGGACTGGGGCAGGGGTAAGGGCGGTGAGGACCTGGAGAAGAACAACAGGAATTGGTTCCGTCCCGAGGTCAAGAAGTTGAACGACCATCCTGAGATCAAGGAATGGGTTGCCTTTGATAAGGCCATCGGCTCGAACAAGCCCTCCGCTTTCATTTCCCTCTCGAAAAAGCTGAACACGGAAAGAAAATTCAAGCGCTTCCACTACGAGCTCGGGTACGATTACCTGCGCTATGCCGGTAATAAGGACAGGCCCCTTGCAATTTCTCACTTCAGGGAATTGGCGAGGCGTTTCCCCAAGGATTCTGCCCAAGCCTCCAATTGGCTTGATGCGTCGCAGTACGGGACGGAGGCCCAACAAGTGGAAGCCCTCCGCCATTTCCTTCAGGCGGACCTGGTCGACGACGCTGACTCCTGGTATCAGGCCATCAGCCTGGCCGCCAAGTCCAAGGATGCGGGCCTGCTTGCCCAGGCCTACCAGTACCTGACCCGCGCGGAGGACAAATTCGGCAAGTCCCTGACCCACTTCTCGAACAACTACTCCAACCTGGCGGATAACGAAAAAAAGGCCGAGGCCGACCAGTACTTTGCCCGGCACAAGGGTGTTGATTCCTCGAACTCCGACTGGAGAAAGGTGGTGCTTCTGCGACTGGCCGATATGGACGAAAGCGCCCGGGCCCGCGAGCTGGACAAGCTGCGTAAGGAGGAAAACGACCAGCACGGGGCCTATGCGGGCGATTATGCAGACGTTCTTTTCGCCAAGGAGGACTGGAACACTTTCATTCGGGTCCTCAAGGAGGCCCGGGACCGCCAGGATCAGCTCCCCTTCCGTCCCTTCTCCATTGACGCCGGAAAGGTCAGCAGCTGGATATCAAGTACCCGCAAGAACGAGGAAATTTCCGTCGAGCAGAAGAGAAGCCTTCTCGAGGTACTTCGCGATCTCGGAGTCTTCAACTACTCGGTCTTCGCCGAGCTGGCCTTGCTGGAAAAGGAATCCCAGGAGAAAATGCCCGAGATTCAGCGGCTCAAGGCCATGCGGGCGGCCCTCCTAAGGGCCGATAACTCTTCCCACGGCTGGAACGTGGCCCTTGGCTTCGCCCAGGCGGCCCTCTCCTCGGGTGATTATGCCGGGGCCGCGACCCTGCTCACTGGAGCCCAAGCCTATGCCGGCAACGTTTCCTCGAGCTACAAGGAAAATGGCCGTGCCTTGTTGGCCCAGGCATATTCCCGTATCGGAGGCGTCGGCATGACCATCGACAAGGAGAGCCCACTCGCCCCCCTCATGGAGATCCTGCTGCAACTCAGGCTGGGCGATAACGAGAGAGCCCTCCAAGCCTACCTCGAGCAAAGGAAGCTCTTCGACAAGCACCGCGACGAGATGCCGCTAGAGCTGATTCTTTTCGCTGCCGAGTCCCACGTCGCGGCCGGTGGGGACGAGAACCACCAGCGCGTGGAGGACCTCCTTGCCATCTGGTTGGTCAAGAACGACGAGTCCAAGAACTTCACCGATAAGGAAAAGGCCAGCGTGCGCCTGCTTCTGGCCAAGAATTACTTTAAGTGGCTGCGTTTCGACGCCGCCAGAAGCGAATTTACCACGGTCAAGAATTCCTACCCCGAAAGCGAGGACGCGATCGAGGCGGAATTCGGGATCGGCGAATCCTTCATGGCCCAGAAGAACTACTCCAAGGCCGAGGAGATTTTCGAGGACCTGGCCAACAGCCGGGACTCCAAAGTGATCATCCGGGCCGAGTTCATGAGGGGCCTGCTGGCCAGCAACCAGGGGGACCGGGATCGGGCCCGCAACATTTTCCGTTCCGTGCTTGAGCGCGTGCCGGACGTCAAGCTGGCCAACGAGACCCTCTACAACCTCGCCGAGGTATATGGAGTCGAGCAGCGCTTCATGGACCAGCTCCAGCTCTTGCGGGCGGTAGGCCGGCTGGGCCAAACCTCCAAGCGCTGGCATGAGCCCGGGGTCGCTCTCTCCATCGTCGTGCAGGACAGCGACCTGGGGATCAGCCGGGGTCATACCAGCATACCCGTGAACATCCGCACCGCCCCCGGCGGCGATGCCGAGCAGGTCAACCTGATTAGCGGAGGGGCTGGCAAGGGCCTGTTCATGGCCGAGGTGCCGACCGCCCTGGGGGTCGTCACGAAGAACGACCGCGTCCTTCAGCTCAAGGGAGGGGACGTCATCACGGTCGATTACCCCGAGGCCTTCAAGAAGGAATTCAGGTTCCATATGATGGGAACCAACGAGATCAACGTTGCCTCCGATGCCAATTTCGATGCCGCCAGCAGTCCGGTCATCGAGGAAGGGGATGCCAACGAGACCTTCACCGAGAAACTTCTCTCCGAGGAAAAGGCCGAGACCGAGGAAGAGCTTTCCTCCGAGGGTCGTCCCTCCAATGAGATCAAACCAGGCAATTTCGTCTACCTCCGGGTAAGGGATTTCGATCGCGACCTCACCGACCAGGCGGACCGCGCCTTGGTCAAACTGGAGGCAACGAGCGGTGATTCGGTAACCGTGGAGCTCGATGAGACCGGGCCCAGTACGGGCATTTTCCTCGGGCGCGCCCAGACTGGTGAATTGCCCGCGGGGGCCTTGGCCAGCGACGTTTCCATTGAAAGCAGTCCCCTCATGTCCATCGACAAGGATGCCGGATCCTCCTGGATCAGCGAGCCCGATGGGGCCGCTCCCAAGTGGCTTAAGGTTGACTTGAAGGACGT
>DLRY01000038.1:0-105714 GCA_002500665.1 Opitutia bacterium UBA7876
GGCGAGAGGACGAGGCCTTCGCCGACGTTGTTGAATCCGTGATGCTCGATGTCATTGGGGAAGCCCAGCGGGAGCTTGTAGTCGGGAAGGTGGAGGAGACTTCGGATCGTGGCCTCGTATTCGGCTTTGTTGAGCCGACGAGGCAGGGTGCCGCCGATGGGGATATTCTTTAGTAGGTTCTTATCAAGAAAAGCCAGAACCGCCCCCCGATCTTCACGGCTTGGCTGCTTCTGATCCGGTGGCGGCATGAGTCCCTGCTCAATCGCGTCCACCGCCCGCAGCCAGATGTCCAGTTCCTCCTGGTTGCTCCAGTCGATGGATCCGTGAT
Organism: Opitutia bacterium UBA7876; assembly: GCA_002500665.1. Lineage (GTDB taxonomy): Bacteria > Verrucomicrobiota > Verrucomicrobiia > Opitutales > Seribacteraceae > Seribacter. The sequence goes on from DLRY01000038.1 coordinate 329, forward strand.
CGAGATTGACGTCGCCTTTCTTGGAGTCCTCGTCGTGACATTTGAGGCAGTTTTGCATCAGGACGGCTTGTACTGGATTCGGGATGAGGGTTGGGTCCGCTCCAATAACGGGAGCGGCTAAAATTCCAGCCAGAAACACCGATAGGATCGGACCGCTTCGCATCATGAGAAGAGCTGATTCATGTTGCGCGAAGCATTGGAGAAACTGTCCACCTCGATGCCCAATCGCTGCATCAGGGTGATGTAGAGATCGCCGAGCAGAGGTGCCTCATTCTTCGACGAACCCAGTGCCAAGTGACTGCCGTGCTTGAAGCCACCGCCAGCCACCAGAGTTGGAAGATTCGCATTGCTATGTCGGCTGGCATCACCCATGCCCGTGCCGAGAAGGACGATAGTGTCGTCGAGGAGCGATTTGCCCTGTGGATTCTTCTTCTCTTTCAGCTGTTCCAGAAAACCCGAAAAACAGTGGATGTGAGCCGTTTCGATCGTCACCAGATCCCGGATCATGGCCGGGTTGTTACCATGGTGGGACAATCCATGGTAGCCGGATCCGAGTGCCTTTCCGTTGAAGGAAAAAACTTGCCCAAGCCCGTGAAGGAAGAACGAAATCACACGAGTCGAATCGGTCTCGAGCGCCAGAGTCATCAGATCGTACATGATCTGTTCGGCTTCGATCTGCAGGTTCGGGGTGAGGGGGTCGTAGCCGGGAAGTTTGTAATCCGGCTCGGGAACCGGGTCGTTGATTGCCTCGAGCTGGCGCCCCATGCGTTTCTCCACGGCACGGAAGGACTCGAAATATTCCTCCAGTTTTTCTCGGTCCCGACCAGGCAGGGATTTCTGCAAACGACGCGCATCGTCCAATACCAAGTCGAGGGAACTCTGCCCGCTTCGCAACAGGTACTCGGTGCGGGCACGATCGGCCTTTGATATAAAGAGCTGCTTGTAGAGAACACTGGGGCGCTGAACCTGAGGCAGTTTGACGCCCTGGCGGGTGAAACTTATTCCATTGCCTTGCTTTGAGTCGGATTCCCCGGCTCCGGCAGCCAACTGAATCGACGGAAAACGAGACTTCACTCCGATGGAGTCCGCCACCATCTGGTCAAGCGAATAGGATTTGGGCGACTGGCCACAGAGAAAGTTGCTCCAGGCGCCATGACCATTGGGAGCCCGGTGATCGAGACCGGAGAAGACGGTGAATTCATCGCGCAGGCCGGCGATCGGGGAAAGGGTTTCCGGCATTTCGTAGTCACGGCCCGCCTGCTTGGGAAAGAAGGCGTTCTGATGCCAACCAAGGTAGGTTCCGATGGCAACCAAGTTTTTTGCTCCAACTGCAGCTGTCGTCGTTGCCGGCGCCGAAAAGGCCTCGAGCGTCGGTAGAGCCAGGGTGGCTGCGCCGGCACGCAAAAAGCGACGGCGATCGACGGTATGGAGGGAAGAAGGAAGTTTTGAGGTCATGGCTGGATCGTAAGGAAACTTATGATTGGGAAGATGTTTCGCCTCATGATTTCGTCCTTTTAAGAAATGAATTCGAAGTAAGCACAGACAGCTTCCCCACAACGCATACTGCAAATCCTACGGTTTTCCACCTGTTGGTAAATCCTTTGAGATCGCTTGGCACTCATTTCTGGGAGCCTGCGTTTTTCAGGGTAAAGAGGTACTTGATCAAGTCACGGAGCTCGGCCCGAGTGAGGGAGTCGGTCAGGCTCGGGGGCATGACGGTCTGTGCCTTGGAACGACTGGCCAAATTGGTCGAGGGCACGACCACGACTTCACCGCTGGCTAGGTCGCGCACACTGATCGCCTTCCTGTCGGCGGCTTGCAGGAAGCCACTGTGGATGCGTCCGTCCTTGGTGCTTATGGTGACTGTCTCGTAGCCCTCCTTGATTTGGCGAGCGGGCCATAGCACGGACTCGACGATCAGGTCGGTCGGCAAACCGGCAGCCAGGGCCGAGAGATTGGGTCCCTTGATGGGACCGAGGGAGCTAGCTATACCGTCCACCTCATGGCAGGCCACGCAACTAAGGGCAGGCAGTTGAAAGATCTTTTTTCCTTTGATGGCATCACCTTGGGCAAGGGCTTCTTGAGCGAGGGTTGCGACGTAGTTCGAGTTATAGGCGGGGGTGGCGCCTTGTACCCCGATCACGGCATTGAGAGCCTTGACCAAGTTGGGCTCGTTTCGTCCGGCTTCATTCAACCAGCGCCGCGCTAATTTCGCAACGTCGACCGGTAGCTTCTTCTTGCCCAAGGCATCAGTCAAGGCGTTGGCTCCTTCGCTGCGCTGCAGGAGGGCGGCCAGCAAGGCATCCATTTCCTCCGCCTTCACTTGAGCCAGGAGGAGGACGGCCAATTGGGTGGCCCGTGGCAGGTCGCGTTGGGCCAAGCCTGCGAGGCCAGCGGCTCGGATGGAGGGCGTTTCCTTCAATGATGCCAAGGATGCCAACGTATCGACGATGGATTCCCCCTTAAATGAACTGAGAGCCGTTGCAGCAGCCAAGCGAACGGGCTCCTGTTGCTTGCGATCGGTGGCAAGGCCTCGAATGGCATCCCCATGGGCCTGAAGTTTCCACAAACCGGAGAGCTCGATGGCCTTGGCTCGTACCTCATGGTCTTGATGGGACAATGACGGGCCGATTAATTGCTCGGCATTGGCGGGTACCGCCAGGTTGCGCTCGCGAAAAGAGGTGGCAAGGGCACGCAAAACCTCCGGTTGGTCAGCTCCCAACTGGAGGGCCAATCCGGAATCTGCATGACTGCCTATGCTGGCGAGTAGGGCGACCAAGGTGGTTCGGCGCTCCACCGGGAGCGCCTTGTCTTCCAACTGTTGACGCACGACCCCGGCAACGTCGGCGCCACCGTCCACACTGACTACCTTGACCAAGTGGGAGGGTTTGGCGAAGTCCAAGCTTCCATCGATCAGGGCGGGCTTCCAGTGGGAGGCCAAGGCATGAACGGTCTGGGTGAAGGCAAAGTTGATGAAGCGGTCGGTTGGACCATCGGCGGCTTGGGCGGCGACGGCCATGGCGTCGGTTTGGCGAACGTCGCTGACCGCCACGATTGCTTCCATGCGTACGCGGGGATGCTTGTCAGCAGCGCTTTTCCTCAAACGAGACAAGGGATTCTCCAAGCGGTCATGCCAGCGACCAGCCACCCGTGTGGCATAGGCACGGGCAAGATAGTTCTTTGCCTTGAGAAGCCGGTCAAGCAAGGGACGGTTCACCACCTCATGCGATTCGTACACCCCGATAGCCTCGAAAAGCTTGCGCTCGAACTCGGGATCATCGGGCTTCAGTTCGTAGACCCATTTCCCGATGGCGGCAATGGCCTCGGCTTTGGGCAAGTCCATGAGGCGCAGTTTGGCCAGTTGGCGGGTACGACGGACGGGATCGGCCAGTTGTCCGCACAGTTGGTCGGCACTCATCTTGGCCAAGTCCGGTTGCTTATGGAGTGGTCGCCCCTTGGCCGTGATGCGCCAAATGCGTCCATGCGTCTTGTCGCGGTTGGGATGGCGAAGCGATGCCTGGTAATGTCCGATGATCGGGTTGAACCAGTCGGCGAGGTAGATGGCGCCATCGGGCCCCATGTTCAAGTCGACGGGACGAAAGGCGTTATGGGAAGAAGTGAGGAGAGGTTCCAAGGTCTGCAACCTGTGGCCGGCTCCATCGATGGTGGGACGCAAACGCGCGAGATTCCGTGCGTAGTATCCGGCGATAAGAAAGTCGCCTTGCAGGTCGTCAGGGAGGTGAGGCGAGTCGACTATCTCGATGCACATCGACTTGATCTTGGTCTTCCCGATGGTCATGGCGCCTCCCCAGTAGCCTCCGCCGATATGGTCGGTGTGCACCAAACTGGGCAACAGTTCGCTGACACCAGTGCCATTGCTCTTGATGAATGCTTCGCCCCAGTCGCCAAAGGCATATCCCCAAGGATTACCGCCACCCGAGGTGCGACGGTAAGTGTGCAATTGACGGCGCAACGGACGCAGTCGCCAGGAACCGTGTTCGTCGAGGCGGGCGATACCCCATGGCGTCTGCACGCGGGAAAAGCAGTGAAGGCCTTGACAAAAAAACAGTTCGCCACCCGGGCTCCAAGTCAAGGAATTGACGTTCTGGTGGGTATCGCCCGTACCGAACCCGGTGAACAGCACTTCGCGTTGGTCCGCCTTGCCGTCGCCATCGGCATCGCGCAAATGCAAGAGATCGGGGCCTTCCGCCAAGTAGACGCCACCGTGCCCGAGGGCAAATCCGGTCGGCATGTTCAGGCCATCGGCAAAAACGGAGACCTTGTCGGCTCTGCCGTCCTCGTCCTTGTCCTCGAGGATGAACAACTTGTCGGCCGCCGGTTCACCAGGCTTCAACTGGGGGTAAGCCCAAGTGCAAAGGACCCACAAGCGCCCTGCGGTATCCCATCTGAAACAGACTGGGTTGGCGATCCCCATGGACTCGTCGGCAAACAGGTTCACCTCGTAGCCCTCGGCTACCTGGAAAGACGCCAACTGGGCGGCCACCGAGTTATCCGCCTCGGGCTTGGAAACGGACAACGGATTCTGGGCGACCAAAGTGGTCGTGAGGAAGGAAAGAATGACCGCGTAGATGAAACAGAACGCTTTCACTGCATGAAGTACGTCTCGCCAGTGCTTGCTTAGCAAGGGTGTTTATCGTGGTTCCTCAAGCGAATCAGTCGGGACGTAGCCCGTAACCCCGGTTTCGCTCTCAACCACCGAGTAACTCCCCGCGCCGGAGACTAGCCTGACGCGGGTCCCTTTTTCAAAATAGCCGTCCGGCGGCCTGGCCTGTTGGGGCCCGGTCAGGTAATAGGCGACCCTAGGGGAGGCAATCGACAAGGAAAACGCACCGGCAGAGTCATCCGGCTTGCTTGCCGGGGCACAAGAAAAAACAAAGGGAAGCAGGACAAGGCACGGGAAGACGAGGAGCTTCCCGAGACCGTGGATCATGAACCAAGCCCGGCAAGCGCGGCCTGCTTGACCACGTTTTCCACTGAGATTCCAAGCTCGCTCATAACGGTTGATCCAGGCGCGGAAATCCCAAAGCGGTCAATGCCAACTACCACGCCGTCCAGGCCGACGTATTTGCGCCAGATATCTCCGACCCCGGCTTCCACCGCCAAGCGACTGCGGAAACCCTTGGGAAGAACGGACTCCCGGTAGGACTCGTCCTGCCGGTCGAAGCGCTCCATGCATGGCATGGAAACCACGCGCACCCCTCGGCCAAGCTTCTCAGCGGCCTCGAGGGCAAGGGAAAGCTCGCTTCCCGAAGCAAGAATAATGAGCTCAAGCTCCTCTTCCTCAGTCCGCGCGACATAGCCCCCTTTGATAACGCCTTGCCGGCGATCGGAAACCGGGATTTGCGAGAGGTTGGGAACGCCTTGGCGGGTAAGGATGAGTCCGGTCGGACCATCGACGCGCTGGAGGGCGGCCACAAAGGCTCCGGCGGCTTCCTCGGGATCGGCCGGACGGATCACGTCGAGGTTGGGGATAAGTCGAAGTCCGCTGGTCGTCTCCACGGGTTGGTGAGTCGGGCCATCCTCCCCTACTCCGACCGAGTCATGGGTCCATACGTGAAAGATGGGCAGACCGACGAGGGCGGATAAACGGACCGATCCGCGCATGTAGTCGGCGAAGACTGCGAAAGTGGCCCCGGATGGACGAAAAATTCCATAGTAGCCGATGCCGTTGACGATCGCCCCCATGGCATGCTCGCGAATACCGAAAAGAAGGTTGCGCCCGGCCCGGTCCTCCCGGGAAAAGTCACCCATGTCCTTGAGGTAGTTCTTGGTCGAGCCGTGAAGGTCGGCCGATCCGCTTACCAGAAGGGGACAGGCCTTGGCCAAATCGTTGATGATCTTAGAACCGGCCGCCCGGGTAGCGACCTTTGCATCTTCGGGAAAGACCTCCACCTGATCCATGAGGTCGGCAGGTAATTCACGGGAAAGGCCGCTTTGCAGGAGGGTGGCTTTTTCGGGGTTGGCGACCTGCCAGGCCGAAAAGATTTCATCCCACTCCTCACGTTGGGACCGGAGGGTCGACTTGCGCTCTGCAAAGAAGGATCGAACCTCGTCGGAGACGTAGAAGGTTTCCTCGGGCAAGCCAAGTCCCCGGCGGGCGGACTCAGCGAATTTGGCCCCGCCTTCCCCATGACCTGCCGCGGTGCCCGCGACCTCGGGAATACCCTTGCCGATCAGGGTCTTGACCTCCAGGAAGGTGGGCTTTCCGTTCTTGTTGGCCCGGGCCCGGGCTAGGGCTTCGGAAAGGGCCTGCAGATCATGGCCGTCCTCTATGCGCTCAACCTCGAAACCGTAGGCGGCAAATCGGTCAATCACGCTTTCGCTCTGGGTGGCGTCGGCCATGGCATCGAGCGTGACGTCGTTGGAATCGTAAATGATGGTCAGGTTGTCCAGACCGAGGTGACCACCGAGCGAGGCGGCCTCCGAGGCCACCCCTTCCTGCAGGCAGCCATCGCCCGCCAGGCAAACGACCTGCCCGTCGAAGATCTGGTGCTTCGGGGTATTGAAACGAGCTGCGGCCATCTTGCCCGCAATGGCCATGCCCACGGCATTACCGACTCCTTGGCCCAACGGACCGGTGGTGCACTCGACGCCGGGCGTTTCCCCGAACTCGGGGTGGCCGGGCGTCTTGCTGTGCAATTGGCGGAAGTTCTTGACTTCCTCGAGGGACAGATCGTATCCGGCAAGATGGAGCCAGCCATAGAGGAACATGCTGCCGTGCCCGGCGGAAAGCACGAAGCGGTCACGATTGATCCACTCGCCATCGGAGGGATCTACCTTGAGGTCCTGACCGAACAAGACGGCCCCTACCTCTGCGGCCCCAAGGGGGAGCCCGAGGTGGCCCGAACTGCATGCGTGAACGGCATCGATTGCAAGGCCTCTAGCCTGATCGGCGGCCTGCTGGAGAATTTCTTGGTTTTGCATAATCGTACTTGGGGATGGAGAAAAGGTACTTACAAGGGCTCGCATCCAATGGCGAGAATTACTTGAAAAATTTTACCCAAGCCGAGATGACGGCCTCAATCCTGATAGATGACGTCGCTGGAGCTTAGTTCCACGACGTTCTCGCCAGGATTGACCTCGACTTCCTTGGACCAGATGGTGACGACGTTCGTCTTCTCATCCTTGTCGATGCCGATCAGGAAATACTTGTCGTCGGGAGGCAGTCCACTTAGGGAAGCCTCGCCAAATGGATTGGTACGAGTCCTCCCGACTTTGGCCTGCAGGAGAACCGACTTGACGCTCAGCGCCACCTCGGGATCGGTATCGAGGTTCTTTTCGGCATGGGCCCATATCTCGGCAACGGACTTCGTTTCCCCAGCCAGTTCACTGTCTACGTCCATGTGCTTGAGCAATTCCCTGAGGTCCCTGGTGGTAAGGTAGAAATCGGACGCCTGGGCAGGCAGAACATTGCCATCGGGAGTAGGCTTGGATGCCTTGAGCTTGAGAACCGCCGCTGCATCGAGACCGGACGACAACAACCCTTCCCCGGAATTGCCGCGTTTTTCCATAATCCTGCCCAAGGTGGAGGTCTGGATCCTTCGCTGGTATTCCTCCAGCATCTCGGGATCGGTAAATTCTCCCTGGGCATTCCGAGCAGGGAACCGAGCCCGAGGCAGGGGCGAAGCGAGGGGGTTCGTGGGGGGGGAGACGGAGGTCACGGCTTTAGGGGAAGACGTGGTTCGTTCCGGTTCAAGGGATAGATCCTCCTCGTTATTCTCGAGAAAAGCACGAAGTTCACGGTCATCGGCAAGAACCTTTTCAGGGCCAAGGGGCACCAATTCGCTGGAACCCCAACGCGAGGGTTGGGCTTTCGTTTTTTGGGAAACCGAGGCGTCGGCGTTGGTGTTTTCCTTTATGAACAGGTTCTTTCCGAGAAAGGGCTCGGGTTTGGTAAAAAGTGTCGGATCCTCGAGGAAATCCTTGAGAGTGAGCAGGTTTCTGTCGCCGGTATCCATCCAGTGGAGAAGCGAATGTTCGCGGGGATAGAGGAGCGGCATGGAATTTTTCTTTTGCGACAACAAGACGATGGCTGCCCCATCCAGGTCCTCCAGACGAACGGGCGTGGCGAGGAAACTAGTGTTCAGGGACTCGACGGAGAGGTCGGGCAAGGAATCAAGGGCTTGGCCTGGGAAGACGCAAACTTGGGAGAGAAGGCACATCGCGACGAATTTCCTCATGATTGAAGAAGTTGGTACAATTTATGGTCAAATTTCAAGGTTTTGCAAAGAATTTTTATTCTTGAAAGAAACCAAAGAAAGGATTTCCTCGTTTTCTTTGCACAAATACCCCTTTCGACTTCGCCTAAAGCGATAAAACTAAAGACTGCCCTCAAGCCATTCTTTGATCCCCTCAACCAAAAAACTCACCACGACATGACAGACGATAACAATCATGAAGTAATGATAGAGACTGAAGGCCTCAGCAAGTATTACGGTAACTTCATTGCCGTAAACGATCTCAGTTTCAGTATCAAGAAAGGCGAAGTGGTCGCCTTTCTCGGACCGAATGGCGCGGGCAAGAGCACGACCATGAAGATGCTCACCGGTTACCTGGCTCCTTCCGAGGGCACGGCCAAGGTTTGCGGGATGGAGGTTGCCCGGAATCGGGAAAAGGTGGCCAACCGCATTGGTTACCTCCCTGAAAACGGTCCCCTATATGAGGAGATGACCCCACTGAGCCTGCTTAATTTTTTCGGTGACGCCAGAAGCTTGAGTCCCTCCCTTAAAAAAGAGAGGATCGAATGGGCAACCGAGCTTTGCTCCCTCCAGACCGTCCTCAACAAACCGATCGGCAAACTCTCCCGCGGTTTCCGCCAGCGCGTGGGCATGGCCAACGTCCTCCTTCACGGACCCGACGTCCTGATCATGGACGAACCCACCGCAGGACTCGACCCGAACCAAATCCTGGAGGTTCGCAAAACCATCAAGAGCATCGGCAAGACCATACTTCTTTCCACCCACATCCTGCAGGAGGTCCACGAGGTCGCCGACCGCATCCTTCTCATCAACAATGGAAAGCTTATTTTCGAGGGAACGCCCGCGCAATTGAAGAACGAACCTTCCTTGGATGGTTGGTTCAACAAGCAGACCATGGGGGATGCCCCGACTGAGAAATCCTTCTCCAGTATGCCTGCCGCCAGCTAGTCCGAGAAACTTTTATCTCTGATTCGCCTAAATTTTGTCCTAAACATTTCCACTCTTAAATCTTTCCTTCCCATGAACATTCAAGCCATCCTAGCCGTTTTCAAACGCGACTTGGCGTCCTACTTCGGAAGCCCCAGCGGTTATCTCTTCATTTGCGCCTTTCTTCTTGCCAGCGGACTCGCCGCCTTTTGGCCCAAGGAATTCTTCGATTCCAACTTGGCTAACCTGGACCAGTTGAACAAGTTTCTTCCGCACATTCTGCTTGGCTTCATCCCGGCCATTACGATGAGCGTCTGGGCGGACGAGCGCCGACAAGGGACCGACGAACTCCTCCTGACCCTTCCGGGCAGCGATTTAGACGTCGTGATCGGAAAATACCTGGGTCTCGTAGCCATATTCACTGCTTCTCTGGCAGTCTCGCTAAGCGCCAACCATTTGGTTCTGTCTCAGTTGGGGAACCCTGATTTCGGGCTTCTCTTCTCCACCTATGTCGGCTACTGGTTCGTCGGGTTGGCCATGCTTTCCATTGGAATGGTCGCTTCCTTTTTGACGGGGAATCTGACCGTTGCCTTTGTGCTCGGGGTGGCCTTCAACGCCCCCATCGCTCTACTTCCCGACTGGGAGTGGGCCGTATCGACCAACCTGCTCGATTTCAGCCGCGGGATCATTAGCTTCTCGGGAATCGCCTATTTCCTGACCCTTACCGTGGCCATGCTTTATCTCTCCTCCATTCTCATTGGACGCAGACATTGGTCGGGAGGACCTGATTCCAGAATTAGGACTTGCCATTATTTGGTTCGGGTATCCTCCGCCGTCGTTATCGCGCTTTGCCTCACCAAGTTAGCCAACAACTTCGACTTTATCAGAATAGACGCAACCTCCGAGCAACTCAGCAGTTTGTCCGAAGGATCCCTGGACCTCCTTGATGAAATCGACAGCCCGGTAGAGATCGACGCCTTCGTCTCTCCCGCGGATGCCATGCCCGAGCAATACGTCCAGACTCGCATCAATCTTCTCACCGCCCTTCGGGAAATCGAGCGGGAGAGCGGTAACGTTTCGGTGGACGTCCACGTCATCACACCCGAGGACAATGCCTCGGCGACCGCCGAAAAATACGGCATCGAGAATCAGAATGGGGCCAACCCTCCCCTTTTCGTGGTCGAAGGAGGAAGGCCGATCCCCTGGCAGAAGGATCTTTACCTGGGACTCTTCATGAAGGGCAAGGGAGGACAGCAAAACATTCCCTTCCTCTACAAGGGCTTGCCCGTGGAATATGAAATCATGAGAAGCGTGACCGCCGTCAGTGGGCCCAAGAAGAAGAAGAAACTTGGCATTTTCACGACCGATGCTCCGCTCATGGGATCCCCAGGAATGGGAATGATGGGTATCAGTATGGGCGGAGGAACCCCCCCGTGGGAAGTGATCACCGAACTCCGCAAGCAGTACGACGTCCAGGAGGTAACGGGCGGCGATATCAAGAAGGGGGATTACGATGCCCTTATGGTCGTTCAGCCCTCCACCCTCGACAACTCCAAACTGGGTGAGCTTCTTAGCGCAATCAAGGCGGGAGTTCCCACGGCCATCTTCGAGGATCCCCTTCCCCTCATACAGGGTGGCATGACGGGAACCTACGATGCTCGTAGAAACAACCAGCAGGGCGGTCCGGGACAGCCCCCTCCAACCCCTCCCGAGAAAGGTGACCTGAACAGGCTCTGGGATCTCTTGGGCGTTCATTTCAACGTCAAGCCGAAGGAGCGCTTGGCTGCCATCCGCAAGGAAATCGACGAGATTTCCAGGATCGCCAACTACAACCTCGCCCCCCTCAGGCAACAAGTGCCTGAAATCGGATCCTTCCTCACCGCAATCGGAAACCTGGTGCAAAAGGGCGTTGAATTCGACGCCCGCCTGAAGGCCAACTCGACCCTTTCCTCGAGCGACTGGGACAGCCTCAAACTGACCAGCTTGAGAACCTCGATCGAGAAACTCGACTACAGCAACCCCATCAGGACAAGCATCGAGCAACAGATCATTTCCCCCGCCGAAACTCGGCTGAACGGCCTTGGCAAACGCATCCTGCGCGACCCCTACAATCCCTTCCCCAAGATCGAACGGTCCTCCGAAAACTTTCCCGACGAGTTCGTCTACGTGGGAGGCACCGAGGATTCATTCGACGATGGGCCCGTGACCTCGGAGTTGCAGTACTGCCTCTTTACCTGCCCGGGAAGCCTCTACGACCGGGGCAAGGCGAACCTCACCTTTAAGCCTCTCCTCCGGACAAGAGGTGGGAACCTTGCCGGCTCGACCAGTATCGACGACTTCTGGACGGGGGGCATCTTCGGCTCGCCACGCAGGTTCAACCCCGAACGCACACTCTTCCCCGGCAACGGGAATCCGGAAGTCCTCGCCGCCGCCATTACCGGAACTGTGGAGGATGGGAACCAAACGGGCCAAATCAACGTCATCCTCGTCGCCGATGCCGATGGCTTGGCCGATCCCTTCTTCAACATCCGAAGCCGGGGACCGGACTCCGAGTTCCCCCTCGACGTCGACAACGTCACTTTCTCCCTCAACCTGATCGACCAGCTCGCCAAGGAGGAACGTTTGCTCGAGATCAGGAACAGGCGCCGTCTCCACCGCACCTTGGAGGAATTCGAGCAGAGCATCGAGGCGGCCCGGGAGGTTGCCTCCAAAACCATCAAGACGGCCCAGGAATCCATCCAAAAGATTCTTCAGGAAGAACAACGCAAGCTGAACGAATCGCTGGCCGAGGTACAGAAAAGCCAAGGGTCCATGACCCAGGGCCAGTTCATGCAGGTTCTCCAGACCGAGGGCGCCAAGCTGCAGAAAAACCTCGAGAGAAGGCAACGCGAACTGCAAAGGGAAACCAACACCAAGATCAAGGAAGCCGAACGAGCCAGGGATCTGCAAATCGGAACAAAACAGAATTCCATCAAATTCTTGTCGATTCTACTGCCTCCCATTCCTCTTCTCCTGATCGCAATCTTCGTATTCATCAGGAAGCGCTTCGCCGAAGTTCAAGGAAGCGTTGCATCCCGTATCCGGTCCTGATTCCACGCTCCACTTTTCAGCATTCATCAGACTCCTGAGACTCATGAACGAAACAATCAAAACAATCGCCTTCGGCGCAATCGCAGTTGTAGCGCTGATTCTTTCCTACCTTACTTCCCAGAAACCGGGCGATCCCGCCGGCGAGGATAGCAAGATGGGACAAGCCCTCTTCGAGACCTTCGATCCCATGGCCGCAACGGGGATTGAGATCGCCGAGTTCGATGAAGATTCGTCCGACGCCAAATCGCTCGAGATCGTAAAGGACGTCGCCGGGTGGGTCATCAGGCGGCCTGGTCGGCCCGACTACCCAGCCAATGCCGACAACCAGGTCAAGGATGTCTCGACGATTCTTTTTGACCTCCGTATTTTGGATACGGCGGGAGACGGAGCGGGCCAGCATGCCGATTTTGGCGTTCTGGATCCAAGCCAGGCAGTACCCGGAGATCGCGGGATTGGAAAGATGATCGCCCTCAAAAACGACAAAGGCTCCCCCTTGGCAAGGCTCATCATAGGGAATGAAGTCGAGAACCTGCCTGGCACGCACTACGTCCGTAAACCCCAGGAGAACACCGTCTTCATCGCCGAGGTCCAAAACGTAAACGACGTCTCGACCAAGTTCGTGGACTGGGTCGAGAGGGACTTCCTCGATCTCGACAAATGGAACATCAAGCGAGTCACCTTCGATAACTTCGAGATCAAGGAGGGCAAACTCGTTCCCGCAGCCGTGCACACCCTCGACTACGAAGACTCGGCTTGGAAACTCTCCGGTTCCGCTCTGGGGGCACAAGAGGAACTCAACAAGGACAGACTCGACGAAATGAAGGACGCCTTCGACGATCTGGAGATCATCGACGTGGAAAGAAAACCGGAAGTCCTTGCCTCCAGCCTGCTCAAAGGCAACGAATTCGTCGACGCCAACAACCGTGAGGCGCTTGTACAATCGGCATCCTCCCTTGTGCAGAAAGGGTTCCAACCGGTGAACGAGCTCGATGCAACCGGCAAGCCCAAGGCATACCCCAACGGCAAGCCCATGCTGAAGGTTGTCTCCGAAAAGGGAGAGGTCCGGGTCGGCATGAAGGACGGCGTGGAATACGTTCTGCGCTTCGGACAAACCTATCGCGGTCCCGAGGATGAGGAAAACGCAACCGGAGACAGTCGCTATATCTATGCCTTTGCCCGGGTCAACGAGAGCCTTCTGGATCCACCTGCCCTCGAAGCGGTGCCCACACCCTTGACCGCGCCCGACGTCAATGGGACCGGACCCACGGATTCCAACTCAACCCAAGGCGAAAAGGGAGACCAAGGGGACAAGGGAAAACCACCTTCCCTCAAGCCGCCCGGTCCTCCGCCCAATTTCACCCCACCTTCCGCCCCTCCAACCACCCCCCCTTCCCTTCCAGTCGGTCAAGTCGCAGTCGCAAATGAAGGGAACGCAAGCATGCCGGTGGACGATTTCGCGGTCAGGAAGGCCCAAAGGGAAGCTGAGATTTCCCGGGTCAAATCATCGAACGCAAGCAAACAGAGCGAGTTCGATCAAAAGGTGGTCAAGGCGACAGAGCGGGTACAGGAGCTCAACCAGAACCTAGCCGGTTGGTATTACGTCATCCCCAACGAAGTCTACGAGAAAATCCGCCTCGACCGAAGCGATTTCGTCAAGCCTAGGGAGAAGGAAGAAGAGGCCCGACCCGAGGAAGTAAAGGCTTCCCACATTCTCATTTCCTATAAGGGAGCCGATCGGGCTGATGCCGACGTCACCCGAAGCAAGGAGGAAGCCAAGGCCGAGGCCGAGAGGATTCGTAGCCTTATCGTGAGCGAGGGCGAGGATTTTGCCGAGATGGCCCGCAAGCATTCAAACGGCCCGAGCAAGACTAAGGGGGGCGACCTCGGCAAGTTCAAGTTCGAGGTCATGGCCAAGCCCTTTTCCGAGGCTGCCTTCGCCCTTGAGGTCGATGCGGTCTCCGAAGTAGTGGAAACGGACTTCGGCTATCACGTCATCAAGAGGACCGAATAGGAAGCTTGCTAAGGTTGGTTCCCTCACCAACCATTGAACCTTTCCCGCTCGGCTTTTTACCTTTCAAGGCCCATGCCGTGTGGGTATTATGGATTATTATGCCTTTGCCCTTTCTAAAGAGGAAGAAAAGCCCGCTCTGGGACAGGATTCATTCTGATGACGCAACCCGTCTGCGTCTAAAATACGACACCTACTACCATGTTTTCGAGCAGCAAAAAGGAACCCGCGTCTTTAAGGATGGGAAGGAATTCGTCATGCTCTCGAGCAATGACTACCTCGGCTTGGCTCACCACCCCAAAATCAAAGAGGCGGGCAAGCGGGCGATTGAAAAATGGGGCAGCAGCACCACCGGGGCCCGCCTTGCCAACGGAGGCCGTATCTTTCACCGGGAGCTGGAAGACAAGCTAGCTGATTTCCTGGGAAAGGAGGCCTGCCACGTCTTCTCCGCCGGCTACTTGGCCTGTGCCTCCGCGGTAACGGGCTTCGCGGATCGCAAAGACATGGTTTTCGCCGACAAGAATCTTCATTCCTCCCTTTGGAGCGGAATCAAGCTCAGTGGAGCCAAGTGCGAGCGCTTTGCCCACAATGACCCCGGCCACCTTCGTGAAATCCTCGAAAGCGAGGAAGACTCCGTGCATAAGATTTTCGTCTTGGAAGGGGTTTACTCCATGGAAGGACATATTGCCAATCTCCCCGATTTCGTAAAACTCGCGGAGGAATTCAAGGCCTTCGTCGTGATGGACGATGCCCATGGATTCGGAGTTCTCGGAAGAGAGGGCCGGGGAACCGCCCATCATTTCGGGATGACCGATCAAGTCGACGTCATCTGCGGAAGCTTCTCCAAATCGCTTGCCGGGGCGGGAGGATTCGTGGCCTCGAGCAGGCAAGCCATCGACTACATGAGGAGCACCTCCAAGCAGACGATTTTCTCGGCCGCCCTATCCCCCGCATCCTGCGCCTGCGCCCAGGCCGCGCTGGAGGTCATGCAGGACGAACCCCAGCACCTCGAGCGCCTGCTGCGCAACCTCGGACGCTATCGTTCCATCCTCGAAGGGCTGGGACTTGATACCTGGGAGAGTGAAACCCCAGCCATCCCGATCGTCCTAGGGGAAAAGGAAAAGGTCTACTATTTCTGGAAGGCTCTCCTTGAAAAAGGAGTTTACTCGATCATCTCTATTGCCCCTGGGGTTCCACCCGGTAAGGACTTGATCCGCACCGCCATATCCGCCGGGCACACCGATGAGGATCTGGATCTGATCGAGGAGGCCCTAGTCTACGCAAAATCACGAATTTGAAGGATGCCAGCCAACGTTCTTCGGTAATAACGGCACTGAAATGACTTTATCCGTCGAGCATCCCGATGGCATGCAAGAGTCAAACAAATTGGGGTATGCATTCTCAATCTGCAGAAGCTATTACTCGTCCATCGATTCATTGATTGACGATATCGAATCCAACGGCATCGACAAAAGAAACGTCTTGTTCGTTTCTTCTCAGGAGGCGGAGAGTGAAACGCTTTTCTACAGGGGCTGCGAGGTCAGGAAGGTTACCTATTCCGGACTACACCTTACCCAGGCAATTTTCTTATCGGAGAACCACCGTGATTACGAAGGGACCAGGCATTGGTTCCTGCTTCCATCCACGGTCAGGATGGGAGCGGGTTTTCACAGTGAAGTCACGTCCATGCTGCGATCAGTGGATTTCGATTTCGAGTGCTTCCCAGTCCTTAATCCGAAAGTGAGCCCGACAATGGACATGGCCGTGGTAAGCCTCGACCACATCAAAGCTTTTGGGGAATTCCTCCAGAAAATCAAACTCTCCCATTTCAACGACGAGGATTTGGTGGAACTGAAAAGGAATTTGATTCTATCGGAAAATCTATTCTTGGGGATCAATCATCCAATGGAAGTCCAGTGTAAATCCAACATCAAGGCCATACTTCCGGACGGAGTCGTGCCCCCTAGCAACTTCATGATCAATTCGATCGACGAAGTTGAGGTGGAGTACCGTAAATACAAGAGGAAAAAATTGAAGCAAAGCCATTTCAAGCCGATAAACCTGACCAAATATCAGCGAACCCATCGCGGTTTGAAACGAATAGTCATGGATTGCGACGGGGGATTCCCCGACCCCTAAAAACAGCAAATCTTTTCTTTCCTCGGTTCTCAGGAAAAAATCGTCCAGGGTCTGGTCAAAAGACCGAAAAGCAACATCCTCTTGTAAAGTGGCTTGTCACTCAAAGCTTGATCCCGCCGGATGCTTTCCCCCCATCGATCGAGAAAATACTCGGTGTTTCTCAAGTTGTGGGTTTTCCTTCCTTCACTAGCGCACTTGACGTGATCCACCACGCTATCGTGAACGACGTAATTGGAATATCCCTGCGAGGCCAAGCGAAGGCAAAGGTCGATATCCTCACATCCATTGAGGAAGATCTCATCAAACCCACCCGCCTGCTCGAACAAGGCAGCCTCCATGACGCAGCAGGCGGCGGTCACGGCGCTCCATCGCCTGGTTTCACCCTGAAAGGGTCTGTGAAGGAAACCCTGGCCATAATGTCTTGGTAGACCGCTAGGTGAAAAAACAACACCCATGTGGTCGTAACGCAGTGAATCCGACAACCTCTGGACGTTTCCAACCAAGCCCACCTTTTCTCTTTCCCGAAAGACCTTCAGCATGGGCAAAAGCCAGTCTCCCCGGACAAATACGTCGTTATTGAGGAGGCAGAGGTATTCGCCTCGAGCCTCCCTTGCCCCCAAGTTGTTGTTTCTGGCAAACCCTCGGTTCTCCTTATTAAGAATAATACGGTAGGGCTCCCCCAGTCCCTTGAGGAATTCCACCGTGCCGTCCGGGCTGGCGTCATCGATGACAATGACCTCGTAATCGACTTTACCGGCGAGGGTTTCAGAAAGTTGATCCAAGCAACGCCGGGTGTGCTCGAGCTGACCGAAGACGGAAATGATAATGCTTACCACCGGGTTGCCCATGATCTCTTGGTAAGCTTACCGAATTCGGCCCGCATCTCCCGTGCGGTACGTCGTACGTCGAACGTTTCGCGCGCCCTTGCGCAGGCAGCCTCTCGAAGCGGCATGAACTTTTCCGGTGACGAATGGAATTCACATAGTAGGGATACCCATGGACCGAGGTTTCCAGGATCCAATGAATAGCCTGAAACCCCGTCCTCGATCGCCTCCGATGCACCCGCCTTGTTCGAGGTCAGAACCAGGCAACCAGCCGAAAGAGCTTCCGGAATGACGTTGGGTATGCCGTCCCGATCTCCGTTTTTTGCCACGACCCCCGTGAACAGAAAGACGTCGCACTCGAGAAAGGCGGCTCTCGTCCGTTCCTCGTTTCTAGCGCCCACAAAAAATACCTTTCCCGCCAAGCCCATTCTTTGGCTCTCTCTTTCCAGAAGTCTTTCGAGGGGTCCCGAGCCGATGATGCGCAGACGAAAGGGCAGGCCTTCGGCCTCAAGAAGGCAGGCTAATTCGAGCTGTTGGAAGTAACCTTTCTTTTCAACCAGTCGACCCACGCTAAGTAGCTCAAGGCGAGAGGCGGATACCCGCTCGAACGAGTCTCTCTTCGGCCAGTGACCAAGCCCCCTTCGAATCAGTTTAATCCGACCCGAATCAACTCCCATTTGGCTGATCCTGCGAGCGGAGGAGTATGAGGTGGTTCTAACCAGAGAAGCTTCCTCGAACTTCAGGGAAAGCAACCAGTCCCCTCCATGCCTGAAAACGTCATAGGCATGGGCCCCCATGGAAAAGGGAATGTCCGTGAGCTTGCTTATGCCGAGGGCCGCAGTTGCGGGCATGGTCGCCCAAACGGCATGAAGAAGAGAGTATCCCTCCCTCTTGAACGTACTGGCCTCGACAAGCGCAAAACCAAGACCGAGAAAAGTCTCGTTCCAGTTCTGCAGGTTCGGGCAAGGCCTGGACCATAGAACGCTCAATATTTCTACGAAAGCCCGCGGCTTAAGAAACGCCCATAAAGGAATCCAGAAGCAGAGCGTCCATAGCTTGAAGAGGCGGAAGCGGCGAATTCGAATACCATCCCATTGAGCCTTTCCTTTCCAAATCGAATGAACGACTGGGTTGAAGCCCTGATCACCCAATGCCTTCAGTTCGCGCCGAACGAAGGTCTCGGTCGGGCGAGGAAAGGTGGCGTATAGGAAGGCTACCTTACCCGACACTGCATACTAGCGGCAAAGGAGGCTACCTCAGCCGTTCAATTTTCGGGAACGTACTTGACGAACCGTGGGGTCGTTTCCGCCTCCGCTTCCTTCTGGCTGGAGCCATTGCTGGAAGTGGACGAATTCCGGGTGCCCTCATGATTTCCCGCCTCAACCAAAGGGGACGATTCCTGGGCATCGATTACGGGGTAGTAGTCGAAGGCAAGCTTGATTTCCTCGGCATTTGAAGTGCGCTCGTCCCCGACGGTAATCTCGCCCTTAAAGCATGCCAGGGGATGGCGGATACGGTACACCCTGACCTTGAGGGACAATTCGTCCCCGGGTTTGCAAATCCTGCGGCATTTGACGCCATCGCAGGAGGTAAAGAAAATAGTGGAGGGATCAACCTTGGAGGTGAGGGAGGAGGATTCACCCTTGAGGAGGAAAAAAACGCAAAGTTGCCCCAGAGCCTCGATCATGATGGAGGCCGGAAAGACGGGATTCTCCTTGAAATGCCCCTCTAGGAAATACTCGTTGCCTGAGATCCGATAAGTTCCGGTAGCCTCGTCGCCGTCGATTTTGACGGACTCGAGAAAGAGGAAGGGTTCGCGATGGGGCATCAAGGATGCGATTTCCTCGATCCGGTAGGTCTTGGACCTAGTAGGGGGTTTCTCGCCCTTCGCCTTGGCAGAAAGATAGGCCTTTACGTCCCCAATAGTCCGCAGGTCCCGCAGTTCCTCGTTGTCGATGCTGACCTGCAGAGTCTGCTCGACCAGCATGACGATTTCAAGCATGGTAAGTGAGTCCATACCCAGGTCCTCGTACATGCGCATGTCATCGTCGCTTTTGGAGAGAATCTCGCGCTGTTCGGGCTCGAGATGACGGTCGATAACCCCCATGACGATGGTCTCGATCTGGCTGATGTCCTTGTCTTGACGGAAAGCCAAGGCTGCCTCATAAGTACCCGCTGGACAGCGCTTCAGAAGATCCTTTAGGTCATCCTGGATGGAATCTTGGGATTTTGTTTCCATAATTTGGGGAAATTGAGAATTATGTTTGTCCTTTCATTAAATTGCCATGATGACAATTGTACAACCAATTAATTCCTAACGACTTTATGACTATCTCCGAAGAGGAAAAGAGGAAAGTTATCCTCACCTGCGCCCAGCCGACCGGTAAGTTGACACTGGGTAATTATCTCGGTGCCGTCCGCAACTGGTCGACCATGCTGGAGAACCACGAGTGCTACTTCGGCATCGTCGATCTGCACGCAATCACCACCCCCACCAAACCAGTCACCCTCAGGCAAAACGTATTCGATTGCGTGGCCCAGTACGTCGCCTGCGGACTGGATCCTGAAAAATGTCACCAGTTCGTCCAGTCCCACGTCGTCGGGCATACCGAACTCGCTTGGATTCTCACCTGCCTGACCCCAATCGGCGAGCTACAACGCATGACCCAGTTCAAGGACAAGGTATCCAAGCTCGGCTTCAAGGCCGCAGAGCAGGAGGGAGAGGAGATCAAATTTACTCACGATGGAGCAAGAGCCCAGGCATCCATTAACGCCGGGCTGCTCTGTTACCCCGTCCTTATGGCCGCCGACATCCTTCTCTATAACGCCGACCTCGTTCCGGTGGGCGAGGACCAGCGCCAGCACATGGAGCTCTGCCGCGACTTAGCCCAGCGCTTCAACCACCAGTTCTCCGAAACCTTCGTGGTGCCCGACGCCTACGTTGGAGAGACCGGATCCCGAATCATGTCCCTTGCCGACCCAACTAGGAAAATGTCCAAGTCCGACGAAAACGAGCGGGCCACTCTCTACATCCTCGACGAGCCCGGGCAAATCGGAAAAAAGATCGCCTCCGCTGTTACCGACTCCGAAGCGGTAATCCGGGCCTCGCCGGAAAAACCCGGAGTATCCAACCTTCTTGCCATTCACTCCGCCCTTTCCGGGCAAACCATTGTCCAACTGGAAGAGCACTTTGCGGGCAAGGGATACGGCGTCCTGAAGGAGGAGTTAACCGAAGTCATCACCGAGTCCCTCAGACCAGTCAGGGAGAAATATCAGGAACTCATTCAGGACAAGACCTACCTAAGTTCCGTCCTTGCCCAAGGGGCGGAGGCCGCCCAGAAACGAGCCTACAAGATCTTGTCGAAGGTCTATCGCAAGATCGGCCTCCCCGACCGGAACAGGGGCTAGCAAAAGCCTCCCTGGGAATGTTTTTCGCTTGGTTCTTTCGTGAAAAAAATCAATAAGTACTACTCGTTGGCGAGATGGTAATGGAATACGGAGAAAACGACGAAGCCCAGGATGGGGTGGCGAAGTGGCCCTTTTACCTTTCCGCCTTTTTCATCGTCGGCTTGGTTTTGGGTTTCGCCTATCTCCACCTCGAAAAAGACGGCGTCCTCGACCAGTGGCAGATTACCACCTGTATTCTCGCATCGGCCCTTGCTTCCATCCTCGTCTTCATTCCCCACCTGCTTGACCGGTTCCTCTACCTGGTTTTCGATCCCGCCAACCGCAAGGACGAGGAGTTACACAGAAAGACTTACTTCGACATCAAGGAGATGAGGGGCGACCTCGAGACGCTTGCCGTCAAGGTCGACAAGGTTCCATCGGTCGTCGACAAGATCTTATCAGACTCCTTTTCCCCGGACAGCGACAAGGAATCCATCTTGGGAAGGCTATCGAGTGAACTGGAGGAAACCAAAGAGGAACTCTTGGAGAAATTTCGAGCCCTGCAGGAAATCACCGAGCAGTCTCCCCTACTGCCTGAGCCCGACCCGGCGATCGTCCAGGCAAACGAGTCCATCAAAAAGCTAGGGGTCTCCCTAAAGGGATTGGCCGAGCAAGTCGAGAGCCTGCAGGCCACCGTCGATCAAATCCCTACCGAGATCCCTCAAGCGGTCCAAGCTTTGCCGGATGAGATAACGGAGGAGGACCCCGCTGAACAGGAAGAAGAGGATCCGGCTATTCCCGAGCCCGAGGAAGAAATGCCGGAGGAAGATGAACCGGAACCCGAGGCTCAGGAAGAAACCGGGACACCGGAAGAAGAGGACCCGGAAGCTGACGAGGATGAGGAAGCGGGGATTCACATTCCAGACGAGGAAATCCTAGAGGAAGAGGCAGGCGAGGACTTTGAGGACGAAGTACCCGATGAGCCTGATGACGAAGAAGGAGATGACGAGGACGGAGAGCCTTGGGAAGACGATTCGGAGCCACTGAAAGATCCGGTTATCGAAAGCGTTGGCGAAGAAGGCGAGGAGGAACTCGCCTTGGACCTACCCGCTCCCGAGGAGACCCTCCGTAAAGTCGATGCCCTCTTGGCCGATGGGGCTGAGAAGGCGCCAGCCGTAGAATCTACCGAGGAGGCTAAGCCCAAGTCTCCCTCCGGCGGGACCACCTCCGTGATAGCCAACGTCATGATAGGCATCGGCAACAAGCCGTACCTGCGGGGGGAAGGAGCCGGTCTTGACTGGGATGAGGGCGTGCCCATGAATTTCATCGAAATCGGGAAATGGGCCTGGACCCCACCCCGCAAGAACGCCGCCCTTACCGTACAGGTATTCCGCAACGACGAGGACGCGGACAAAGGGGGGAAGATCGAGGTCAAGTCAGGTGAACAAATCGAGATCACCCCCGATTTTGGCTAATCCTTCTCAAAGTCCGGCAAATTAGGCTTCCGGGTATGGTCTAACCCAAGCTCACGGATGGATTTGGACAAAATCCAGAGCTTATCCTCATTTTTGGAAACACTCTTCCACCAATTGGTTCTTTTTTTTTCGAGAGTACTGGCAATCTCTACGACTCCGACACAAAATCAATCCTTTAAAGAGAACCTCTGACTTAGGACGCCGCGAGAAGAACCATTGGATAGTCACCCGCCCGCACCAAGCCTTGGATCAGTTCCTGCACCCGGGGCTTGTCTTCCTTATAGGTGACCCCCATCCAGGAGCAACTGGCAGGGCGGACCGAGACTCGACCCGACCCTTCCTTGATCCATTCGTCCACCGCGGCGGGCAGGTAGAATTCGGATTTGAGCGGGTCGGGCATGGTTTTGAGAAAGCGTGAGAATCCGTTCCCAAGCCGAGAAAAGGCATTGGGAGGGAAGGCCCAGACGTTCATGGAGGTAGTTTCTTCCCCAGTTAGGGAAAGGACTTTCCCGGCGGGGTTTCGACCCTTGATCTCAGTTTCTTGAGAAATTTCCGTCCATTCCTCAACCGATTGCAAATAGCCGTTCTCGGTTTGGCAAATCCCCCGGGAAACCGTGCCGTGTTCGGAGAGGGTCTCGGACAAGCGGAAGCCGACCATGGCGCACTCCAGCATTCCTTCGGGCGATGATTGGTCGGAAACGGCCTTCATCAGCTCGGTGAAGGTCTCGGCTCCGTAAAAGTCATCCGCATTGATCACGGCAAAGGGGAACCCTTGCAACGCATCCCGGGCCGCCCAGACGGCATGTCCCGTGCCCCACGGCTTATCGCGACCCGGAGGGCAGACGAACCCTCCTGGCAAATCGTCCTTGTCCTGATAGGCATAGTCCACCTCCAGAATGCCTTGGTATTTGCGGCCGACTTGATCCTCGAAGTCTTCCCTCATTTCCCGACGGATCAGGAAGACGACCCGAGAGAAACCGGCTCTCTTGGCGTCGTAGATTGAATAATCCATCAAAGTTTCACGATTCGGGCCCACGGGATCGAGTTGTTTGAGACCGCCGTAGCGCGAGCCCATGCCGGCGGCAAGGACGAGAAGTGATGTTACGTCAGAAATCATTTTCAAAAGAACGGGAAAGGTAATCGAGAAGTTCGATGGCAAAGACCGCCTCCTGGCCTTGGAGAAGGGTCAGGATTTCGGCCGCCCGGGCATGCCAGCGCACACCGAGTAAGGCACCGTCCAGGGTATCGAAACGGCCCTTGGCGAGAAGGCCCCCGATAATACCGGTCAGCAGATCGCCCGAACCTCCCCGGGCGAGAGACGAACTGCCTCCCAAACAATGGATGCTCTTATTCTTAGCATGCACTTGGGTATGAGGACCCTTGAGGACAAGGACGCTTCCCCTTTCCCGAACGTACTCTCTCGGGTTCAAACCCTCGGAGATACGCTCGAATTCACCGGCGTGCGGTGTAAGAACAAGCCGTTCGGGGGATGAAACACGGTTTAGAATTTTCGGATTCAAGGCATCGGCGTCGAGCACGGCCGGACCCTCGAAAATGGAGAGGGTTTCGCGAACCAAGGAATGGGTTTCTTCTTCCCTCCCAAGGCCCGGACCGGTGGCAAAGGCCGTGGCCTTGGATAGAAATTGCCTGACTTTGCCCAATCCCTCGAGAGCCAAGCCTCCGTCCGGAGTTTCGGGTAGGGGAATCCACATCGCCTCGGGCCTTTGGGCGGCGAAGGCGGGGTGCAGGGACTCGGGGATGCCCACGGTGAGCAACCCCACGCCGGCCTTAAGGGCGGCTTGAGCAGCCATCATGGCAGCACCGGCATAATTTCTCGAGCCTGCGAGGAGGAAGAGGTGGCCGAAGGAACGCTTGTCGCAGACAGCGGGACGCAAGGCCCGAATGGTCTCGATGGCAGAGTCTCTCAGGACAAAATTCTCGTAGTCGAAGGAAGCTGCCTCCGGAGATTCGAAAAAGCCCAAGTCAAGGTAGCGCAGGCGCCCCACTCTACCGGCCACCGCAGAGTGCAGAACGGGAGACTTCACGATCCCCGTGCAGTAGGTAAAGTCCGCCCGCAGGATTTGATCCTCATGTTCGATCGGCTCGTCCCCTGCCAAACCGGTGGGCAGGTCTACGGCGATGCGCACGCCCAAATTTTCCCTGTGGTTGAGGAGGGATATCCAGTTCTTCAGCGGAGAACGCAGGGGCAGCTTGGCCTGCATGCCGAGCAAACCGTCCAAAGTTGCGGAGAAGCCAACCTCCCTTGTCTTTAGGTCAAGAATCCTTTTCAAGTCATCCAAGCCATCGGATTCGGATACGAAGGGAAGTTCCTCTACCCTCTCCCCCGCAGCTTTCCTGAGTTCCTCCAAGGCCCGGATCAAATTGGGACGGCACTCATCCCAAGGGACAAGCGGCCAAAGAACCGCACTAACGTTGGTCGGTAAGATTTCGAGCAGGTGTTTGGTGGCTACCAGGGCGTCCCCTCCATTGTGCCCCTTGCCCACCAACGCGAGGAGACGATCGTGTTGAGGAATCGTTGACCTCATATCCATCCGAAGGGCTTCCGCGACCGCCTTACCGGCTCGGTTCATAGCCTTCCACTCGCCCTCTTCGTCGCCTTCGAAAAAAGATTTCTCGAATGCGAGAGCTTCGGAGCAACTGAGAACGGGATCGAGGGCCAACGAACTCATGAGGAAGAAACTAGAACCACGATCGAAGAGGCTATCGACTCCAGGTGGGTCAGGCTGACGAGGGCGCCGCTTGCTCCCTTTTGGTTCAGCAGAACCGAGCCTTTTTCACTGAACCGAAGGATCGGTTGACCCTGCTCATCGTTGTGCACCTCGCTGTCCAGCCAGCCGAATTCCTCCCCAAACCCGGTACCAAATGCCTTCGACGCAGCTTCCTTGGCCGCGAATCGGGCGGCCAGATGAGGAACTGGATCAGCCTTGTCCCGGCAGTACGCCTGCTCGCCAGAGGTGAAGATCTTGTCTAGGAAATGAGCCCCGTGTTTATCGAGGGAATCGCGGATGCGGGAAACCTCGATCTGGTCGATACCCACGCCCAAGACGTTGGATCCCTGAGGAATGGCGGGTAATTCGCTCACTCGTTGAGCATACGGCGCATGGTTTGAACCGCATCGGCAAAACCGTTGGAGAGGGCTCGGCAAACGATGCTGTGGCCTATGTTGTACTCATATACTCCATCGAGAGTCTTGGCTCCCTCCACGTTCTCGTAGTTGATCCCATGCCCGGCATTGACCCGCAAGCCCAGTGAAACTCCGACATCCATGCCTTGGCGAAGGGTTGCCAGTTCCTTTTTCCTGCGTTCGGGCTCAAACCAAGCTCGAGCAAAGCTCCCGGTATGCAATTCGACCCAAGGAGATTCGATCTGAGCCGAGGCCTCCAGTTGGGAAGTATCCGGGTCGATGAACAAACTGGTTGGGATGCCGGCATCCAGAAAAGCCCGGACGACCTCACGCGAACGTTCGAGGTTGCCCGCTACGTCCAGCCCCCCTTCGGTCGTTACCTCCTTGCGGTTCTCGGGTACCAGGCAGACGCTCTCCGGTTTGAGAGAAAGGGCCAAATCGACCATCTCCGGGGAAAGGGAAACCTCAAGGTTCAGCCTCGTCTTCTTACGCTCGAGATAGCGTTGAACGTCCTCCACCTGAACGTGCCTGCGGTCCTCGCGGACATGCATGGTTATGCCGTCGGCTCCCGCATCCTCGGCCAACCAAGCCATGGCGGCGGGATCCGGTTCGACGAAACCGCCGTGGGTATTGGTTTCGTCCCGGTAACGGGCCTGCCGAAGGGTGGCGACGTGGTCGACGTTGACTCCTAGCAAAATCATGTGAAGGATGCCACACTAGGGACTTTTCACCCGAAACTCAACCGACTTTGCGAGCCTTGGCCGTCGGGAGCTTCCTCCTCCGGGCCAAGCAACTTGCCCAGAAAACGTGGGCGGTGGTGACCAGTGGGCCCCGCTTCCCGGAGAGCCCTAAGGTGTTTTGGGGAACCGTATCCCTTGTTGGAGGCGAAATCGTAGACGGGAAATTCATCGGAGAGTTTTCTCATGATACGGTCCCGCTCCACCTTTGCAACGAGCGAGGCCATAGCCACGGCTAGGGAGATGGTATCGCCCTTAACCAAGCCTTCGTGCTCGTAGGGCAACCTCTTCATGGGCCGGCCATCCACCCGCACGACCCAACCGGGTTCGTCAACCGAAGAACCGGATCCCGAAAAAAGCTCACCTTCCGCCTTGGGCGTGGGCGACCAAACCAGACCACTCCCTGAGGAAACCCGCTCCATGGCGCGCTTCATAGCCAGGCAGGTCGCTCCCACGATATTCTCCGACTCGATCTCATCCACGGAAGCCTCTCCCGAAGCGAAGAACAATTCACCTCGCTCGGCCATACCGAGCACGACGGAATGGAGTTCCTCCCGCTTGTTCTCGTTGAATTGCTTGGAATCGTTCATTTCCGCACAAGACTTGCGGTTGGCCGCCTTGAGAAAGAATTCGGACGGCAAGATGACCGCACCGGCCACCACAGGGCCAGCCAGACAACCACGCCCGGCCTCATCAACCCCGACGATTCCGAGAGAACGCTTGGCCTCCTTGCGATCGTACTTCCAGCGCGGGTTTGGCATGGCGTCTCTCCCGCCTACTTTCGCCACTTGGGGTTCCAGGACTTCTTGGCCGGCGGGGTTTTTCCCATAGCCTCGTAGGCGGTCTTGAAATGCAATTTGCAAAATTCCCCCATTCTTCCCTCCCCGAACTTCTCAAAAAGCCCGACGGCCGCTTCCTTGGCTTGGGAACCCGAACCCTTGGGGAGGATGCATCCGGCCTCTTTTTCGAGTTTCTTCATCTGGTCGAGCCAGGTTGCCCGGGCTATGACCGAGGCCGCTGCCACCATAGGGTCCTCCTCCGCCTTGGTTCTCATTTGCAGGTCGAAACCCGTACCCTCGACGTATTTCTGGACAAGGGGCTGCTTGGTGAACTGGTCGAGCAGTCCCCACTCTGGCTTCCTGAGCTCAAGGGCATCATTGAGGGCCCGACCATGCAGCCAAGCGAGCAGCTTGTTCAGGTTGTTCCCGAACTTGCCGTAGAGTTCGTTGTACTTCAGCATGCCGGTGAAGGCAGTCTTCACGACCACACCCCGGGTCGACGCAATCTGCCTGGCCATCTTCAGGATGGCCCCGTCCGTAATGGTCTTGCTGTCCCGTATGCCAGCCTCCATCCAAGAGCGAACCATGTCGCCGTCAGCTATCACGCAGGCCGTCACAACTGGCCCAAATAGATCTCCCTTGCCGCTCTCGTCGAGTCCGGCGTGAGGCTCGAACCATTCCGGGTTGTTGACCTCCTCGTAGCCAAGTAGGAACTCACCCGTGACTTCGGGTTCGAGAACGTTGGTCACGAAATCCTCAGTACCCTTGCCCTGCACGACGAGTTTCCCGCTCTCGTAGGCCACGACCTTGACTTGATCTCCTTCAAAGGCATGACGGGCATACTGGACCTCCTTGGCGGGCCAACCCCGCGAAGAAAGAGCCTGGCCGAGCTTATCCAGTTGCTCGTCCGTCAACTTCAGGGTGTACATCGACTTCTTCTTCCTTTCGTCTCCTCCGATACTTGAACCTTTGCTTGCCATTAGCACGATATCATTGGAAAAGACTCTGAGAAAAAGCAACCGCCAAGCATGAGTACCGTCATTTTAGAGCATCCCCTTGAGCGAAAGGACACGCTCGAGTCCTTCCGCGACTCTTTGCTCGTCTGGTACGATGAGCATAAGCGGAAACTCCCTTGGCGCTCGGAACCCAGCCTGTACAAGACCGTTGTATCCGAGTTCATGCTCCAGCAGACACGGGTTTCGACCGTTTTGCCCTACTTCGAAAGATGGATGAAGCAGTTCCCCGACTTTTCAGCCTTGGCCGAGGCTCCTGAGGAACAAGTCCTCAAGGCATGGGAGGGCCTGGGCTACTATTCCCGGGCCCGAAACCTGCTCAAATTAGCCAAAGAAGTCGACTCTTGGGAAGGCATCATTCCCGAGGATGCCCAATCCTGGCAATCCTTTCCTGGTATCGGGCCCTACGTGGCCGCGGCCGTTACGAGCATATCCTTCGGTAGCCCCGAGGCCGTCTGCGACGGCAACGTAGTCCGCGTGCTGACACGGCTTTTTGCCCACGGCGAACTTTTCAAGGACGGAGCCTCCGCCCAGAGGAAACTGCGGCCCCTTGCCTCGGATCTTCTCGATACCAGGCGTCCAGGTGATTACAATCAGGCAATGATGGAACTGGGTGCAACCGTATGTCACCGCAAGTCCCCCCTCTGCCTTGCCTGCCCAGTGATCGACCATTGCCGGGGAGCAAAAAACGGAGGAGCGGAAAACTTTCCCAACTTGGCACAAAGGAAGAAATCCAGACAAAAGCTTCGGAGATACTGGGTCGAGTCCGAGAACGGCTTGCTACTCCACTCCGCAGATATGGATTCCGCCCGCTTGGCGGGCATCTACGAGCTACCGGAAAGGCTCCCCAAAAACATGGGGAAGATTGCCCGTAAAGCCGAACATCTCGTCACTAGGAAGCGGACCATCGGACAAGTCGATTATGAAGAGCAAATCTTCGGCGCATCGGCCCGGTACATGGAGAAACATCCCCTCCCCCGGCAATACCGTTGGGTCGCACGGCCCGAACTTGGTGAAATAACACTTTCCGGCCCCCACCGCAAATGGATCGAGGAGATCGGCATGTCTCAAGGCTCGAGTTTACCAAACCTTAAGCAACTCCCCTCTCAGTCGGGCAAGGCCAAAATATCGTAGTGTGTTTGTGACGATAGGTTTTCCATGGTCAGCTCTTCTCTCTTGCCCAGAGGCTCTTCTTCGATTCTGCCGGTTGTTTCCATTGGGCATACTTGACGGGCCCGAATGGATCGAGGTGAAAGTCCGCGATCTCGTAGAAATAGTGCCTGGGTTTTCTTCAAAAACCAAGTAACTAGAATATGTTATTCAATTTCATGTCGTTAAAGATTTACCGATCGGTACGGCTGAATTCGGCGAAACGGTCCATTACCCCGTCAAAAGAGCCATTGGAAAAGAAAATTACCAAGGTCCGGCGGTCGTCGAGCTTGGACTCCAAGTGATCTGCAAGCTCTTCGTTTTGAGCAAAGGCATGCCCCTCCCGACCAGCATCCCCAATGCGCCTGATCATGACCCCGGTATTTATGCGCTTATCGACGGGAATCTTCTCGGCCCGATGAACGGCCCCGAGCAGGACTACGTCGGCGCATGAAAGGGCATCCGCAAAACGGTCTTGGAAGACGTTCGTCACAGCGGTGTTGCTACGCGGTTCAAAACAGGCGACGATCCGATGATCCGGCCATCGGGCCCGCAAGGCTTGCAAGGTTCCCTCTATTGCCGTGGGATGATGGCCAAAGTCGGAAAGGATTACCCGGGAATCTTTCTCGACGAGAATTTCCTGCCGTCGCTTAACGCCTTGGCAGGCGGAAAAATCTGGCAAGGAGGCGGCGGAGAAGGGATCCTCGGGGTCGAGATTCTCCGACTGAGCGAGAACCGTTGAGAAAAAGGCCATAGCCAAGTTGCGAGCGTTAAAAAGGCCGGGCATTGCCCATTCCACGACCTGAATCTCATCTCCGTGCCAAAGCAAGCGGAAACGGCTTCCGTCCTTGTCTTCCTCGAAATCAGCGATACGAAGATCGTTGTTCTTTCCTTCGCCAACAGAAAAAAGAGTGGTCCATGAAGCACGCGGAAGAGCGAGTAGGTTCGGGTCGTCCCCATTGAACAGGACGTAGCCGTCGGAGGGTACTATGCGGAGCAAATGGGAAAAACTACGGGAAACGTCCGCCAAGTCGCGAAAAATATCCCCGTGGTCGAACTCGAGGTTGTTAAGAACGAGAATATGGGGACGATAATGGATGAACTTACTGCGTTTGTCGAAGAAGGCGGAGTCGTATTCGTCACCCTCGATCACGAAGGGAGAACCATCGCCCCCCAGTTCATTGCCCGAGGCAAGATCAAGGGGCACGCCTCCGACGAGGTACCCGGGGCAGGCTCCGACCTGCTCCAGGGCGTAGGCGGCCAGAGTGGTAGTGGTGGTTTTTCCGTGGGTACCTGCAACCACTAAGGATGGTCGACTCCCAATCAGATCCTCTCCAATCAACTGTGGAAGCGAAAGAAAGGGGATTTCCCTAGCGCTGAGAAGACGTTCGACCTGAGGATTCCCTCTCGAGACGGCATTCCCGACCACCACCCGGTCGGGCTTCCAGTCGAACATGGGATCGGCCTCGAAGCCCTCGAACAAGTCAATCCCAGCAGCAAAGAGAACGTCGGACATCGGCGGGTAGACTCCGGCATCGGAACCGGCCACGTCGTGGCCGAGTTTCTTGAGCATAACGGCCGCATTTCCCATCGCCGTCCCGCACACCCCAATGAAGAATACCCTCATAAGCGAAAATAATCAGAAAAGGAAAGATTCCTAAAGCCAAAAACCCACCTAAAGTTCGAAAATATTGCTTTTGTCTCGACTTGAGGCCGCTTTTCCGAAAATCGAAGTGAATGACGGATGATAACCTGAGGATACTCGTGCTGGGAAGCGGAGGCCGCGAGCACACACTTGCTAAGATTTGCTCCCAGAGCCCGCTTGTGGAAAAGGTAGCGGTGGCCCCGGGCAACGGTGGGATGGTCGCCGAATTCGAGACTTTCCCGATCGGAGTGGAGGATAACGAGGCCATCATTGGGCTGGCGAAAGAGGAAGGCTTCGACCTGGTGGTCGTAGGCCCCGAGGTTCCTCTTTGCAATGGAGCCGTGGATGCCCTCAACGCGGTCGGAATACTCGCTTACGGCCCCAATGAATCAGCCGCCAGGCTTGAGGGGAGCAAGGCTTTCTCGAAGGATTTTTTCGCCCGCCACGCAATCCCCACTGCAAAGTACGGGAATTTCAGCGATGTCGAGAAGGCCTTGGAATATCTTGGAACTTGTAGTTTCCCCATCGTGGTCAAGGCAAGCGGGTTGGCGGCAGGGAAAGGAGTTTTGATCTGCCAAACCCTTGAGGAGGCAGAGGCGGCGGCCCGCGACATGCTTGCCGGCTCGAGCTTCGGGGAAAGCGGCAGGGAGGTTGTCATCGAGGAATTCCTCGACGGAGAGGAGGCTTCCCTCCACCTCATTTGCTCGGGTGAAAGCTACCTCGCCCTGCCCATGAGCCAGGACCACAAGAAGGTTGGAGAGGGAGATCAGGGCCTCAACACCGGAGGAATGGGAGCCTATGCCCCGACCCGCCTGGTCAGCCCGAAGATGTTGCGCGACTACGAGGAAACGATCGTTCGACCCACCCTTTCCGGTCTCAAGGCAGAAGGAATCGAGTTCAGAGGCACCCTCTACGTCGGGTTGATGCTGACCGCGGATGGCCCCAAGGTCCTGGAGTTCAACGTCCGCTTCGGGGATCCCGAGACCCAAGTCATCCTTCCCCTTCTGGCAGACGATTTGGTGCCCCTGCTGCTTGCCTCGGCCAGGGGCGACGAACTTCCCGAGAAAGTGAATTTCAAGGATGCTTCCGCGATGGTGGTGGTGCTCGCCAGCGCCGGGTATCCGGAAAGCTACCCCAAGGGCGAGCCCATTTCCGTGCCCGAAGTCTTGCCCGATGGTTCCCAGCTCATTCATGCCGGAACCAAGCTGAACGAAAGCGGAAAGTTAGTTACTGCGGGCGGGCGCGTACTTGGGGCCGTCGGCATCGGAGCCACCCTGCGTGAGGCAAAGGAGAAAGCCAACGAACTTTGCGAATCCGTCCATTTCGACTCCAAATATTTCCGCAGGGACATTGGACGTCGCGAATTTTCAAGGCCCTGAATCGGTTCTCTCTTGCCTTTTTGCAAACAGGAAACGAAAAAAACGCAAGAATGGGGAAAAAGAGCAGAGCCAAGAAGGAGAGGAAAGAGGAGAAAATGGTCGTATTCGTCTGTACGGCCAACGTCTGCCGAAGTCCGATGGCGGAAAAGCTTTTTGAAGAGGCTTGGGGCAAGGCCGGATCCAAGAAAAAAATACGGGCCTTCTCCGCTGGCATATCGGCGATGGACGGCGACCAGGCCTCGGAAAACTCCGTCATCGCATGCGAGGAAGAGGGTCTGGATTTGTCCGACCACAGAAGCGCCGCCCTCACTAGGGCCACAATCGAGAATGCGTCGGCTATTTTCTGCATGACCGAGTCCCATCGCGCCCTATTGCACATGTATTTCGAGGTTCCCGAAAACTCTCCCATCTTCCTCATGCGCGAGTTCGTGGAAGAAGGCTCCCGGGAACTGCCGGATCCATTCGGCCAGGACATCGAGGTCTACCGGACCTGCAGGGAAGACATGAAGAGCGCCCTTCCCTCCTTGCTCGCCTGGATTGAAAAAAACTTATAACCGCACTATAAAACTGATCATGCTTAATCCCGATCCCACTCATACAGAATTCGAACTAACGCTTGACTCACGCCCCCTTTCCGAGCTCGACCCGGCCATCCACTCGGTCATCGAGGAGGAAAAGGTACGGCAAAGAACCCACCTCGAACTCATCGCCTCGGAAAACTTCACCCTTCCCGCCATTATCGAAGCAACGGGCAGCGTCCTGACTAACAAGTACGCCGAAGGGTACCCGGCAAAGCGTTACTACGGGGGATGCGAGCACGTCGACGTGGCAGAGAGCCTTGCCATCGATCGGGCCAAGCAACTCTTCGGGGCCGAGCACGCCAACGTCCAACCCCATTCCGGCAGCCAGGCCAACACGGCAGTTTACTTCGCCATGCTGGAGCCGGGTGACAAGATTCTCACCATGAGCCTACAGGACGGCGGCCACCTTACCCATGGTCACCCCAAGAACTGCAGCGGCATGCTGTATGAGGTCATCAACTACGGCGTCAACCCGGGGACAGGCCAAATCGACTACGACTCGATCCAGGAAATCGCGAGCCGGGAAAGCCCCAAACTCATCACGGTGGGAGCATCGGCCTATCCGCGATCCATCGATTTCGAGAGGATGGGGGCGATCGCGCGATCATGCGGTTCCCTTCTGCTTGCCGACATCGCTCACATTGCGGGCCTCGTGGCCACGGGTCTTCATCCCTCCCCAGTCCCTCACGCCGATTTTGTGACCACTACCACCCACAAGACCCTGCGCGGGCCCCGAGGTGGGCTGATAATGTGCCGCGAGGAACATTCCAAGGCCATTGACTCGGCCGTGTTCCCCGGCAATCAGGGCGGGCCCCTCATGCACGTCATCGCCGCCAAAGCCATTTGCTTCGCTGAAGCCGCCAAGGATTCCTTCCGGGAATACCAGGCTCAGGTAATCGCCAATGCATCCGCTCTAGCCGAATCGCTAAGTGGCTTCGGTTTCCACCTCGTGAGCGGGGGAAGCGACAACCACCTCATGCTGGTCGACCTTAGGCCATCACACCCCGACCTTACCGGCAAGCAGGCTCAGATCGCCCTCGAGGCGGCCAACGTCACCCTCAACCGCAACACCGTGCCCGGGGAAACGCGAAGCCCTTTTCAGACCAGTGGGCTGAGAATCGGGACGCCAGCCGTCACGACCCGTGGCATGAGGGAACCCGAGATGCTTGAGGTCGGGGCAATCATCAACCAGGTTATTTCCTCTCCTGAGGACGAAGGCTCCCTAAAGGGAGCCAAGGATATGACGCTTGCGCTTTGCGACAAATTCGGCTTACCTTATTAAAGTTACGCCAATCGGCGAATGATCTTACTTCCTCAAAACCTAAAATTCATGAATATGAAACTTAGCAAAGATAGAAAGAAGGGCTTCACCCTCATCGAGCTTCTGGTCGTCATCACTATCATTGGCATCCTTGCCACCGTGGCCATCGGGCCCATGGGTGACCTCATCTTCGGCGCATCCAAGGACGCATCAGGAACAAGTCTCAGAAACATGTTCAATAAGCTACAGACCGAGAGTAAGAACACTCAAGTCAAGTGGCCGGGGCAGGAAACCATCAAGTCCGCCCAGGGGTTCGCTACCTGGTTCACAAAAAGAACGTCCATGGACGATGCCGGCATCTGGTTTCTTCCCAATGACCCCGCGCTTGAAGAATTGGATGACGAAAACGTCGAGATACCCCAGAAAGTTCTCAACACGGAAGGTTCCCTTGATCAGGTCAAGAAAGCCTTTGGCTACAACATCGCGGTTCCCCCTACCCCCTACTACACGATCAAGCAACAGCCTCCTTCCGGCCCTTTTCCCATCATGTGGACGAGGGGCCTTGATACCGGAGAGACAGAATGGGGCGATTCTTCGCCTTGGGAAGGTGAGGGAGGACACGTTCTTTTCAGTGACGGCAAGGTCAAATGGTACGAGACCACCCAGGATGAGGAAGGGGAATTGCCCGGAGTCTTCAAGAAGTGGCGCAAGCGCGGTGACGATCAAGACGATTCGTTCGTCTCAGACGTAGGTCAGGCAATTCCCGAGGGTTGGTCAATTCTCAAGCCCGAAGGCTGATTATCCCTCTTATTGGCCCAAGCCTTCATCATTTGAACCGTGGGCAAGAATAGAGTCCGCGGAACCCTTTTCTTTGGTCGGCAAGGGAGAGCTAAAGTCCGTGTAGAAGGCTGGGACGATGCCGTTTCCCTCGCCAAGGGCGCATCGGGTACCGCCTTGCATGGGGATTTGGTTGAACTGCAGGTCTTGCCCCCGAAGAAAAAAAAGGAAGACCGGCGCAAAAACCGGGGCAAGAATCCGAAACCAAGGTATGAGGTCCGTAAGGTGGTCAAGAGGGATACCGTAAATTTCCTCGGTTACCTCAAGAAGGACCTTGGACGTTCCCTCGTACAGGCGGAGAACTCGCGCCTTTTCGTTCCCTTCAAGATTCTCGGCGATACTCGAAGGGGCAGGGAAGGAGACAAAGTCGTAGCCCAGTTCGTCCGTTGGGATCCCCCGGCCCGCATTCCGATGTGCAAAATTATCCGCGTACTGGGGCCGGGCGACGATCCGTTAACCGATCACAAGGGAATTTTGGCAAAGTTCGGGCTGAGCGGAAATTTCCCCGAAAAGGTCGTTCAGGAGTCGAAGCTCTGCCCGGAAAAGGTATGCGCATCGGACCGGCAGGGCCGAATGGATCTGCGCAAGGTCTTCACCCTCACTATCGACCCCCTGGACGCCCGAGACTTCGACGATGCCATCTCCTTTCGTGTACTTGCAAAAGACGCGTTGGAGATTGGAGTTCATATCGCCGACGTCTCACACTATGTCGGGGTAGGTTCGCAACTGGACCGCGAAGCCAAGCGGCGGGGAAATTCCACCTATCTCGTGGGAGAGGTCGTCCCCATGCTCCCCCACCGTTTGTCGAGCGGAATTTGCAGCCTGGTCGAGGCGGAGGAAAGACTGGTCAAGTCGGTCCTTTTCCGCTTCTCAAAAAACGGAAGCTTAATAGGTTCAAAACTTGCCGAGTGCGTGATCAAGAGCAACAAGCGCCTAACCTACGAGCAGGCCATGCTTTTCCTCAAGGAATCCAACTTGGACAGAATCAGGGATGCCAAGCCCCCGCCAAGCCGGTACTCAGGCAACCCGGGACGCCCTCTGCGCGATCTCTCCGACAAGGAGCTGACCGAACTTAGGGGAGCCATCGGCACCTTGTGGAAAATCGCATCCGGGATCCGCAAGTTGAGGATGAAGGGCGGTTCGCTCGACTTGGAGTCCTCGGAAGTCAAGATCTTGGTCGACGATAAGGGCGAGCCCGAGGAAATCAGGCAAAGCGAAAGCGACGAGAGTCATCATTTGATCGAGGAATTCATGCTTTTGGCCAACGAGACGGTGGCCATGGAGTTGAGAAAAAAGAAACTTCCCGGCATGTTTCGCGTTCACCCGGATCCGGATCCCGAAGATCTGGAGGAACTCCGTTCTTTCGTATCGATCTTCGGGATATCATGTGGCGAACTGTCCAGCCGTAAGGAGGTCAACAAAATGCTTACCCTCATCAACAAACATGCTCTCGCCCAAGTCCTGAGGATCAAGTTTCTGCGCAGCTTGAAGCAGGCTTGTTATCGGAACAAGCCGGATGGGCATTATGGCCTGGCCAAGCGCGACTACCTCCATTTCACCTCCCCCATTCGGCGTTATGCCGACTTAGTCGTTCATAGGATCGTGGAGAAGATCCTGCGGCGCCAAAAAATCGGAAAGGCCGACCGCGAAAAGATGGATGGCTTGGCCAAACACTTGTCGGTGACCGAGAGAAACAGCGTCGATGCTGAAAGAGAGTCGATCAAAGACAAGCTCCTGCTCTACTACCGCAGGGACCTCAACAAAATACCACCGGTCAGGCACAAGGCGATCATCACGGAAATCGGCCGCAGAGGCTTCTTCATCGAGCTCACCGATACCCTAGCCCGCGGTTTCGTGCCCATGCGAACCCTGCCCCGCGAACTCGGTTACCGGATCGCCTCCAACGGAGCGGCCCTTGTAGGCAGAAACCCGAAGAACAAGCTCAAGCTCGGACAGGAAATCCCGGTCGTGATAGACAAGGTATTCGTCTCCGACAAGCAACTGGACTTCCGCTTGGGCTAAAGAAACTTGCATCCTTCCCGATCCCCAGCATTTTGCTCTTTGCCATGAACGTGGATTTTCATATTGAACTGGTAAGAATCTGGGGAAAAGCCGTTGAGCTCTACAACCAGGGACATAAAGACGCAGACGGCTTCCCCATTGAGGAGGACTTGCCCTTTCTATGCTCCGTTGGCCTAAACCGAATGGATGTCTTCGACTTTGCCGAGGACTGGGTCCGCGAAGGGGCCCCTGACTTGGCTGCATTCCTGCTCATTCACGAACAAAGGAGAGATTATTTCATCGAGACCCAGAAAGGGAAGGCTTCGGGCAAGACGATGGATTCCTCCGCCCTGCCTGCCAAAAGTGATGAGATCCATGGAATTCGTTGGCTTCCGCGCATCATTCCCAAGGCACGCGCCAAGCTGCGTGGCGAGCTTCCACCGGACACCATGTATTGTTGCGGAGGAGACCGAGGCTTCTTTCGTGAAAACGACATTCATCCTGCGGAATTCCTGCGGATCGTCAAACGGGCCGGAGAAAATGACGCGGAGATCGTCAAGTGGGTCGTTGACCGTACCAAAGGCAAATCCGTACCATCCAACTGACGCGACCATGAATACTTTTGAGAAATATCATGCCTTGGGGAACGATTATCTCGTCTTTGATCCAAGCGGAAGGCAGGAATACTTTTCGGAAGATGAGACGATCAGGATCTGCCACCGCAACTTTGGCTTGGGATCGGACGGAATCCTCGTAGGTCCCCTTCCCTCGGAAAAGGCGGATTTCGGTTTAAAAATCCTTAACCCCGACGGGAGCGAGGCCGAGAAGAGTGGGAACGGGCTTCGAATCTTCGCCCGGTTCCTGCGTGACCAAGGCAAGGTACAAACGGAACCTTTCACCGTTGATACTCTGGGAGGGGTCGTAACCTGCGAGGTCTCGGCAGACGCATCCGTCATTTCCGTAGAGATGGGACAGGTCAGTTTCCACAGCGATACCGTGCCCGTGAAAGTCTCCGGCGAAGCCCGCGAGGTACTCGACGAACCAATTGAGGTCGCAGGCAATTCCCTGCGATACTACGCGGCGACCATCGGCAATCCGCATTGTGTTATTCCCACCGACGAGCTTAGCGAACAAGCGGCTCGGGAACTAGGTCCCTTGCTGGAGAACCACGCCCTTTTTCCCAACCGCACCAACGTCCAGTTTCTCAAGATCTTGAATCGTAACCGCATCAAGATAGAAATCTGGGAACGCGGGGCTGGCTATACCTTGGCATCGGGCAGCAGTAGCTCGGCCGCTGGAGCCGTAGCTCGAAAAATGGGCGCCTGCGACAGCGAGATCACCGTCGAGATGCCCGGGGGTGAAATCGGCTTGGTCATCGACGAAGAATACAACGTGCACATGACTGGGCCCGCGACCAGGGTAGCCACCATGTCCCTTGATGGGGAATGCCTTGAACCTTTTTAAGCAGCCGGCTTGCGGGCCACCCAGAAACGGCATTCGTCGGAGAACTCCCTAACCAAAGGTGACTCTTCAGCCAGACGAGAACGCAGAAGGTCCCTCTCGACCAGAAACCCCGCTTCCTTAAGGTCTCGACGGACTTCCGAGACTTCCGGGACATGAATGAAGAGCTTTCCTCGTGGAGTTTCCTCGAAGCGATCTCCGAAATCAATGAGGCTTTCGTCCTGTTGCCCCTTGCGCCACTTTCTACGCTCGACCGACCAGAATTTCTTCCACTTTGGAAAGGCGCGGTCATGGGAAGTGAAAACGAA
This sequence comes from Opitutia bacterium UBA7876, assembly GCA_002500665.1. Classification (GTDB taxonomy): domain Bacteria; phylum Verrucomicrobiota; class Verrucomicrobiia; order Opitutales; family Seribacteraceae; genus Seribacter. The sequence goes on from DLRY01000038.1 coordinate 38,694, forward strand.
ACGAGAACCTGGCTTCAGGACTCGATAAGCCTCCCGCATCGCACGAAGCCTGTTTTCCTTCCCCGGGATCTGCATGAGGCCGTTGAACCCGAAAATCACTCCGTTGAAACTGCCTTCGGGGAGGGATAGGCTGGTTGCGTCCTCGACGGCAAAATGGATTTCCGTACGCCTTCTGCGCTGAGCCTGCCGTGCCAAGTCGATCATCTCCCTGGAAAAGTCGGTCGCGGTAATATCCTGATAACCCAGCATCCACAACGAAAGACAGATTCTCCCGGTTCCGCATCCGAGCTCAAGAAGGGGAGCCTCACGATCGGGGAAGGACTGGCGAAATACCAATTCTTCGGATGCCCACATTCCTACCCTCCTGGCAGCCTCCTCGTAGTGTTCGAGTACTGTTTGGCGGGCATAATACCCAAGGACGTCTTGACGACAAACCTCCTTAAACTCTCTTTGCATGCTCAACGACTACTAAGGCCTAGGGACGAGTAACAAGCCAAAAGCCAAGATGACGCTTGCCAAATGGGCCGGAAAATGGTTTTTTAAACGATTTTCCTATCATGAAGGCCACAATTCAAACCCAAGGCAGCCAATTTACCGTCGAACAGGGCGATAAGTTGTTCGTGAACCGTTTTCCGGAGAAAAACGAAGGCGATCAAGTTAAGATAGACCAGGTACTCATGGTCGTCGAGAACGGAAAGCCAACCTTCGGCACCCCCACAGTGGAAGGCGCTTCTGTCACCGCAAAGATTCTTGAGAACAAGAAGGACAAGAAAATCATCGTTTTCAAGAAGAAGAGGAGGCAGGGATACAAGCGCCGTAAGGGACATCGTCAGCATATTTCAGTTATCGAAATCGAGTCCATAGACTTAAAGTAATCCAGCAGGAGATCCGATCATGGCGCACAAAAAAGGACAAGGTACTTCCAAAAACGGCCGGGACAGCAACAGCCAGAGGCTCGGGGTCAAGAAATTCGGCGGGGAATCCGTCTTGGCGGGAAACATCATTCTGCGCCAACGCGGAACCAAATACCACCCGGGGCAAAACGTAGGTTTGGGTAAGGATTTTACCCTCTTTGCCCTTTCGCCCGGCAAGGTTCAATTCGACAAGCAGCACCGTCTCGTAAACGTCGTCGCCGACTAAGCTTCGAGATAACGTTTTGCCGGAATCCACCCTTCCCGCACTCCTCCATACTTTTTTCTCTTTCCCAAGAACAGCCATGGAAGAGGAAGGTTTTCAGGAGGAGGACGAGGAGACTCTGCCCGTTCTCGGTTTCGAGGAGACCCGCGTTTTGGGCTCGCTGATCGAGAAGGAACTTACCACACCGGAATACTACCCGATGACCCTTAACGGGTTGGCCAATGCCTGCAACCAGAAGAACAACCGTCTGCCTCGATCCGAACTGGTTGAAGAGGAAGTCTCCCGTGCCATCGAGGATCTGCGTATAAAGCGACTTGCTCATCGCGTGGACCTAGTCGGCTCGCGCGTACCAAAGTTTCAGCACAACGCAGAAAAGGAACTGGATTTGATCAAAGCCGAAAGGGCCCTCTTGGCCGAACTTCTTAATCGCGGACCACAGACTTCCGGCGAGTTAAACAGCAGGGCCAATCGGATGTTTGAATTTGAGGGCCTTTCCGACATTGAGGAGACCCTTCGGGAAATGGGGGATCGGCGTCCTTCTCTCGTGGGCCAAATGGATCCCTTTCCAGGACAAAAGGAAAGAAGGTGGTTCCACCGTCTCGCCCCCCCTCCCAAAGTGGAAGAACTGCAGGATGGCTCAAGCGTCTACGTGCCGGCTCCAGACCACAGGATGGATCAAGTGGAGCAAATGGCTGAAGAATTCAAGGAATTAAAGGAAGAGGTCGAGGCTCTGCGCTATCAACTGCGGGAGATCTCCGACCAGTTCAAGGACTTCCGCAAGGAGTTCGAGTAACTCGGGCCTATTGCCTCAAGGTTCCGCTCGCGAGTCGTTCCTTGAAGTCCTCGTAAGTCTTTTCGACGCCGGTAAGAAGAGGGGTCGATGCCCGCCATCCCAGAGAATCCATAAGGGCGACGTCCATTCTCTTGATCGGAGTGCCATCAGGCTTGCTCAAGTCATGGGTGATCTCGCCTTCAAAGCCCACCACATCCCTAACCATAGTAGCCAGCTCCAGGATGGTATGATCCTTGCCCGTCCCAATATTCACCCAGTCGGGAGGGTTTTCGGTACGAAGAAGATGCAGTAATCCTTCTGCCAGGTCGTCGGCATGCAGCAATTCCCTCCTCGGTTTCCCCGTTCCCCAAATGCAAACTTCCGGCAAGCGGGCTTCCCTAGCCTCGTGAAAACGGCAAATCAAGGCCGGCAGAACATGGGAGTTCTCGGCATGATAATTATCTCCCGGGCCGTACAGGTTGGTCGGCATGGCGGAATGAAAATCGACCCCATATTGAACTCTGTAGTGACGGCACATTTCAAGCCCGGCTATCTTGGCCAAGGCATAGGCTGAGTTGGTCGGCTCAAGCGGTCCGGTCAGAAGGGCATCCTCCCGCAGGGGTTGATCCGCTTCCCTGGGGTAGATGCAGGAACTGCCGAGGTTAAGAAAACGATTGATTCCGTGCCTCCAGGCCGAATGGATCAAGTTCGCATTGATCATAAGATTCTCCCGGATGAATTCAGCCGGGTAAGTGTCATTGGCGTGTATGCCGCCCACTTTTCCAGCAGCGTTGATGATCACTTCGGGCTTCTCCTTGGCCAGGAAATCATCCACCTCCGACTGATCGCATAGATCAAGCTCCCGTCTTGATCTGGTCAGGACGTCCCAGTCCTCTCCCGAGAATTCAAGGGCCCGCAGGATTGCGGATCCAACCATGCCCTTATGTCCGCTGACGAAGATTTTCGCCATCAGGAAAGATCCGCCTCGGCAAGGGTCTTTTCCCGCTCCGCCAACTTCATGTCTTCCTCGATCATAATCGCAACCAGTTCCTTGAAGGTCACCTTCGGCTCCCAGCCCAATTTCTCCTTCGCCTTGGTCGGATCGCCGATCAGCAAATCGACTTCCGCCGGTCTTTCGTACCTTTGGGAGAAGCCCACGTACTCTTTCCAATCCAAATCCAGGCATGAAAAAGCCTCCATCAGAAATTCCCGAACGGTGTGCGTTTCATTAGTGGCGATGACGAAATCGTCCGGGGTGTCTTGCTGAAGCATCAGCCACATCGCCTCGACGTATTCCTTCGCGTAGCCCCAATCACGCTTCGAGTCCAGGTTACCGAGCATAAGCTTATTCTGCAGGCCCAGTTTGATGCGAGTGGCGGCTCTGGTTATTTTGCGGGTGACAAAGGTTTCCCCTCTTCGAGGAGACTCGTGGTTGAAAAGAATCCCGCTACTGGCGTGAAGGCCATAAGACTCCCGGTAGTTGACGGTAAGCCAGTGGGCAAATACCTTCGAGCAGGCATAGGGGGAACGAGGCCAAAAAGGAGTAGTTTCAACTTGGGGCACTTCCTGGACCTTGCCGAACATCTCCGAGGAGGAGGCTTGGTAGAAGCGAACCTTGTCGACCAAGCCCGCTTCACGAATCGCTTCCAGGATACGGACTGCCCCCAGACCCGTGACGTCCCCCGTATACTCGGGAATGTCGAAGGAAACCCGCACGTGGCTCTGGGCGCCAAGGTTGTAAATCTCGTCGGGTTGCAGGTCGTAGAGCAGCTTGACCAGTTGCACGGCATCCGCAAGGTCTCCGTAATGCAAGTAGAGCCTCGTGTCGTCGACCAGGGGATCCTTGTAGAGGTGATCGAGTCGGTCGGTGTTGAAAGTGGATGCCCGGCGAACGATTCCATGGACTTCATATCCCTTTCCCAGCAGAAGCTCGGCCAAATAGGAGCCATCCTGCCCGGTTATTCCGGTAACAAGTGCCTTTTTCATGATGGGGTCATTCTTACACGAAAAAAAGCATGCGTAAAGAATGCTTGTTCGCTTCGGGCAAGGCTTTCAACGTCGTTGACATGAGGGCGTACACGCTCCATTGTTTCCAAACCGACTTTCTTAGGGGGATTAGCTCAGTTGGTTAGAGCGCATGCATGACACGCATGAGGTCACTGGTTCGACTCCAGTATCTCCCACCACCCTTGAATTCAGTTCAAACCTTTGTTCCAATCAGAAAAGGATACCTAACCCTATTAAGGAAGTTGAGAGTGAAATTCATCACACCTCTCAACCCCGCATTACCTGCAGAACGGAAGAACACTCGCAGTACGATAAATTTTCATAAGATTTAAATTTCTCCTTTGACAATTGTAATGGATAAATTTTCAGTTGTTTCAGTTGCATTTTATGCATTTGAAACTTGAACTTAGGAGGAAAATAAAATCATGAGTTGGTATATTGCAGTTCTACGGAATTACGCTGGATTTAGTGGTCGAGCAAGGCGTTCGGAATATTGGATGTTCACTCTTTTCAATATAATAATTTTGATGATTTTGCTATTCGGAATTTCAATAGTGAGCCCTGAGATAGGAGGCTTGGCGTATATGATTTACGCACTTGGTACCTTAATACCCAGCTTAGCGGTTCTCATAAGAAGGCTTCACGACACGAACAAGTCGGGGTGGATGTGTTTGATCTCCTTAATTCCGGTTATAGGTGGAATCTGGCTTTTGATCCTGTTGGTACAAGATGGAACTCAGGGGCCAAACGATTACGGGGAAGACCCCAAGGCTTAGCCCAACTTATAGAAACAGGTTTTATTTTCAATACAGTAGCCTTATCCTAGGAAGGCTGCAGGCGTTGCTTTTCCGGCTAATAATCAGCCATAGAAAATAGATATCAGTTGATCAATCCCCTCCAAACGTCATACCTTCGTCTTTCATGACGAAGGGAAGGAAATCGCCGCTGGAATGGATCATTATCATCGGATTGACGCTTGTCTTCGCATCGATCTGGCTTCTGGCTCACTATAACCTTTCCCGTGAACCGCCCTATCACAAGGGCCCTGGAAGCGTGGGCTACGAAGAACCCGGCAAGCCCGGAGAATGAGCGGAAGCGTATGCATAACGGGGTGCTCACGCGGGCTCGGTCGGGCCTTGGCCGTCGAGTTTACAGACCGTGGATGGAAGGTAGCGGGTGGGGCCAGAAACAAGGGTTGCATCGAGGAACTTAAGGCCGAACTGGGGCAAGGCTCCCACCTGCAGGTTCTCGACGTATCCGTGCCGGAGCAGGTGGACTCTTTCGCAATTGCGACGATTAACAAGATCGGTTGTCCTGACTTGCTCGTCAACAACGCGGGCATGATCAATGCAAATGCAAAGCTGAAGGACGTCTCGGCGGGAGAATTCGCCCAAGTATTGAACACTAACCTGGGCGGAACCCACAATATGATTCGAGCCTTCCTCCCCGCAATGGAGAAACGGGGACGAGGGATCATCGTTAACTTCAGTTCCTACTGGGGCAGATCAACCGCACCCGAGGTTGGCCCATACTGCGCCAGCAAGTGGGGCGTGGAAGGTTTGACCCGTTCCCTTGCCCAGGAGCTTCCGGCGGGGCTGGGAACCGTCGCATTCAACCCCGGCGTCATTCACACCGACATGCTCCGTTCCTGCTTTGGGGAAGAGGCGAAAAACTATGAGGACCCGACTTCCTGGGCCAAAAGGGCCACGGAATGCCTCGTTGGCCTAAGCCCGGACCAGAACGGCGAGACGATCGTTCCCTGAAGCCCGGGTTTGATCCGAATGGGCTTTTCATCCCTTCACCCTGACTGTATATACTTCGCATGCTTACACACACGGTAATTTTCTGGTTGAAGGAAAACCTCACCGAGGAAGACAAGGGCTTGTTTTTCGACGGTGTAAGAACCCTCTTGACCATCGAGTCGGTCGAGACGGGTTATCTGGGAACCCCCGCCCAAACCCCCGAGCGACCCGTCGTCGACTCCTCCTTCGGTTGCTCCCTAACCGTCGTGTTGCCCGACCTCGAGGCTCACGATCTCTATCAGGCGGACCCGACCCACCTCGCTTTCGTGGAGAAATGCGGTCATCTTTGGGACCGGGTGATTATCTACGACGCGGACTGATCTTCCTTACCGCTCAGCAAACCATCCCCTGACTGGTCGATTAGAAAACGGAACAGGCCGTAGGCAAGGACGATCGCCATGGGGCCGATCACGAAGCCTTGGGGACCGTAAGCGAGTATGCCTCCGATGATGCCGAGGAAGAGGAGAAAGCTCAACCAGGCACCCTGCTCGTGCAGGCGACGTCCCATCCCGGTTCGCGCTCGACTTACCAAGTAATTCAGAAATAGGCAAAGGCCTGCCATGAGGACGGCTAGTTCCGGTTCCCCCCTTGTCCACACTAGTGATGACAAGGGCAACCATACCATGGCGCTTCCGACGACTGGCACCAAACCCACGAAGGCGCCGATGAAGAAAACCGGCAGGAAAAAGAAGCCGCCCACGAAATGAGCCACAAGGCCCAACAGGATCCCTCTCAGCAGAGAAGTAAGAACGGTATCGCTAAGCAACCTGAGGGTGATCTTCCGGTGCAACTGAAACCAAAGACGGACCTCTTCCTGACGGAACCCTCCGACTTTCATCGCTTGGTTGAGAAAGGTAGATCCGTGGGCATAGAGAAAGGAAAGGGCGATCAAGGCCAAGGCCAACTCGGCCACGAAACCACGCGTCCCCTTAAAGAGAAACTCAAGAAAGGTACCGGAAAACTCGTGGGTATCTCCAACGAGGTTCGAAACGAACTGGATGGTCTTTTCCTTGTCGAGGGGAAGGCGGGGATAGATTTTCTGGATTTCACCCACCCCATCGGCGACGCTCGCCAAGAGGGCTGCCCGACCTTTTTCCTCCCCCATGGCAAGGGACCAGACGGTTTCGCTTATCCCCTCCCCTTCTCCTCGCTGCAGAAGAAGAAGAACAAAAGGCGAAAGAAGGACCAGAAGCAGGAGAACGGTGGAGAGCACGGCGCAGAGCTCGGACCTTCTACGTTCTTGGAATTTCGGCAGGTATCGTCTGCCGAGCCTCTCGATGGGGCGATAGAACACGGGATAAGTAAGGGCAGCCAAGGAAACCGCAAAGAGAATAAACTCGAAGAGTGGACGAAAGGTCCCGTAAAGGGGGACGATGAGAATGAGCAAAGCCAGTATGATGAGAGATCGCCTTCTCCAGAGTTGCCAGAAATCGTTCCTCTTCATGGACAGAAGGTCCTCGGACGTCTTGTCTGGCGGGTCGTTTTCGGTCATGTTGCTTATACCTTCATTACTCCCCGTGAAAGGTCTTCGCAAGATGCTTTCTGAGAAACCTCCCGGTATGAGTCTTCTTGCGGGCAAGGGCTTTTGGCGTTCCCTCGAAAACCAGTTTGCCTCCTTTATCCCCACCTTCGGGACCTATCTCAATGACGTGATCGGCCAGGCTAATGACGTCCATATTGTGCTCGATCACGACCAAGGTATTGCCGGCGTCCCGGAGCTTGAAAAGCAGATCCATCAAGCGCTGCACGTCAAGCCAATGCAAACCGGTCGTGGGCTCGTCCAGAAGATAGAGCGCCCGGCCGGACTGCTTGCGGCTGAGCTCGAGGGAAAGCTTGAGCCTCTGCGCCTCTCCTCCGGAAAGGGTATTGGCCGCCTGACCCAGCCTGAGATAACCCAGACCGACTGCCTCAAGGGTTTGCAGCTTAGCGAGAACCGAAGGATGTTTTTGGAAAAGCTCCGAGGCCTCCGAGATTGACATTTCAAGAACCTCGGCAATGTTTTTTCCACGAAAGCGAACCTCTAGGGTCTCCCTGTTGTAGCGCTTGCCCTTGCAGCTCTCGCATTCCACGAAAACGTCGGCCAGGAACTGCATGTCCAGCTTTACCATACCGTCTCCCTTGCAACGCTCGCAACGCCCGCCGGCCAAGTTGAAACTGAAACGACCAGGGGTATAGCCGCGCACGCGGCTGAGCGAGCACTGCGAAAATAGTTTTCGAAGCAGGTCGAAGAGCTTGACGAAGGTGGCGGGGTTGGAGCGCGGGCTCTTGCCGATAGGTGACTGGTCCACCCGGACGGCCTGGTCGAAATGATCCAAACCCTCGATCCCCGAATGAGCCCCCGGGACTTGCTTGGCCCTGTGCAGGCGGTGGGCGGCGGTCTTGGCGAGAATCTCGTTGACGAGCGTACTCTTGCCCGAACCGGAAATCCCGCAAACGACGTTGAGCAGGCCGACGGGAAAGGAAACGTCGATATTCCTAAGGTTGTTTGCCCGGGCGGCCCGCACAACGAGGGATGCGTCGGACGGCTTCTTTTCCTTGGCGTCCTTGCGGACGCCATCACGCCCGGAAAGGAAGGATCCGGTAATGCTTGAGGAGGAGGATACGCACTTGGAAAGATTTCCGGCGAAGATGAGTTCGCCTCCATCTTCCCCTGCCCCAGGCCCGATCTCAAGGAGATGATCGCAGGCCAGCAAGGTCTCGGCATCATGCTCGACCACAATGACGGTATTGCCTCGGTCCCTCAACCCCTCCAGAACCTTGAGCAACCGGTTGTGATCAGCGGGATGAAGGCCAACGCTTGGTTCGTCCAGGGCGTAGGTCACGCCGACCAAACCCATGCCCAACTGGGTCGCAAGGCGAGACCTCTGGGCCTCCCCTCCACTCAAGGTACGATAAGGGCGGTCTAGGGAAAGATAACCCAAGCCGACTTGATCGAGAAAGCCCAGGCGCTGATCCAATCCATTTAGCGCATCCATGACCTGCATGCACGACTCCTCCTTTCGCAAGTCGTTTTCAACAAAAGACTTGGCTTTAGATATCGGTAGAGACAAGAAGGAATCGAATGATAAGCCGCCCAAGGTTACTGCCCGAGAGTAGGAGGAAAGTCTTCCCGCACCGCACGCCTTGCAGGGAGCCCCCACTTGATAGGTCAGCAACTTGGCCCTCAGTCCCTCGCTGGAGGTATTTCTCATGGTCTCTTCAAGATCTCTAAGGGCTCCTGGAAATGGCTGACTCTTGGCCCTGCCTCTCCCGATCCGTAGCTTTAATTCGTATTTCTTCCTCCCGTCGCCATGAAGGAGAAACTTGCGTATTTCCGGGGAAAGTTCGGACCATGGCGTCCTGGGGTCGATCGGAACCTGCTCGCACAAATCCCTAATGATATTCTTTCGCAGGGACATCATTTTCTTGGATCCCAGCCTCCAAGGCTTGATCACTCCCTTAGCCAAGGAAAGCGAGGGGTCCGGAATCACGAGGTTCTCAAGAAAGCTTAGCACCTGCCCGAGCCCATCGCATTTCTCGCAGGCGCCCTCGGGGTGGTTCCATGAGAAATGGCGGGGGGTAACGGTTGGGTAAGTCTTTCCGCATTTCTCGCAGGCGTAACTTTGCGAGAGACGCAGTTCCCGAAAGGAAGACGCTTCCTCAAGCAGGATGAGGGCTCGTTCATCTCCTTCCTTGAAGGCCAACTCCATAGAGTCGGCCACGCGGCTTCTGGTTTTGGGGCCAACCGACAAACGGTCGATCACCAGCTCGACCTCGAGCTCCCTCCCTCGGGTTTTCTCGGGAATCAAGTCACGGTCATCAAGACGCTTGATCTCGCCCTCGATCCGCACCCTCTGGAATCCCCTTCTTTCCAGACCAGGCAATTCCTCCCGAAGAACGGATGCCTTGGCGGCAAGCAAGGGGGCGAGAATAATGGCCCGCTTACCTTCTCCCTCGGACATGATTTGGGCCACGCAGTCGTCCAACGTCCGACGGTACACGGGCGAACCGTCGTCAGGACAATGAGGGCGGCCGGCGGTAGCCCACAGAAGCCGGGCGTAGTCGGCGATCTCTGTGGCCGTGGCTACCGTGCTCCTGGGGCCGGCAGTGCGGGCCGTGGCCTGCTCGATGGCAAGCACGGGGGACAGGCCCTCGACGTAGTCGACGTCGGGACGACGGACTTTTTCGAGAGCTTGACGGGCCTTCGGGGAGAGGCTCTCGACGTACTTTCGGTGGCCTTCTGCCGCTAGGACGTCGAAGACAAGGGAGGATTTCCCGGAGCCACTGACCCCAGTGACGCCGATCAACTTCCCTCGCGGGAACTTGGCCAGGATACCCTTGAGGTTGTTCTCACGGGCGCCCTTGACCAGAATCTCGCCCGATTTCAGCTCACGCTTTCGTTTTTCCTCAACCATGGAAAACTAGCATGATTGAGCGTCGATCCCATGCCAAGCAGGATAAAAAGTTCTTCTCATCTCTCTCACCCTCTATTAGGAAGGAATGGTGAACGAACCCATACTATACGTCAAACAAGGTTGCCCTTGGTGCGTCGATGCCTTGGACTATTTCGCCCGCAAGGAAATCGAAATGGAAGTCGTGGACGTCCGAACCGATCCCTCCAGAATGAACGAATTGCTTGAGATCAGCGGCCAATCCAAGACGCCTACGCTAAAACACGGCGACTTCGTGGTGGCCGACTTCGACCTGGATGAATTCGAGGCGGCCTTGGCCGCAAATCCCCAAGCGGCAAAGGGACTGGGGTTCGGTTAGATTTCCCGGCAAAAGTCCTGGATACGGGAAAGTCCCTTCTCGATGACTTCATCCGAGGTCGCATAGCTCAGCCGGACGTAACCGTCGGCGCCAAATGCGTGACCTGAGACCACCGCAACCTTCCGCTCCTCCAGCAACCGGGTGGAGAATTCCTCCGAACCAAGACCCAGTTCAGAGATGTTGGGGAAAAGATAAAAGGCCCCTTGGGCCCTCTGGCAACTGACTCCCTCGATGGCTTCAAGGCCCTCAAGCAAATTCAATCGACGCCTGTCGAAATGAACGAGCATTTCCGAGACCGCATCCATGGCGCGGTCCCAACCGAGCATGGCCTCGAGGGCCCCGTACTGGGCAAAGGTCGTTGCGTTGGAGGAAGTCTGGCTTTGCAGGTCGGCGACCGCCTTTGCGATTTCGGGGTTCGCTACAAGCGTCCCAAGGCGCCAACCGGTCATGGAAAAGGTCTTGCTGAAACCGGAAACCGTTACGACCCTCTCGGCCGCCTCGGGACCAAAGGAAGAAGGACGGTGATGCTCGGCCCCATCATAAAGAAGATACTCGTAGATCTCATCGGACATGACGAGGAAATCATGCCTGCAGGCAAGCTCCACGATAGCCTCCATTTCGGCTTTTTCGTAGAGGCATCCGGTCGGGTTGGAAGGGCTGTTGAGGATCAGCATGCGGGTCGAGGGAGTGAGGGCATCCTCGATCTGTGCGGGGGTGACCTTGAAACCCTGCTCATCACCCGCAAATACTACCCTGGAAGTCGCTCCCGCCAATTTGACCATTTCAGGGTAACTCACCCAGTAGGGGGCGGGGATGATAACCTCGTCACCCGGACCACAGGTGGCAAGGATGGCTAGGTAGCAGGAATATTTTCCGCCCGGGCTAACCACCACTTGCCCCGGGGATGGCTCGGAAAGAACGCCTAAGGCGGCATACCTTTCCGCCAAGGCCTCCCTGAGTGGAGGAATTCCCGCGGCAGGGGCATACTTGGTCTTGCCTTCGGCCAGGGCCTTGGCCGAGGCCTCCTTTATGAAGGAAGGTGTATCGAAATCAGGCTCGCCGGCTCCGAATCCACATACGTCCTCCCCGGCAGCCTTCATGGCCTTGGCCTTTGAATCCACGGCCAACGTGGGTGAAGGCGAAACGTTACGGGCCCATTGTGATAAGTATCCATTCTTCATATTTCGGAGGGAAACTTAGGGAATTGACGGAGGCGGGCAAGTTCTTTTAACCCAATACTCGATCTAATTCGTGGGGACAAACAGTTCCTGCGGAATCTCAAGCCTGCGACCGAGCCCCTTAGGAGAGAACGATATGGGATCCAGATCCAGTCGAAGAGCGACGGAGAGGACTTCGAAACGAGTATTGGACAAATCGGTGCCATTTTTGCAGTCGAACCTCTTTACGATCCAGGTCGATTCGATTTTCTTGAGACTGTTGAGAATGAATGTCTTGACCGGAACGGAACGGCTCGAAAAAGTCTGTACACGAAGAGGAGCCTCGTAATCGTCGTCAAGAGCGAGTGTCACTCGATTCCAACCAGGGCGAGCCTCACGTACCCATTCAGGCAGAGAAAAAGCATAAATGTGGGCGGGTCTCCCGGCAACCTTTCCTGATTTCTCGTAACGAGCTGCCCAGAAGACGAAGGGCATGAGAATGTCAAAAGGCGTCTGGTTCATGCCTTCAACCAGGGGAAGCAGCAGGTCCTTGTGCTCAAGCTTTAAACTCCGGGAAGATTCCTTCCGATAACGCCAAGCTTGAGGATCGGACGAGTTGTGGAGCAAGATGCTGACCGGCTCCCCGTCTTCCTCGCCCGAATCGAGATCGATCCTGCTTATCCCGTGCCCCAAAGACGGACCCGAGATCAAGCCTTCCCTCGACGACTCATCTCCTCTTCTCGGCATATGTCTGAGCTTGAAGCGAAGGGCATAAGCCTGGTGGTGAACGCTTTGGTTCAGGTCCCGGACGAGAAAACTTCTGTAGCGTAAGAGACGGCGTTCCGCCTCGTCCTGATTCAGGACCTTTGCGAAACCACGAGCAGGGAAAGGACCCTTCGACAAAAGTTGCCCATCTGCAATGGCCAAGAAGGCCAAAATTAAACCAAGTAGGAAGACCTTGGTCATCGAGCTCCTCACGCTATTGCGGAGAAGAGTTCGAGTCCGGGGAATCGGGCGCGGGGGTAATGGGTTGCGGAACCGGAGCGACGGGTGGGATATCCTCGGGTCCTTGGGCGGGAGGAGGTGGAAGCGAAGGTGGTTGGTCGGAAGGGGGAGCTGGCGGAACCGGGGGCAGGGTAGAGGAGTCGGGTCCGGGAACATCGGAAAGAGTACCCGAGCCAGAGCCATCGTCATCCGAGATAACGGGAGTAGTACCGCTTCTAAGGGGGACATCGAAGTCAGCTGCTTCGTTCTGGTAGAGAGCGTAGAGCGCAAAAGCCAAAATGAAGAAGCCTAGGATGCCCCAGACCGTCATCTTGGTCAATTGTGCGGCGGAGCCGGCCCCCAAGACCTGGTCGGCGGCGCCACCACCGAGAGCGGATCCCATTCCGCCTGAGGTTCGCTGAATCATGATCAGCATAACGATGACGAAACAAAGGAAAATAAGGAGAAGCGTAAGGAAAATGATCATTTCGAGAAAACAGAAACATACTATAATGCCTCTTTACCGCGAAAAAGGCAATCCTCTTTGCGCAGGCCTACGCCTCGAGGGCAGAAAGAATCCTTTCCAGATCCTCCTGATTCTCAAAGGCGAGTGTAATCCTCCCTTTGCCCGATGGACCAGACTTGATGGAAACCCGACGCCCAAGAGAAGCCTCGGCCGCCTCGGCAAGAGGAAGGTACCTGTCCCCATTGGGTCCGTCTGTTCTCCCTGTAATCCCAGCCCGACCGGGGTTGCGGATTTCTTCAACCGCCTTCTCACATTGGCGGACGGTCCATTGATCGCGGACGGCTCGTTTGCCAAGATTGAGTCTGGTCGCCACGTCGGGCAAACCCAAGAGAGCCTTGGCGTGCCCCATGGAAAGCTTGCCTGAGGCCAGCAGGCCCTTGAGCTCGTCGTCGAGCTGAAGCAAGCGAATCAAGTTAGTGACGTACACCCGGCTTTTGCCCAACCGCTCGGCCACCTTGGCTTGGGTAAGCCCAAAGTCTTGGACGAGAGATTGGCAGCCCATTGCCTCCTCAAGTGGATTGAGTCCCTCACGCTGCAAGTTCTCGATCAGCGAAAGACTTGCGGATGAAAGTTCGCTGGCAGACAGCACGCGCGCAAGAATGGTTTTGCGACCCAGCAACTCGTGGGCCCGCCATCTTCTTTCCCCAGCGATCAACTCGAAGGAATCACCCGACCTCCTAACTACGACGGGTTGCAGGAGTCCCTCCGACTTGATGCTGTCGGCCAATTCCCGTATCGCTTCCGGATCGACCGTCTTGCGAGGCTGATGTGGGTTGGGAACCAGATCTCCAAGGGCAATTTCTAAAAGCTTCTCAGCCCGGTCTTCCGCCTCGGGTGTGGGGCGACCGTTACCGTTCGATTCTCGGGAAACTGGCGACGACTTGGTCCGATCCGAATGGGGAGCAGGTTCCTCAGACACTCCAGGACCGCCTGCACCCCCCGCAATGAGGCTTCCCAAACCTCGGCCCAACCTTGACGCCGTTTTCGCCACGACCTTATTTCTGGGGAACGAACAATTCTTTGCCAACGAAGACCTTGGTTGGGTCGCTAATCCGGTTGGAATCGATGATCCACTTGATCTTGGAACTGTACTTGACCGCGATGCTGCTGACGGTTTCACCTTTCTCCACCTTATGGACGAATCCGTTCTTTGGGTAGTCCGTGGAAAATGAGTCCCCCGAAGCACCACCCGGCGAAGGCCCGTTAACTTGGGAAAAAGCCGCGTTCATCTCGGCAATCAGATCCTTGAGCTTCTTGTCGAAGTTCTTTTGCAAGGCGATTTGCTCCTTTTCGCCCTGAGTGGCGCGCCTTTCCAGCGACTGGAGGCGAGCATCCATCTGTCGGGAGAGTCCATGGGCATCTCCCGAGGTCGAGTTCTGGCGCCGGGTAAGTTGCTCGACGGAGACCCGAAGTTGGGCGTTCTCACGTCGCAGGAGCTCCACTTCCGTCCTCAAGCCCGCAAGCTCTCTGGAGACGAGTTCCATATCCTGCTTCATGTTTGCGAACTGCACGTTGACGTTCGCGGAGGCTTCCTGGAAAAAAAAGGGAACGCACCCACAAGTGAGTACAATAAGCTTTAAGAAAGCAGGCACGAACAAGCCAAAAACCTGCGAGAAAATGATCCTCAAGATATCCACCACATCCCTAAACGTACTGAATTCGAGGGCGGAAGCAAGAAATCTTTTAGGTATCTGGTCTACTTTTTTCGAGAAACCATGAGATCCGGCATAGGCTCGGAGGGAAGGACGGTTCCATTGGGCAAATCGAAACCACGCAGAAAATCAGCCGCCGGCAACATCCTCCCCCCCGGTCTCTGCAATTCTCGAACAAGGATGCAAGCCTCACCAGTACCGAGCCAAAGGTTGAACTCCTCGTCGCAGAAAACTTCACCCGGAAGAAGGGTTTTATCCGGTGCCCCGACCAAGCATTCCCCAAGACGGATCCTTTGCTCGTCGAAAGGGAAACTTAAACCTGGCCAAGCTCGGAAGGCTCGAGCTCTGTCGACCAAAACCTGCGAGGGAGAATTGAAATCCATGTGACCATCCTCCTTGCCGAGCTTGCGGCAATAGGTGGCCAGTTTTTCATCCTGGAAAACTTCTTCTGCCCGGCGTTCGAGAATCGGCTCGAGGTTTCTCTGCACGAGGGGTATGCAGGCTTGGGCAATCTTTCCCCTCAAATCGGAACCGGTTTCATGGTGATCAATGGCTATGCGCTCGAAGTCGAGGACTGGACCGGAATCCATCCTCGGGACGACCCGCATGAGCGTGACCCCCGTTTCCCTTTCGCCCATTGCGATGGCAGTCTCTATGGGAGATGCCCCCCGGTAGGAAGGAAGGAGGGAGGCATGTAGGTTGAAGCAACCAAAGGGAGGGAACTCAAGGAACTCACGTCCAAGGATGTGTCCATAAGCCATAACCATGACCATGTCCACCTGCCGAGCTTGCAACCACCGGACGTCTTCCGCACCGGGCTTAAGCGGGTCACGGCAGGGAATGTCTTGCCCTAGAGCCCATTCCTTGACCGGATTCATTCGAACCTTTCGCCCTCGGCCCGACTTTCGGTCCGGTTGGGTCAGCACGGCGACGACGGAAGGGTTGCCTGGTACGCCTAACATGGAACGAAGGAACGGCAGGGCGATTTCATCCGAGCCGAAGAAGGCGATCCTATTCGTATTGCGTTCCATTAATGACTGTCATTCTTTAGCCTGAATAAGGACTTTGGCACAACGAAAATGACGCAAAAAAAGCCGCCCCGGGCGGCTCTCGTTCAAAGGTACGAAAATCTTACTACTTCTTTTCCTCCTTGTACCTGGCTTCCTTCCCGGCAAGGGAAAACTTAAGCGGACAACCAGAGAGTCCGAACTCTCGCTGTATGCCCTTCTCCAAGTAACGCTTGTACTGGTCGTTCAAACGCTCCTCGCGGTTGCAGAACAACTTGATCCGGAAAGGACGGTTCTCAACCTGCACGGCATAGAAGACCTTGAAGCGCTTACCCTTTATCTTGGCCGGAGGACGGTGTTCCCACATGTCTCCGATCAGCTTATTCAGGGATGATGTGGAGATCGACTTGTCCATACGGGCGTCGAGGTCCCGGGCGACCTGGAGGAAATCATCGATCGAATAGCCGGTAGCGGCGGAAACGAAGGAAACGGGGGAATCGGGAAGGAAGAAAAGCTCCTTGCGGATGGACTTGAGGTAACTCTTGCGGAAATCCTTCTCATCCTCATACCCGGGCAAGGGGTCCCTGCGGAAGCTTTCCAGAGCCAGGTCCCATTTATTGACCAAGATGGAAAGAGCTCGGCCTTCCTCGAGGACGTGGTGAGCCATCACTTTGTCCTGCTTGGTCACGCCCTCGCGGGCATCCAGAACGAGGAATACGACGTCTACCGATTCCACCGCATGCTTGGTCCGAACGGCGGAGAAATAATCAAGTGAGGAATCAATCCGCTTCCGGCGCTTGAGCCCGGCGGTATCGTAAAGCCGAAACCTCCAAGGCTCCTCCTGACCCTCCGCCTCATAGTCGAGATCAAGTTCAACAGTTTCCCGGGTCGTACCCGGCACGTCGCTGACGATGAGGCGATCCATATTCAGCAAGCGGTTGCAAAGGGACGACTTACCCACGTTGGGTCGACCAATGAAAGCAATCCTGGTCCGGGGGTCCGAATCATCCGAACGGACGGGTGGAGCGGGAGGAAGCGTTTGCGCAATGGCTGAAACCAGATCCTGAATACCCAGTCCGTGCTCGGCGGAAATAGGGATGGTTTGCTCGAAGCCCAGGCGGGCGAAATCGGAAACTGATTCCGTACGTTCCATATCATCCAGCTTGTTCACGACGAGGAGCGGGGTCTTCCCCATTTTCCTGAACTTTACGGCCAGGGTTTCATCGAGCGGAACGAGTCCATCCCTGCCATCGACCACGAAAAGGAGGAGGTCGGCGGCCAAGATGGCGAAATCGGCCTGGTCCTCTGTTGCCTGCTGGATTTCGGTCGGGGTCATCTCGGGCAACATCCCGATTCCTCCCGTATCCATGAGGACGTATCCCTCCGGACTGTCGGCCACCACTACGTCGCGGGTAACGCCGGGCCGGTCGTGGACGATTGAAATTCGACGCCCGGCAAGCCGGTTGAACAAACGGCTTTTGCCGACGTTCGGTCGACCGACTATGGCAACGCTTTGCGTAAAGCTCATTTTTTGGAAAAGGGAAGGAGAAAAGTTCCTGCCCGTCCTAGACCGCCTCTTCGCTCTTGCCTTCCGAGGCGAGCCTTGCGAGGAAGGACTCCATCCGGTCGGTTGCCTCGACGAGGTTTTCGTAGGAAGTTGAAAAGCTAACCCTGACGTGACCTTTTCCATGCGACCCGAAGGCGGTCCCCGGCACCACCGCAACCTCCTTCTCGCGGAGGAGGCGATGGCAGAAATCCACTTCGTTCAAACCAGTTGCAGCAACCTCGGGAAAGGCATAGAAGGATCCCCGGGGAAGATGACAGGACAAGCCCATCTCATTGAACCGGCGAACCACGAAATCCCGTCGGCGGCAGTATTGCTCCTTCATTCGCTCTACCTCGGGGGAACCATGGGTAAGAGCCTCGATGGCGGCTTCCTGACTGAGGATCGGGGCGCACATCATGCAATATTGATGAATCTTCATCATGGCATCGATCAGCCAATCGGGACCACAGGCAAAACCAACCCGGAAGCCCGTCATGGCGAAAGCCTTGGAAAAACCATGCAGAAGAAGGGTTCTCTCCTTCATGCCGGGCAGGGAAGCCAAGCTGAAGTGCTCGCCCTCGTAGGTCAGTTCGGCATAAATTTCGTCGCTGATTACGATCAAGTCCTTCTCCACCGCGAAATTGGCCAACCGCTCGAGCTTTTCACGGTCCGCGGTTCCTCCGGTCGGGTTGGTCGGAAAGTTTAGCAGGAGAACCTTGCAACCGGGCTCCCAGGCTCGCTCGAAGGCCTCGGGATCAAGAGCGAAGGAATTCTCCGGTGAAGTGCCTACGGGAATAGCCTCGCCGAAGGCCAGAGTAACGCTCGGAGCATAGGACACGTAGCAGGGCTCATGATAAAGAACCTTGTCCCCGGGGTTCAGGATGGCC
Organism: Opitutia bacterium UBA7876; assembly: GCA_002500665.1. GTDB lineage: Bacteria > Verrucomicrobiota > Verrucomicrobiia > Opitutales > Seribacteraceae > Seribacter. The sequence goes on from DLRY01000038.1 coordinate 56,920, forward strand.
CGTAGCGAAACGTCTATCGCCTCGGACACCCCGACCGTGACGAGAATCTCGTCCGCAGGATCGTAATCGGGCCCGAAAAAGGAGGATACGTAACGGGAAATTTCCTTTCTCAGGGAAAGAAGCCCGCGGTTGTCGGTATAAGATGTCCGTCCCTTCTCAAGAGCGAAGATGGAAGCCTCCCGAATTTTCCAGGGAGTAATGAAATCCGGCTCCCCGATACCGAGAGAGATGGCATGCGGCATTTCCGAAACGATTGCGAAAAAGTCGCGGATGCCGGAGCGAGGCAACCCCCTTACGTGGTCTGCAACGTATGATTCGGGATTCATAGCCTATGGACTGACCGATGGTTTCTGCTCGCCCTTGCCTTCATGAACGAGAAGATGGCTCTGTTCCTTGTAGGGACGGAGGAGAAAGTGGGTGGCCGTTGAAAGAACGCCTTCGATAGTGGCCAACCTCTCGGAAATAAAGAGTGCAACCGAGTTGAGGTTCTTCCCCGAAACGAATACCAGCAGATCGTAGCCTCCCGACATCAGGTAGCAGGATTCCACTTCGTCGAACTTTGATATGCGGAGGGCCATGCGGTCGAACCCGCCTTCCCTTTCGGGACTGATCTTGACCTCGATCACTGCCCTTACTTTCTCAGGATCGGCCTTTTCAGGATTTAGTATGGGCATCCAGCCCAGGATGGTCTCGTTACTCTTCAGTTCCTCAAGCTCACGCTCTACCTCCTCCTTGTCCCGGCCAAGAATCTTGGCCAGTTGCTCGGGACGAGGATCAGCGGTCTCAAGAAGCAAAGGTATCAAGCTGCTCATAATTGGCCTTATCCTATGAAAGAGAGAGGAATGGGTAAAGAATCAAAGCAGGGAATCCTATTCGCCCAGATACAGGAGAAGATTGAAGATGGCATTGAGGGCAAGGGAATGAGTGATCTTGCCCTCACGGGCCAAGTTCCGCAATTCGGCAAGAGGCACAAGTACGCTCTCCAGTTCTTCATGGGGGTCGAAGGAAGTATCCGAGGTTTTCTCCGCCCCCTCGACCAGAAGAAAGTGACAGCGGTTGGACATGATCGCGGGATTCGGACGCACGGAACCGATGAGCGTGGATTTCATGCCCGTAAATCCGGTTTCCTCGAGCAATTCACGCTCCCCTGCAAGAACCGGGCTTTCCCCCTTCTCGATTACTCCTCCCGGGGGCTCAAGGGAAAATTCCTCCGTGCCGAACCGGAATTGGCGGACTAGGAGAAGCTCACGCGAACCGGTGAGGGCAAGCACGTTGACCCAGTCGCTGGTATCGAGAACGAAAAAGTCCCCCTCCTTTTCGTCGGAGCGTCTGAGAAACCTGCTCTTGCGGACTTCGAAAATGCGGCAGTCCGCATGCAGATCGTCCTGCATCCTCTGCCATGAACTGAGGCCTCCCGTCGTCATTCCCTCAAGTTCAGGGACTGGCTCGCAAAACAAGGCAGGTCGGGATGGATGGATACTTCGGAGGCGTTGGCCCGAGATCGAACTTCATCGTCAATAGGCTTGCCCGTCTCGACCAGAGCTGCCCGCATGCCGGCCGACAAGCCCGTTTCGGCATCCACCCATTTATCGCCCACCATCCAACACTCGGATGGGCTCAATTCTAGCTTGCCCATGGTCTCTGTCTCGAATCGGGACGACGGCTTGCGATACCCTGTCGTATCTCCCGGCAACTCTGGGGCAATACATATGTCGTCAAAAAAATCCATCGGCAAACCATACATTTCAAGCATCCTGAGGTTGCAGGAGCGAACGTCTTCCCAGTCGAAGTATCCGCGCCCGATCCCGGACTGGTTGGTGTGCAGGAAAACCCCATAACCCGCCTCTTGGATTCTCAGAAGTGCTTCCCCCACTCCGGCTATGACTTCAATATCTTCAGGGTTCTTCAGGTAATGTGCATCCCTAATCAAGGTTCCATCCCGATCAAGAAAAACGGCTCGTTTCATTCAGGAGTGATTGAGAATCTCTTCCGGGGAAGCGGTTGCAGTACCTACCTTGCCAACCACGATGCCAGCGGCGACGTTGGCGAACTCAGCGGCTTGCTCGAGGCTCGCGCCTGCGCCAAGCGCAAGGGTCATGCTGGCAATGACCGTATCACCGGCGCCGGAGACGTCGTAAACCTCGCGGGCTGCCGTCGGCATGGTTTTCTCCACTCGTCCTTCCCGAGCCAGGAGCATGCCGTCGGCGCCCAAAGTAATTGCCAGCATGGCAGGGTTGAATTTTTCGTTGATGGAGCGGACGATATTCTCCTCCGGAACCTTTTCCCTGGTAAGTCTCGAGATACCGGCCAACTCGAAAGCCTCGAGTCGGTTGGGGGTAAGCAGATCGGGATTGGAGTAGTCGAGCAGACGACTTGGCTTGGGATCGACGGCGACGAACGGCGAGGCTTCCCTGACCAAGGCGATCAGCTCATTAGTCACGAACCCCTTTCCGTAGTCGGATATGACGACCACATCCGCTTCGCCCGCCTTTTGCCTCAAGTCCTCACCGAGCTTGGAAAGGTCGGGTCGGTATGAATCAGGCGCCTCCTCACGATCCACCCGGCAAATTTGCTGGTTCGAGGCCATGACGCGCGTTTTGCTGATGGTCGGGGCTCCCTCGAAACTAAGAAGCGAATCGACGGCTATATCCTTGTCTTTGAGGATATTCTTCAAGCGGTCTCCTTGCTCATCCCTCCCGAACCATCCGAATGCCTCCACCACGGCCCCCATGTCAGCCCCGTTCAATGCTACGTTGGCCGCGCCACCGGCAACTACCGTCTCGTCCTCCACCGCAAGAACGGGCACCGGGGCCTCAGGCGAAATCCTGCTGACTTCCCCTTTGACGTACCTGTCGAGCATGACGTCACCGACAACCAGAAGGCGAAGGCTCTTGATTCGCTCCAGAATATCTTTCATGAAGGAATTATATGCATCAAGCGACGAGGATTCTCAATTCCCATTTGGCGGGACTGCTTGTTCTGCTTTTGTTTTCCTGCAGGCAAGAAGCGAGCAAGGAAACGAAAGGCCCGATCCCCGGGGAGCCTTTCCGGTTTACCCTTGAGGTCGGAGAGGCAAAGGTGGAAGCTGAACTTGCCGCGAAACCGGAGGAAAGGGAAAAGGGTCTCATGTACAGGAATTCGCTGGCTGACGGAAAGGGCATGCTCTTCGTTTTCGAGCAACCAGGGCCTCAGAAGTTCTGGATGAAGAATACCAGGATTCCACTCGATATCGGATATTTCTCCCCGGACGGAAAACTCCTCGAGGTTCATGCCGCCCAACCACACGACCTAAGCGGAGCTCCCTCCCGTTCGGAAAAGGTGAAGTTCGTTTTGGAGCTGAACCGGAATGGTTTTCGTGAGATGGGAATAAGGATGGGCGACAGCATGGACCTGAAGGAAATTTCCAGGGCCTTGAGGGAAAGGGGTCTCGATCCATCGAAATACGGACTGCCCTAGCCGTTCTCGTAGCCGGAGGGGTTGTCTTTTTGCCAGCGCCAGGCATCGGCCAACATTTCATCGAGGGAAAACCTTGCTTCCCAGCCAAGCAGTTCGCGGGCGAGGGAGGGGTCGGCCCAAGTGGCTGAAACGTCGCCCTCCCGGCGACCGACGAGTTCGTGTTTGATCCTTTGTCCGCTGACGCGCTCGAAGGCGTCTATGACTTCCATCACGGAAGACCCCCGGCCGGTTCCCAGGTTACAGGTAAAGCCGGTTTCCGACTGCTCCAGTTTTTCCACGGCCCGGACGTGGGCATCTGCCAAGTCCATGACGTGGAGGTAATCCCGGACGGCCGTTCCGTCGGGTGTCGGATAATCAGTACCGAAAACCTTCAGTTTATCCAGCCTCCCGGTCGCGACTTGGCATACGTAGGGGACCAGATTATCGGGCGTTCCCTTCGGGTCCTCCCCGATCCGCCCACTGGGATGGGCTCCAACGGGGTTGAAGTACCTTAGGATGGCTGGCTTGAAGCCAGGGCTTGCAGTTGCAAAATCCAGAATGACCCTCTCCATCACGTGCTTCGTTCTTCCATAGGGGTTGGAAACATTCCCCGTGGGATGACTCTCGTTTACGGGAACCTTTTCCGGTTCCCCGTAAACGGTGCAAGATGAGCTGAAGACCAATCCCTCCGTACCCGCCCTGCTCATCTCCTCGAGAAGAGCAATGGAGCCCGCCACGTTGTTTCGGTAATATTTTAGAGGCTCTTTGGTCGATTCCCCAACCGCCTTGAGGGCGGCGAAATGAATGACGCTTTGCAGATCGTCGTGAGCCAGGAAGATTTGCCCGAGAAGGTCCTGATCAAGCAAGTCGCCACGGAATAATTCGACGGGTTTGCCGGCAAGCGATTCGACTCGACGCAGAGACTCCGGAGAGGAATTGGAAAAGTTGTCCAGCACCACCACCTCATGGCCTCGCTCCAGCAGGGCCAAAACGGTATGGCTACCTATGTAGCCCGCGCCTCCGGTAACGAGAATCTTCATCGGCTTCCCCTCGCCACGGACCTGAGGGTCGATAGAATGATTTGAACGTCCATTAGGATGGAGGCGTTCTTGATGTAATAGAGATCGAAGGCCAGCTTTTCCTCCGAATCATCCAGATCGGAGGCATAGCGAAAACGAATTTGAGCCCATCCCGTAAGCCCGGGCTTGACTAGATGACGACAATTCCAGTGGGGAACCTTGTCCATCAAATCCTTTTGAAACTCAGGCCTCTCGGGACGCGGGCCGACAATGGACATCTCTCCCTTGACGACGTTCCAAAACTGTGGAATTTCATCGATTCTCCAGTTGCGCATGAACTTGCCGAAACGGGTCACCCGCTGGTCTTTCTCGCGGGCCCATTCGGCACCGGAGCACTCCGCATCCCTTTTCATCGTACGGACCTTGTAAAGGGTATAGGGCCTGCCCATGAAACCAGTACGGGTCTGCTTGAAAAAGAGAGGAAAGCCCGAGTCGATGGCGCTGATGACGAGGGCAGTCAAAAGAATGGGAAGGGAAAGCAAAAGCCCTAGAATCGCAAAAGTCAGGTCGGTAAGCCGCTTGAGCCTATGGACAAAGGGATCCCTCAGCCGAAGGTCCAGTTTGGCCAACCAGGACTGGTCCACTTGCCCGGGAGGAATCTTCTCAAGATATCTTTCCCAGAAATCGACCATGCCCATAACCCTAGTCCCTGCCTCAAGCAGCGGTATGATCTCCACCTCGGCGGCCTCCGGGCTTTTGTCCATGACCACCAAATCAATCCGCTCGTCCCGGCAAAAATCAGGGAAGCAATCCCGAAGGTCGGAACCATCCCCCGAAACCCAGTCGAAAATTCCCTCTTGGTCCTTGATCGAGGATCGAATCACTCGGGAGGAGGCATCGTCGGCGAGGATGAAAACCCTTGGCCGACTGCGCCGGGCCAGACGGTTGAAAAGACCAAGAAAAAGAAAGCTGGCAAGGCCCGTTGAAGAGGCGATTTTGAGGATTGCGAAACGGCCCACGAAATCAAATTCGACGACCCATACTCCCAACAGCAGAGCCAAACTGGCCAAGGCGGCGGCAAGCCAGAACAGGATAAGTTGGCGAAGGGAAACCCGAGCCAGACGCCGCTCCGTCACACCCACCATTTCACAAAAGGCAAGAAAGCAGAGACCAAAGCCAAGAGCATAGAGAAAAAGCCGTTCCTGCTGGACGTTGGCCAAGGTCTCGCTGGCGGGGGAAAAATGGATCGGCACGATAAAGGCGGCCAAACTCGCTATCAAGAAGGCGGAGGCTACCTTCGCTCCCTTGCTTAGGTTCCAGTCAGAGTTTCTGGACATCAGTCTGCAACCTCCCTTTTCATTGTTTCGAGCAAAACCTCCGCCTGGACCCGGCGACCGAATTGGGGACGACTGCGAAGGACTCTAGTCCTTAATTTTTCGAGGCGGTCCCGCTCTCGGTAAAAATCGAGAATGATATCCGCAATCAACGAGGGATCGTTGGTCTGCAAGCCGACCCCCAAGCCTTCGTTCTCGATCATATCGACCATTTCACCGCCCGGGGAGGCAATCACGGGTAATCCGGCTCCGATAAAATCGTAGAACTTCGCAGGTAGTGCCTTCCGCATCGCATCCGTCTCCTTGAGCAGACAAATTCCCAAGTGACATTGAGATAGTAAGGGGGCCAATTTCTCAAGCGGAATCTCGTCCATGAACTCGACCGTTTCAGCCGAAACCTCTCGGCTAAAATCCCCCGATTGACCTACGATCAGGAACCTGATTTCGGGCTCAATTCGCTCAAGGATTACCATGACTTCCCGAAGCGCATCACGGTCATAAAAACGTCCAAGCCTTCCGTGGTATACGATGGTAAATCGGGAAAACTTTTCCTTGGTCGAAAGCGATTCCGCAAAGACCTGCTCGCTATATCCGTTGCGCGAAAGGCAGGGAATTCCTCCATAGCTCATTTCCTTCAAGTCGAACAGCAAGCCTCTCGTAACGGTCGAAACCAGCGACGACGAACCATAGATCAAGCGCTCCAAGCCACGAAGCAGGCGGCCCGGCCATCCCTTGGAATCCAGAACCCCGAGCTCGAAAAGGACGTTTGGGTAACGGTCTCTGACGTCGAAAACATAGGGAATGCGGGCCAACCGACAAGCAAAGGCGCAACAAGCCGCCATGAAGAAGGGTGGAGAGGTAATCAAGTTCAACTGGGTATCCCTTCCTTTCAACATGAGCCGGCACGCAAGATCCAAGCCAAGGCAAAACTCCTGAACAAAGCGCTTGGCAAGGGATGCGCGGTTATCGGGAACGCGGAACCATGACCTGACCAAGTTGAGGCTTGGGCCGGCTTCGCGGGAGGTAAACACGGTCACTTCATGGCCAAGCTCGACGAAAAGGGAAGCCCATGACTCGGCCCGAGCCGAAGCCGCAGCATTCATGGGATGAAATTCCGAACTTACGATTCCTATTTTCACTTGAGGGCGTTTTTCAGGCAAAGGGCGATCGCATCCGAGGAATGCCCGTCCCCGTAGAGTTCGACCGCCCAGTCCAGCTCCGCGGATAATGCCTCCTCGACCTTGCAGGGGATGGAATCGACCATGGGTCGGGCCAAACGGTTGTAGCCCCCCGGCAGCAATTCGATCCACTCGGTCTCGGTGCGCAGAGTTACGCATGGCACCTTCTGGAAAAATGCTTCCTTTTGCATGCCACCCGAGTCCGTTATGACCACGGAGGAAGAGCTTTCCAAGCGCAGGACGTCGAGATAGCCGACCGGCTCGATTAACCGGATCCCGTCATGCAGACTATCGCTCAACCCGAATTGTTCCATCCGGGACTTGGTCCGAGGATGGAGAGGCAAGATGATTGGAAGAGACCGGGCAACTTCCCCGAGTCCCTCCATCAACCCTTGCAGGATCTCCTTCGAGTCGACGTTTTCCGCCCGATGAAGAGTACAAAGGGCAAAGCCTTTTTCCTGCAGGCCGAGATTCTCCAGGATAGTGCTTCTTTCCTTTGCTCTCTCCCCGAAGAGGAGGGCTGCATCAAGCATGACGTCACCGGTCCGGATGATCCTGTCCCGTCCAATTCCTTCCTTTTCCAGGCGCTCGAAGGCCACTTCGGTCGGAGCAAAAAGAAGATCGCATGAGTGGTCCACTAGAATGCGGTTGATTTCCTCGGGCATCCTGCGGTTATCGGAACGCAGGCCCGCCTCGACGTGGGCACAGGGAATATTCAGTTTGGAGGCGGCCAAGGCGCCCGCCAAGGTGGAATTGGTATCCCCGTAGACCAGTACCCAGTCGGGTTTCTGCTCAACCAGCATCTCCTCGATGCGGATCAACATTTGCCCGGTCATCGACCCATGACCACCTCCCGAGATTCCTAAATTCGCGGCGGGGGGAGAAATTTCCATTTCGTCAAAAAAGACCTTGGACATGTTCTCATCAAAATGCTGTCCGGTATGGACCATGAATTCACTGGCCTCGGCCTTTTGTATTAAGGCTCTGGAAACTACGGCCGCCTTGACGAACTGGGGGCGAGCTCCGATGACGGTAAAAATTCTCATTTCAAGATGACCGGCTCAAGCTACTCTCGCAATCCGATCTCCCATTCGGATTTGTTCAACGGAAGTTCCTTATGCCAAGGATTGGCTTCTTGGCTTTCCGGAAGGCAATAGACTTTTTTTCCTGAAACTTGGAGGTAGGCGGGTTCGTAGGGTGGAAAGTACGAAGCACGGACTTTCCTTTCCATTGCCTCCGGGGCTTCCCCCAATTGAAGAAGTTTGTTGGGTTCCCAAGCGGTTTTTCCATAAAAGACGCCACCACCGGACAAGGGACTCCTGGGAACGTCCCCGGAAAGCATCAGGTCCAGGAACTCTCGAAAGGTCGATTCCGCAACGGGTAGGGTTTTCCGGTAGAGCGAAAGGGCAGTGTCTTCGGGACTGATGGGAATGATCGACTCCTTGATCAAGTCTCCTTCGTCAACCTCAGGAACCACCCAATGGATCGTCACCGAGTAATTCTTCTCATCATTGAGAATGGCGAAGGAGATCGTATTGTGTCCCTTGTAGTCGGGAAGTTTGGCGTTATGAAGGTTGAAGACGTTTCCGGAAACGGAGGATATTACCTCGCTGCTCAGAATCCATTTGTGCTGAACCGATACCAAGGCATCGACCCCCATCAATTCCACCGCTTCCAGTATGAGTTGCTCATTCCGAACGTGGTTCGAGATGAAGTGAAGATCACGACAAACCTCGTTCTCGGACCTCAGGCCTTCGTAAAAGCTTTCATTGGTAACGATGGATGCCAAGCTTATCCTTTCCTTGAAACCCGGGCCCATGAGAGCCCTTAGACAGAGGCAGGCCAACCTGCCCTGGCCCAGAAAAAGAACCTTCATGATTCAATCGGCCTCAAGTTCCGAAATCTCGATCAATTTTTCGATCACCTTGGGAATTAGGTTGTTCGTATACAGGGCATGGCCTTCCTCGCTCAGGTGAATGCCGTCCTCCAGAAGAAGGCTTTCCAGTTTAGTCGCAGCAGGTTGATCCAGTTGGTCGAGCCAAATTTTCTCCATATCAATCAAGGTAACCGGATTGCCCGAGGCCGTCATTCTTTCGTGGGCATCCCTGATCAGTTGGTTGTAGCGGGCATTGCTGTCGTCGTAAGTGATGCCGGAATAGTGGGAAAAATCTCCCTTTAGGGAGGGATGATTGGTGTTGAGAAAGCAATGGCGCACGCCGAAGGCAACGGCACGCTCGACGATTTCCTCCAGGTTGGCGACAAAGCTATTGGGACTGACTCGAGGGAGATTTTTATCGTCCGCCCAATAGTTGCAATCGTTCATCCCGAACTGGATCATCATGAAATCAGGCCCATGGGAAGTCACGTCGTAGTGCATGCGCTGGAGCGCCTGCCTGGTGGTATCCCCATTTACGCCGGCGTTCTGGACGACGAAGGGGACCCCGTAATCATCCACCTTGCCAAGATCAACGGCCAGGTTAGAGGCCCAAGTCTTGTAGGCGTTGACGAGTTGACCGAAGCAAATGGAATCACCGAACAAGTAGAATTTAACGGAATTACTCTTCATCGGCGCGAGTGCTAGTCGGAACGGTGGAAACTGTCTTTCTTCATATTGACGAGATACTCTATCATTGAATCGATGCCCAAACCAAGCCTCTCTTCACCAAATTTCCCGGACGCGATGACGTCCCGGTAGGCATGGTCCGCCATTTTCTGAAGATACTCGTCATCCTTGAGCAATCCGCAAACCTCGTTGGCATTTGAAAAATCCCGCTTCAAAGGGATATAATGCTCCCGTGCCCGCAGGATTCCGGAATACTCGCCTTCGTATCCGACCTGCACGGTCTTCGTGGCGATGGACTCGAACGACCTGGGTGTAATCATGCGGTAATCGACGTTTCCCTCGACCGGTGAAAGGAATCTATCATGGACCTGTTCATAGGTGGCTTCCGGATTCTCGGACAAAAACTTGGAGACCTCTTTCTCGGCAGACTCGTCGAAATCAAATATGCTCGCCCCACCCTCAAGCCCGACGACCGCCTTTCCGGATTGCATGAAACCCAGCCAGTCTTCCCCATAGATACGATCCTTGGGATCGGAACTGAGATCGATAACAAGATCTCTCCCATCCAAGTTCTCAAGGCATCTTTCCGTCAGGGTTGTCTTTTCCCGGGCCGCGTGACCCAGCCAATAGGGAAGATGATTGCCGCGATAGATCAGGTGCTTGGAACGACTCGCGGTCGGCGGCGCATCCAACCCGACCCATTCGTTCGAGACGTAGCCGGCGAGAGACGAAACCTTCAATACGTCCTTTAATTCGGGAAGGTGGTAAACCCGTTCGAGCTTGTCCTTGTCGACGAGCGAAAGAATTCCGTCTATGCCCAGATGTATCATCTCCCGCATCATCCGGTTCACCCACCTGTATTCGTCCTGTATGACCTGGATCTTGATTCCCTTGAAGGCCCGCAGACTCTTCCTGAGATAACGGGGAACGTAGTCCCGGATCAGGATGCAGATCGAGTAGTGAATAATCACGACGTCGTAATCCCTGCCCTGCTCGTCCTTCAATCCGACCCGTGGCCTTCCCAGTAACTTGTCCAGCCTCGAGGTGGGAATGGGGTTTCGAACGGTGACTTCATGGCTGGAGTTGTTCCTGATTGCTCGAATATAATCGGCGCAGCAACCAGCGGTGTAACCCTCATTGGCCAAGAGAAGAACGCGCAGGGGTTCGTCGCCCTTCCCGGTCGAGCTTATCAGCTCTTCCATTTCAAAGGTATGACGATTTTCGCTCATTTCCGACTCGGTGGGGGTTAGGTCCTGTACTTGTCCTTGAGCCCGTAAAGATGAGCGTAGTAACTCTTTCTGAAGACGGTTACCATGACGAGAAAACGAATCCAGGGAGGCGCGTTTTTCCAGGCTTTGCGAACCAACTTCTTCAGGAAGTTGCTTTTGGCGGGCTTGGCGGGCGCGGGGGCGGGAAGGGAGGCAAAAGCATCCTCGCCAAGCTCGGATGTGCCGACGGCCTGCCACTGTTTTTGCTTCGCCAGCAAAAGAGCCGACTGGTCGAACTCATGGATGAAGCTTTCATAGGAGTACTTTCCCGAATCAATGAGGTCCTTTCTCGCCCTGCCGGCGATTTCCGAAAGAAGCCGATCATCCCGGATGGACTCCACGATCTCCTCAATGTTGGAGAAATCCCTCTCCAGTTGCAAGAAGTGCGAACCGGGCTCGAGAATGCCGGAGTAGGTTCCGGGGTACATGACCAAGACGGTCCCAAGAGCGGCTGCCTCGAAGCATCGGGGGGAAATGACCTGCAGATCGATTTCACCGTCCTGCTCGAGCAATTGGTCGGGAACGTCCTCGAAATCGGCAAAGGGGCGGAAGGCCTGCCATCGATTGAGATCATACTCGATTTGCCCGGTAAAGTCGATGATGCTGGCTCCGCTTTCGGTTCCCAGGGTGGTCTTGCAGTCAGCGACGAATTCGATCCACTTGGCCCCGTAGATTCGGTCCTTTTCACTCGAGGATAGATCGCACTTCAGTCCCTTACCTCTGGTATGCTCTTGGAAACGCCTTCCGATAAGGTACTTCTCGTGGCTCTTGCGGCCGAGGAAAAAGGGGCACTTACGGGCCCGGTACCCAACGTCTATGGACCGCTCGGCGGGTGGTTTGGTACTTACTTGCGACAATTGCTCGGGCGCGTAGCCAGTCAAGGTCGTGGAAAGAGAAACCTTTCCCTCGAGGGAGGCATAGATCTTGCGCGACACCTCGGGCGGGGCACAGGTAAAGACAAGGTCGATCCCGGCATATTTGATTTTATCGCAAACGAAATTAACCCTGCGATACTCGTCTTGGATGAAAAGGATCTTAAGACCGGGAAACCGGCGGATCCTATCAAGCGAATCTGCGGGGACGTACTTGTCGTAGAGAAGCGAAAGGGTGTAATGAATGACGATACAGTCAATTTTCGCCATCGCATCCTCATCGGGCAACCCGTTCATGGAAGACCAGAGCTGGACGTTGTGCCCGGAATATTTCCCGAATGCATCGATGTGATCGATGACGGTTCCCGCGTTCTCGCTCTCGGCGGGACGGCTGCAGTAGAGCAGGATATTGAGTTTCTGAAAGTCGGCCATAATCAGCCCAGGCGCAACCAGGCCCGGCTAGGATCAGCCAGCGGTTGGAGCGTATTCAAACTTACTTGGCAAGGAAAGGCGCGTGACGCTCCATACAGGTTTTGATCAAGTCCTGGTTTTCTCTTGTCCATTGGACGAGAAGTGGAATCCCCTCGGATATTTCGACCCGTGCCTCGAAACCCAGTTCGGCCTTCGCCTTTTCGGTGCTCCCGAAGCGCTTGCCCGAGCGATCCCAATCCCGGGCGGGCAAAAGATTCACGGGGGTTGGGTTCCCGGTGGCAGTATTGATCGCGACAGCCAGCTCGGCAATGGTCGTCTCTCTTCCCGAGGCGAGGTTGTAGGTCTCCGAAGGCTTCCCGGCAAGGGCGCACCCCATCAACCCGCGGGCCATGTCCTCGACGTAGATGAAGTCGCGGCTGGAGCGTCCCTCGTTCTCCAGGGGAAGCGCTTCCCGGCTTAGGGATTTCCATACGAAGGTGGGAGTAACGTTTCTCCAGACCGTGTGCGGGGTTCCCCGCCAGCGGCCCGCCCCGAGAATTTCCCGAGGACCGTACACGTTCTGGAAGCGGGCCTTGACGAAAGGCAGTCCATGAGCTCGGTGATAGTAGTTTCCGTACATCTCCCCGATAAGCTTGGAAATGGAATAAGGCGAATCGTGAAAGAGTGAGACGGGAGCATCCTCGGTGGTGGCTACGGCATCATCGTAGGTCTTCTCCGCCACTGCGCAACCGGCCGCGGCATAGACCACCTTGCGGAGATTCTTAAGGTCCTTGAGACGCTCGAATAACTTGAGGGTGGTCAGGGTATTGTTCTCGTGATCGGCAAGTGGGTCGGCGATCGAGGACTGGTTGCCATGATAGCAGGCCAAATGGAAGGCGAAATCCAAGTCATCCGGGAGGGAGCGGAGCACCGCATCATCAGTAATTGAGCCGCAGACGTGGCGAACGTTCGGGGCTTCCGGAACGTTGCAGGCCTCGGAAGATAGAAGGTTGTCCACAACCAGGACCTCGGAAGGCTCCTCCTCAAGGAGCTTCAAAACAAGATTGGAACCGACGAATCCGGCCCCTCCTACGACAAGGATTCTGGCGTTCTTAAAGGTGTACTCGTCCATGATGCTTTAAATTTCGCGTTTAGCTTTCCGGTTCGGACAAATGACTGTGAATGGCCGAGATACCGTGCCGGTCATACCAGGCAAGCATCCTTCCGATCGTTTCCTCGAAACCAACCTCGGCCTTCCAGCCAAGCAACCTTTCGGTCTCGGTCGGATCGAGAACCACTTCGGGAACGTCGTCGTCCCCAGGCGGCACCACGGGAGGGGGTTCCTCGGGAGTGATCCCGAGATAGGAGGAAACCGCGTTGAATACGTCCTCGATGGAACGCGACTCGCCAGTAGAGACGTTGAAGACGCCGGTTGGCGAGTCCTCTCGCATGACCACCTCCATGATGGATATGAAATCCTCCATATCGAGAAAATCCCTCCGGGTATCACTGCAAAAACATGACTTTCCTTCCTTAAGGCGCTGGTAAAAAGTAGGGATGGGACCAATCGCAAGGCGCGGGCCGGTAACGTTGGCAAGGCGAAGCGAGACAACCGGAAGGCCCGAGGAGAGAAGGTATCTTTCCCCCGCCGTCTTGGAGATGCCATAGCTCGTGAAGGGTCTCTCCGGATGATCAACCGGGATGGGCGTCCGATCGGGACGCCCGTAGCAGAGGGCGGTCTGAAAATTGATGATCCTGCAGGAGCCGAACTTCTCGGTGGCCTTGGCCACGTTGACGGACCCGGTGACGTTGGTAGCTGCATCTTCCTCCCAGTCGCCCGGATCCTTGTAGGAGGCCGCCGAATGAATGATCAGATCGGGGCCGAAATCCTCAAAGCACCGGTCTACCAGACTTGCGTCGGCAATGCTTCCCTCGACCAAACTGAGGCCGGCTACCGGAGGAACGACTTCCCGCCGACCGGTGGCGAAGTTGTCGATGACGAGAAACTCAAAGCCCCGGGGCAGAAAATTTTCTATGACGTTCGAGCCGAGGCACCCGGCTCCTCCGGTAATCAATACGCGCATGGCATCAAGTTAGGTTTTCTGTGAAAAGACAAGCAGCTCCAAGGGTTGGTGCAAGAGTCTCAGGGGGCGAAGGGGAAGGGAGCGGGACTTACGGTTGAAATCGTGCCACTCCCGCCCGTAGAAACCGCAAAGATCAAAGGCCTTGCCCAGAACCCTGCCGGAAAGGCTCGGAAGGCAGGGCTTGAAACGGTGGGACTGATAGCCGAAGCAAAAGGTCTTGATGGGCTTGAGGCCAGCCTCCGCAAGCTGTCTTCTGAGGGAAGGCCCGTCAAAAAAACGCAAGTGAGCGAACTCGTACTTCTGGCCGTTGTAGATGCTGTACTGTCCAAGGGCTTCCTTGAATGGAACCCGGCAGGCAAACCGCCCTCCCGGCTTGAGCGAACGGGCGATTCGAACGAGGGCGTTGCCCAAGTTGAGCACGTGCTCGAGAATATCCGTCGCCACTACCCAGTCGAAGCATTCTCGGAAAGGCATGAACTCCACGTTGCCGACCGCAGTGCGGAAGGAGGTGGAGCGGCTATCGAAGTCTTCGTAGATTTTGCGTGAATTGAGAACGTAGTCCTCGGCAATGTCCAAGGCCAGCAGGCTCTTGGGGCCCTGCCGGAGAAATTCCCTTTGCAGAAACCCCCGACCCACTCCGAGTTCCGCAACTTCAAGGCCCGCGACCGAACCCATTTTGGAATGAGTCTCAAGGGCCAAATCGCGTTGGTATTCCTCCGCATAGATGGCCGAGGAAAGGTCGTCCTCGGCCAAACCCTCGTAGGCTCCCTCGTAGGATTCGTAGATTCCATTTTGCTCGCCTTTGCTGAAGAAGCGAAGGTTTCCATCCGTCGTCGATTCCACCACGAAACCGCTTTCCGGACAGGTCCCCTGCCCATCCGGAAACTCGGTTTGATTGAAGGGGCACTCGAGGTTCACAAGAAGATCCCGTTATTTTTCGTGCTTGAGATGGGTATATCCGCCAAAGGCGCCGAACTCGCGGAAGTAGTCGACTCCTGCCTTGGCGGTTTCCGAGATCGGGGTAAATTCCATCTCTCCAAAATCCTCGATCGTGCGCGAAGGATCCAGTAGGATGGATGGAGCGTCGTCAGGCCCCAGTTCGCGAATCTCCGGCTCGGGATATTCGGGTAGTTCCATGGCTTCGACCACGGCGTCGTAGAGCTCCTTGATCGCCACGTCCTTGCCGGAAGAGAAGTGGTAGGTTCCGGAACCCGTACCGTCTATTGCCCGTAAAACGGCGCGACAGAGATCACCCACGAAGACGAAGTCGCGACGGGCCATGGTAACGAAGCATTTCTTTCCCTCGGTCAGCCTCTGGAAAAAAATCGGGAGGGGGCCGGAGACGTTGCGCGGTCCGATTACGTTGGCCAGCCTGAAGGTCACGTAGTCCAGTCCCGAGATTTCGATGTAGTCCTCCGATGCGGTCTTGGAGATGGCATAGGATGAATTGGCGGGGAACTTCGGGTGATTGAGCGTGATCGGTTGCTCGAGTGGCTTGACGCCGTAGCAAAGGGCGGTCTGAAAATAAACAAAGCGGGAAACCTCGTTGGCAAGGGCGGCCCTGACCAAGTTGGCTCCACCGACGCAATTGGTCAGGGTATCGTTGTACCAGTCGTCGGGATCCTTGTAGGAGGCAGCCGTGTGGACGACGGCATCGGGCTTGAACTCGGAGTAGAGCTTGTCGACCAGTTCTCTGTCGGCAATGCTTCCCTCAACGAAGGTCAGTCCGGCGTGAGACTCCGGAAGATGAACCCGGCGACCGGTGGCGAAGTTGTCGATGGCAAGGACTTGGTCTCCGCGCTCGAGCAGCATTTCCGTCGTGCGGGAACCGATCTGCCCACATCCTCCTGAGACTAATATTTTCATGTTGATTCTGGTTGTTTGCGAAAAGTAAAGCAGGCATTGATTCCCGCGACGTCACCCTTATGCATGGGAAAGCCACGCGGGTCAAAGGTTAGATTGGAAATAAAATCCCTATGTTCATTGGGAAGCCTGCGGTCGGCCAAGGCCTCCAACCGATACTCCATGCATCCCAACTCATGCAGGGACATTGAATTCCCGGAATGGGAAGGGACGAAACCAGCCTCGGAGAAAAGATCCATGAATTCGTTCTTTTCGTAACAGCGTGAAATCGGGCATTCCCTTCCATCCGTGGTCATGCGGAAAGCATCGGCAGTGGACGTTTCGCTGTTTCTCTTCCACTTCAATTTCCATACGTATCCAACGTAGAGATGGTACCAAATGCTGGCCGAGTTGTAGACCATGACCGACACTTTTCCCGCAGGCTTGAGAATCCGGTGGAATTCAGAGATGATCTTGTCGAGATGCAGGCAATGGTGGAGCACGCCGGATGAATGCAAGTAGTCCACTGAACCGGAAGGAAGGGGAATCTCGTTCTCAGCCTCGTCCAAACGGATGAACTCGACCGATTGATCGTGCAAGGCGAGTCGTTCGCGGGCAACCCCGATGGCGGTTTCCGAGACATCCATGCCATAAAGCTTGGACGGATTCGAGAACGAGGCAAAACCGACCAAGTCATTGCCCGGTCCGCACCCATAGTCGACCACTACTTTTTCATCTTGGCCGGAGACCGGCATAAGATCGAGATACCCCGGATACTGTGCGTTTCTCCAGTGAAAATGCTCAAGGGAATCTTCCTTGGTCCGAAAGGATCGCGTAGCCACCATGCTGGCGTTCCAATAGGCCGCCGAACCTTTTCCTCGGGCAAGGCTACGCTTAATCTTCCGGGTTAGGTGGAAGGCGATTTTCCCTAGCATATTTGGACGCTCAACTACTTGATCAGCGACCTGAAGTAGGCCGCTCTATCGTGAAAGGTCTGGTGCCAGATTTCCAAACTCATGAGACTCCATACCTTCCTGGAGAATCTTCCCGCGGACTGAAAGTTCGCCAAGACTTCGTCCGCATTGATAAAGGGTCTGTTGCGTTGCTTCATACCCTCGAAAACATCCTCCACCAAGCCCTTGAGCTCGTTGCCGAGCCATTCCTTGAGGGGCACGGGGAAACCCATCTTGTCCCGCCGATTGACGATGCCTTCCGGCAATACGCCCTCGTAGGTCTTCTTGATCAGGTGCTTCATGTTTCCGCCGGAAAACTTGACCTCCGCCGAGGCCGTGGCGATACATTCCACCAAGGCATGGTCCAGAAGAGGAACCCGACTTTCCAAACCATGGGCCATACTCATCCTGTCCTCCACCTGCAGGAGGGCGGGGAGGAGGGTCTTGAAGTCGAAATGAGTCATGTGGTCGAAATAGGCTCCTTTTCGAACGTTGGCCCGGTTAAGGAAAATCTCGCGAAAGGACTCGAAGACCCTTTCCTTGTCCAGTTCTCCCCAGTCGATTTCACTTTCCATGTCGGAGGATCGGTCGACCAGCCTGAAGTATCTTTCCTCCAGGTCACCGAAGAGGCCCTCCCTCCAGAACTCGCGCATCATGGGTTTGTACTCCCTCAGCAGTCCTAGGTTTGGTACGATTGACTCGATGGTGACGACGAAATTTCCGTCCTTATAGGTACCGTCTATGGCCGCACTTATGCATTGCTCGAAATAAGCGAGCAAATAGCGGGCGTAGCCACCGAAAATCTCATCACCCCCCTGCCCTCCCAGAACGACCTTTACTTTCTCGGCAGCCAGCTTGGAAACCATGAACTGAGGAAAGGATCCGGGGCCGGCGACGGGATAATCCAAGTGATAGATTACCTTCCTCAGGTTTTCCTCAAAATCCTCGTGCGTTATGTCAATTACGTTGAGGTTGCCTCCGGTCGTATTCGTGGCCATTTCCGCGTATTTGCTTTCGTCATAGCCCGGATACTCGAGGAACCTTCCATGGAAGGCCTCTCGGTTGCCGGAGTCATGACGGGCTGCGAGAATGGACATCAAGCTCGAGTCAATCCCACCCGAGAGATAAGCCCCGACTGGCACGTCGGACCTGAGATGTACGCGGATCGAGTCGTCGAGAAGATGCCTCAACCTCTCTTGGAACCAATCCTCCCCGTGGTCCCAATCCACCTCGTAACTCACGTCCCAATAGCGCCAAGTACGAACCTCATCACCCTCCACCGCAAGGGCATGCCCGGGGAGGAGTTGCTTGATCCCCTTGAACAAAGTGTTCTCTCCTATACCGAAATTGAAGGTCAGGTATTCGCCCATCGCGGCGGCATCAGTATCGATCTCCGGAAGGAAGGGAAGAAGGGCCTTGGCCTCCGAAGCGAAATACAAAACCTGATCCACTACCGCATAGTAGAAGGGCTTGATGCCGAAGCGATCCCTCGCGCAGAAAAGCCTGTTCCGGCCATGATCCCAAAGAGCAAAGGAGAACATACCCCGCAAGTGGTCGAGACACTGGTCACCGTAGGCGTCGTAGGCCGCCAGTACCGTTTCGGTATCGGAATCGGAAGAGAATTCCCAAGCCCCCTTCAATTCATCCTGAAGTTCGAGGTAGTTGTAAATCTCCCCATTAAGGGAAATGACCGTCCCGTTCCTTCCTTCCATCGGTTGAGCCCCAGCGGGACTCAGGTCGATGATCGCCAGACGCCTGTGGGCCAAGCCCACCCTGCCGGCATCATCCATCCATTGTCCTTTGCCGTCCGGCCCGCGATGGGCCAAGAGCTCCCCCATGCACTTGAGGGCCTTTTCACCGTTCCCCAAGGTAGATTGGTCAAGACTGATGAAACCTGCAATTCCGCACATACTCGTTAATTCCCTTCCGCTATTTTTTCTGCGTCAATTCTTATAATATTCGGCATAACTAGTTTTCCGAGATTTCGGAAAAACTTCCGCTTTCGACAATGCGTCCTTGATGGACTCTATAAATGCGGTCGCAATTCTTCAAGGTACTTAATCTATGCGCAACGATAAGAAAGGTCTTGTTTCTCTGCAAATCCAAGACGGTCTCCATGACACTTTTCTCCGTATCGGAATCCAGGGAACTGGTTGCCTCGTCGAAAACGATAAAGGCAGGGTCATGATACAAGGCGCGAGCAATACCGACTCGCTGCCTCTGGCCTCCGCTCAATCTGGCGCCCCTTTCTCCCATCATCGCATCCAATCCATCGGGCAAGCCTTGAACGAATTCAAGAAGACTGGCTTCCTTCAGGCTTGTAAGAACCTTCTCTTCGTCAATTTGGCAAGGGTCGACCCCAAAGGCTACGTTGTTTCTCAGCGTATCGTCGGTCAGGTAAATTTCCTGAGGCACGTAACCGATCATTTTCCTCCAGGAAGACTTGTCGCCTTGGTTCTCCAGTTTCCTGCCATCCACAAAAAGCGCTCCTTCGCATGGTTCCAGCAAGCCGAGAGCAATATCAACCAAAGTACTTTTTCCGGAACCGCTCTCCCCGATTATGCCCACCGAGGAGCCTTTAGGTACTTCAATCGAAACTCCCACCAGAGAATTAACGGCACCTTGAGAGTATGCAAAAGAGACTTCCTTCATGGAAAAGGAAGACGAAAAGGAGCAATCGAGATCTTTTTCCGACTCTGTTTTGGAACTGTCCCAATCCCCCAGTTCTTCACGGAGGACCTTTACGCAAGGCCACCCGTAGACGATCGACTGTGAAGAATGAACAATCCTGGCAACGGAAGGCATAACACGAACCAATCCAAAGGCAATCATGCCCAACTTCGGGAGAGCGTCATCCTGATCCTCACCAACGGAAACCAAACCGATTGCCAAGATTGCGAGTCCGAGAATCGCAAGAGTCTCGAGAAGCAGCCTGGGCATTTGCTGCATGGCATACTGCTTGCGGCCGGCGGCGGCGCCCAACTGGGTATGTTCCCTGAAACTTTCGCCGAGAAAGGAATGTTCTTCCAGAAGTTTGATTACCTTGATGCCGTTGAAGCCTTCCTGGAGACACTTGATCTTCAACCCTTCGCGATGCTGTCGCTCCTTTCCCCAATCATTCACGCGCCGTCTCGTAAACCGATGAAAGGCCCAGCCCAAGGCTCCAACGAAAGCGATTGCCATCAAGCTGGCCAGAGGTTCCACGCAAAGCAACAAGACGACTATTGCCAGGAGGACCAGGCTTTCGGCTATTATAATAAGCAGGGGCTGAAGAACGTATCCCACGAAGGAATTTACCTCCCCAATGGCATTCCTAAGGAGTTCCGAAGTGTTTGTTCCAAGAAAAAACTCATACGGCCTCCCCAAATAATTCTCGAAAAGATACGTGGAAGTTTCCACCTGAACGCCAAAGGAATACTTGGACTGTAGGTTTACTTGATAGGCAAGAAAGAGATTTTTGAAGGCAAAGAGTCCAACGAGGCAGATCAAGCCAAGTAAAAGAACGTTCGAATCCTCCCCCAAAACAGAAAGCAAAGTTTGCCAGACAAGTGAGTCAGCCGCTGTTTCCGGACTGACGAGAAGATCGATCAGGGGCATTACCATACCAACGCCCAATACCTCGAGGCCCATGCCCATGGTTGAAACAATCAACACCCACAAGAAGCCCTTCCTGCTCTTCTCACTGAGGACATGAAATGCGGAGAACAATTTTCTCATTCGCGGTTTAATCAAGTGAAGGCATCGCGACCTCAGGTTCCTTTCCGTATCTTCGGAAAGCGATCAAATCCAGCAGGCCTTTTATGCGCTTATTTTTGCTATTACCCAATTTCCGGAGGCTTCCTTAAGGCAAACCCAAGCCCCCGCCCATCATGAAATACGTCGGATGGATCGATATCCCAATTGATCAATCGCAGGTTATTCGGATGTTCTTTTACGTACCCGAGTGACCAAGGAGGCCAAGGCATCATGAATGCGCTCCAGCAAAATTTCTTCCTCAACGCCGAGGTTGCTTCTTCCATCCATGAAACGATAACTGGCCTTGCCGTAAGTGAAATTCCGACCGTTGATTCCAAATTCAACGACAAACTCCTTGTCCCTGGAATAAAAGCCTCTCTGTTCGGGATCCTTCCAGGAATACCGTTTGCGTGAAGTCGAATTGTTGGATTCTCCCTTGATTCCCAGGGTGCCGTTCTCCTCGAAGAAAGCGAGGCTTGCCTCCTGGAATTGCATGCCTTCGGCAGCCTTTCCCAATACCTCGGCAACACCCTCCAGGGAGTTCATCTGGCCGAGCATCTCCTCAGCGTCCTTGACCGCCTGTTCAGCCGTACGGGTGCTTTTCCTGTCCTCCATTAGAGAGGAGAAACCCTGGCCGAAAAATTCGAACCGAAAATAACCGAGATAACGCAATAGAATAAAACCCCCCAATCCGAAAAACACGAGGAGGGCGGTAAGCTGGTCCGCATTACCCAAGCCCGCAGCCACTGCTACGCCGCTACAGATAAACGCAGCGGCCCACATGGCAAGCACCGCCTTGCCATGAGAAAGACCCTTTGCCATCAGACGGTGGTGAAAATGCTCCATGTCGGGTGAGAAAGGAGAACGCCCACGCAGCATGCGTCTAATGATGGCGAACATGCAGTCCGTTACAGGCAAAGCAAATGCGAGAAAAGGAAAAACGCCATTAATGGTACCCTCTCCACTCAGGCTTCCCATCAGGCATAGGCAACCGGCTAAGTAACCTAGGGTAAGGCTCCCACAATCTCCAAGAAAAATGGAAGCCGGGCGACTGTTGTAGACCAAAAAGCCAAGCAGGCAACCGATCAAAAGCGTAGAGAGCCAAGTAACGTCCGGAACGTCCACGACCGCCAAGTAGCCGATCACTGAAATTGCCAGCAAACCCGACAGCACGATCCCGGAGGCCAGACCGTCAAGACCATCAATAAGGTTGACGGCATTGGCCATACCCACAATCCAAAGACAAGCAAGTCCAAAAGAGAGCCACGCGGGCAGGGCTACGGAACCCAAGCCAACGATTTCCACGGAGGAAAAGGAAAGATCCGCCAACCAAACCACAACACCCACCGTTACGAATTCTCCTAGAAGTTTTACCCTGGGAGACAACCTGCTCAAGTCGTCAAGAACCCCAATTCCGAAAATCACGAGGGAACCCAGGATGATTATGCCGGCAAAAGGATCCTTGCCCCAAAGGATAGCGCCGAGGGAAGGTACGGTTAAACCTCCAATCAGCAAAATCAAAAGATAGGAACCGAGTACGGCTGCTCCACCCAACCGGGGAATTGCATGCTGGTGAACCTTTCGGGCTCGCTGTGGGCAGTCTACGAACCCTTGCCTTAATGCAAAATGGCGTATGATTGGGGTGAACACGCAGGTAAGGAATGCTCCCAAAACAAATAGACTGTAAATCGAGGGCGTCACAAAAGCTTAAAACATCGTATTTATTGAGCTGGTAGCGTCAACTGAAGACTTGAGAGAAAACAACTCGTCAAATGGTTCTGAAACCCTCACCTCCGTACACCTTTTGTTACGACCAAGGCAATCGAACTATTTAGCAACCGGAGGTCCCGGAAGAGAGCAGTTCCTTAGGCATTTCCGGCAAATTAGTAAAAAATTTGTTAAATAAATTGGAATTTGGAAAAAGGACGACCCAAGCAGTGACAAAAATAATTTTTCCGTACAGGTAAAGAGACTGGTTTTTCACATACCAAATTTCAATTTCATTTTTATAGGGAATAATATGCTTTTTATAAAAATCTTCCGGATCAGATTTATTAGTCAGAAAACTTTCTTCGTCTCGGAAGACAATGGAGCCGATTCCAGTTAAGCCAGGACAAACTTTATTTAGTTCAAGTTTCGCTTTCTGGGAGTACATGGAAAAGGTGTTGGGAACCATGGGGCGTGGACCCACTATGCTCATGTGCCCTGCAAGAATATTCCATATTTGCGGCAGTTCGTTTAATTTGGACTTCCTTAAAATTTTCCCAAATGGCAAAACACGAGGGTCGCCGCTAATGGTGATTTCACCAGAGCCGATATTCGGACTGTCCTTCAGCATGGTGGCAAACTTCAGCAACCCAAAGTTTCGCCCTCCCATACCTACACGATTTTGCACGTAAAACACCTCCCCCTCTCCGGTAAACCTTAAGATAACGATTACCGGAACGAGAAGAGGAGCTAACAATAAAATTGCCGAAAGACTAAATATGATATCGAGGATTCTTTGCATTATTTCATCATGCTTTCCAAAATCTTTTCAGGGGGCTCAAACCCGCCTGATACGGGAGTCTTGCCTGAAGCGAAAAACTCTTGATACCATTCGACCGTGAGCCTGACGGCTTCCTTCCAACCAATTTTCGGCGAATAGCCAAAATCACTCACGGCCTTGTCTATATTCGGACAACGCCTTCCGACCGAACCAGGATAAGTATCAGCCGGTTCGTAGGCTCCCATGTATTCCATCAAACCACCGATATAGGTCGTCAGTTGATCCATGTTGATTTCCTCCCTGTTGCCGATGTGATATATCTGATCCTTGGCTGCATCGCTTTCCATTGCCTCCACCGTTCCCCTTACCGCGTCGTCTACGTAGCAAAAGGCTCTGGTTTGATCATGACCGTAAATCTTGAATGGAGAACAGGCACCACTTGCAAACCTCTCGACAATATGAGGAATTGCATGCCCGAATCCCATCTCAGGTCCAATAATGTTTTGATAGCGTACAATCGTGGGCGCATAATTTAAGGCCTTGGCTGAATGAAAGAAAGCCAACTCCCCATGCATTTTGGTAATGGCATAGGTCCAACGCGGGTGCTTTACGTCTCCGATGCATAGCGGAATTGATTCAGGGGTAGGAACTCCTGCATCAAACAAGTCGGTGGTTGCGGCATAATTTTCGCTGGAAGAAGCAAATAGAATTCGTTGGACGGATTGTTTTGCCACCCAATCCAGGACGTTCATCGTTAGTTTGGTATTTACTCCGATCACCTTCGCCGGATCTTTTAGCGTCCGGTTGACTCCAACTACAGCGGCCAGCATGTAAATCTCGTCAAACTGTCGATCCAACTTATCAAAAGCGCTTTCTTTTGAGAAATCATCCAGTACGGATTTGAAAAACCTTGATCTGCCTGAGTCAGCGACAATCTTCGACCAGTTAGAACCTTCCCGAATATCAGCAGCCGTTACTTGACAGTCTTTTCGGTTTACCAAGTACTCAACTATGTTTCTTCCGATAAATCCACCGCCACCAAGAACTAGTACTTCCTTCATTTGCAAATAAACTTAAGATATATCTCCGCGCCCTAAAACAGAAACTGCGTGCCTTGATTTTAATTTTTGAATTTGTTCATTTGAGAACAAGCCAACGGCATCGAAGACCTTTGAGGCTGGCGCAGATAAAATTTCGTCAACGAATGCTTCGCTTTTGTA
Organism: Opitutia bacterium UBA7876; assembly: GCA_002500665.1. Taxonomy (GTDB): domain Bacteria; phylum Verrucomicrobiota; class Verrucomicrobiia; order Opitutales; family Seribacteraceae; genus Seribacter. The sequence goes on from DLRY01000038.1 coordinate 81,322, forward strand.
TGAGCTGTGCGCAGTTGAAATTATAATTATATCAGGTTGCGGAACCAGCGCTTTGTCGACTTCCGACTCAACACGACAAGAAAGTTCCGACCAATAGGAAACAAAAGGGTCATGAAGCTTTATTTGGGCACCCCCTGATTGAACCAAATTCACCATTGATTCCACGGGAGTGAAGCGAGTATCACCTACGTCTCCCCGGTAGGAAACCCCAAAAAATGCCACGTCGGCTCCTTTTACGCTTCCGAAAACCTGAAGCAGCCTGTGGTAGGCATAGACGGGCATCTGATCATTAATGGAAACACTGTTAACGCTCATTTCCAATTTAGAATCTGCTCCAAAAAAAGATTTCCTTGCCCAACTTGCGAGAAGAGGGTCCTTGGTGAGACAATATCCACCTACACCAATGTTTGGATACATCAAATTAGAGTGAGTTTTGCGAACCCGAATGGCATTTACTATTTCATACAAATCAACCCCTGCTTCCTCAGCAAAACGCGACCACTCAACGGCAAAAGCAATATTGGTAGCACGATAAGCATTTTCCAGAACTTTGGCCATTTCGGAAGCATTCGTATGCTCCAGGCGAGTTAATTCGCACGATGAGGTGTCGATAATGGTTTCGAGGAACGCCTGAACGGCTTGAGCGCTCTTGTCGTCAATACCTGAATACACCCGTGGGTAGCAACGAATTGAGTCAATATATTCCGGACCTGGCATCACCCGTTCATAGGAGTGACCAATGTTTATTAAGTGCTGAGGCAATCCTCTTTTGGTAAGCTCCTCTTGAAGGATTGGTTGAACGACGTTAAGGCAAGTCCCAGGTGGAACCGTTGTCTCTACCAGAACGGTGACGTTTTCCTTGCAATTTTGTCCAATAACAGAAATTGCTTTTTTAAATCCCGTCAGATCCACGTCGAAAGACGTCAAGGCATTATCAACGGAAGAAGACTTTTGGACGTCCAGATTAATATCAACTATTATATAATCAGCAAAAGAATAGGCATTTTCATCATAAGTTGCATAAAAGTTTCCTTTGTCTTTGGATGACTCGAAGAACTCTGGGATTTTAGGGTCGTCCGCTATAAGAGGAAATTGTCCGTCATTAATGGATTTTATTTTCCAGTAGGTCTCTTCATCCGCCAAATCAACACCGATTACGGCGTATTCTTCTTTGATTGAATTCGCGCAGACTAGAGACATGACTGCCCCAACGAAACCCAGGCCTTGGACCACGACTATGGGTTTACCTTCATTAAGCGAAATGAATTTGTCCATAGCGACCGCATCATCCGGAACGGATGGAATTTCGCACTTCTCATTGGTTAATGGATTATGGGAATAATTTTTCATTTACGACAAATGTATTATATTAAAAAATACAATATTCATCCATTACCTCCGATCAACCTATGTTTTTTGGGAAAACGAAAATAGTTTTTGTATAAAAAGTAAACTATCGATCGCAAGTGGAGTAAAAAGAATTTTAATTTCTTATGACTATCTCTTCGAGCATCGTGAACGACCGAAACTTCTTGAACAAATGCTAATACATTTCCGGATTTCCAACATCGTAAACACAAGTCTATGTCTTCGTAGTACAAAAAGAAATTTTCATCAAATAAGTTTTGTTTAAACCATGATGATTTGATCAGCATGAACATACCGGCTACCCAATCGGGATAAACAATGTCGGCGCTTGATGACGGCAAGGGAAATCTAGTTAAATCATAGCCAATTGCCTTCAAAGCAAGAGTGAATGGCCCGGGAAAGTATCTAGCGCTATCCTGAATTTCTCCTTCAGCATCCCTAACCATGGGGCCGGCAATGGCACACTTGCCTGAACTCATGCAGGAAAGCAAGGAGGGAAAAGGATTGTCAGTAATTCTGATATCCGGGTTCAATACGCAAAAGAAATCAGAGTCGCAGTACTCTTTAAACGCAAAATTATGATTCTCTGAAAATCCTTTGGGTTGTGTGTTTTCAATCGTAACGACGATCGGTGCTATTTCAGGAGGGTGTTCTATATTTTCACCTATTATATTTTTCGTTAATATAATCTTACAAATAGCATCATTGTTTTTTATATCGTGTAATAACTTTTCTACCATCCCACCATGTCCATGACTGACAATAGATAATGTGATATTACTATTTTGCATTAAATATTGAATACAAACAATATTGCCTCAATGCCTCGTCAAAATATTTAAATTCAAAAGGAAGATAAAAATGATTTTCATAAGTAAATCCATTCATTTCCATGACCCTTTTTAGGGTATTCAGATCATAGAAAACTTTATGGTCCGGATCCCAAGAATACCCTTTTTTACCGGGGACTCCCACTACAAGCTTTCCCTTCTTAGCCAGCACCCTGTTAATTTCCGCCAGAAGCTTCTCCGGAGCTTCAATATGCTCCATTACGTTATCAAGAATCGCTGATTCAAACACCTCATTGTCAAAAGGTAATTGATCCGGCTTCATTTCCACGACATCCAAACCCATCTCCCTGCAGTATTCCACTGTAGATGGGTTTACATCAACACCAGTTGTGTTCGGGCGGTATGCAACCATGTCTCCGATTCCGCAACCCACGTCTATTGCCCTGCCTTCGAGATGCCTGCAAATAAATGGATAGAGCCAAAATCTTCGATACAAATACCCAAGCTTACTCCTTTTTTTAAGATACTTAAAATAGCCTTCGTAATCCTTCATGAATTACCATTCTTCTCTACATAGCTTAATATCTTATCGGACTCTTCCTTTTGACGAAATCCGTCAGGCAACAGACTTTTCCTTCGTCGATTCGATTTGGAAAGAAGTTTCCTCATAGCAGGCAACAAACCGTCGTCTTCCTCAAAAAGCAGACCGTTAACGCCTGGTTGAACCAACTCGTCATTGCCATCGACTCGACGAAGTATACAAGGCAGACCAATGTGCAAGGCTTCCAATGCTGCCCTCGAAACGCCTTCGGAAAGGGACGGTAATACGAAAGCATCGGCTTTCGAAAGTAGGGACAAAGGGGATTCAACCTGACCATGCAAGTTCACCCTGGAACCAAGATCGTATAGTGAAACCAAATCACGAATGCTTTTTTCGAGTGGACCTGAACCAATTACGTCAAGGTAGGCGTCGTGACCCTCTTCGCAAAGGGATCTAACCGATTCCACGAGCAAGAGTGGTTGTTTGCGTTCCGTCAATGAGCCCACAAAAATGAATTTGAACTTCTCATTCCGTACATAATTTTCCCGGTATTGATCGACAGGCTTTTCATCAATGAAATTACCCACCAGCAATGGCTTTCCGGAACAAAGGGGAGAAACCTGGTTCGCCATAGCTGAGGACATTACCGAAACATAATCGAATCCTCTTAGGAGGGATAGATGAAAATACGCCAGAAAAATACCTAGGAAGCCATAATCCAAACGATAGTTAATCGGCAGGTTGCCCCTAATGCTGGAGAATATTCGAGCATGACGCCGACAAAGAAGATTAAGCATGTCGGCGGAAAAACACATCGATAAGGAAAGCGTCTTTTCTGGGCCTCCCTGCTTAGCCAGAAGATCACAATAAGCCCTTTTTTTGGCAAACCAGCCGGAATTCTTTGACTCCAGACAAATAACTTCGACACGCTTGTCCAGACAGGGTTTCCATTCGCCACCAAGTTTCAAAGATACCAACTTCACCTCTCTTTTTCCCGCAATCGCATTTGCAAAGGCAATGGCTCCCCTTACCGGCCCTGTCGGTACAAGGGAGGGAACGAGAATGAAATAACTTTTCTTCAATTGCCCAGAGACAATATAGCCCGTGCCCGCGCGCCCCATGTGTATCGCTCCCTGTAATCCTGGTGCGCTCGATTTCCGATTGAATCCGCCAAGGAAACGTCAGAAGACAACCGATCCAATGCTCCACACCACTCTAGCTGATCGGAAGGCGATACCAGAATGGCATTTTTACCATCTACCAGAACCTCCCTCAGAACCGGTAAGTCAGACGAGATAATCGGCACCCCCGAGGCCATGTACTCAAACATCTTCATTGGCGACATCCATCTACCCGTATCGTGACCCTTGACGCCGATGGAGACCTTCGGCTGGTAAGGCATCAAGAGGAAATCAACGCAACGCATCAACTCCTGAGCCTCTGGATGCGAAACATGCCCTCCGAAAAATATATTTGGGAGATCCCCGTTAACTTCACGCCGTAAGGCAACGTCCTTCGGCTCTCCGCCATAAACCAAAAAGAGAATTTCCGGTCGTTCTCTCGCCATGCCCTCGATAATCTCAATACCCCTGCCTTCATAGAGTTGGCCGAAGTAACCGCAAACCGACTTCCAATTCATACGAGGGCCTTCGCTCATTTGATACAACCTTTCCCTCCTCTCGCTTTTTCGTATCAACGTCAGGCCATCCGGGGCGGCATCCGGCAACACAATTGCCTTGGCGGGGGAAACCCCATGCTCCGATGTAAGAATTTCCTCCAGTTTTTTAGACACGACTATCGTCTTAACCCCAGGCCGGGTCATCGTCCATCGCTGCAACCACCTACGAAAGCCATATTCCACCTGGTGTGTTTCGAAAATCAAGGGTCTTCCGAATAGGACTGCATGAAAGAAGGAAAAGTATAAATTTCTGGAAAGCACAAAGGTCGGCATTTTCCCTAGGATCAGCTTAAAAAGAGCAAGCAAGGCAATTCGCACATTCACAAATTTTTTGCACTTGCCGTGAAAAGTAACAAGGTCGGCTTTTTCAAGATCAACCCCATACGCCCGGCTAACTGACTCTTTGAATTCTGCGAGATCCCCTACTGTTCTGTTTGCGAAAACCTTAAGGTCTACGCCTTCGGCAAGCAATGCGGCGCACTGCATGGCCACATGCACCGAATTGGCGGAAGATGAAGGAATGGAAGAGGGCGAGACGTAAGCAAATGAAACTTTCATCCGTCTTGTCTTCGCAAAACTTCATGATAACCGATTCCGGGATAATCAACAAAGCTCCATTGATTTCCGGCATCGGGATCAAGAGCTAATGCAATTCGGGCGATTGCAGACATTCGAAAATAAGAATCCCAAAGATTTGATTCATCCCATCCCCTCTGGTATCCGCAACTCGTCCAATGTTCCGCTCCATTCACTCTGTCATGCTTGGGCCTCTGTAAGGTCAACGCCTGCCTCAGTCTTTCGATTCTAGCCTTTCCTTTTGCCGAAGCCGCGTGGCTCAAAGCCATAATCAATTTCCCAATTGAGCGAGGACGGACAAGTTTGGATTCGCAAAAGCCTCCGTCCTCGTTTTGATCCCGGATGATTGAAGAGCAAGTTCCGGAAAGTAGTTTCCGGTGTCTCGAAATGGTTTCCTCACCGCCTGAAGTTATGATGGCAACGGCATCGTAGTCGTAGCATCCTCCACCTCCCGGATAAGGCGCAAAGCGCCCCCTGGAATCAGCAAGGGAAGCAACTGCATCGGCGGCATCTTCAGCCAAAGGATTCTCAGCGCCCAAATAATGAATTATTTCGTATTGATGGTATCCGTTCTGGAATTGCAAATGAGACATGCTTGAATCATCTCCCCAGAAACCAAATCGATTCATGTGCTTCAAATGATAAGCGAGCCATTCATCGATTTTCGATGATTGGTCTTGATTCAAGTACTGTGTTGCATGCAAAAGAATAATTGCCATGAACATGGCATAATTACCGGATTGCGGAACGCCCAAGTGTACTTTTCTCCTATCAAGGTTTGCCGAAACGTCATTTGTCATTAGCGGCTGACAGTGATCTTCCAAGGCATCGACCTCAAGGGCACCGATGATATTTAGCGCCGTAAGGGAGAAAGTGAGTAATTGTAGATAACTTTTGTCGTTGGTTAAATCAATTCCCTGAGCTTTTCTTGTTTTGCGCAGTTCATCAAGCCCAGCGCGAATCCGCTTAGACAAGCTGGTTCGTTCATCACCACCCAAGGTCAATTCGTTGATTAGGTTAAGCCCGAAGACTGCAAAGCAAAGAGAGAAAGGACTTGGAGAAGAATGAGTGGAGAACTTATAAGAAAAAGGATTGGTTTTGCTATTTTGTATGAACCGGAAGCATTTTTCCCGGATTATGCCTAAATCTGGAAGCACTTCTCTTGGGAATTTATTGCCTGACGAATAAGAGGTATTCGGAAATGGCTCCGTTATGGATGTAATTAATGTATGAGATCATAACAAAAAGTAAAATCGTGAGGGTTTGCATGAGTTTCGGGTGCTTAAAATGATTAAGAAAAAGCGTTATGAGAATCGGCTCGACGCACACGAAATGAGTCGCCGACCGAAAACCCAAGATGGCAAAATCCGAAAATGAAACTAATAAAATGGTAGATAGCAAATATGTATTTATAATAAAGTAATTACTCCTGAAATATTTTACCTTATAATAAATAAATAACACTACAAATGATGTAATAATTTGCTGCAGTATCTTCGGATGCAAGAGGGATACCTTATAGTTGTATACATCCCATATTAAGTATAACTCAACGCGAGCCGGTAGTAGAGCGTGGCGATCCAAGATATCGATTAGGATTGTCGTTGCTCCCGCTAGCTTGAACGTTAATCCGGATAACAACAAAATAAGCAAATGGCTGAATCCGTACTTGTGATTTAGAAACAGCAATAAAACGGACAAAATCGCGAGGTAGTGAATCGAAAAACCCAGCAATAGGAGAACAAGGAAAGACTTGTACTTCTTTTGACTGATTAAGTGTATCTGGGGAAGAACCAACGCACTGATCAAGCCCGCTCTTATCTGTATCCACTCGTGATGTATCACCTCATGAGACAGGTATATCAGCATGGCCAGGAAGAAGTATTTCGTATATTTGTTGAAATAATATAAGTTGGTTGCTATCGCAGTAAAAGCGAAGAGGAACAACAATGCCTGCGAATCAAAGCCTATGGTTTTTAGCGCGGAACAGATAAACGCGAAACCGAAACCGGTCTCTAAAGCGACTCGAGTGTCACTGAAAAAGCTCGTGAGTTCGGGAACCTTTATGAACAAGCGAGTGTATTCGTCCTCATTTCCCCTTAGGCCGATCAGCAAGACCAGAAATGCCCCCATCAGGATATAGAATACCCTATGCTCCCGCAGTTTGGGTGACAAACCATGCAACCAGGAGAATAGAGAAACAAAAACGTTTATGCCAAAGTAGAGCATGAACAACTATGAGGCACCTAGTACCATCTTTTCAAATTCCGACGAATTCGGTGAAGCCAAATGGGAAAACTTTGAGTTCCCTCTGAAGAAAAAGGGGTGAACAAAAGAAAAAGGCGAGACATACTGTATCATCAGCAAAGACCTCGGCTTTAATGCATTCCTACTACCGTAATGAAAGCACCTGCAACTGTCGCAGAAGATGATATCACCCGGTTTTCCAACGGCTTTTTCCACTTGGGACTTATCGGCTATCGAATAGACCACTTCGTCTTCGAGCCTGTTTGATTCATTGCTCAGGCGATAGTTCACGGCTTTTGCCACCTTGCTGGATTCATCTGCCGAAAGAAAAGTCGTTGGGCCCGTGTCATCGTCGATTTCCTTCAAGGGTATAAATAATTTGCATTGTCGTATATCGGCCCAGTCCAAGTGAAACAGTTGACTGCCTTCCCTCGCACTCCCGTCATTGGGGGAATACCAAAGGTTGACGTTCGAAAGTATGGGAACAAAACCAAGATATTCGGATGCAATAGATACCAAGTCCTTATTCAGGGCCAACCGAAGAAGCGGATTATCAAGCGAACTTTCAAATTCAATATTTTGCAGATAATTTTTCTTATGGTTCTTGCGGTCGCGGTTTTTAAGATGAGCGGACACGCATTCATTTCCATGACTTATCGCCTGTCTCAAAGCATTGGAGTCCTTGAACGCATCAGTTCTATAAAAGCCCTTTTGAGAGTCTATCTTAACCGCTTGGTCCGGCAAAGAGTCCAAATGTTCTCGTCGTTTTCTTAGAATTCCAGGGGACAGGAAGTTCCGCAAATTAAAGTATCTTCTTCTAACTTGGGGAGAACCAAATCTGAAGATGGTCGAAGGATTTCTTAGGTAGTTTAACATATTTGCTTATGGTATTTTATATAAGTAATAGTTTTGAAATTTTTTCAGTAGTTCCAATGATTTGAAATCTGTTTTCGACTCCATATTTTTTCCGTTATGAACAAGCAAATGGGTTATTCCATATTTCCCATTCCATTTTAACCAGTCACTTTTATAACGTGAATAATACTCAAACAAACTATAGTTTTCATTCCAATTGGCTCTGGAATTAGTATTAATTAATGGTATGAAATATCTTATGTTTTCACTTGAAGTTTCAAAGCAGTCAAACGTTCGCTTGTATGGACTCACTAGAATTTTTGCATCACCTAATTGCTCTATGAAAACCTTCTCGCTTTCCTTTAGGTCGGAACTCGAGGAATCCTTACTCTTTCTATTCAACAGAAAAAGATGGAAGAATGATATCAGAAGAGAAAAGAGAACTAAAAGTTCAACGGCCTTTGATCCGTTGAGCATATACAAGAAGCTTGCCAAGCTGAAGGGTGTGGCAAATTCCAAGTAACGCTCACTTTGGCCGAAAACTGAAAATGGATACCAAAAGGTAATAAATCCAATAATAACCATACTTAAGCTTATATATTGGCAAAAGTTTATGAAAGGTAAGGACGACTCCTCGCTAAATAACGAAAGACCGGAGTAAATCGTCACAGAGTAGATGAACGGCAGGAAGTAAAGTGGAGAAAGATAAATGAATTTCCTTATTCTGGTTTTATCTAGAGCAAAACCGTTCTCCTTAAGGGGTAGATTAAGTAGATTCTTTTTACGGTCATCAACGAGTGTTCCTTTCATCATACTCGTATAAAACCGATAGTGGGCGAGAAACTTACACCAAAAGAAAGTACGCGTATGCTTACTCGATAAAGAACAAATGCAGATGAATACGAGCAACGGAAGCGCGGCAAGGTATTCCAGGCTTATAATGGAAAACACTAAAGTGCCGAATACGGCTACCTGATGTCCGAATTGCCCTGAAAACAACAATGCGAGAAGCGATATTACGCAAACAATCATTAAAAGCGGATCATACTCCTTTGTAATCTCGTATAGGGCCAAGAAATACATGGTGCACAAAAACAAGCCCATCGTACGAGCTCCCCCGCCTCTTGTTCTTGAATTCAGGGGTATCAATGCAGGCGATAAACATAAGGTGGCAGCTACAAAGAAACCCATGGTCAAGCTATTTCCAAATGCTTCTATGTAAGAATCGCCAAACGTGGCGTGAAGATATAGATAAAAAATCATCATTGTACCAAAATCGTAAAGGCAGTTGATGACTCTCAATGTTTTGGAGGTGATGCAACGCTCAGGGAGGAAAGAGACTAAATAGTGATAAAGAACCGGATTAGAATATCTGCCAGAAGGAACGAAAATCTTGTTTTCACCATTCATACTAAGCCTGCTATCCTTCAAAAACTTGGAAATGTTTACATGATAGCTTTCCTCGGACCCGACGCCTCTTACTAAAAAGACTCGAAGGCTGATAAAAAGCAACGAAAGGACTATTAGCTCAGAAATCACTTTTCACTTCATTCAAAAAAAGCTCTCCCTTTCCCGGATCATTTCTTCTCATAGAGTTTTATATCTACCTCGGAGTCGAACTCTCCCCATTTTCCCTCGTAGGGAATTGCCTTGATCGCAACTTGCTTGGATTCGATTAACTTTTGCAAGGTTCCAGTCATATGCATGGAGTCGCTCTCCTTGGGCGAAAGCGTTTGACGAAGGCCAACCACCTTCTCCCATCCTGTGGGCGTAAATCGCAACAGACCCATGTATTGTCCCTCTACCTGGTCAATCGAACTTGGTTTGTTGCCAATTTCCGAAAGAAAGGAATTTTCATCCATTCGAAAGGTCTCCGCATCGAGTAAGGGATCCCCGAACCTTGAGGTCCATAATTGCAACCAGTTGGGATCATAGGTAACTGCAAGGTCGGCACTATCCTGAATCAATGATAGTACTGCATCCGAATCGTAGAAAATGTCGGAGTAGCTTACTATGCAAATATCGTCTTCAAGCCATTCTTCGCCACAAGCCAATGATGAGACCATATTCGTTTCCGACCAGCGAGGGTTGTTGAACTCAAACAAGCCTCGGTCGATCAACAATTCTCGCTTATAACCAGTAACGATTGCTATTTCGTCTATACCAGCCCCCCTGAGTGATTCAATCTGCCTGTCCAAAAGGGCTTTATCTTCAACTTCTAGAAGACATTTAGGGATTTCTTCGGTTAATTCCTTCATCCGGCTGCCCCGACCCGCTGCAAGAATGATTGCCTTCATAATAATATTGGTTCGTAGGTCATTCGTTTAAAATCGCTTAAATCATAAGGGGCTCGAAACGAAAGAAGTCTTGGGTTCCGGCGACCGTTCTTTCCATAGGACAAGGGCTGACCCGAATGCCAATCGGTTACGCCGCCCCCCGCCGACTCGACGATTGCCTGGCCTGCGGCGACGTCCCACTCGGAGCTCCCCACCAATCTCGGCACTACGTCTACCACACCTCTAGCCAAGAGGCCGTACTTGAGTGCCGAACCAATCTCGACCCTCTTCTCGATTTGATTGATATCTGCAAAAATGCCGACGTCGGGATGATCATGAAATCGGCTGACCGCCATCCGGCACTTCTGAGATTTCGGACCTGATTCCAACAAGCAACGATTACCGTTCTTTTCAAACCAAGGTGAATGATCTATGCCGCCGGCATAGGTTTCTTCAAGAGCGGGAGCATGAATGATGCCCATGACGGGTCTCCCCTTTTCCAAGAGGGCGACGTTAATGGTAAATTCATCATTTTGAGCCAGAAAATCCTTGGTCCCATCCAGAGGATCGACAAGCCAGTATCTATCTTCCTCCAAGAGCAGTGATTCACCTTCTTCCGAGACAATCGGAATGCCGGTAGACGACAATGCGTCCGACAATAAATCGTGAGAAGCGCAATCTGCCAGGGTCAATGGCGAGCCGTCCGTTTTCGCTTCGACCTCAACCTCTTCCCCGTAGAACTTGAGGATCTCAATCCCAGCTTCTCTAGCCGCAAAAACAGCTAGTTCAAATTTATCCGTCACAAAAGAGATTTCTTAGTCTTTTGACGTCTCTGACGTCGAAACGTTCCTCACGCTCAGGGTGCCACATCCATCCTTCCCAGGAATATTCATCGTGGCGAATAGCCTCAATCTCTCCATCCTCGCTTCTTGCCAAGATATGGTATCCAATTGGACATGAATCGACGGACATGTCGTGATAACTGTTCGCTTCTCCTGAAATGCCCTCCCCCTCCAAGACATGCCTCGTACGGACGTGACCGGTGACTTTCCTTAGGCTTGAACCAGCCAAGGTCGCCATCATTTGCATGCCTCGGCAAATTCCCAGCACCGGCAAATTTTTCTTGGCTGAAAATTCAATCAATTCTTTTTCGGTGCGGTCGCGGTCCGGGCAGGAACCCACGTCGTTTCCTCCTGAAAGCAAAACCGCATTGGGGTTGAAGGTTGCAAGCCAGTTCTCAAGTTCATTAAGGGATTGCGCGCCCTGCCCCGCCGTCTCCTTCGTCAATCCGTTTGGAACCGGAAGAGGTACGAATCCACATTCCGTCAAGAAGGCAGACAACTTTTGGTCGAGTGCATCACGACGCTCCTTGCGGTCCGGGTAATGATCGATCCTCTGACTGACGGCTACGGTCTTCAAGTTAAGATCTCTACCCTGCGTCCGGCGCAATCAATATGCAGCCGACTGGCTTTCGACCAACGTTGGTAAAGCGCTTCGCCGGCTCCAATCACGGAGGGCAACCCAAGTTCGCCGGCGCGAATCGCCATATGAGAGTTCACTCCTCCCCATGCCGTTATGAGACCAGCGATGGGGTAAGAAAAAAGCCAGTCGAACCCAGGGTCTGCATTGGGGATGCAAACCACTGCTCCGTCAAGGGCGTTACGATTCTTTCCATCCGTTACCGGCGCGGTAGTTTGTTTCTGCGTAATAAAGTTCGGAGAGACTTCGGGGGATCTGAATGACCAGACGTCCTCGGGACAAACGATTAAGGGGGGAAGGGAAATGGATTGTGTTTCCTGGTAGCGCTCCTTTCCCTGCCGAATACTCGAAAGGAGCGCTTCCCGAGGGTTTGAACTTGAAATATAGAGTTCCTTGAAGACGTTGACGTCCGAAAACGCCATATCTTCCCTGTCGATTCCATGCTTATTACCAAAGTCGGCAATTAGCTCCAGAATATCCGACAAGTTACGGGTAAACTGAAATTTTGCATATTCTCGCAACTCTATGCCGGCTTCAAGGAAATCGAACAACCCAACCGGATTTGGCTCCAATTCATGTGACTCGAGTAATTTCGTCACCTCACGCATCTGAGGAAGAGTAACCGAGAAGGGACTTGAAGGTTCCGGAGGCAGGGGAGGGGTTTCCCAGTCAAAATAAAGGTCGGGTGACTTGTCGTAGCGCGGGGATAGAATATCGTAGGTACCGGGACGCAGGTGACCGTATTTGAGCAGAAAATCGTCTTTGTCCATGCTCGACCGATCATGAGCCAAGCGACCGCTAACCGTTGAAATTCCCGCCAGAAAGGCATCGTAATCGGATTGGCTGAAAACCCCGATTGAAACCAGAGACCTCAGCATTTGAACGGCAATAAAGCCTGCCCGGGCAAGTCCGGCAAAAGGTAACGTGCCATACCTCTTGGTATCTTCAAGCAGCCAATAAACCCGCTCCAGCGATTCCATGTCTGAACCTAGTAGCTTTTCACGACGGGAGATCAAGGTATCCAATTTGGATGCATCCTTGCGCCACAAGCCATCTTCGTGATGAACAATCCTGTTGGTCAGCCTTCTCAAGCTTTCCGATACTGCGTTGCATTCATTGTCGGAAAAGCCTGCCTCTTTCAAGGCCTTCAAGCGATCCGGCAAGTCCAAGGTATAGCAGGAGAATACGATTTCGAATTCAACCTTGTCGTGCAAAGTGGGTTCATCAAGCAAGCGCTCGATATAGTAGTCAACCAAACGACCGGCCAACCCCTCATCCAAACCGGAGGGGATGAAGGAGTTAAAGGAAAGGCGAACGTCAATGTAAGGCAAGCCGTGAAAATGAGGCATTAAAGGAAAGCTTCGCAGGTTTCGATAACCGTAGTTGTGCCTCTGATAGGCCCAGATGTTGTCCGTTACCAAGTCGCGATAAAGGGACAAGGCCAAAGGTTTTGGACGAACCCCAACGATCTCGGCGGGATTCCAGTCGGGCATGACCCCATAGACGGTTCGCCTGCCCATCAGAAAGGGATGTTGTTGCATTCCGCGATCAACCCTTTCCGCAATCAGGTCCAGCCTTTCATGCTGATCACGGGCGGAACATGGATCACTTGTCAAAACAAGCGGGCGAGCCTGCAAAAGCCAAAGCAATTCCTCGTCATCCCGACTGGTCACTGCAAACTCGCAATCAAGAGGCTTCTCGCCAAACAACTCATAAAGTTCCTCGAGCATCGCAAAGACTTCGGACAAACTTTCAGGAGGGTCAACGGGCGAACTTGCCGCATGTTGCCATACCGAACCACCCAGTCCACCCGTGACCGCTGCGGTATCTTCACCCTCGGTCCAGTTAACGACGCGATAGGGAGAGCAAGTATTGGGATCATGAGAAAAAGCCACTCCCGACCGGACCACGTTCTCCAGCATGGGCTGCACCAACACTTCATCACAAGGATCAGCTTCACCATAGGCATCTATGACTTTCAAGATCGACTGCTCAAGATCCCCTGTAGAGACGTTTGCCAAGGAAAGAAAAGCTCCGGCGTTGGAAGAATCCGCTCCATCCTCCCTGCGACAACTCGAACGGACTATGAAGGAATCTCCTTGAAATTCACGCCCTATTCGCTCTAGGCAACCTTTTCCATCTTCCTCCCATTCGCTGACTTGAAAGAAGACCGAAAGCGGAACTTGAGCATGGCTTAGCTTGCCATTTAAAACGGCAAGCGTTCCTGCTTTGGTTGAGAAAGAGAGCGGCATTGCAATCTACAGTAGACGAGCTACCCAGATGTTCGTGGAATAGGGAATTTCAATGGACTCGCGACCAAGCGAGTGAAGATACTCGTCAATCTCTTCAATGATCTTATTGAAGGATTCACCGGCCTGTCTTTCAAGAGTGGCGTGAGAACGCCATGCCTCGACACACTCTTGGATCGATTGCTGATGCAAGACACGGGAGTCCAAGTGAACGACATCTCCAAACAACTTGCTTGCATCTATAGTTGCGCATTGATCTTCACGGCGGGTACCGTAACCGTAGCCACTAATATGGCTTTTTATTATGGACTCGATTTTGGCCTGAATCTCGTCGTCGAGTTGGCGATGGTTCCACATGCAGGCGAATACGCCATTGGGCTTGAGTATTCTTGAAGTTTCCTTGAGGGCGATCTGACGATCGCATACGTTAAACGAACTGCCAAAGGTGACCATGTCGAATGAGGCGTCCTCTTGCCCGGTCTCCTCCCCAGTGCCCTCATGCCATCTGACGTTATCCATTTGGTCGGTGCGCTTGATCCCATTTGCCCGCATAGCGTCGTTTGGCTCAACTGCGACAACCGCCATCCCTCTTGCTGCGAGCATTAGCGTGAGGTGGGCAACTCCCGCACCTACGTCGCAGATGCTTGCTCCCTTCGAAACTTCTGCAATCTTCAGCATGGCGTCAATGGCGCTGTCTGAATAATCGGGACGCTTTAGATATGCATCAGCAAGCGAGGTGTAATTCCATTCGGTCTTCATAATTTCGGTTCTCCTTTGTTTAGTTTGATCAATAATTCTTCAACCATGTCAGAAAGCTTAAGATTGGGTTTGAATTCGAAGAGAATGTCAGGGTATTTCGGTTCGTCAACCTGCAGGTCCAAACCCGCAACATCGCTTAATTCCCCGGAATCGAATCTTCGATATATCCCTTTGGGATCTCTGTTTCTCAACTCTGACAGAGGAACCTTGAGGTAAACCTCTAAATAAGAGGGTTGGTTCTCGCGATTCCATGAATGTACTTCCTTGAACATTGAGATGGTAGAGCAGACGACTGTCACTCCTTGGTTGGCAATCAACTGGCAAAGCTTTGCATATTGCATTGCCAGGGCAAGGCGCCCTGCCCTGCCGTGATTTACGGAACTAGCCTTGGTTGCCCCAAAAACTGCCCGCATCTCGTCGCCATCGAGCATAACAACGGTTTCACCTGCGACCCGTAATCTAGGAACAACCTCCTTGGCGAGTGTGGACTTGCCCGACCCCGAAAGTCCGGTGACCCAGATTACTTTACCTTTTGAAACATCCGGCGGAGACGACATCAAAAGGCACTCTCCGCATTGGAACCACCGTAATTGTATGAAGAATAGTCTTCGAACACACTTACGTGCTGCCCTGAAACATACATCTCCATCCACCTTGCAAGGGCTGGTATATCCGAAAGGAAACTTTCCTTCCAAAAGGAATCAAATTCCTCGTTGAAAAAACTCGGCGTGGAGGAAAGCAGGGGGGCAAGTTTTTCGATATCAACGAGATCACATATATAGTCTCGTTCCTGCTGGCTTAACGATACTTTGCTGGCACCGACGGTTTTGCTTGATTTACCACCGGTAATCTTTCCGAGGGAAGATCCGGTGTAGAGAAGCTCGTTATAAAGCTTTCCATCCTCCAGCTGATTGGAATCAGATTCGATGGCACAATGATAATCCAGCCCCAAATGGGTCATCAAAAGTCTCAGGGATGCCGAACGATGCTCTCCCTTAAGGTGCTCAAACAAAACCGGATAGAAGGATTTATTCTTAGAAAACTCATAACTGGCCACACACCATGAAAAAAGAGCTCTAACCAATTCTCTTTCCAGGGCAACTTGGTTCATACAATACTCCGTTGGCGAAGCAGTCCCATGGAGATGAAAAAGCAACATATTTTTCTTCGAAGCAAGCATGTCGAAAGGAGATCTCAATGTTGTGAGGTATTTTATATCAATTCCCTCAATCCACTTTGACCCCAAAACGTAAGCATGGTCCTCTTGAAGACAATAGTAAGAATCCAGGTCAGGCGAAAGGGCGAGCAAATCATTCAACACCCTCAGCGAAGTCATGAAACCCTGACCCGCCTCAGGGTATGAACTGAATAGATTTTTGGCTTTTGACAGATTGTCCGAGCACTGTTCTCCGAGGCTCACCATTTTAAGCTCAGACCATTCCGTGCTTCCCGAAGCTCCGAAAGGCGTGGTTGTCTTGCTTAGCAAACGCTCACAAAACATATCCGAATCATCGAAGCCGACGGCAGGAAAACCAACTGGTTTGGAGCAAGCGTATTGAATCCTGAAGGGGGGGTGAAAAATACCAGGATGACCGTAAAGCAGTTGGTAAAGCAAACTGGTACCAGTTCGCGACATGGAGTTGATGAATATGAATTTCTTCATTGCTAAACTATTTTGATAAGTTGCCTTAGCTGTTCTCTCGAACCATTGGCGCTGCTTGAACGCAGGTTGATCAAAAGCTCGGGTTTGTAGTGTTGAGATCTTGAATCCTCGTAACGGCTCAATTTCTCCGTATTTAAAAAGACGTGAATTGGATGGAAGTTGAAAACCTTCAACCCTTTGCGACATACCAAGTCACGGATCGGAGTGTTATGCCGGTACATGCATTGAACGTTATCTTCCCAAAAAAAAGGAACCCTCAGCAAACCAGTCCAGTGGGGGTATGGCAACAATTCCATCCCGGATTGCTCGGGAATGAAATCGTTTGAATCATGGGTAAGCCCCCTGTCGGAAAACAAGTCCAGCAAACGAAAATTCTGAGACATCGAATGACTGCGGACGCTTTTCGCTTCAGGCACGATTTTCAAAACGCCATCGATAACTTCTTCTGCATTTTTTGCCCCTTTCGAGGATCCGTCAAGCAAAGGGTTAAAGTTCGGATGAATGCCAAGTTCGAAATCCGGGTCATCCTTGATATCATCCAGTACACCCGTCTCATGCGTGATGAACCAAGTAGCCTTGGCTCCAAGCTCTCTCAAGAACTCTATGGAGTCTGAAAATACCTCATCGTGAGCCCAATCGACGTCCAAGGTCAAAAAAATCTTGTCCTCGAAAGTTTCAGGATCATCTAGCTTGATTTCTGAAAGCAAACCAAAACTCAAGTTTTTCTTCTTCATTAACAAAAGATCTTCTGATCCTGCACCCATTTACAGGTTTTTCCCAACCCAACATCCAGGGCAGTTGCCTCAAAAGCGGGAAACAAATCCTCAAGAGCCTCGATATTGGCGACAAGATTTGTCTCGAGGTCTTGCGTAATTGTGACACGCGGAGGAACATTCAGCAGTTCCCCTAATTTTTCAACCACCTCTCCCAAACCAACAACCTCTTTTCCGGCAACGTTCAAAACATTTGAATGAGTCGACTTGCTCTTTATGAGACCGCACAGGATTCGACTGCAATCCTCGACAAACAATGGATTGAATTTGAGGCCTATGCCGTTTGCCAGAACGATCTCCTTGTTTCTTAGGATTTTCTCAATGAGATTAATTATGACCATGGATTTCTGACCAGGACCATAAACACCGAATAATCTCATGATATGGGTAGGAAAAAAGGCTTGATATTGTTCTATCAGATGTTCGGCGCAAAGTTTGGTTGCTCCATAGAATGAGCTTGGAGCTGCAACATCCTTCTCGGTTAGAGCGTATGGCTTTTGCCCGTATACCGTACCAGTTGAAGCAAAGAGGAAGCTTCCTGCACAATGCTTGCGATTCCATTCCAAAAGCTCGAAGGTAGCCTCTAGGTTGATCCGCATCATGTCACAAGCTCCATCGGGAAAATCCCGATAGTAGGCAGATTGAGCCAGATGAATAACGTAATCGAATGGTTTCTTCGGGATGAGCGATGACCAGTTTCTCATCGACAAATCAAACCCATTTTCCTTGGTTGCCTCAAAGGTTTCATGACCTTCTGCAACGAGCATGCTTTTTAAGTTGCACCCTATGAAACCACTTGAACCAGTTAAAAGAACCTTAGCAGATTTTTTCAAAACTATCTAGGCAGGCTTAGAAGCCATAATCATAAGTTCATGCCTGTGGGTGTCTTTTTTAGGGCACTGATAAATAATCTGTTGAGTAATATCGAAAGCTGAAAGAGCGTCTAAAATTTGGGTATACCTGTAATGATGAAAATGAAATAAATCAGTGAGGAGGGTGGCCCTTTCATCCCAGACGTAAGTCGAAATTATTATATTGCCATCTTTCCTGAGCACCCTCGATGCCTCTTCGATGGCAGTATGGTAGTCAAGGATGTGATCCAGACTCGTATTGAACACAACATTGTCAAAAATTGCGTCTGAAAAAGGAAGAATCTCGGCGATGGATGAAATCCTGAAACTATCTCCGGACATCATTGGGTCGATGCCAATATATTTGCATTTTTCCGGGAAGATAGTCGCTCCCACACGCGGGTCATCGCAACCGATATCCAAAACAAGTCCGCCTATGTTCTCGCAGAACCTTGAGAAGCGGAAGAGATGTTTCTCATATGGTCTGCTTGCCGCGGGCGCATTATGAGCAAAATGATGCTTAATTTGGCTCAGCAAATAATATTGAACTAGTGAATCCTCATAATAATCCAGTTTGAGGGGCCCGTTATTCAGAGCTTTCAGTATCTTTTGGGAATGAAGAATCGGAATCCCGGCATTAACCGGATACTCAGCCAAGCCATCGGTAAGAATCCCTTTTTCCAAGATGAATGATAATGGTTTTCTCGCATCGGGAGATAAAAGCATGTTCATGGACATACACTCTTCAAAAGTTATCGAGGAAGAATGATTACGTCGTCCCAACTCACTGACGGTTATGTACTTATCGCATTTTACTGTTTCTCTCACGAATCCTTGGTAATTCCTTTTAAAATTTGTTCAAAATTTATCAGGGACCAGATAAGCAGCCTTCGATTTTCCTCCCCATTCAAATGCTCTTGAACCAAGCTCTTCACGCAATCCCCATCCATGAATCCGTAAATGTGAGATTTATCATTGAATACCACGCTCTTCACGAAATCCATGCTCTCCCCCTTGAACCAACTGGCATCAGGAGAGGAGAAACCTTGTTTCTTAGCTTTTGTTACCTCATGAGGGATGTGTCTTTTCATCATGTCTCTCAGAATTTGCTTCCCCTCACTCGTCTTATGATGGCTCTTGGATTTCTTCCAGATATCGTTTTCGTTAACTTGTAAGACTTCGCCCAGATTACTGATTTTCAAATTGACGGGACACTCCATTGCGAAGTCAACTAAGTCGTTGTCCATGAACGGGACCCGAGTTTCCAGAGAGTGGGCCATACTCAACTTATCCTCCACCACAAAAAGGCCGTGCAGGAATGTCTTGGCTTCAAAATAAAGGGAGTGGTTGATGTAATCCTCAGGTTTCTCCAGAGAATTCTCGTGGCGAAGAAATACATTTCGAAAAATTTCCCTTGTATCAATGTCCTTCACGTCTTCCCAAATGGGAGCAAATACCTGCCGGATGATGGAACGCGGGATCAATCTTTGCCAGTACTGAAAATACTGGTCCACGTAATCCTCGAAATTCTGGCTTTTGACCGCCCGGTAGTACCGCCAGGGATACCCTCCGAAAAGTTCGTCTCCACCAGCACCCGACAAGACGACTTTAACGAACTTGCTGGCAAGTTGCGAAACATAAAAATTAGGATAGCTCTGCCCTACTCTCGGTTCCTCCAAGTGAAAAGAAAGCCTTGGCAGGCAGCGTTCCATGTCACCGGCTTTTAAAACCATCTCGTAATGTTCGGTTTTAAATTTAGCAGACATGGCTTCCGCCTTTGCCCGTTCATCAAACGCAAGCTCGATTCCGGAGGCAGAGCTCAGGTCAAATCCGCAGGTGAAAGTTTTTAGGCAAGGGAAGGACTTAGTCGCAATAGCTGTAATTGAACCCGAGTCCATACCGCCACTCAAGTAACTCCCCAGCTCAACATCACTGACCAACTGTCTATTAACCGCCTGTTTAAACAAGCGGTCCAGTTCATCTTCGTACTCATGCTTGCATATGGGTTTATCGGGTTCCCTGAATTGGTAATCCCAATATTGAAAAATCTGCAGGCTTGGGGACTTCGCAGCCAGCTTCAGAACTCCGTAATGCCCCGAAGGCAAAAGCTTGATTCCCTCAAGTAGGGTTTGATCCGTAAAAATATTCTGAAAGGTAAAATATTCAAGTAGCGCCGTCTTGTTAATCTTTTGCTCAAATTCGGCATGCTCCAAAATTGCCTTTTGCTCGGAACCGAAAAGGACTGTCTTGTGATCTTCGAAAAAATAAAGGGGCTTAACTCCATATCTGTCTCGAGCAAGCAACAAGGATTTCTCCTTTCGGTCCCATAACGCCAAGGCAAACATACCGTTAAATCTCAAAAGAGCCTCTTCACCCCATTCGGATAAGGCGTTAAGAACGACCTCGGAATCCGTTTGTGACCTGAAACGGTGCCCCTTGGATTCAAGTTCAGTCCTCAGCTCACGAAAATTATAGACTTCACCATTATAACTCAGGACAAATCTCTGTTCGGAGCAAATCATCGGTTGATGTCCAGCTGGCGAAAGATCAATAATCGCCAGCCGGCGATGGCCAAGTCCGACGCACTCCTCTATCCAGTGTCCTTCTCCGTCCGGACCCCGATGAACAAGAGCGTTGGTCATCCTCTTTAGGGAAACGGGAGAAACAGAATCCCCATCAAGCCTAAGTTCTCCCGCTATACCGCACATGGAAATTTATTCCCGAAGACCTCTAGCAGTGATTCCATAATGATCCACGTGAAAATGACTGATCTCAATTGCGTTTTTCTCAAACCACAACTTTACCTCATCCGGCGTATGCCGCGTGCAGAGCTGGGGATGGTACCAATCATAGTTAATGGCAGCATTGGATTCGAAGCTCATATTCGGATTCCAGAAACACTTTAAAAAGAAATGATAAATTAATCTCTGGATATGATACTTCCCTCCTTCAATCCCAAGAAGTTCGATTTCAGGAACCTCAATCGTTACATCCAGTTCGGAAAGAGCTCTTCCTAATTCCGTAATTTTCTTCATCTCATCGAAAGCCTTTTCGTATTCGTATTCTGAAATTATATCGCGAACGAAGTCATCGGCATGTTCCCTTATTGGCGCTTTCTTTTTATAGACGTAAATTGCGATCTCTCCTTCTGGAGACAAAAGTTCTACAAGATTTGAAAAAGCCTCTGCAGGATCTGCAGTATGGTGAAGGACTTCCTGACAATATATAAGATCGAATTTGCCAATGCCGGATAGATCTCCTAGTAAATCCTTCTCATAGATTTTCAAATTTGGGGAACCCGATAAATTCTCTTTTGCAACTGATGCCGCAGTCAAATCTATGCCAACGATTTCCTGGGTAGGTTCGGTATTCATTCGAAGTAATGCCGTGACGCGCCCATTTCCGCATCCTGCATCAAGAATCCTTTCCCTATTGCCTAACCATCCCTGAAAATCATCTATCGAATTGAAACCGTTTCTACTCGTGATCCATTTCTGGATATCGGAACCCTCTCTCAGGGTTTCAGCAAACGCAAGATCCCTGTTCAAATGCCACTTGTCTTTGAAACTCTGATAGGTTTGGCTAATATTTTGATTTTTCATTAGGAATTAAGGTAGCAAACAAATATGGGTCGTTGTCCTTGAAGCTTCGTTAACTTTTTATTGCTGGCTATTTTCAATCAAACCACCTCGAAACATTCGTGTTTGAAGGTACCTCGCGTTTATTCCCGTGCAAAAGGAGCTTCAATGAAAACCTACTTCGTTTGATTCCCGCCAATCGATCAGGCGCTGCAAGCCCGTGCGCAAATCATACTTATAGGTGAAACCGAGATCAGCCGTCGCCTTTTTAGGGCAACCAATACGATTTTGAACCAGTCTTCTGGCATCATCTTCGCTGTATGGGTTGTAGGTTACCTTCAGCTCAGATTTCTTTAGATCCAGAATGGTGTCGCAAAGTTCCTTGATGCTCGTCTGCACTCCCGTACCGACGTTGTAGAATTCATCCGTGGCTTCGGACTCCAAGGAGCAAAGGTTGCTCCTTGCGACGTCCTCGACGTCGATGAAATCGTAAGCTTGGGTTCCGTCTCCGTTGATGGTAGGCGGTTCATTTGCATCGATCTTATTCAGCATGATGGGAATCACCCCAGTGTAAGCTGCGGTTTGATCCTGGTGCGGTCCGTATACGTTCATGTACCTCAGGCCGACGTAACTAAGGCCATATCTGTCGAAATAAGCCCGGCACATGGCCTCGCCGGCTATCTTGGTCGCGCCATAGAAGTTCTTATTGTTGAACGGATGACTTTCGGTCATCGGCACCTCGGACGCATCTCCGTAAACGGAAGCGGAAGATGAGTATACCAGTCGCTTGATGTTGTTCTTTACGCATGCCTCCAGAACGTTGAAGGTGCCTTCGATATTTACGTGGAAGGCAGTCCGGGGGAAATCCTTGCAATGAAGCAGCCACATGGCCGCAAGGTGAATCACGGCATCCATACCCTTCATCGCATCGTTAAGGATGTCCAGTTCACGGACGTCGCCTCCATGAGGATAAACCTCGCATCGGGGATCCTTCAGGCTTTCCTCGATGTTGCTCATTTTTCCGCGAGCGAAGTTGTCGAAGACAACCACTTTTCCGACTTTGGTCTTAAGTAATTCGGAAACTACGAAACTTCCGATGAAGCCTCCGCCTCCGATCACTAAAATCTTACTGTCATCTATATTCATAATATCCTTTTATAGTCTGAGAATCTCTTCCTTAAATTTTCTTGATGCCCAACAAGCGAAAAAAAGTCTCAAAACCAATTTTTTGTCCATTGGATTGGTCAAGTCGATAGTCTTTGAATGGCGGAGAATCTTTTTCGGTATTTTCCTATCGGCTTATCAACACACAGTAGTATGGCATATGCAATAGCTAGAAGAATGGAAAGAGCCAACATCGAACCGAGTGGAGTAAGGTGCTTGTCACTTGTGATAAGTGTCGGAGAGTTAAAAAAATTCGTATTTAGCAAAATCGTGTTAAGGGTTCCCACCATAAGGTATACTGGGTAGGTCATGTCGCCTATAAGATCATCAAGTTTGCTCCGCTTTGCCCGGTAAAGCATGACTATCATAAGTGCTGAGACGGGTAACGATGATAAGTATGCTAGAGTTACTGAAAAGCTGGGTATGAATAGCCCTATGCAAACTAAAGACAAAAGAAGACCGCATGCTCTGACCTCCGAATAGTTTATGTAGACACGTTCTCGGTAATGGTAGACGACACTCCCCAAACTGTAGGGAAGAAGTGCAGCAGGCAGAAAACTGTAAAGCAAATTACCGGCTATCGCAGTTTGGCCGGAAGCAATGTAGTTCTTTGCAACGATCCACAATATTGGGAAAAGAACAACGCATGTAATAAGGGAGTAAAGCGCGCACTTGGGACTCCTGGCGATTATGACTACACTTGTAACGTACATCATCATTTCGACGTCAACCGCCCAAGAAATAGGTACTACGACATCTGCTCTTCCAATCCCAAAGATCGTATTACCAAAAATCAGTAGATTTGCTGTAATATCCCTGTAAGTTCCGAAAAAAGACTCTCCGATCCTGTTCCAATCAAATCCCAGAACAAACAGGTAAAGAAGTATGGTCAGTACCATTACTGCGTAATAGCAGGGATATAGCCGAAGAATTCTGGAAACGAGGAATCTCTTAAGGCCCGCTCTTCCGAAGCCATACTTTTCATTAAGAATTAAGGTCATAAGAAAACCGCTTAGAATAAAAAAACCCCAAACGCCAATTCCTGGAATCACTTCAATACCTATGAATTTTCCTGCAACGACCATCAAAGCAAAAGCAAAGCGAAGAATTCCGAACATGATTTATTGAGGATGCCTAGGCATAATTGAAAATCCTTTTGTCGAATTTCGGAAGCACGGGCTTGCTGGTAATCCTCCCTCCCAGCGGCTTATCGTAGAAAACAATTTGCCCGACATCCCGCAGGGAAAATTCGCCTTGCTCCAGACAATATTTTATTGCTTCAACAGGAAAACCGGGGTCGTGCTTCTTTCTCGTGAAACGTTCCTCTTGAGCGGCGGCCTTGATGTGACCATCCTCAAGCATAGCCGCCGCACTATCATGATAATATGCAGAGATACCCAGAATGATCATAAAGTAGAAGACGAGTGCACGGATGAGGCTGAATTTCTAATTCAAAGTGATTTTACTGCAGGAAACACCGAAAATGTTCCATCACACAAAAGGCGTACAGACGGGATAAAACGGCTTCGCCGGCATGAAAAAGGT
>DLRY01000038.1:106050-144244 GCA_002500665.1 Opitutia bacterium UBA7876
GTTCACGGAAACTAACACTTATAACCTTTCTCCGTTAGCGGACCCGATTGCCTTCGAGAACGCGCCCTGCAGACATTTCGTAAATTCTATCACAATGTCTCAAGGTACTTTCACGATGAGCAATAACGACCATGGTCATGCTGCCTTTGAGACGCTCGATCTCCTGAACGATCTCCTTTTCAGTTTCCGAATCCAAGGCACTTGTTGATTCATCCATTACCAGAATGCTGCGTCCGTGATAAAAGGCTCGAGCAAGGGCAATTCGTTGGCGCTGCCCGCCTGAAAGTCTGGCTCCTCTCTCTCCAAGCATTGTCTCGGCACCCTCGGGCATGCCGGAAACGAGATTCTCCAGTTGAGCTTTGCGCAAGGACTCCGCCAACCTTTCATCGCTGATCTCCGAATCAGGAACGCCCAATGCAACGTTTCTTCGTAAAGTATCGTCCACCAGAAAAACCTCCTGAGGCAGGTAAGCTACCTTCGATCTCCAGTCCCCCAAACGATCTACAAGCGGCTGATCATTGTAGAGGACTCTCCCTTTTTGCGGAACCAGAAGACCCAACAAAAGGTCAACTAAAGTGGTCTTGCCGCTTCCCGAAGAACCCATGATTCCAATAGATTCTCCTTCTTTTATTGCAAGAGTTACGGAGTCCAGAGCCATGCTCTTTGCGTTCGGATAGGAATAGGAAACAGCATCAAGGGAAAGCTCGCGGAACGGCTCGGATTCATTTTGTACGGAAAGCTCGGTAGTGCATTTGCCCTGGGATTTATTGACCGAAACCCAATCGGAATGAAGTATGGAGACAGCCTCTCGATTGAACTGCAATTGAAGCAGACTACTTGAAATCCCTTGGGCACAGGGCATCAGCCTCAGTGAAGCCAGTCCGAAAACCGCAAGGGTTGGTATGATTTCATCCGCTTGGTGGCCCATCCATCGAGTACCCAACACAAGCAAAACGACAAAACATACCAGAAGGCTTTCAAGTATGTAACGCGGTGAGAAGATAAGAATTTGAGAACGGCTGTAATTATCGGCATACTCCCTAGAGCTGGTCAGGACCTTGGAATGAAAATAATCGGTCTTACCTAGAATTCTGATTTCCTTGAGCCCATCAATTCCTTCCTGGACTCCTTGGATTTGAGATCTTGCCGCTTCGGTAAACCGCTCACCGTAAACGCCGATCCGAGGTCTGAACAAGCGATCATACACGAGAAGAACGGCACCGCCCATCACAACCAGAAGCACCATTGCAGCAAGGTTTTGGACGGCTAGGAAAATCAGTAGTATAACCGCAACCGTGCTTTCGCTGAGAGTCTTTAGGGAACTAAGTACGACTCCCGAACCAAATCTGCCAACCAAACTGACGAGACTGTTGATATACTCCGAACTATTACGGCACATATATTCTGCATAATCAAGGTCCTGAAACCTCTGCATCAAATAGGAACGGAGGTGGACCATTTGCTTCTGGCTGAACTTGATAATCGAATAGTTTATTACGATTACCAAAACCGCCTTGGCTATGAAGATTCCAACCAACAACAAGCCGCCTATTAAAAGCAAATCCGCTTCTCCGCCCCCAAACCCCAAAGCCTTGGCGGCACTTTCGATAAAACCGCCATTCGCGTCTGGGTCGCTCAAAAGGGATACGTAGGGTCCGATCAAGCCTAATCCGAAGATATCAAGTACGGATGAAGATAGAAACAGAATTAGCAGCCAAGGCAATTTCCTCCTTTGCTCTCCTAGAAGATCCAGGATTTCACCAAAATACTTGATAGCTCCCCTCAATTGATCAACCGGGATATCTCTGTTCCCTTTTCCTTGAAGAAATACTCGAATACTTCTCCTGCATGCTCGACCGAGCACCTGCCTTTCCTAACGTTCAGCCAAGTCTCGATTTTTCTTTCTTCAACAAAAGGAATGGATCGGGCATTCGCCCGAACCAAGATCTCGCTAAAGCCCAAATGAGCCAAGATCGCCATTCTATGATTGCCCTGCATGACGATAAATCGCTTTTCCCCACTTCTTGAAATAAGAAAGGTTCCCCCAATTAGGGAGTGGGGGTATTCGGAGGGCTTGTAGCCTTCGGATTTAATTTCGTTATAAAGGGATATGGTTCGCTGGTATTCCCTAATTACGAATTCATCACTGGAAGGTCCGCAGAATCTTGAACTTATAGGGTCCTTGCGTTTTTTACCTCTGCTGCTGAAGTCGACCCAAGGATAAACGAATAACGGAAGAGGTTCTTCACACTTAACGTTTGCGAGGATTGAAATGCCATCCGGACAAAATTTTTTAAGGAATTTCCACATTGTAGTTTCCTTAACGTCCCGCTTTGGGTTTTCGTCGTACTCCTCGAGCGTTTGCCTAAGATGATGCCACCCATCATCACCAAAGCAGCAGCCGAAAATGGAAGTTGCGGCATTTGGGTTAATCGACGCCTCCAACCAAGGGGCCGAAAAAGACCTTATCAGATTGCCGACTCGGTACTTGTTCTTTCGAAAAAAGCTCATCTAAATAGTGTGAATGGAGGAGGCTTAAGAGTTCACCCGTCCGGATATAATTCCACAACAAGTCTTCCAAAATCTTTTGCCATGGGATAAGAGCGCGCGAAGGCGTCCGCGGTGAAGAATCAGATCGGGAGAGTCGAAAATTCGATGATTCACTCTTCCTGCAACAAGGATCGCTCGCTTCTGACGGGGATCGTCGATACGGTGAAAATACTTGAACCCCTGTCGGGCCAGAATCCTTTCAACTGCAGTAAAACTAAGGATCCAGTATTCCGTGCCATAAAAGTCTTCGCGGTTCTCGTCTTTGGGGGAGAGGTAGGCGAAGGCATCATCATGAGGACCGTGCTTGAGGGCCTTCCATTCGAAGACAATCATTTCCGAGCGATCTGCAAGAGAAGCAAGAGCTCTGAAAGGATCCGGGACGCGATGAATAAATCCCAGGCAAAGACAAAGATCAAAGCGGTTCCGTAACGAGAATTCGGGGGAATAAACATCCTGAACGCAAAAGCTTACAGGCAAATCCGGTGCCAAAACCTTCTTGATGAAATTTGCCTTTAGAATTCTTTTTTCATCGATATCTATTCCATTCACGTCAGCGCCCGAAGAAGCCATTTCCAAGGAGAAAAACCCCTCGTTGCAGCCCATATCCAAAACCTTCTTGCCCTTTAGATCGAGAAGGTCGAACAAGGGTTTCAACCTTTTCAACTTAACTAGATTTTTGCCGTGAGACACTTGGTTTCCCGGCCTTGTCTCAACGCCTTCCGGAAGAATGAAGTTATGGTTCCATGGCTGTATGCATCCTAATTCGGAAACTTTTTCAGCAATGCTTTTCTTGTCATATTTCATTTCAAAGGATTAGCGGTGGGGATTTATCAACAAGGACAAGGAGGATTTGAACTGCAGCAGGCGATCAATCAAAACAAAGCAAGCCATTGCCGATAGAGTAAACTTTGGGTTCGCGAAGTTTTACACGAGAGGAGTATGCCTGCAGAACCTCTCTCGTCTGACTCAACTCAAGCTTTCGGCACTTTAGTCCAAGGTAAGCGGAAGACTGTCTGTGAACCAATTTTCCAGCCAAGTTTCTAAGGGCAAAGTAGACGCGATCCTTCAGATAGCGAAATGAATTGAGTTCTCCTGCCGAATGATTCTCCACTTCAGGCAATGCGTCGATCATTCGTTCGGAAGAAAAAGGACCATCTCCAGCGACGAGGAACTTCCGGGCATATTCAATTCGTTCTTCACGACTTTTAGAATCTTCCTCAGTCACTTTTTCAAGCAAGGCCAGAAGATCTTCCTCAGTAGAGACCTGGATGCTAATGTGATTTGGCAATTCTGTTTCCAATTCGAGGTTTTTTTCGGGGCGGAAGGCGATTACCGGACGGTCCAGAAAAAATGCCTCTACAGCGGTTGTACAACCATTGTGGAGAACGGCTTCGGACGCTTGTAGCCAAGGGATGACGTTTCCCTCCCTGGCAACGATAATCTTGCCTGGATGGGCTTCCGACAACTCCTCCCAGGGAACCAAGGACTCGGAGGGATGGGGTCTTACGACCACCTTTCTCTCTTCAGTGGCAATTTTGGGAAGTACTGAATGAAAGGCTTTGAAAAACCGCCCCTGCAACTCGACTCTCCTATGATGGAAATCCTTATCCTTTGGGGTTGAAGCCCATCCCTTGGACTCGATCGACTTCCAAGTGTAGTCAATTCCCATTGCGTGGTTATAGGAACCGAAATTCCCATTCAACAAGATGAAACGTCCATATTGATCTCGCAATCCAGCGGCTTCAGATTCGACTAGGTCGCGAAAGGATGGACGAAGCAAATCCATTCGCGGGTTACCCGTAATATGCAGTTTCGAATCTACCGAGGGATCTACCTCTCGAATCATTTGAGCATGTACGTCTCCCCAGCAGAAGCACTTGTCGCATTGCTCCAGAGTTTTGCCCGAAACCCGATAACGCTTGTAATGCTCAGGACTAAGCGTAACCAGTCCTTCTTCGTCCGCTGCCACAACTTTGTGCCCGCAAGAACGAAGCCTCTTCATTTCAGCTGCGTAATTCTTATGGAAACCGAATTGCAGAACAACTCCTCTGGGTAAACGCGGCAGTCTTCTGTGCATCTCCGATTTAGGACCGATGACAACACTCCATCCGTTGCTTGCACCATAAAGAGCAAGCAGTGTTTTGGCATGAAATTCCCTACTCCAAATTTCAATGGGAAGATAGAGGAACTTGGCTCCAACTCCTGTCACGAACTCCGGCATACAGGGTTTAGCCGCGGCAAGTCATAATCTGCTTTTTCTGGATGAATAATTAAGAAAGACTACTTGAAAACTTGCCTGAGGTAATTTTCCGCCAATGCGAAATCCTCTTCTACGTCGATATTAACAGCCTTCGGCTCGGGAACGACGATTGCCTTGGTGTCGGGACCATAGATGCTACCGTAGCTTTGAATAGTTTCGGTTTTCATGACATAAACCAATCCGGTCCTTATGAAAACAGGCTTCAAATCTTGCCTTCTGACCATGCGTTGCGGTTCTTGCGAAAACCACGATACTGAGCCATTGGCATCAATATGAAACATTCTGGCAGGATGTTTTTCACCAGCATCAAAGCCGGTAATTACCGTATCTGCATTAGTCTCCACAGCCAGCTCAAGGGCAGCATCAATGTCTTCCGAAGTGACCGTCGGACTGGTCGCCTGGACCAATACGACATGACTGTAGGATGACTTTTCATCACTCAAAAACCGATCCAAGGCATGTGAGATTACGTCAATGACCAGCGTGTCGTCTTGAGCTAGGGATTCCGGTCTTATCCAAGGTATCTCCAAGCCGAAATTACGAGCTGCATCAGCAATTTCCTGATCGTCGGTACAGCAGATTTTCTTCTCAATGCGATCCACGCCAACGAGCGCTTCCGCGCTCCAACCGAGCAAGGGTTTCCCAAGAAGATTCCTTAGATTCTTGCCCGGAATCCCTTTCGAACCGCCTCTGGCCGGCAAAATACCCAGAACCTTCTCGTTCATGAGGAAAGAGCCTCCGCAACTACTTCAGCCAAGAGATCCTCGGTTTGGCGCATCGCATCGGTCGTACATCCACCGATGTGAGGAGTGACCAAAACGTTGAATCCATCACGGGCCGCGCTCATCAAGGGTGAGTCGGCAAGGCAGAGCGACTCATGTTCGGCCCGAAGAACGTCTACTGCGACACCTGCGAGCTTGGCATCCCTCACCCTTTCGGCTACCGCCTTTTCGTCCATCAGCTCACCGCGCGAGGTATTTATTAAATAGGCATCTTCGGGGAGAAGATCCAGCAAATCGGAATCGATGAGAGAAACGTTATCCGATCTCAAGTCGGCATGGATGGTAAGGACGTCGGAACGGCGACAAAGTTCTTCCAGGGCCAGAGAAGAGACTCCCTCCGATTCGAAAGCTTCAGGAGCAACGTAAGGATCATGAGCGGCTACCTCCATACCGATGGTTTTCGCATATCTCGCCATCCATCTACCTATCCGCCCCAGTCCGACTATTCCCAATCGCAAGGAAGACAGTTGCCGCGAACAAAAATCGTCTCGATTCCATTCCCCACGTTCGACGGTTGAGGAATGTGCCTGAGGCAGGCGCCTCACA
Organism: Opitutia bacterium UBA7876; assembly: GCA_002500665.1. Lineage (GTDB taxonomy): Bacteria > Verrucomicrobiota > Verrucomicrobiia > Opitutales > Seribacteraceae > Seribacter. Next base: position 112,189 of record DLRY01000038.1, read on the forward strand.
AGTGAAAGCATCAAGCATAAAGCATGCTCTGCAGTTGAGGTGATTTTTTCGAGCTTGGGCATACAATCCCGCAGGGTAAAAACCCGGACTCCCTTTCCGTCGCAAGCTTGCATATCCAAATGAGTAACCCCAGTGGTAGGACTGGCCAATGCGAGCAAGTTCGGAAAAGGTTCAAGAAAGTCGCCATCCACGTAATGAGCCAACCTGACCACAAGACACCCAACTTCGTGAGGATCGAATTGATCGATTCCCGACAGCCAAACAGGGCCTATTGATGAATAGGTCTTCAGGGCGACCGGAGAGTAGCCTTCCGGTTCAATGATCAGGATTCCCTTATTGATACCTGTAATGGAGCGTTTTTTGAGAATAAGGCACGAAACCCTTTAGTTTCTCTATAATGCGGGCACTGGCATTGCCGTCGCCATAAAGGGCACCGGGTTCATGCCGCCCATTCTCAAGCTGTATCTTAACCGCGGACTTGATTTGATCGGCAACGGGGTCGACGGCAGTCAAATTCTCGCCATGTTCCCGGCCATCCTGCCTATCTCCAATCAAAACCACGGGGGTTCCTGAAAAAGTAGAGTCGCGAACGAAACTTGAAGAATTTCCTATCGCGCATACGGTCTTCTTGAGACACTTTTGGAAGACCTTGGGATTGAGATTCTTAACCAAGTGCAACCATCCGGAAGAATTCTTTTCACGATAAACCCGTATAGCCTTGGAAATATTATCGCTACCCGCGTCAATGTTCGGCCAAAGCCATACGGTAGGCATTGCCAAATCGTGAAGGGCCCCAATCAACTGTTCCGCTTGCTCTCTCTCACTCCCAAAGGTTGTCGTAACCGGATGATAGATGACCAGCAGAAATGGTTTTTCGGGATCAATGTTCGCTCCTACGCCCATTTGGTTGAAGATATCACTAGGCAAATCGGTATCTAGTTCCCGGATGTAATCGCCTGCTGGGCAACCCACGTTATGGACGTGGGCAGGATCTTCGCCCATCCTAACCAAATAATCCGCCGATCGTTGTGTTGCCGGGAAATGAAGATGTGAAAACTTCGTAATGGCATGACGGGCGCTCTCGTCAATGGATCCGGAAATCTCTCCTCCCTGAACGTGAGCTATCGGAATATTCATATAGGCTCCGGCAATCGCCGCGGCCAAGGCTTCGTACCTATCGCCGATAAGCAAAAGCATATCCGGTTGCAACTGCTGGTAGACGTTGGTGAATTCAATGATTCCCAAGCCAATGCTCTTTGACATCGTTACGGGAACCGAGCCCTCCACCTCAAGGAAGACTCGATGATCTACCTTGAATCCATCGTTTTCGACCATTTTTTCCGCTTCGCCGAAGCGCTCCAGCAGCATGGTCCCGGCGCAAATGACTTGAAGTTCCAGATCGGGATCGTCTTCCAGGGCCTTCATTACGGGATACATTCTGCCATAATTGGCCCGGTCAACGAGCAGGACGCATATCTTTTCAATCTTCTTCACGAAAAATCATCCTCCTTCAGTTGCTCGCCTTCGGAACAAGCTTTCGTCAATTTTCTGCCAATATAGCGATCCAGCATCTTGGCCGGGATTCCAGTCCCTGGTTTCTTGAGAGAGATATCCGACAAGGCCAACTCGTGCCCTTGCTCCAAGTCACGTGAAAAATAAATGCTTCTACCGAATAATTGCCTCAGGTCGGCCATTGCTTCAGCTTCCAAGTCCTTGTCTATGATGGACGCCAAGGATTTCTCCGTAAAGCGGACTCCCTCAACGATGACTTTTAATTCTTCAATGGTTACGGAAGAGGTAACGTCGGGACCAAATGAATCTCGGGAGAGCACGACGTGCGCTTCAATCATGTTGGCCCCAAGTACAACGGCAGCCAGGCTCGGGTAAATGGTTCCGGAGTGATCCGAAAGGCCGGTAGGGCAACCATAACGATCGCCTATTTCCCGGATCACGTTTAACCCCAGCTTTTCGGGTGGACAAGGATAAGAGGTCGTGCACTGAAAGACACCTACCTTTCCGTGATGTCCCGAAAGAACGGAAATCGCTTCGTCGAGTTCCTTCCAATAGGACATCCCGGAAGAGAGAAGTATCGGCTTCTGGGTTTTTGCTATTTTTTCCAGCATCGCCAAGTTACCGGTTTCACCTGAGCCGATTTTCCATGCGGGCACCCCAAGCCTTTCGAGTAATTCGACGGCCTCGAAGGAAAACGGGGTAGACAGAAAAACCAGGCCTTTGTCAGCGGCGTGCTTAGCCAAGGCAGCCCACTGCGTTTCCGTGAATTCCATTCTTTTCCAATAGTCATACCTGGTTGAGTCCTGAGGAAATCCGTTCACACGGAATTCTTCGTCGTGACTGGACTCCGCATCAGCAATGTGCGTTTGAAACTTGACGGCCTGCGCTCCCGTCTTTGCAACGGCGTCGACGTAGGCATGAGCTGCCCCGAGGCTTCCATCATGCGCCTGACCGATCTCGGCAATGACGAAACACGGATGCCCCGGACCCACAAGATGGTCGTCCACAGCAAAAGATTTTTCCAGTTGGTGTTTCAATTTTAAGCTATGCCGGTGTTTTTTCCTGCTCTGCCGATCAATCGCATCACGCAATCCAACAGCTATTTGCTCCGTGGAGTTGCGGAATCCCTTATGCCTTCAATCACTTTGTCTTGGTCTTGCTCTGACAAATAGGGACTCATGGGAAGGCTCAGGCATTGATTGGCAATCTTTTCGGAAACTGGAAAATCACCAGCCCGACAACCCAAATCCTTGAAGACCGGTTGCAAATGCAGTGGCACGGAATAGTAGGAAACGGATGGAATTCCCTGATCCTTGAGGGAGTTTTGGACGAGTTCCCTTTGTTCGCTGAGAATTGTATACTGCGCGTACACCGAGGTGTTTTCAGCAGCAATCACAGGTGTCGTCAGTTCATCGAGACCAGAAAGCGAGGAAGTGTATCGATCACCGATTTCACCACGCTTGACAACCTCTTGCGGAAAAACTTCAAGGATGGCCAGCAGGATCGCCGCCTGCAAAGTGTCCATCCTTCCGTTGACGCCCAGGATCGGATGGTGGTGCTTGCGCTGCTGCCCGTGCACTCTAATCCAGCGAAACTTTTCCGCCAGTTCGTCATCGCTGGTGAAAAGGGCGCCGCCGTCCCCATAGCAACCGAGAGGCTTGGAGGGAAAAAAAGACGTGCTGCCTATAGTAGAGAGGTTGCAAGACTTATTCCCCTTGCAAGTGGCTCCAAAACTCTGAGCAGCATCCTCAATAACAGGAAGTCCGTACCTGCCTGCAATTTCATTGATTGCATCCATGTCTGGGGTTTGACCGTATATGGATACCGGCATAATCGCCTTGGTTTTGGAAGTTATGGCGGACTCGAGAAGCTTTTCATCCATGTTCAAGGTGTCCTCGCGAACATCTACAAAGACTGGGGTTGCACCCAGGAGCGCAATGACCTCGGCCGAGGAAATCCACGTATAAGGTACTGTGATGACCTCATCTCCGGGTCCAACCTCAAGAGCCATAAGGGCAATGAGCAGTGAATCGGTACCACTTGAAACGGTAACGCAATGCTTGACGCCCACGTATCCGGCAAGCCTTTGCTCAAGGTCGCTTACTTCAGGGCCCAGAATGAACTGTCCGTGTTCCAGAACTGCCTGGATTCGTTCGTCGACTTCCTCTCGTATTAGTTTCTGGCGGGATTTAAGATCAATGAAATCCATAACTTTGAATTAGTTTTCAGTCTTTTTAAAGAAGTCGTAATTTTCCGTGCCTACCGACAAGTGATCCGGCAAGGAAGCCTCTTCGGCCAAATCTTCGCATCTGACTTCCTCCCCTACCCTGACGTAATTAAATCCGGATTCCGGACAACTTGCTCTTCCCTCTTCGTTAAAATTCAAGCGATGCCCATGCCTGCTCATAAAGCCCTGATTTTTGCCCGGATTTCCCAGAACAAGGCCATAATCGGGAACGTCCCTTACCACAACCGCTCCAGCACCGATAAAACAGTAGCGACCCAAGGTTACCCCGCAAACGATCGTTGCATTTGCCCCTATGGTTGCTCCGCGGCAAACCAAGGTCTTTTCGTAAAGAGATTTACGGCTGACCTGAGAACGTGGGTTGGTGACGTTTGTAAGAACACAGGAAGGACCTAGGAAAACTTCGTCTTCCACCGTCACGCCTCCGTAGATCGCGACGTTGTTTTGGACTTTGACCCCATTCCCGATCACAGCCTTGTCCGCCACAAGAACGTTTTGACCAAGTGAGCAATGCCTGCCGACTACGGCTCCGGAACAGACGTGGGTGAAATGCCAAACTGAAGTCCCTTCTCCGATATCAGCGCCATCATCAACTACGGCAGTCGGGTGGATGCTTGGGGCTGAGTCCTTCATTCTAGATCTCGACCGGAGCGCCATGACTCCCAATACTGGCTTGGCAGGCATGGAGAACCTTCAGCACTTCTATCCCGGATTTTGCATCGGTAAGAGGCTCTTCCCGGGATGAAACGCAATTGAGAAAATGATTGCACTCCTCTCGCAAGGGTTCGGTATCCAAATGCTCGACGAATTGGGCATCTTCTTTCCTCAAGACCGGCATTTCCCCTTCGAACTCGACTGAATTCGGATACAATTTGAGCTTCTCTCCAAATGGAGCGACGTCATTGAAAATGGCCATTTTACGATCGCCCACTACAACCAGACGCTGCTCCTTGAAGGGATGGAGCCAACTGACGAAAATATGAGCACGACTGTTATTTTCGAAGCGAAGGTTGGAAACGGTGACGTCTGCGAGGCCTTCCGTCAGGTAAGAACCACCGGTAGCGGATGCCTCGATGGGTGACTTGCCCATCAGGCGCAGAATTACGGCGACGTCATGGGGCGCAAAACTCCAAAGCGCATTTTCCTCCGTACGGACTTTCCCGAAATTCAAGCGGTTGGAATAAACGTAATTGACCTGCCCCAATTCACCATTCGAAATCAACTCCCTGAGCTTGAGGACCGCAGGATGATATTCCAGAAGGTGACCAACCATGAGAACCCTTCCTTCCCGCTCTGCAAATTCCCGCATCCGGTCGGCATCCTCGAGATTCAACGCCATGGGTTTTTCCACAAAAACGTCTTTGCCCGCCTCCATCGCCTTGATCGAAAGCGCGGCATGGGTCTCGGCAGGAGTCGCAAGGGCAACTGCATGAATCGAGTCGTCGCCCAGAACGTCGTCGAAGGAGGAGCTTACCGGAACGCCGGGGGCCAACTCCGTGGCCGTCTCCTTACCCGATTGCGTTGAGTCAACAACCATACCCAAGGCGCCCAAAGACTTGAAGTTGCGGCAAAGGTTCTTTCCCCAGTACCCGCAACCGACTAATCCGACCTTCGCGGAAGCATTCATACCTTAATTCCCTTCACCCATTTTTTGTTCTCCAGATACCACTCAACGCATTTCATCAATCCATCTTCGAGGGAAGTGGACGGAGTCCAGCCAAGCATGCGCTCGGCTTTGTCGATTTCCGCCCAAGTTTCCTTGATGTCGGCAATGTGGAAGGGTTGATGGTTGATTCGGGCCGACTTTCCTAAAAGTTCCTCAAGGGAGCCAATGATATGATTCAAAGAAATAGGATTCCGTCCCCCTCCCAAATTAAATATTTCATAGCCTACCCTTTTCATGGCGGCGAGTGAACCGCTTGCGATATCATCGACGTAGGTAAAATCGCGGGACTGGGATCCATCCCCGAATAACTCGATTGGAACCTCTTCGTCGATCCATTTTATGAACCTGAATATACTCATGTCGGGACGACCGGCAGGGCCAAACACCGTAAAGTAACGAACTACTGAGACATCAAGGTCGTAAAGTTTGTGGTAACTGAATGCCAACAGTTCGGCCGCTTTCTTGCTCGCGGCATAAGGAGAAAGAGGCTCATTCACGGGCAGGGTCTCGGAGAAAGGCATCGGTTGGCCGGCGTACAGGGAGGAAGTCGAGGCCAGGACAATCTTGCCGCACCCATTGTTTTTCATGCAGTCAAGCAGGTTCAGGGTGCCGATCGTATTGGTTGAGAAATAGACGTGAGGGTTTTCCATGCTGTATCGCACACCGGCGCGGGCAGCTAAGTTAAAGACGACGTCAAAAGGTCCCTTTTCTTCAAAAATGCCCTGGAGATCCTTCGCATGCTCCAAGTCCAGTTTATGGAAATCAAAGGATGATGCGTGCTTGGAGTTTCTTAGCTGATCAAGCCGCCATTCCTTAAGCGATACGTCGTAATAGTCGTTCAAGTTGTCAAGGCCCACCACTTCGTGGCCTTCCTCCAGCAATTGGCGGCAAACCTGTGAGGCGATAAAGCCCGCTGCTCCGGTTACCAGACATCTAGTCATGATTATGCCTTGTAGTACTTAGTTGGCCTTAGCGATATGCAATTCCGGGAATCTACGACCGGACAGCGAAATTCCCTGAAATCGAACTCCCTGTATTCGTCGTGGTCGGTGGAAAGCAAAATCAAATCAAATTCGTCCTCGATTTTTACGGAGTGAATCCCAGCCAACTCCGGATGCTCCCGAGTTTCCGGAACGACCGGAACATATGGGTCATTATACTCAACCTTGCTCCCCTTGGATAAAAGCTTTTCCATCAGGACGAACGAAGGGGATTCACGGCAATCATCGACGTTGGCCTTGTAGGCAAGACCAAGGATTAGAATTCGAGAACCTTTGACTGATTTACCCTCTTCATTAAGTGCATCCGCAACCTTGGAAACCACGTAATCCGGCATGGCGGTATTGATCTCACCAGCCAATTCTATGAAGCGAGTATGTTTATCAAATTCGCGCGCCTTCCAAGTGAGGTAAAACGGATCAATGGGAATGCAATGACCCCCCAAACCCGGACCCGGGCGGAAAGGCATAAAGCCAAAGGGTTTGGTGGCGGCGGCGGAAATCACCTCGTGTACTTCGATGCCCATTGCTTCGTAGACGACCTTAAGCTCGTTGACCAAAGCTATGTTGACGCTTCGAAAGATATTCTCGAGCAACTTGGTAGCCTCCGCCACCCGGCAAGAGGAAACTCGATGAATTTCGTCAATTGCCTGCCCGTAAAGATCGGCAGCCAAATCACTGCATTCAATGGTATAACCTCCCACTACCTTGGGAATCGTCTTTACGGAAGCGTCTTCCCGCCCGGGATCTTCTCGCTCAGGGGAATAAGCCAAATGAAAGTCAACCCCAGCCTTCATCCCAGACCCCTCCTCAAGAATCACTCTAAGTTCGTCTTCAGTCGTACCGGGGTAGGTCGTTGATTCCAAAACTATCAAAACCTCCTTTGTCAGGTGAGGGGCCATCGCCTCGGCCGTATCAAGCACGTAGGACAGATCGGGCTCCCTGTATTCATTCAATGGCGTGGGAACGCAAATAAGGACGGCATCGACCTCGGAAACTCGCGACACTTCCGTAGAAGCCTTGAACCTTCCCGCATCCACTTGCTCTGCGATTTTTTCCGAAGAAAAATGCTTGAGGTATGACTTGCCGGAATTGATCGCGTCGACTTTTTGGGAGTCCAAGTCAATGCCCAGCACCTCAACCCCCGAACTGGCAAACTGCAACGACAACGGAAGTCCGACGTAACCTAATCCAACTACGGAAATCTTTGAAATTCTTTTGTTCATGATAAGGTTTTTACCGAACGCTCGCGTCCGCGAGCCTTCTGAAAAATTGTCTTAGATAAACGGTAAACACTCCCAGAAGAAGTGAGCAAACAACCCCAAGTGGAACCGTGGCGCGAGCCGTTGGCTTATCCATGGACTCGATATCGGCAGGGTCGATTACCTCCAGAGCAAAATCCTCGTTAACGTTCGCCAACATGGCCTTTTGCTTTTCTGATTCCAGCAAATTGTAAAGGATGGCCCGCATATCCTTAAGAGAGGTTTTGGCCAGTTCCTTCTCAAGGTAGCCAATCCGCTTCCTTGATCCATCAATCGCCTTTCTGCGCAATTCATCATTCAATGCTCCGACCAGATCATTGACCATGTCAACGGCGACTCCGGGTTTGTCCCACTTGATGGAAACCCTAACCAGGATGGAAGATTTACCCTGTTGCACCTCCAATGCTCCCGCAAGAACGGAAACCGCGCTTGAGGCGGATGGAACGCTCCCGTTATCATCCGTAATCCATTCCTCGTTTTCCTCGTCCCAAAGTTCATCATACAGGATTGGAAGGAGGTTGTCGTTGGTGATAAACCTTTTGAGAAATTGTCGTGATTTAAGGGAAGCAATGACTTTTTCGCTATTGGAATCGCCCGGCATCGAAATTCCTGCGATTGAGGCCAAGCCGCTGAATTGTCCGGTAGCTGAAGAAAGAGCGGCTTGATCTTCTTGAGCCATGGACAAGAGTGTTTCGGCTCCATATTCCGGAGGCGACAGAAAGCAATAAACGAGGGCCAAACCGATACCACAGCTTACGAATCCAATAATTAACTTCCAGTGTCGCCTTAATTCTTTGAGAATTTCAATAAGGTCGAATGCCTCATCCCCTTGAGAGGAATCCTTTTCAGGCGTTTCCTCACCAGAGGTTAATTTAGTATTATCATTCATAATTTTCACACGCTACCGCCCTTGGCCTTTCACGTTGCGCGAAGCCAATCAAAACCAATTTGCTTCTTCGAGCAGTCAGAATTTCATTTGGGAAGCTTATCGCTTTTACCCACTATCATCTTAACCCAGGGAAGAATTCTTCCCATCTGTCTATGCCAACTGGACAAAATAGTTTCCCTGCGTTTGCCACGAGCCTTTGAATCCCCGTCTTCTTCCTCGGACAAAAGCTCCCGCAGGTGCTCAAGACGAGTGATTCCCTTTTCCATGTGCGGTTCCGCCTGTTCCTTGAGAAAACCAGCTACGAGCTTACGCAACCGAATCTCCGCAACGAACCTCTCCTTGCGATCGCCGCGAGCATATTGGGAGTTAACCGCTCCAAGCTGGCGCAACGACCTCAAGCCTTGACTGGCGGATCCCTTGCTAATCGAAAGCAACTGGATGATCTCGTCCATGGCCAGGGCATCGTCACGACAAAACAGTAGACCATAGATTTGACCAAGTGATTTGGGCAAACCTGCCGATTGAGCGGCATTAATGAACAGATCAATAACGGCTAACTCCCACTCAGCCGGTTGATTCGACGAATGATCAACATTGCTGGAAGGGATGGAGTAAGGTGACATAATCCCCGAATATATCGCCATGTTCATGTTGTTCAAGTTTTTTTGAACAAAATGACCCAAGGGCCTCGAAGACCCAATTTATGATCTCAAATCAGAAGGAGTTGACCGCTGCCGCCGCTACTGCAAGCTGATAGATCACCTGCGTTCCCGAAGTCAGGGTCTCCAACCATCTTCCCTTATCCAGGTTGATGGGGACGACGATAACGTCCCCTGCTTCGAGGTTCTGCCTCGTGTTGATGGTGGTAAACCATCCGGAGTTCGCTTTGGTGAGCACAGCCCCATTTGCCTTCACTGCAAAAACACGCGATTCGTCGGCATTTGCCGTAAACCCCCCGCTTCGCTGAATATAATCTTTAAGGGAAAGATTGTCGCGATAGAGGTGAGAGGTTGGAAACTGGATCTCCCCCACTACGCTGACCTCGAAAGGCTTGCTGGGAACAAAAAGCTTGTCCCCGTTTCTTACAATGATTGAATTATCGCTCTTTTCGGCAACCTGATCCTTCAAGTCGATTACCAACCTGCCTAGGGACTTTGAGTTTTGCAACCTGGCAAGCAGGCCATCAGCAACTGATTTCGCCTTGGCCGCGGTTTGCTCGGTGCCTGCGGCAAGGGATATGTTCGCCAAGTCTTTTTCAAGTTGGGCTATCAGCCTTTCCTTTTGCTCATCTTCTCGCTCAACCAAGTTTACCCGGGTGAAAACCGCTCCCTCCAGAAACGCTGCTTCGGTAAACCCGCCAGCTCTCTTGAAGACGCTTTTGAGACTCTCGTTCTTCTGGAAGGTATAAACTCCCGGGAATTGAACTTCACCGAGGATCTCAATCGTATTTTTCTCACTCCATGATGGGATCGGTTTTACCGAAAGAATGTCCTTTATCCGAAGCTTCGTGGAAAGGGTCTGCTCATCGAGAAGCGAGGGCAAGTTGACGTGATTGATCCTTGCCATGGGTGTAGAGGAATTGAGATCGACGGTTTGCCTCGAAAGCTCGGCGGACAGGGTATAGGCGGAACCAGTCATGCCTCCGCCGGCAACAACCAAATCCCTCACGGTCATACCCGGGGTATACGGATATTCTCCCGGGAAATGCACCATTCCCAAAATCCGTACCGTGGGAATGCCATAGCCCGGTTTTCCCTCGTAGCGTAACTCCTCCAAGAGAGGGCGGATAGCTCGCTCTCTCTTCGAGGAATCCGAGCGGGAAACAAGTATCAGCTCATCCCTTTTCAGGAGATTCAAATCTTTGACGGAACCGGGAGCGGCGAAAACGTCGTACGGGGAAAAAGCCAAAAATGAAATTGACCCGGTGAGGCTCTGCCTTCTGATCAATCCATAATTTAGATCGGCATCTTCCTTAAGAAAGGAAAGTGACTTCAAAACACCGGAAATCCGTAGTCCTTCACTCCACTCGTAGGGACCGGGATGCTCCGCTTCCCCCTGCACCAGAACTGCCGTTCTCTTGTTTTCACTCACGGCTCTTACTTTGAGGCGATCGCCGTTCTGAAGACCAAACGAACCGTCCTTGGCGATGTCCAAGGTTTTGAATTCAATGCCGACTCCATCACCTCCTACACGCTCCATGGTAATCAAGGACGACATGGCTCGATGGGCAAAACCACCGGCCAACTCAATAATGTCGGAGAGAGTGTCGTTACTGGAAATCTCGTAAATTGCGGGTCGTAGAACGTTCCCACCGACCCAAACCCTATTTCTAACCGAAGGCAGGAAAATAACGTCGCCCTCCTTCAGGGTTGACTCAGCCCGCAAACCCTTGAGCAGGAGATCGTAGAGGTCGAATTTCAAATCTTCGGAACCAGATCGTTTCAAAGTGAGGGATCTGAGGGATGCTATTTCCTTGAATCCTCCGCTTTCAAGAAGAAGGCTAAATAAAGAACTACCCGCCGTGACCAACCTCTGACCCGGCTTTCTGAATTCGCCGGCTAAAAAAACTTTTATTTGCCTGGGCTCGGAAAGAGCTATGGAGACGCGCACACCGGCACCGAACTGTTCACTGACCTTTTCCTTGATAAGGGTCTTGAGGGATTGAAAGGAGCTTCCCTTTTCGAAAACATTAATGGGACCGATCCTCGGAAACTGCAGGATGCCGTTTGAGCCGATGACAACGGAATGCTGGGCATCCTGCTGACCAAATAATTGAATTTCCAGAAAATCCCCCGGACCGACCTCGTAATCAGAAGGAATGGAATAAAATCTGGGGATTTGCAGGGCAGGATGATACCCCGACTCCAAAACAGACAATTTGTCGAACGCATCATAGCCGAAAGGCATAAGCTCGGGCTCTTGGTCAGGGCTTGCTTGAGACGTTTCTTCAATAATCACGGAAAGCTGCAGTTCCATGATGCCCTCGAGGGTATTTTGCAAATCGTGCTTCCTATCAAGAAGGGTAATCATTCTACCTTTGCTCTCGGGATTCTTCGCTTTCTCGAGTTCGGAAATTGTTTCATCATTAAAGTCAATATCTTCGAGAATCATGGTCTCCAACTGCATCAGGAGTTCAAGCCTGCCTTGGTTGGGATTGACCAAGGAAACGCCTTGGGGTACTTCATCATCGGAGTCCGGGGACTCCTTGCTCCCGGGAGGCAAAAGCCTTTGCTGTGCATTGGACTGGAAAGGAGCCCTCATACCCCTACCCGATCTAAACCTCTCATATTCATTGATTACCATATTCCTTTGGCCAGAAGGAAGTCGGTTGACGACGTTCAGCAACTCCGGGGAAATCGTTTGAGCAAATCCGGGTAAGAGGGTTGCACCAAGAGCGAAGAAAAGAATCAAGTGAACGGGTTTCATAACTAGAGCTAAAAAGTTCGCGAGACGGAAAGACAGGAGGTCATCCCTTCGTTTTTGGACGAATAATTCACCGGTTTCAAGCTTTCCCATCCCAAGGAGGCGGTCACCTCAAGGCCATTATCCTCGTAAACCCTTGAATGATAGAGTTCAACTGATAAAAGATCCGTGGAATAACCATTTGAAACCGAACTGCTTCCCCCACCATCCTCGTTCAGTTTGCCCGTACGAAGCGTTCCGCCCCATCCGGTACCATCTTCACGCAGCAGCAATCCGCCTATACTAACTAGCTTAGAATCCTGATCAGCCCAGTGCCCAATCGTTCTTCCAAGATAACGAAATCCATCCTGATAAATATGATGCACATAGGTGACGTTCCGAGACTTTGGATCATTGGTCCACCAAGTGGAGGTTAAGTCGGCATATTCGGCGAAAAAGCGGAAGGTTGCGTTTTCCAAGACCGCCCAAGTCTCTATTCCATACTGGAAAAACAGGGCGTTAGGCAGAAAGTCGTCCTCATCTTCTCCGGCAATTTGGCCATATGCGGCAAAAGGGAAGTCAAAAGGCCGCCATCTGAGATCCAAACCAGCCAACTGATTGCCCGGTTCTTTCGCCGGATCATTACCGGTATTACCGCCTACGTTGTCCTGACTAAGGAAAGCATCCACCCATATCTTCAATGACTGCGGTCTTCCCTGACCACCCAACTGGATCATCCGAAAAAGCCCAATTTCCAAACCTGCGACCATAGTAGGTTCGAATTCTACCCGCATGCCCCACAGATATGGATTTGGAACATGCCTTTCTTTTTCCATCCGACCAATGAAGCTATGGAAGGACCAAGGACCGATCCAGGAGAGCCACTTCGAATCGAAAGGTTCCGGAACACGGCGATCGAGGGACACTGCGGGAATGGGACGGGCATTCGAGGACAGGATCAAACTACCGTCCCAACCTGGTCCCCACCAGCGCTCCACCTTGCCGAAGCTTCCCGACCAATTTCCCAGCCGTGCGGCCAAGTAGGAACCATCTAGGTTCAGTCCATCGTCCGCCCTGCCCTTCCAATCCGACTCAACGCCCGACAGAGCAGAGATTGAAAGACGAGCGGCAAATCGATCGCTCATCCATGAAGCCTTTACCCGGGAATGAAAATTGGCTCGAGGTTCGTCGCCAAAGGAACGGGCCGTGACTCGATTATCGGCAAAGCCTATCGATGCTCTCAGGGGAGAAAGGCCCAAGTTATTTTCCCTTGCTAAGGTCTTTCCCAGCAAATCATGTTTCCAAGCAACTTCGCCATCGGCTTTTCCTTCTTTGAGGCCTCCAAGCGAAAGAGGCCAAGTACCCATTGTTCCCGAAATCGAACCATGATCCTTCAACAGTCTAATCTCATGACGAAGAAAAGGGTCCGTCGGATCCAAAAAAGGCTCCGCAGCCAACTTCAGCCCGATCATGAAGGCAAACAGAAAGAGCAGGCGGGATGAAACTATTATTTCGTGCACTGCAATGAGCATTATTCACTATCCAAACTGTGGGCAATCCCAAAGGACTTCGTTTTGGCTCGCTCATGCAGGACTCAATCTCATAGATAGCATCAACCGTTCACCACATGGAAGACGATCCTCTATTCAGGCGAATTAGGCAACACGCGGAACTAAGGCTATCCTTCAACGCCTCTCAATCCGACAAGGATAGATTGGAGCAAATAAAGGAATTCATGAGGCTGGAGAAGGAAATGCTCTTCCGCTACCACCAAAAGGGAGATTCCGGATTGCGACTAACAAGGGCTCGAGCCGTCATTATGGACGTCCTCATTCAAAACCTCTTTGCCTACGGCATGGATGTTGCGTCCGAAAGCATTGATCGCGTCAAACCCATGTGCATTCTGGCCACTGGGGGTTACGGCAGAGGCGAACTAAGCCCACACAGCGACATCGACTTGATGTTCTTGTATCATCGAAAGTCCATGGGCAAATCTCTTGAACTTCTCAAGGAAACGATGACGAGGGAAATCCTCTATCCTCTCTGGGATACTGGAATGAAAGTCGGTCATGCGTCCCGCGAGTTCAAGGAAGCAATCTCGGAAGCTCAGAAGGATATTCGGAATAAGAATTCCATGATGGACGCCCGTTTTGTCTGTGGAGACCGGAAGTTGGCGAAAAAGTTCATTTCAGGCTTTCTAAAGTTTTGTCGAAGCAACCAACCCGGCAAGTACCTCAAGGAACTGCTTGGCGATCAGGAAGCGAGAAGGAAGGAGAAGGGAGGAACGGTTTTCCTGCAGGCGCCCGACGTCAAGAATGGCTGCGGCGGTCTTAGAGATTATCAGGGAATACTCTGGATGACGAAGGCCAAGTTCGAAAGAGACGGAATGAGCGAGCTCATAGCCCGCAAGTACCTCAGCGAGGAGGAGGCGAAATCGTTCCAGGAAGCCTACTCCTTCCTCCTTCGGGTACGAAACGAGCTTCACTTTCGAAGCAAGAGGCCGGTGGACGTCCTGCACTTGGAAAAACAGCCTGAGGTAGCCCAAGGCTTAGGTTACCCTGAAGAGGATATCTTTCGCAGGGTCGAGAGTTTCATGGGCGATTACTATTCCAAAGCCCGAACGATCAACCAATTGTCCTCGATCCTCGAACAACGTCTCGTCAATGACAGAGCGGGCTCGACTTCAAGCCTCAGTTTCTCAAGCGTCCTTCGATCCTACCGCTCTTCTCCCGTCGAAAAAATGGACGGCTTCGAGCTAAGGGAAGACCAGTTGAGCGCCAGCGACCCTTCGGTCTTCGACGAGGATCCCGAGAGAATGATCCGACTGTTTCGTCATGCCCAGCGACATGCCTACTCACTCTCTCCCGATCTGCGATCCCTTGTCCGAAACAGGATTTCACTGATAGACTCAACTCTCATCAACTCAAGTTCCGCAAACGTCACCTTCCGCTCGATCATGCAGGAAATCGGGAATGTGGGTCCGACCTTGAGCGAGATGCATGAACTCGGCGTGCTCGGAAGATTCGTTCCTGAATTCGGGCGGTTGACCTGTAAGGTTCAACACGACCTTTATCATCGCTTCACCGCGGACATACACGTGCTTTACTGCATCAACGTCCTCGACAAGGTATTTCAAGGCAAGGACGACGCGTCGATTCGCTATCTTGAGGTTCTGCGCAAGAACGAGGTTCCCGGCCTTCTCTATCTCATCCTATTCATGCATGACCTGGGCAAGGATCAAGGACCCAAGGGACACTGCGAACGAGGTGTGGATATTGGCAGAAACCTCCTCAAGAGACTGGATATCGCCGAGGAAATGCACGACCGGGTACTCTTTGTCATCCGCAATCACTTGGAGATGGTTCGCTATGCCAACAAGTTCGATCTCGAGGATCCAGAGGTCATCGACTCCTTTGCCGCTTTTATCGAAGGTGAACAAAGGTTGCGCTTTCTCTACGTCCATACCTACTGCGACGCCAACGCGACCGCTCCCGATCTTTGGAACGACCACAAGGAGGAACTTCACACCCAACTTTTCACCAACACCTTGGCCGTACTTGAGGGCAAGCACGCCCGGAAGGACCCGAGCGCGCTCAAGAATGCCTACAGAGACATGGAGGTAGAAGGCGTCTCAAAGGATGAAATCCTTCGCCATCTCGATCAGGTACCCGTTCGCTATTTCTCGCATACCGGCAGGGAAGACGTGGCTCTTCACGTCGAGATGGTGAACAAGTTCGAGAAAAACGGAAGCGATTCCAAGCAACCGGTCATAAGCTGGAGAAACGATCTCCGTCGAACCTTGACTATCGTAGACATCGTGACCCGTGACAGGGCGGGCCTCTTTGAAAAGATATCTGGTGCATTCGCCGTAACGGGCATAAATATTCTTGGCTCGCGCGCCGTCACCAGGAAAGACGGATTGGTCATAGACGTCTTTTACGTGGCAGACGGGAACGGCGGAGTAGTCAACGACACCAAGACCCGCAGACGATGCGAGGAATCCATTCGCGCATTCCTTCTCGAAGAAAGCTCGCCCGACAAGCTGATTTCGGAAAAGAGAAGAAAAACGGACAGCAGTCGGCTTTTTGCCACGGAGGACAAACTCGGAGCGAAGATCCCGCCGCGAGTCGACGTTTACCGAGACGTTTCCCTCGGCAGGACTATAGTCGAGGTACGAGCGGCCGACAGGGTCGGCTTGCTCCACCTGATTGCCAAAACCATCGCCGGTTGCGGATTCAGCATCCTCTTTGCCCGCGTCGCAACCGAGCAAGGCGTGGCAACCGATGTCTTCAACATTGAAAGAGCTTCCGATGATGCGGATTTTTCACCTTCCCGGTTTCTGGAGCTTCGCGAGCAGATCAGCATCGCCCTCAACAAGGGAAAATATTATCACGAGGTCTAGCCCGGTGCCGGCAACGTCAGGCGAAATACGGTTCCCTTCGAACCCGATTCGACCAGTTCCAAGTCCCCGTCGTGCCCTCTGAGAATTCTCTTCGATATGGCGAGTCCCAAGCCGGCCCCTTCCGCCCTTCCGGAAAGAAACGATTCAAAGATTCTATCACTCAGATCATCAGGTATGCCGAAACCCGTATCCTTCACGAGAATATGCACCTTTCCCTCTCTTTCTCTAGAAGCCTCGATCAAAAGATCCCCACCTTCCGGCATGGCCGCCAAGGCATTGAGAATCAAGTTCAGCAAGGCCTGTTGGAGTTGACCCTTGTCGACGTAGACCATGACGTCGCGAGGGATCTCGTTCATGGATAACCGCACATGGGATTGCTCCAACTTCAGCCTGAGCAAAAGAGCGAGATCGTCCAATATCTCGCGGAGAGCAAAATCCTTTCGGAACGATTCCCTGCTCTTCCCAAAATCAAGAATTCTTCCTGCGATTTGATTGAGATGGTCGAGCTTTTCAGCAATCACGGAGAGATCTTTGTTCTTCTTCTCGTCGTTTAGATCCTCCAAGTCCAAGGAATCGAAAAGAAGCCTTACAACCATGAGGGGATTCCTTATTTCGTGGGCTATTTCCGCCGCCAGCGTACCCAATGTGGTCAACCTCTCGCTCTTCCTCATGCTCTCCTCGGAATCAAAGACGCGGGCGTATAGGTTGGCATTCTCTATGGCGATTGCCCCAAGATCCGCCAACGCTCTTACAATCATCCGCTCATCATCATTGAACCTGTGGTGGCGATCCATGTAGAGGGAAAGCAAGCCTATGGGCTTCTCCTCATATACCACCGGGGTTACCAGCATCGAATGCAGGTTTTCGTCCCGGATCAGCTTAACGAAATGATGTTCCTCGGTTCGAAGAATGTCCCTTGCCTGGACCTGCCTGTTTCCCCGCAAGGAGGTCCCCAATATACTTTCGGACGGCTTCAAGGTCTCCTCGTAAGCACGAGCTCCGTCGGCATCCTGGAGGGAATGCAACTTAAGCAAATCCTTCTCATCGTCATACAGGAAAAGGGCAGAGAGGCGACAATCTAAAAGGAGAAGAGCCTCACGGGTAATGGTTTGAAGAACTTCCTCCACCTTTCGCTTTCCGGCCATATCCTGTCCCACCAGAACCATAGTTTGCAATTGGTCGGCCTTTCTGCGGAGTTGCTGTATCATCCACATGCTCTCCAGCACCCTTCCCGCTTCGTTTGCCATCAAGACCAGCAAACGCAAATCATCCTCATCAAATGCACCTTCCTCCAGCGAATCCACGTTTAGAGCTCCGAGAATACGACCTCCCTCTCTCATAGGGGCGGCCATTTCGGAACGGATCCCCTTCTCCACCTCGTAGTATTTTTCCTCCTGGTCGACTTTCCCGGAAAGGAAAGGTTCTCCGTGGAGGGCAACCCATCCGGTTATCCCCACTCCCAGCGGCAATTCCAAACCTTTGCTTGATTTCGGAAGGCCCCGCTGCATTTCAATGATCAACCTGTCCGAATCAGCGTTCAGCAGGCAGATTGAAGCCGAGCTTGCACTGAAGATTCTCATCACCTCGTCTAGGATACCTCCAAGAACCACCTGAGGGTCCGATTCGCTACCGGCCAAGGCGCTTATCCTGTAAAGCGCGTCAACCGCTCTTCGATCCGACTTGTCGATTTCTTCCGATTCGTGCACCAATTCAGCCTATCGCGCCACAGATCCAAGGCGAGCAGGATCGAAGGCCCTACTTGCCTTGCAGGAAATGGACCCATGTTTTCTCCATGGGTTTGCCATAGAGGGAAGTCATGAATGGTCGACAGGGGGGCCTCTTCGGTTGCTTGAGCAAACGCATGCCGGCTTCCTGAGGCAATCGATTGCTCTTCTTACTGTTGCATCGGATGCAGGAAATGACGACGTTCTCCCAAGACGTGCCTCCCCCACGGTCACGGGGAATGACGTGGTCCATATTCAAGTCCTTGGGTGGAAGATTCTTGCCGCAGTATTGACACTTGTATTCGTCTCGCTCAAGGAGGTTCTGCCGGTTGAATTTCATTTCCTGCATCAGCATCCTATCGTAGTTGCGCAACAGCAAGACGCTCGGCACAATGACTTTCTGACTCACCGTCCTCACGACCCGTGCGCCCGGATCGTGCTCCATTTCCCGGCAATGAGCAAACCAGGACTCACCGTCGAACATCCGGAAACTGCCATCCTCGGCAAAGATCACCTGGGCGTGATCCAGAGCGAGCAGACAAAAAGCTCGTTCGACCCCAACTACGTTGACCGCTTGCCATAGGCGGTTCAGCACGAGTGTCTGATAACTGGTGTCCATTCGGTTTAGTATATAACTGATTTAGGCATTCTCACGTCAAAGAGTTTTTCTCAATTTTTGCACGTCGAAGGTATCTCTATGAATCATCGCGTAGGCTCTCATCAGTAACTGCGCCCATCCTTGTTTTCGTAGTAATTAAGGAAGGCCTTATGGGCGACTCGGTACCCGCCCGGGGTCGGATAATCTCCCGTAAAATACCAGTCGCCGGGATGATCGGGAAGGGCATCGTGCAAATTTTCGATGCTCTGGTAGATGACCTCCACAGGAACCTTTCCGTTGCCATTCCCATTGCTAACCAGTTCTGCGATCTTGGTGGAAATTTCTGTGGCTGTAAAGTTCTCGTAAACCCGCTTGACGTGATTGACCAGGCCCGGCCTTTCTTCCTTAAGGGCTTCCCTGCAGTTTTTCGCCACCTCCGAAAGAAGACCCTCGTATCCACCCTCCTTGATCAGCTCCACGGCGGCCTGGAAAGCGATGAATTTTCCCAGTTCGGACATATCGATTCCATAGCAGTCCGGGTATCGGATCTGAGGGGCTGTGGAAGCAATGACCAACTTGCGGGGCCTGGAGCGGCCCAAAATCTTGAGGATGCTCTTCTTCAGGGTGGTGCCCCGCACGATCGAGTCGTCTATGCAGACCAAAGCGTCTTCCTCCTCCCGGACCACCCCATAGGTAATGTCGTACACGTGGGAAACCAGTTGATCACGGCCGGATTCCTGACTGATGAAGGTACGAAGCTTGATGTCTTTGTTCGCGATCTTCTCCCCCCGGGGCCAGTTGTCCATCACCAGATCGTCAATCAGCTGGTCGGTCAGTTCACCCGATTTGCGCGCATCGGTCAGGCATTGCTTAACCTCCGCCCGACGGACCAGGCGCAACTGTTCCATGAAACCGTAATAGGCGCTCTCGGCGGTGTTGGGGATGTAACTGAATACGCTCTTCGAGAAATCGGAGCCCACGGATTCGATCACGCTAGGTACAAGCAAGGCTCCGAGGGTCTTTCGTTCCGAATAAATATCCGCATCATTCCCTCTCGAGAAATAGATCCGCTCAAAGGAACAGCCCGTTTGTCTGGCTGGATCGTCTGCAAACCTCTCGACCTCAACCTCTCCGTTCGCCTTGGCAAGAACCAAGGTTCCGGGCTTGATCTCCTCGACCTCATCGATCTTCTTTTCGAAGACCGTCATGAGGGGCGCCCTTTCCGACGCCACCGCAACGACCTCATCGTCGACAAAGTAAAAGCCGGGACGAATACCCAAGGGATCCCTCATCGCGAAGGCGTCTCCGTTTCCGATGATGCCGGCAAGGGCATACCCGCCGTCCCAATACCTGGAGGCATCTCTGAATACAGAGGGGAGATTGATTCGTTCCCCGATCCATCCGGTAAGATTCTCCCCAGGCACCTTTTCCTCCGCTGCCTGGGCCGTAAGCCCGTCGTTCATGGCATCGAGATAATAACCCGTTTCCTCAAGTATGGCCTGGGTATCGGTATCAAAGACAGGATGTTGTCCCCGCTCGACTAGCCTCCGGTTCAACTCATCGACGTTGGTCAGGTTGAAATTGCCCGCCACCATAAGGTTCTTACCCGGCCAGTTGCTTTTCCTAAAGTAAGGATGACAGGTCGAGGCGCCATATTCTCCCGAGGTTCCATACCTGAGATGGCCCAACAGAATCTCCCCCCCGTAGTCGAAGTGACTCTTGATCGTTTTCGGGAATTCGGGGAAGGCCAGACCTTCGTCGATCTTCTTTCCGAATTGCTTGTGCTGGCTTTCGAAGATCTTCGTGAGGGCCTTCGAACTGGTGCTGCGCTCACGAAACATGAAAGCTTCCCCTGGAGGCATGTTGAGCTTCATCGAACCGATCCCCGCTCCATCCTGCCCACGGTTATGCTGCTTCTCCATGAGAAGGAAAAGTTGGTTGAAGCCCCACAGGGGAGTTCCGTATTTCTCCGAGTAATAGGCCAATGGCTTGCGAAGCCTGATCAGGGCAATCCCGCAATAATGGCCAATCTCGTCGCTCATTGGCTCATCATTGACGGAATGGACTGGGCCCAGGTCTCATGTAGGTCGGAAACCCTCGCATCAAGAACCTCGCGGCCATCGACGGAAACCTTCATGCATCCGGAGGTGGTGGTCTTGCCTACAAGATGGGCCTGCAGACCAACCTTTCCCGCCTCCTCCAGGAGTGCGGACTCATGGACCGGGGAAACCGAAACCAGGACACGACCCTGGCTTTCCCCGAAAAGCAAGGCTGCCAGGCTTCCTGATTCGCCAAGCGAGTCGAAGGAGGCCGAGAGCCCAAGATCAGGATTCTCAAAAAGCATTTCCGACAAGGCGACCAGAAGCCCGCCCTCGGACAGGTCATGGGCCGCCAATAACACGCCCTCGGAAATCCGGGAAAGGAGAAAATCCTGTAAGAGCTTCTCTGCGTCGAAATCAACCGATGGGACCTTGCCCTCCTTTTTGCCGAATTGGGTTTGCAGGAAGTAACTGCCCCCGAGTTCGTGAGGCCATCCACCCAGCAGTATGACCGACTGGTCGGGCCCGGAAACGAAACTGCGGGTCACGCTTTCCTCTTTCTCGATCAGGCCGACCATGGAGACGACCGGCGTCGGGTCTATGGCGCCTTCGCCATGCTCGTTGTACAGGCTGACGTTCCCCCCGACCACCGGAACGTCGAAGAAAGAGCAGGCGTCCGCCAATCCCTTGACGCATTCCTTGAGCATGAAGAAAGCCTCGGGCTTGTTCGGGTTGGCGAAATTCAGGTTGTCGGTCACCGCCAAGGCCCGGGCTCCCGAGCAGGCAAGGTTGCGCATGCACTCCACGAACGCGATCCGGGCGCCCTCATAGGGGTTGAGATAGCAAAAGCGGTTGTTGCAGTCGTTCGAGATAGCCAATCGCTTGTCGATCCCCGCGATGCTGAGATGAACGACCCCCGCATCGCTTCCCGGTTCCACCGTGCATCCCGACATGACCATATGGTCGTACTGACGCCAGATCCATCTCTTGGAAGCGATGGTGGGGTGCGCAAGCAGTTTCTGCAAGGATTCCCCTACCCCATCTTCAGGCAACTCGGGCAGGGACTCTTGTGACCAGGAGCGGGCTTGGGCGACGTGCTCCGGTTCGGTTGCCGGTTGATCGTAGATGGGGGCCTCGTCGGTGAGGGATTTCGCCGGCAAGTCCGCCACCACCACACCCTTGTGGCGAACCACCATGCGATCCCCTTCCTTGACCTCCCCTATTCTTGCGGCGTGGAGGTCCCACTTCTCGAACACCTCCTCGAGTTCGCGCTCGCGGCCACGCTTGACGATCACAAGCATTCTCTCCTGGCTCTCGGACAACATGATCTCATAGGAATTCATGCCCGTTTCGCGCTGGGGAACCAGGTCGAGGTCTATCTCGATACCCGAGTCTCCCCTCGAGGCGGTTTCGCAAGTCGAGCAGGTCAAGCCGGCCGCTCCCATATCCTGTATGCCCACCACCAAACCCGGAATAGCCATCATCTCGAGACAGGCCTCGAGCAAGAGCTTTTCCATAAAGGGGTCGCCCTTCTGGACTGCAGGACGATCCTCGGCGCTTTCCTCGGTCAGCTCCCGGGAAGCGAAGCTGGCCCCACCCAATCCGTCCCGTCCCGTCCCGGGCCCAACGTAGTAGACCGGGTTGCCTACGCCGGTAGCGGCCCCCCGCTGGATATCCTCGTGCCTGAGTATCCCAGCGCAAAGGGCATTGACCAGAGGGTTCCCCTCATAGCAATCATCGAAGTAGACGTCTCCTCCCATATTGGGGATCCCCAAGCAATTGCCATAATGGGAGATTCCACTCACCACCCCGCGGAAAAGCCTTTTCACCAAGGGGGTTTCCAAGGAACCGAAGCGAAGGGAGTTGGTCAGCAGGACCGGTCTCGCTCCCATTGTGAAAATATCCCGAACGATTCCACCCACCCCGGTCGCGGCTCCCTCGAAAGGCTCGATGGCGCTGGGATGATTGTGAGACTCGATCTTGAAGGCAACCCCCCATCCTTCGCCCACGTCGATCACCCCCGCATTCTCTTCCCCAGCCTTGACGAGCACCTGTCCGACGGCGTCCTTGTCGGCCTTCTCCGTAGGGAAAAGGCGCAGCAAACGACGGGTATTCTTATAGGCGCAGTGCTCCGACCACATGACGGAAAAAATCCCCAGTTCAGTCAAGTTGGGCACACGGCCGAGAATCCCGAGCACGTTCTCGTATTCCTCCGGAAGCAGACCGTGCTCGGCAACGAGCTCGGGGGTTATCTCCACGTTCAGACAGGGATCGGGGTTGGGCGGAAGAGCGGGGACAACTTGTTCGCTCATGACGACGCAACCTCCACCGGGTCCTTGCTGACCAAGGGTTCGAGAAAGGCTTCCAGTACGGGCAGGCCATCCCGGTTGGGATGATAGGGTTCGACCGCCCGTTCCGGGTGGGGCATCATGCCGTATACGTTGCCTCTGGAGTTTCGGATTCCCGCAACGTCGTTGGCCGACCCGTTGGGGTTTCCCTGGTAACGGAAAAGGATTTGATCATTCGCCTCGAGGTCCGCCAGAACCGTTTCGTCCGCCCGGTAGTTTCCCTCGCCATGGGCAATAGGGAGCGCGATGGAGGAGCCCAGTCTTTCCCGGTTGAACCGCTCGTTGGAATCCTCCACCAGGAGAGGCTGAGTCAGGCATCGGAACTCCAGGCAATCGTTACGGACCAAGGCGCCGGGCAGAAGCCCCGCCTCACAGAGGATCTGAAAACCGTTGCAGATGCCCAGCACCGGGCCACCCTTGCCCGCAAACTCCCTGAGATCCTTCATAATGGGTGAAAACCTGGCAATAGCCCCACACCGCAGGTAGTCGCCGAAGGAGAAGCCACCCGGAACGATTACGGCCTCGGTCTCCGCCGGCAGGGGAGACTTGTGCCAAATTCGACTGGCCGGAACTCCCAGAACGTCGGCTACCGCGTGCTCGGCATCCCAGTCGCAATTGGAACCCGGAAACTGCAGAATGGCCACCTTCATAATAATATACCGTCTTACTCGCTCCCTTCCGACTCGTTTGGCTTTTCCTCGAAAGTCTCCTCAACCACTGGGTTCGTGAGTGTTCCCACTCCATCGATCTCGACCGTAACCTCGTCCCCGGGAACCAAGTATCTCTTGGGGTCGCGGGCATCCCCGACCCCCGAAGGAGTTCCCGTAAGGATGAGGGTTCCCGGCAACAGGGTGGTGCTTCCACTCAGGAAGGAGATGAGGGTGGGAACGTCGAAGATCAAGTCGTCGGTGGAGGATTCCTGCATTTTCTCGTCATTGACGAAGGTCCGGATCGTGAGCTTGGAAGGATCGGGTATCTCGTCGGCGGTGGCCAGGCAGGGACCGGAAGGGCAAAAGGTATCGAAGCTCTTTCCCCGACAAAACTGACCGCCTCCCTTTTCCTTCTGCCAGTCCCGGGCGCTGACGTCGTTCACGCAGGTATAACCGAGAACGCAGGAAAGGGCTTCCTCCGGAGGGACGTTCTTGCAGGGTCGGCCGATGACGACCCCGAGTTCGCCCTCGAAATCGACCCGGTCGCTTCTCATGAAGCGGGGAAGTACGATGGGGTCGCCCGGGTTCTGGATGGAAGTGGGAGCCTTCATGAAGATCATCGGGTATTCCGGCAACTCGCTTCCCGATTCCTCGGCATGGGCCCGGTAGTTGAGCCCTACCGCATAGATGCACCTGAAGTCGATGGGTGTAAGAAAGGAAAAGGGGCTGATTTTTTGATCGGTGACCTCGAAATCCCCGTCGTCCTTCTTGAGAATGAGGAAGGGTTTTTCCTCCTCATCCAGTCGGCCGAATCCCATGGTTCCGGCCTGATCCAAGTAGCGGAAGATTCTCACCCTGGCTCGATCTCGAAGCGGTAGTCCTCGATTACCGGATTGCTGAGCAACCCGTCGCACAACTGGTCCAGTTTTTCCCGCAATTCCGGGGTATCCTCACCCGTCACCTCGAAGGTCACTGTCTTGCCGACGCGCACGCCGGCAAAGTCTTGGTGGCCCAAGCTTTTCATCGCCTGTTCGACCGCCGCGCCCTGAGGATCCAAAACCGTTGCCTTGGGTGAAACAAAAACCGTAACCTTCACGAGGACATCTTAAAGAAGGGTCATACCCAAACCTTTCAACCTTATTTTGCGCACGTTGGAAAAAAGATGCCCCCATCAGGCCGACGAACGGGCCATGGGATGGAAATTGGCATGCTCGTCCAACAGGCGCTCGGCCTCGACCCGGGTGTAGACTTGAGTCGTCCCGACGTCCGCATGCCCAAGCATTTCCTGGACTGCCCGGACGTCCGCGCCACCCATCAAAAGGTGGGTTGCGAAGGAGTGCCGCAAGCCATGCGGACTGAGGTTCTTGGCGATGCCCGCCTTGCGGGCGTATCCCTTGACCAAAGCCCATACCGTTTTCCTGGAAATCGCCTTTCCCCGCATGCTGAGGAAAAGTTCCCCGCCCGTACCGGGCTTGACCAAGTTGGGACGGCCCCCGTGAAGATAGTTCCTAACCGCATCACAGGCATGCCTGCCCACCGGCACGACCCTTTCCTTGGACCCCTTCCCGAAGATTCGGGCAAAACCCTCATCCGGATCGATCGCGGTCATGGGGATGGAACAAACCTCCGACACCCGCAAACCGCTCCCATACATAAGTTCGAACAAGGCCCGGTCGCGCTTGCCTAGTGGGGTACCCGAGTCGGGCGCCGAGAGAAAGCGCTCCATTTCCTCTATCGTCAGGTACTCAGGGAGAAGGCGGGCCGTCTTGGGGTTATTCGTAAGTTCCGTAAAATCCTCCTGTAGCACCCCCTCCCCGACCATATATCGGGCAAGCATACGGACGGCCGAGAGCTTGCGCGACAAACTGGAACCGGCATAGGCTTCCTCAGTGAGGGATGATAGCCATTGTGAAAGATGTTCAACCCCCACTTCCCTCCAGCCCGAGATACCTTGCTCGGCCAAGTTGCCCGCAAACTGGACGAGGTCGGCCTCGTAGGACTCCACGGTATTCGGGGACAAACCCTTCTCGAGCTGGATCCAGGCAAGGAATGCGCTGAGTTCTGCCTCGAGGGAGGGAGGAGTCTCGAGGGGAGGGTCCCCTCTTTTTCTTCGGCGTACTTCGCTTTTCGCTCCCATCGCCGCCTTAGCCGGGTGGTGCGACCGGAGCCAGTTCGCCGGCAAACAATTTCCGGTAGATTCGATTGACCGGGGTCTCCAGTCTGCTGACCATGAATTTCTCCCTGCGCAGGGCGCCATACCCGTAGCGGTAGCTCGCCGCCAGGCGGGGGTAGGAAAAGATACCCCTGCTCTCGAGCATGCCCTTGAGCTTCTTGAGATAAAGCATCCCTACCTCGACGTTGGTCTCCCAGTCGAAGGCCTGGCGGTAGTGCAGGTCGGTCGCGTCCTGCCAGGCCGGCTCGGTAAGCTGCATCATTCCCCGGGCAACCGAGCTCTCGGCATTCGCATCCAGGCTGCTCTCGGCATGGCAGATCGCATAGACGAACTTGGGTTCAAGCCCGAGTGCGGGAGCCTCCCGCGTGATCTTTTCCCAGACTTTTTCCTTGGGTACGTAATCAGCGCTCCGGTCAAACAGTTGGCAGGATGGCAGAATGGCGCACGCCAAAAGGCCGACCAGAAAGGCTTTCATCCGTTTTTCCCACACAACTGCCCAAGCTAACCACCAGACTCATCCCTAAGCAAGAAATTTGATCCGAAAAACCTCAGGAATCAACGGCTCATCGCCAGGAATACGAAAAGGGCCAGGAATACCATGCCCAGCAGAGCGGTGAAACCGACTTGGAAGACCCCCAGTCCGGTCCTCCTGGCCAGCTTGGCCTTAGCCTTGGCCTTGGGGCCGGACAGGAGCCCGGCTTCATACATGGGATCGAGAAGTAGTTCCACGACCTGCACGTGCCCCGCCTTGGCGAATTCGCAAACTCTGCCCGCGACCTTGCCGATGAAAAAGCCGTGTGCTCTTTCGTTCAACTGATTCCAGAATGAATCCATGGACCGAACGAAATACCTTCCTGCCTTGCGGTAAAACCAGTCGACGTCCAAATTGACCGATGGAAGCTCCTTTGGGTATTGTCCCCAGCGGTTGAGCAAAGTGAATGCCAAGGCTGAAAAAAGGAGGATCTCCAGCTGTGTGATTACATGAGTTGGGTCAAAGGGATTATATTCAGGGGCCTTGTTGGGAAGTTTCGAGTAGAGCCATTCGTGGTTGCAACCCAGAAATATGCAAAGGAGGGAGGACAAGCCCATTGCGATGAGCATATTGACCGGAGCTTCCTTGGTGCGTAGTCCCGAGTCATGGGCAAAGAAAGCAAAGAATGGAATTTTTATACCGGCATGATGGAAGACCCCGGCTGAGGCAAAAATCAAGCAAAGCCAAACCAGAATATGATCGTTACGAGCGGCTTCAGTTATGATTATTGATTTGCTGATAAAGCCGCTGAATAACGGAAATGCGGAAATCGAGGCCGCTCCGACGATACAAAATCCCGTGGTCCAAGGCATTGACTTGTAAAGACCGCCCAAGTGAGAACCTCTTATTTCTCCAGTCCTAAGAAGGACGGCTCCCATACTCATAAAAAGCAAACCCTTGTAAATGACGTGAGTGAATGCATGGGCAATCGCTCCATCCAAAGCCAATTTGGTCCCAATTCCTATACCCACTACCATGAAACCGATTTGATTGATTTTGCTGTAGCAAAGGACGCGTCGCAGGTCATTCTCGATGACCGCGTAAAAAATGGGAAACATCGCCATGACGGAGCCGACCAGAATCAGAATCTCGGCCCCTGGAAAAAGCCGGGCGAGAATACAGATCGCGCATTTGGTAGTAAAGGCGCATAGCCAGACCGGTCCTGTCGGAGTAGCCTCCGCATAAGCATCCTTGAGCCATACGTGCAAACCCGGGAAAGCGGCTTTGATTCCTATTGCAATCAGAATCAAGACAGACCCGACGTCACCTTCCTCGAGAGGATTCGTGAGAGAGACCAATGCTAGCGCCTCTTCGCCGTTTTCATGATATCGGAGGATGATTCCGGCCAATAGCAAAAGTCCCGAAGAAATATGAAAGAAAAGGTATCTGAATCCCGACTCCTCCGAAATTTTGTTACGCCTCCCCCAAATTTGAAAAACGGAAGTGATGGCAAGAGCTTCCCACCAGAGAAAGAGTGAAAGCATGTCCCCGGCAAAAGCAACGCCTACCGCCGATGCGGCGTACAGTAAAGCCATCGAAACCTGCCAACGATCTCGAACGTGAAAGGAATAAATGCCGGCCACTAAAGCGGCTATGTGAAATAACAAACCGAATAGCTTCGCCTGTTGATCGACCATGACCGATTTGATTTCAAAACCGAAAAGTGAAAGGGTGGAAAAGTAATCGTTCTCCAGACCACTCACATGATAAAGACCCACAAGTGGGACAACAACCATGACAATGGAAGCGGCTCTGCCCTTGAGAAAAGCGGCCGCTATACCACCAACAAGGAGCGCCATGGCCGGATGCGCGCCAAGCTCGGCGCCGGATGCTAGTGTCATGGCGTTCATTTTTCCCAATAGTCCTCGTCTCTCATGAGAATTCTTTTGCCATTCCAACTCCTCATTAGCTTTGAGGCGTAAACCAAAGCAACGCAGGCGACGAACCCATACACCCCGTAGAATGCGGGAAAAACATCGAGATCATGAATAAGGAAATCTTTGTCGAAGGAGGAATGCTTGTGAAAGAAAATACTGTAGATCAGGTCGGCGAGCAGTACTAAACCGCAAAGGGCGTAGAAGCCGAGGATGAACTTACGAACGTTTTGCCGGCTGTCCAACCAGTGTTTTTTCTCGTTTGTCTTGGTGGTTTTCTTACTCATCCTTGTTCAGACTTTTATTGTGCGATGCCAGCCAAGCGCAAGAGCGGAGCCGAAAGGAAAAAGAGGGCGAAACACCCAAGGGCGGTCAAGGCAAGAGGAAGTACGCAAGTCCAGGGAGCCTCCTTGATCCCGGAATCCTCGTCCGTCTCGTCGGTCCGGAAAAAGGCGGTCACAGCAACCGGAAGAAGGTAAAAGACGTTGAGCAACGAACTGATCAGCAGAACGACCACTACCCAAACCGCATCCCGGTCCAGGGCCCCGAGGGCAAGGTACCACTTGCTCACGAACCCGCCGAGCGGGGGTAGCCCGATCACGCTGAGCGAGCCAATCATGAAGGCTCCCATGGTGATGGGCATCTTTCTGCCCAGCCCGCGCAATTCGCTGACGTATTTCTTGCCCGTGGCCACGAAGATGGCGCCGGCGCAAAAGAACAGGGTAATCTTGCCACAGGCATGCATGGCGATGTGAAGGACCGAACCCCCTGCCCCGTTCTGGGTTGCCAGGGTCACGCCCAAGGCGACGTAACCGAGCTGGCCGATGGTGGAGAAAGCCAAGCGGCGCTTCAGGTTGTCCTGCGAAAGCGCGATGAGGGAAGAAATCAGAATCGTGGCGCAGGCCAGGGCGATCATCCAATCCTCTCCGTCCAGGGAACGGAGGACATCGAAGCCAAAGACGTCGGCATAAACCCGGTACAAGCAAAAGACCCCGACCTTGACCACCGCCACGGCATGCAGGAGGGCGGATACGGGGGTGGGCGCTACCATGGCCCCGGGAAGCCAGGAATGAAAGGGCATGATCCCCGCCTTCGCAAAACCGAAGGTGAAGAGAAGCAGAAGGATGATCTGGGTGGTCGAGCCGAAGGCTCCGACCTTCCCGTCGTCGCCCATGAAGTCCATCGCGACTTGTCCTCCCTCCAACCAGACGTAGCACCAGCTCAAAGCGGGGAGGAGCAGGCACAGGGACGTGAAGAGCAAATACCCTAGGTAGGTCCTGCCCCCCGTGCGGGCGCTTTTGTCCTGCATGTGGGTGACCAAGGGGAAGGTCGAGACGGAGAGCATCTCGTAAAAGAAATAGATGGTCAGCAAGTTGGCTGAAAAAGCCACCCCCATGGTCGCGGAAAGGGAGATTGCGAAGAACGAATAGAATCGGGTCTGCGCATGCTCGTGCAGACCGCGCATATATCCGATGGCGTAAAGCGTGGTCGCGATCCACAGGACCGATGCGACCGATGCGAAAAGCAAGCCCGGTCCATCCACCCGCAAGAGCAAGGGCACGTTCGTGAACACCTGCCAAATTTGATATTCGAAAATCACTCCGCCGAGAACCTCGGGGATCATGGAAAGAACGACGGCCGCCTGTGCGAACGCGGCCATGAAGGTAAAGGTTTCGCGCAGGTTCTTGTGTCTCTCTCCCGCCCAGACTATGCCCAGCACCCCGATCAACGGAATGACGAAGGACAGGAAAGGACGGACGTCCTCGATGATGCGCGGGTCGGTCATTTGCTTACCGCCTCCTTGGGTAACTCAGCTTCGTGGGGCAGGTTTTCGAGGAAGGTCTCGATCTGGTTGACGACGTCCTGGTTGTAAATGCCGATCACAAGCACGACAGCCGCCGCGAGAAGAAGGGGTATCAGCATGCTGAGCGGACCTTCCGAAAAACGGGTTTGCTCCTCGGTCAACCCGAGATCGCCATGGCCCTTCCCGAGGTTTTCTCCACTCTCGCTAACCGCCAGGTGAATGCGCTCGATCAAGCGGAAGAACAAAACGACCATGACCATGGTGGAGAAAAGAAGCGCCACCAGGTATTCCCAGCGCTCGGAAACCATCGCCCCCGTGATCAGGTACCACTTGCTGAAAAATCCACAAGTCGGAGGGAGCCCGATGATGGAAAACCCGCCGATGAAAAAACCCGTCATGGTAAGGGGCATCTTCGAGAAAAGACCGCGCAAGCCGTCAAAATTGGTGGTCTTGCATTTGCGCAGGATCAAGCCCGCTCCGAGAAACAGGCACAACGTCATGCAAGCATCACTGATGACGTGGAAAATCGAACCAATCATGCCGTAATAGTTATACACCCAAATCCCGCCGACCATATACCCCACCTCGGCCACGATCAGGTAAGCCAGCATACGCTTGATCTCGCGCTGGGCAAGAGCCATGATGGCGGCGGAAACGATCGCCACCACCACCAGCCAGGGCAAGATCTCGGCCCAAAGGGTCGAATCGAACGAGAACTCCACTCCGAATACCGTCAGGACGACCCGGATCATCACGTAAATCATGACCTTGGTGACGAGCGGAGCAAGCAGAGAGGACGTCGTGGTCGGGGCGTGGCAATACGCATTGGGCAACCAGGCATGAAAGGGGAAAAACGCCATCTTGATCAGAATGCCCAGGCAAATCAGGACGAACGCGACCTGCATGCTCGCGGAATCGGCCAAATTTTTTTCGGTTACCACGCTTGCCACGATTGCGTCATGGATCCCAACCATGTTGAGGGTTCCTGTCGTGATGTATACGTAACCGACCCCGAGCAGGTAGAGGGAGGCCCCGATGGTGCCTAAGATCACGTAATTGAAAGTGGCGGCGGCGGCCCGGTTGGAACCCATCGCGATCAGGCCGTATCCGGTCAGGGCGGCCACCTCGATGAGGACGTACAGGTTGAAGGCATCCCCCGTCAGGCATATCCCGGCCAAGCCGGTGACCTGAAGAAGAAAGAGCGAATAGAAAAGCGGTTCCTTATCGGGGGTCTCCTCCTCCACCGGGAGCTTGGAGTAGATCGAAACGAGCAAGCCCACTCCGAGAACGACCAAGGTGATGAGGGCTCCGAGAAGATCGGCCCGGAACTCGATGCCCACGCCCCGGGGATAAGAATCCAGAGACCATCCGCCCAGGACGTAGGAAACCACGTGCGAAGGGGAACCGGACGCTTGAATCAGGGTCACGGCCCCGGCCAAAAATGAGCCCGCCATGGAAATGACCGCTATGTACCAGCAAGCCTCGCGTTTGACCATGCCAAGCAAGGCGCACAAGACCGATCCGAAGAGAGGGAAGATGAAAATCCAGGCAATCGCGTTGTCCATCATTTCTTCTTGCTTGCAGGCTTGGAAGCCCGCTTGGTCGGCGTTTTCTTTGTGGATTGGCGCTTGGTGGGGTCCGGAACCGGCTGTTCGTCCTTGCGGGT
Source organism: Opitutia bacterium UBA7876 (assembly GCA_002500665.1). GTDB lineage: Bacteria > Verrucomicrobiota > Verrucomicrobiia > Opitutales > Seribacteraceae > Seribacter. Next base: position 143,973 of record DLRY01000038.1, read on the forward strand.
CCGGGCGTCCACACGCTCGAGCTTAACAAGCAACTGGTCCTCCTCGATGGTGCCATAGCCCTGATAGATTCGTTGGGTGAGCGCAAGGGCCAAACCGAGGGTGGCCACGCCCACCACGATTGCAGTCAGCATGAGAACGTGGGGAAGCGGATTGGCATAACCGGCAACCTGCTCTGCGTGAAGCTCCTCCCATTCAACGGCGGCATCCGCATGCTCTACGTCAGGATCGTGCTGCTCTCCGTGAGGAACGTGCTCGGGCAGATAGATCGGAA
>DLRY01000075.1 GCA_002500665.1 Opitutia bacterium UBA7876
CCCGAATCTTTCAAGGCTTCCCTCCACTTCGCTTGGAAGTACTCGGACGACTTCTCCCTCTGCATACTTTCCAATGCTAAAGCCGGCGGTGACAATTGTCATCGTGGCGTCGTTGCCGGTGCGATTGTCGGCGTACATGCCGGAGTCCCTCCCAAATGGCTTTACGGATTGAGAGCCTTGGACGAGTTGCCTGAAGATATGATGGTGACTCGTCAAGTCGACTAGCCTCAGAGCTTTTGTTCCTTGCGCTCAGCCCGCTTTTTCCTGCGACGTAGTTTTGCGCACTTTTGGGAACAATGCAGCACGCTATCCCATACATGACGAGACCTCCACTTTTTACGGTTTTCGAATACCCTTCCACAATGTATGCAAGCTTTGCTTTCAGTCCGGACCTTGGAACCCATCAGTATTTAATAAAAGACAATATGAATGCAGAGGACCACAGAACGGTCCTGAACCAGTTTGTAGCAGACAATCGATCAAGGACTGCATGATTCCTTCCGAGTTTCGTCAACTTACGATGGCAGGGTGCGGATATCGCAAAAGTAACAAGCAGTGCGAGAATTACCGTTACAAATTTGCACCAGTCGAGAATCGAACCTACGAAGAAAACTGCACTTGATGATTCCAGGAACTGCGCCGTCATAAGTGGAAGGACGAAAAATCCGATTTTGCTACAGTACCTACGGTGCCAATCCGAGAATCCGGAGTCTTCAATAATACTAAGGGAGGGATAAATGATTATCTGGACTATCCAGATGACCAATAACATCCCAAAATCAATGACCAGTGCATGCTCCGTCAAAATTTCGAGGATACTTATCATAGCGTTAGATTAGGCTCGTTAGTAATTGCGAGAAACTCAAATTACAATAAATCAGTATTTTGAACTAATGACAAATCACTCAAAAAACCCGCTTCGGACAACCTTTGCTTGGTGCTGGTTGGCAGTCACGGGGATCCTAAGTTGCGGTTTAGAGCAAAGTCAGGAGAAAAACTCGCAGGCAAGCGAAAAAGCTGAGAATGGAGCCTTCCGCATCCTAATCCTAGGCGATTCCCTTACCGAGGGCTATGGGGTCCCCGAGGGGGATGCCTACCCTGCCCTTCTCGAGACAAAGCTGAATCGCGAACTCGCCCCCGAAACGGGACTCCGCTATGAGGTCGTAAATGGTGGCATAAGCGGGGCCACAACTAGCGGAGGGGTATCCAGGATTGAATGGTTCCTTCGGTCGAGACCCGACTTCATGGTCCTTGCCTTGGGGGGAAACGATGGGCTTAGAGGCATCCCCGTCCCTGAGATGAAGAAGAACCTTGCCCTAATCCTTCGGGCGGCCGACGAAAACAAAATTCCCACCCTCCTTGCCGGTATGAAAATGCCCCCCAACTATGGCTTGAGCTATGCCGAGTCCTATGCGAAAGCCTTTCAGGAAGTGGCCGGGCAATTCGAGGTTCCGCTCATTCCCTTCCTCCTCGATGGGGTTGGGGGAATGCCCGAAATGAACCTGCCCGACCGCATTCACCCCAATTCTCGCGGGCATCGGGTGATCTGCGAGACCGTCTACAAAGCCCTTTCCCCCGCCCTTTATTCAAACGAGCCATGAGCCCTCTCCTTCAACTCAAGAAGATAAGCAAGACCTATCGCCAGGGCAGCCAGAGGATCGAGGTCCTCAACTGCCTCGACCTGACCGTCCAGCCCAATGAACTGATTTCCATCCTCGGCCAAAGCGGTAGTGGGAAGTCAACCCTTCTCTCGCTCCTCGGAGGCCTCGATCACCCGGATATGGGAACGGTTGAGGTGAAGAGCAAGGACCTGGCCCGGTTGACCCAAGACCAGCTGAGCCTCTTCCGCTCGAAAAACCTCGGAATCGTCTTCCAGCACTACCATCTCATGAGCAATCTTACCGCCCTTGAGAACGTCGGGGTTCCCCTCGAGTTGCAGGGCGAGCGTGATTTCTCAGGGCCGGCCCGAGAGGCCCTCGGGCTGGTTGGGCTTTCCCATCGCTTGGCTCATTTTCCATCCCAACTCTCCGGGGGCGAATGCCAGCGCGTCGCTCTGGCCCGGGCCATCGTGGCCAAGCCCAGCCTCATTCTTGCCGACGAACCATCCGGCAACCTCGATCAGAAGACGGGGCATGAAATCATGAACTTGCTTTTTCGTTTGTGCCGGGAGCGCGAACAAGGCCTCATCCTCGTTACCCACAACCATGAGATAGCCCGGCAATGCGACCGTACCCTGCTTCTCTCGGAAGGCAGGCTCTCCCCCCTCGACCCCTCCAAATCGGCTTGAACGGAATGTCTTTCGCCATTCGAAGCGCCTGGCGGGAAATTCGGAACAACCGTTCCTTCTCCCTCTTCTATTGCCTTAACCTGGCCCTTGGCCTGGTAGGCTTTCTCGCCGTAGACTCCTTCAAGACTTCTCTTGAGACCAAGGTAAGAAGCGAATCCAGGATTCTCCTTGGGGCCGATCTGGCGGTACGGGCAAGGCGCGAGCTGACCTCCGATGAACTGGAGAAGTTAAAGGGTTGCCTTCCTCCGGGTACGGAAACGACCGAGGTGGTTGATTTTTACTCCATGGCGGCAGGCCCCGGGAACCGGAGCAGGCTGGTAAGAATCATCGCCTTCGAGGAGGCCTTTCCCTTCTATGGCGATTTCGACCTGAAGATGGAGGGCAAAGTCGAGGGCGACGCAAAGGAAAAGAAACTCATTCATTCCAGGAAATTGGCCTGGATTTATCCCGAGCTCCAAGGGCAGCTTGGGCTCGGCCTTGGTGAGGAGATCAAGGTCGGGAAGACCAGCTTCCGGGTTTCGGACCTCGTCCTGCGTGACAGCGGGCTTCAGTTCCAGCCCGCGGAACTGGCTCCCAAGGTTTATCTCGGCAAGGCTTTTCTTGCCGAGACCAACCTGCTCGGAGAAGGCAACCTCGCCTTTCACAACCATCTCCTGCGGCTCCCGGAAGGAACCGACGAAAGAGAAGTCGAGGCAAAGCTCCAGCAGGCCATGAGCGCCCCCGAAGTCCAGGTCTACTCCCACCAGCGGGCGGGCCATCGTGCGGGTAGGCTCCTGGGTTACCTTTCCGACTTTCTTGGCTTGGTTTCACTGGTGGCTCTTTTCCTGGCAAGCCTCGGAAGCGGCTATCTCTTTCATGCCTTTCTGACCAAGCGGACTATGGACGCCGCCATCCTGGTAAGCCTCGGAGCAACCCGGGGTAAAGCTACGCGGGTTTACCTTGCCCAATTGTTTATTCTGGGTGCCTGCGCCGCACTCATCGCAATTATTTCTACCTTTCTCTTACTGCCCCTTGTCTCGGTTGCCATCCGAGGCATCGCCCCCGACAACCTTGAGGTATTTCTTGGGGCCAAGGGCATCCTCTTGGCCTTTTGCGTGGCGACCCTGACCGGATGGCTCATTGCCTTGCCGAGCCTGTGCAAACTATACCGGTTGCGACCCGCGGACCTCTTTCGGGAAGCCTCGCACCCCGGATCTCACGGCAAGGTAAGGGAGCTTCTTTTTTTCCTACCCGCCGGCCTCGCTTTCTGGGGGCTTACCCTCCTTCAGTCAGACTCCTCGAAACTGGGAAACCTCTTCGTCGTCTCCTTCCTCGTTTCCTCGGCAATCCTCTACGGGCTGGCCATCCTCGCCCTCAAGGGACTGGGCAGGGCCTTCGGCAAGTCAAGGCTCTCCCTCCGCTTGGCCGCCCGCTCCCTTGAGCGCAACCGCTCCAGCTCTGTCACGGCTTTCCTGGCGCTCGGGATGGGCGTTCTCCTGCTGACCCTCATTCCACAGTTTCAGCACAGCCTGGAAAACGAAATCGGACTAAACCAACCTGAGAGCAAGCTGCCCAAGCTGTTTTTGTTCAACCTGAGGGAAGACCAGGTTGACAAGCTCGTTTCCCTGCTCGAAGAGACGGGCAACCCTCTCGCCAACCTGACCCCCCGCATCAGGGGAAAGCTCCTTCGAGTAAAGGGAGAGGAATACAAGAAAGTGGTCGGTAGCGACCGGGATTCCGCCGACCCCGACGACCAGCGGCGCAACAACTTCCGTAACAGGGGCTTCAACCTCAGCTACCGCGACCGACTGCTCGAGAGCGAGGAAATCATCCGTGGTCGAATGGTGAGGCGGGACTATGACCGGAAAACCAACCCCATCGCAGAGATTTCCGTCGAGCAAAGGTATGCCGAATCACTTGGCCTGGACCTGGGCGACCGCATAGAGATCGAGGTTGGAGGCGTTCCCATCGAGGCCGAAGTAGTCAACGTCCGCCGGGTTCGCTGGACCAGCTTTCAGCCTAACTTCTTCGTCCAGATGCAGCCGGGTGTTCTGGATGAGGCGCCCAAAACCTTCATCGGAACCCTAAACGACCTCAATGCGTCCGAAAAGCAGAACGTTCAGGACCTCTTGGTAAGGGAATTCCCCTCCATCTCCATCATCGACGTCGAAAGAACCGGCCAAGCGATTCTTTCCATAGTCCGGCAAATGACCTGGGCCCTTCAGGTGATGGCGGGACTTTCCGTCTTGGCGGGACTGGTCATTCTCTTCTCCGTTTCCCGTGAGAAAGTCCATCGCCAAAGATGGGAAATCAACCTCCAGAAAGTCCTCGGAGCCAGGTTCTCCAACCTGCGCAACCAGGTTCGTATCGAGTTCGGCATCCTAGGCATCTCCGCCTCCCTCACGGGGGTCTCGCTCAGCACCCTGGTGAGCCGGATCTTTTCCGAATACGTATTCGACCGGGTCTGGAGCTTCAATTGGGTCCTGCCCGTCGCCACCTGTCTGACCGTAGCGGCGCTGTCAATCCTTACCGCCGAATTCGCCACCAGGAAACTTCTCAGGATGAAGCCGGTTGAACTTTTGCGGGAAAGCTAGGCTAGGAGCCAGAAGGCTCCCGCACGCAGATCAGCTCGCTCCCCGTACGAATCACGAAGGCCCGGTCGACAGAGGCGACCCCATAGACCCGGCCCTCGATGGTAAGCTTGTTTTCGGCCAACGGCTCCTTGGTCCCGTCATCCGAAAGGACAATGGTCACGCCGTCCTTGGTGAAGAAATAGACGCACCCGGAAGACTGCATGGGGGAAGCCCAGCAAGAACCGGGAAGACGCAGGTTCCAGCTCTTGCTTCCGTTCTTGAGATCGTGGCATGAAACGACACCGGCTCGGTTCACGAGGTAGAGATGCTCCCTCGTCGCCAGGGGAGAACCAAAGCTGGACGAACCATCCTCGGCGACCCAAGCCACCCTCTCATCCACCTCCGGGCTCATCTTGCGCCAAAGGGCCATGGTTTGACCCGGGGCCGAAGAACCAACGATGACCAAATCCCCGACAAGGGAGGGAGATGCAACGGTGTTTCCCTCAACCTCCTTCCTTTCCCAGCGCTTTTCGCCCGAGCCAAAGTCATAGGCCTCCACCACCCCGTTGGAACTGATGAAAACGGTTTCCTTTCCTTCCGCCTCATGCAGGGTTGGCGTGCTCCAGGATACACGCTGAGGACGGTCCTTCTTCCAGACGTTCCGGCCCGTCTTCTTGTCGATCCTGAGCAGATAGGAAGGACCCGAGTGGTCGACTAACAAGCCAAGGGCATCAGCGGATTGAAAAAGGGAGGACCCTATTCCATGGTTGCCGAGCATGGGCCCGTATTCCTCGGTCAGAGAGCGTTTCCAGATTTCCTGGCCTTCGTGGGTGAGGGCCAGGATCCGACCGCTCTCGTAGAAAAGATAGACCGCCCGTCCATCCACTACCGGGCTCGGGGCGGCTTGAGAAACGTATTGGCTGCGCTTGATCTTGACGGGCGCCGGATAGCTCTTGGTCCAAAGCAGCTTTCCGCTGCCCAGGTCATGGCAGTGAACCAAGAGCTTCTCGCTTGAGTCCCCCAGCGTACAGGTCGAGAATATACGGTCCTTCCAGACCACCGGGGTGGACTGGCCGTAGCCCGGCAGCTTGGCCCGCCAAGCGAGGTTACTCTCATCGGACCAGCTCCGTGGAGAAGAACGGGCCAGCGAACGGCTGTTGCCGTTTCCACGGAAGCCGGCCCAACGCGAGCCCTTGTCTTCCGGACCGGGCCCCTTGCCGGCCTTGCCGTCAGTCTCAAGGGACAAATCCTTTGAAAAATCCAAGACCTCAAGCGAATCCATATGGCCGTCGAAATTGGCTCCCCCGATGAACGCCACCTTCCCCTCACCTATGGGAACCATCCGGTGGAAAAAGCGCTTGCCCACTACCTTGACGCCTGTTGAGATCCATGAAGAATTCGAGTCGGAAAGAATCCGGGGCTGGTAGCTGAAGGCGCATGCGAGCAATTGCCCATCGAGGTTGCAGGCCGCGCTGCCAAAAGCCTTGAGCCGGTTGAGGCCCGGAAAAGGAGCGGCCTCAGACCATTTCATGTTCTTTAGTGAAAGCCTGCGCACTGCGTTGGAGGTCCCGTTGTCGTCCAGCCCGCCGATCACGAATAGGGAGTTCCCCACGATGGCGGCGGAGTTGGCCCTCACCTTCCACTCGGTCTCGGGAAGCCGTTTCCATTCGACCGGGTCGTCCTTGAGGTCGGCCACCAGTCCGTGACGATGCCAGTCGACCCCCTTTCCTTCCTGCATGTTCCATCCTCCGACAACATAGAGTTTACCTTTGTGAGCAACCATTTCGTGGGATGATCTTGGCTCGGGAAGAGGCGTGAGCTGGCCCCATTCCCCAGAGGCGGGATCGTAGACCGAAACCTCCGCCACCGAACTCAGGTTGGATTTCTCGCCTTCCGGATTCGTAGCTTGGGATCCCCCTGCTAGATAAACCTTTCCCCTGTGAGCGGCCATGCCGAATCCCTGCAAGGGACGCTTGAAAGGCAATTTCTCCCATTTGCCGGCTTTGCTAAGATCGGTCCTGACGAAATGGAGGGAATGAGTCTTTTCCGAGTATACGTGAGCCTCCCCCGTATGGCCCCCATAGACATATAGATATTTGCCCAGCCTGCAGGCCCCGAAACTGGTAATCGGTTCGGGCAGCCTGAGATCAATCAGGACCTTGTCCTCGGCATTTGAAAAAACCGGTTGGAGAAGCCCGAGAATTAATGATGTTGAGAGAAGTCGTATCTTTTTTGATTTTGCGAGTATCATTTTTGGATTGGTGGTGACTAAATACGTATCAATGCGGAACAAAATATCAAAACTCGAAGTTCAGCCCCACGAACCCATTGATTCCAGGTTGCCTGTTGCGTTCTTCGGTGGAGCTTCCACTGTGTCCACCGCCCCTACGGGCGCTGGACCACAAAAAGTATCTTTGATCGGTCAAGTTGTTCAAACCTCCCCGAAACTCCCAATGATCCTCGAACTTATGCCATGCAACCAGATCAAGGACCAGAGAACCATCGATGGGAGGGGGTTCCCCGGCCGTCTGGTCGATTTCGGATTGTGCCTTTGCTCCGATGTAGGTTGCGGTGATGCGCGAGCCCCAGGATTCTTCGGTCCCTCGCCATCCGAGGTAAGCAACCGACTTCCATGGCTCGACTGAGTTCAGAGGAGACTTTTCCTGATCCGTCCTGCGACCCCTCGACCAAGAAGCCGATATCCCTGCTTCGAGGGCCTGATCCTTCTTTTGCTTGGGGGAAGACTCCCAGTCCCAGCTAAATTCAATGCCGTGGATCTCAACCTTGCCGAGGTTCTCATTTGAGTAAAGGTCCACCACACCCGGACTAGGTTGCTTGGCCAACTCGATGAACCCGTCGTAGTAATTCTTGAAAAACGAAAATTCGTAAATCCCCGAAGAAAACCTTCCCTGGGTACCAAGCTCAAAGCTGTCGGAGGTCTCTTCCTTAAGGTTTGGGTTTGCATTGATGATGAACGCGCTTGTCGAGCTGTCGGTAGGCGGATGCTCGAAAAAACCGTTTAGTTCCTCGGCCGAAGGATTCCTTATCCCATGGCTGTAGGACAGGTAAAAGTTTATTTCCGGGGTCCATCTGCGGAGAAGGGAAACCGACGGAGAGCCAAGGATGGCGTTCTCGTATTCCACAGGGTTGAATCCGACGCCGGAGGTATTCGACTGGAAGGATTGATCATCAAGCGGGGTAACGGAATAATGGTCGAAACGAAAACTGGGAGTAAGTATCCAGGCCTCCTCCACTCCCAGGGAAATCTCATCAATCAAGAATATTCCCAGCCTGTCTGCCTCGGACGGAGCCATGCTTTTCCTGTCGTCCAGGTTGACGGAACCGTCCTGCAAGGTATCGGTCTTCAGGTAATTGCTTTCCACGTCCGACCTCGAGATCTCGATACCCAACCTCAAGGCATGGCTCGAGCGATCGAGCTCAATCAGCCTACTTCCCTCAAGTTCAAGTCCTGCAATCTTAGTCTGAAAACTGATATCCCTCCTCCGCTTGACGTTATTGTCCGACCTATCCTGCAAGTTGACCGACTCCTGCTTGGAGTCCTGCCTGTAAATCTGGCCTTCGAGTTGATCAAAAAACTCGGATCCACCCTCTGGCGAAAGCTCGCCCGCCAAGGAGAAGCGTTCTCTCTTTCGATCGCTCTGGTGGGTAACGGAACGATTGTTTCCAGTCTCGATTGAATCGACGTCGGTGAAGACGTCCTGCCCGAAAAGATCGATAGATGCAGTGACTTTCCAGGCATCCGCAACATAGACACTCTTGAAAACCATAGCATTGCTATGGAAATGCTGAGGGTCGGAAGGGCTTTCACTATTGTTCTTGCGCTCCGAGCCTTCCCGGAAACTGTAGACGATGCTATGAGCAAGCACCCCGTTCCCGTAAGCTGCCGCCAGACGATTGTTCAGACTTTCATTAACCGAAGAAAGGGTAACGGAGTTCCTGACCGAGGTTCCGCTCAAGCTCTTGCCCAGCAAGCTTTCCGGGCTAACCGTCCTCCCATTTACGGCGCCGCCCATGGCACCGCTTCCATAGAGACTTGAAGAGGCTGACTTGTAGAGTTCAACCTGCCCGAAGGTGGCCGGATCGAAGTATACTCGTCCCGGGCCCGCCATCCCGCCCGCTGTAAGAAATTCCTGAGGCTGACGGATGCCATCAACGCTCAGTGAAACCCGATTCCCCTCCATCCCCCTGACGTTAATTGCCTTCTCTCCGCTACCAAGATAAGGGACGAGCGGATCGGCGCCGGTAAAGTCAAAGGGAACCGATACGCCCGGCTCGTATCTCAGGGCATCACCCAAGGAAAGGGCTCCCCTCCTCTCCAGTTCGTCACCGGTGATGGCGGAGTCGGATCCGGCCGTGTCGAGGGTTGACTTCTCGGACTTCGTGGCAATAACCGTCAAGGGATCCAAAGATGGTCGATTCTCGCATAGAAGAGAATGAGCGAAGGACGAACCAAAAAATGGAATGCATAAGCCAAGGACTCGCGGAAAAAGTTTGCATGAAGCCTTTGAAGGAAACGAAGTCACCTGGGGATTCAAACGGGGGAGTGACTCGAACCAACTACTTCGAAGACTCGATGGTCATCCATGCCTGGGTGCCATAGTGGTAAAAGCGAGGCAAATCCCCACCACTCTGGAAATACAGCCAGCTGCTCGATGAATCATCGTAGAGGTAGGGATAGGCGTTTTTATTGGTGAAAATCCAGCCCCTGCCGGGCAAATAGAACCAGCCTTCGGTGTAGGGCGTATCCGCTGCTCCCCTTGAGCCAAAAGCGGCGGAGATTTGATCGATCAAAGCCTTGTTTGAAGTCGTGGCATCCAATCCGGCCAAAACTTCCTCCTTGTCGCTGAGGCCATCGCCATCGGTATCCGCAACTGCTTGATTGGTCCCATGAACGGCAAGTTCCTCGTAGTTGGACAACCCGTCCCCATCGTCGTCACCCGTATCCTTTGAGAAACGCGCAGTCAGGGAGAAGTTTGGAACCGCCACTATGGTAATTGGGTTGAGGGACCCGCCTGCCGCTCCGCTCCAATCCGCAAAAGCATAACCGGGCGAGGGATTGGCGGTAAGCAGTACCGTGCTCTTCAAGTCGAAGGAACCCGTACCGCTGACCGTGCCGCCCTCAGCAATCGTTGCCGAAATGGAAACGGTCGGAGCCGACAGAACCCATTCTCCCTCGACGTCCCCCTGCGAATTATCGAGAACTCCATGGGTGGTCTGGTTGTAGTAGGACGGATAAGAATAAGTGCTGCCGTCATTGCCAACGAATCCGGGGGGCAAAATCATCCATCCGGTTCCACCTGCCTCTATTTCAGAGCGCGTAAGAATCTCTTGAGTGTTGATATTGAACAAAACCTTGGCGAGATCCGGATTTGTGGCGTTTGGATCTACCGAGTCTGGATGCCTCAAGGTCCAACCGTTTTCCACATCGCTTTCCAGGTTTTCCACCACTCGGTGAAAGCTTAGGTTGTAGTATGCGGGGTGCTTGTATTTGTCGGGATACTTTGCCGGGCTAAGAAGGAGCCAATCGGTAGCTCCGGAAGCAACCTGCTCCGGCGTTATGACCGCCTTGGTCTCTATGTTGTAAAGGACTACCTTGACGTCGCTCGAATTGCCATCACTGGAATTACCGCTCGAGTTACCATCATTCCCCGGCTGAATGGGAAAAGAATAAACTGCAAGAGTCCACTGGCCGACTTGAGAACCTTGAGTTCCATCAAGGACTTTTTCCTCGGTTTTATTGAAGTAGGCAGGGTGTGTGTATGGGGATTGATTTGCAGGATTTGCATCCAGAATCATCCAATCGGTGGTACCTGCCTGCACCTGCTGGGGAGTCAGGTACTCGTTCGATGAGCTGTTGTACAATGCCTTGGGAGCCTCTGTAAGAATCCAGTTCTCGGCTATTGAACCCGCGCTCGAGTCGACCACCTTATGGAAGACCGTGCTGTAATAGGCAGGATGCGAATATGAGGAAAAGTTCGGATTTTGAGAATCAAGAAGAGACCAAGGGGTGTTTCCGGATTGAACGGCATCGTGAGTAACTACCTCGCGGGTACCCAAGTTGTACAAAACCTTCGTGCCGGCAAAGGATGCCGGCAACATGAGAGCCTGAATGAGCATAAAAAGGCCTGGCTTCGTGTTATGTAACTTAAAACGATTCATAAAAGCGGACTTATTATGATAATGAGACCTGTTCTCAATAGCAACTGCAAAGGCCAGATGCCCTTTATAGACTTATTTTATTACATATAGATCTTATTATCTGATACTTAAGAAATACATTAACTCGGATCCCCAAGTAAAACCTGAGAATAAGTCTCAATAAGTACTTGAGTTTGCCGGGTATTTGTTTCAGTTGATGAATTCGGAAAGTACCAAGTAAACCTAGCCAAACCGAAGGAGACGGACAACCCGTCTGATGCGTATCATGAAATCTTCACTGCCTTCTAAGTGTCAGCTTCCTTTTAAAATCCGGACTATGAATCTTTCCGTTCCACCCAATCCGCACCGTGCTTAAGTCGACTCTCCTCTGCCGATAATGTTAGTGTATTTAGAAGATTCTCCACAGTTAATGAGGGGATAAGGTATTCTGAACTTGTCTTCATATTCAAGAGTTCCTAAAATATAAGAATGAAAGTTTCATCTGCTGTACTAGAGGCCCTCAATGCAGGTCTCACAATCGAGCTAACTGCCGTTAATCAATACCTCATTCATTCCAAGATGTGCGAAAGCTGGGGCCTGCACAAACTAGCCCAGCATTATTACGCCGAGTCAATCGAGGAATTGAAGCATGCCGAGGAAGTCATTGACCGAATACTCTTCCTGAACGGAACACCTGAGATCGCGCGTTATGACGTCATCCATGCCGGGAAGACTCCCGAAGACCAGATTTCCCACAACCTGGATATGGAATCCAAAGGCGTGGATACCTACAACGAGGCTATCCAGGTTTGCATCGATCACAAGGACTCAGGGAGCCGCGAACTCATGGAGCGCATGGTAGTTGAATCGGAGGAAAGCGTCGACTGGGCGGAAGCGCAGCTCGACTTGATCAAGATGGTGGGCCTCGAGAATTACCTTTTCCAGCAGATCGGGCAAGCCAAGTAAAACTAACGCTTTCTCGTATCAAAGTGGACAGGGGAGGCGCTGCTCGGAAATCTCCCCCCCTACCATCGGAGTGGACTGCGTGACCAAGGATAAAGTCCAGAGGAAGAAGGAGATTTACTCTGTCAGCGGCCCCCTTCGGGAATACCTCAACCACTACAAGCGCGAGCTTCCCCTGCCTGTTGGGTACGACAACCTCCTCCAGACGGTCGACTCCTACCCGTTGATGAACGACAAAAACGAGGACACCCTCTGGCAGACCATGGTCTACGACCAGCACTACGGGAGGGAAATCTTCGAGGGGCTCAAGCAGATCTACGTCCTCCTCCGCTCAGGGGGCGACAGGAAGATTCTCCCCAACCTCTACGTCGACCGTGTGGATTACTGCACCTTCGGAAACACCAAGCCGTTCCGGGTAAGAATCGTGAACCAGTACAACGACAACCACGACTACTTCTACGTTAAGAAGGCCGACGCATCGCGGATCTACGGACTGGAACTGGAGCAACTCCTCTCCCCCAACGAAATCAATTTTCACATCGACCGAGAAACCCTCGTGGAGGAGCACATCATTGGGGTTCCGGGGGACGATTTCATCAATAATTTCCTCTCTCGGGAGGACCTCAACGAGGTGCGTCTGGCCAAAGAGTTCATCAAGTTCAACGAGCGCTGCTTCGTGCGCCTCCTTGGGGACATGAGGGCTTACAACTACGTAGTGGAAATGACCCCCGACTTCGAGCAGAACCAATACCGGGTCCGAGCCATCGATTTCGACCAGCAATGCTACGAAGGCAGAAGGTCTTTCTACCTGCCTCAATTCTTCAAGAACAACCTTCCCGTGGTCGATCTCTGCAGCCGCCTCATCAACCTCGAGACCAGTCACCAGTACCAGCGGGAGGAACGCACCCTGATCAAGCGGCGCTTCAACGTAGCGCCCTCCCGCATAAAAAAGCTGCGCGAATGCATGTGCCAAGACCGCATTTCCAGTGATGAAAAGCTGACCAGGCTGCGCTCCGAACTCGGCCGCATGCACAAGGACCCACGCTTCGAGGAATGCAGAAACATGGGAGAAGTCACCTTTCTCAATGTGGCCGTCCTGCTCGACTTGATGGAGGAAGCTCCGGTCCGCCTGCTTCAATCCTCCCAAGCAAACCGACCTTGATCCAATGAAAAGAAAACCCATCATTCCACTCGGACTTTTTCTCCTTTTGCAGGTTGCTCCGGCCAAGCCGAACGTGATCTACCTGATGTCCGACGAGCTCGCTTATTTCGAGCTCTCTCACATGGGCAACCCCAAGATCAAGACCCCCGTGATCGATCGGTTTGCCAAGCATGGTATCCGCTTCACCCATGCCCTTGCCGGGTCTCCCGTCTGCGCCCCCCTACGCTGCAACTTGATGACCGGCAAGCACGCCGGGCATGCCTCGGTCCGGGCCAACGACGGAGGCACTCCGCTGCGGGCCGATGAGGAAACCATCGCTTCCCTGCTCAAGGAAAAAGGCTATGCCACGGGCGGATTCGGGAAATGGGGATGCGGGGGGCGCGATTCCACGGGCGTACCCGAGAAACATGGCTTCGACGTCTTCTTCGGCTACTACGACCAGGTCCACGCCCACAGTTTTTATCCGCCCTACCTGATTCGGAACAGCGAGGAGTTCCACCTGCCCGGGAACGACGGCGGACGATCCGGCGAAACCTACGCCCAATACCCGATCGTGGAAGAGGCCCTTCGCTTCATCGAGAAAAACAAAGATCAGCCGTTCTTCTGCTACCTTCCCTTTACCCCGCCGCACGGGATGTACGACGTCCCGGAAAACGAACCCTCGTGGAAACTCTACGAGGGCGAAAAATGGATGGCGGACCCGAAGGTTTCCAAGGAAGCCAAGAATTATGCCGTCATGGTATCCATGATCGATCGGCAACTCGGACAAGTCCTCGACCTGCTCAAGAAGCTCGGACTGGAGGACGACACGATCGTTTTCTTCACCGGAGACAATGGCGGGCAGGACCGTTTCCGTACCAAGAATCATCCCCGTGGCTACTTTGGGCCAAACCTCGACCCCAAGACCGGGACCGAGTTCCGGGGGGGTAAAGGAAGCCTCTATGAGGGTGGTCTTCGCATCCCCTTCCTCGCCCGCTGGCCCGGTCGAATAAAGCCCGGCCGGGTAAGCGACCTGATCTTCTACCAACCCGACGTCCTGCCTACCCTTACCGAGCTTTGCGGGGCGAGGACTCCCGATGAGGTGGACGGTCTTTCCATCCTTCCCACACTCCTCGGCGAAAAGGAAACGGGTAGAAAGCAACAAACCCATGAAATGCTCTATTGGGAATACGGCAATCAAGTCGCCGTAAGACACGGTTCCTGGAAAGCCGTCAAGGCTGGCAAAGGTCCGCAATGGGCCCTTTACGACTTAGCCAAGGACCCGAGCGAAACGACCGACCTTTCCTCGACCAACCCCGGGCAACTGGCCCGCATGCAGGCTTTCGCCAAGAAGGAGCACGAACCCGTCCGGCCCGGTGTTTTTAATGATCCCTTGAGGGTCAGGCACCAAAGAGACCGCCAGGCCAAGTTCGGCTTCTCGACCGTGAGCTCCCTCGCCACGCTCAAGGGCTACCACCGCCTCGATCATCCCGGCTTGCTGTCCAGCGAAGAAATGAAACTGGTCTTTGCCAGCAGCCAGAACCTAGGGAACGACAAGCGGGCCCGCTACGTCGCGGACCGGAAACCCGAGACCATCTGGCATACCCAATTCAACCCCAGCCTCGAGAAACACCCACACGAGATCGTTCTCGACTTGAAGAAAAACCGCAAAGTGGGAGGCGTCCAGTATCTTGCCCGCCAGGATCCCGGATGGAACGGAACCTTTGCCAAAACCGAGTTCTACCTTTCCGGCAAGAGGGACGTTTTCGACGGAAAACCCATGGCCACCATTTTCAAGAAAAGGAAGACCCCACAAACCTTCCGCTTCCCCAAAACCCTAGAGGGACGCTTCCTAAGAATCCGGATCCTTTCCGAGGTAACCGGGAAACCTTGGGCTTCGGCGGCCGAGATCGGGGTCCTGATAGATGAATAGATCGATATCCCCTGGGTATTGCAGGCTCGATATCTTCCCTTGCCTAATGCCTAAATCAATGATGTAATGGAGTAAGGATGGAAAATGTGGAAAAAACAGCTGGAACCAAAAGGAAGAAAAAGTCCGTATCCGAATGGAAAGCCTTAGTTGCTGAATTTCAAAAGCCCCATGCCGGGCGAGCCTGGTGGCAGGTTTTTAATACGATGGGATCCCTTCTCGGAATCTGGATCGGGCTTTATTTTCTTCAATCAGCCATGCAAGCCGACGAAATCGCCTCCTCCACCGGATGGTGGATCACGGTTCTCCTCTCTGCCTTCGCCGGACTCATAATCGTGCGAGCCTTCATTATCTTTCACGATTGCGGTCATGGTTCCTTTCTCGCATCGAAAAAGACAAACAACGCCCTCGGCTTCATCACCGGACTTGTCACCTTTACCCCATACTATCAATGGAGATGGGAGCACGCCATTCACCACTCAACCACAGGCGACCTTTCAAGGCGCGGAGTTGGCGACATTTGGACCCTGACGGTCAAGGAATACCTCGAGTCCACCCGCTGGAGAAGGTTTACCTACCGGATGGCGAGAAACCCGGTCATCCTTTTTCTGATTGCACCCCTTTTTCTCTTTTTGATTCTTCAACGCTTTCCCAATCCCAAAGCCAAATCACGGGAGAAAAAATCCGTTCACCTCATGAATTTGGCCATAGTCGCAAAGGCGGCCGTTATCATTTGGATCTTCGGATTCGTCCCCTGGTTGGTCATTCAATTGACCATGATGACCGTAGCCGGAAGCTGTGGAGTTTGGCTCTTCTACGTCCAGCACCAGTTCGAGGACGCCTACTGGGTCAAGGGGGACGAATGGGACTTTACTACTGCGGCAATGGAGGGAAGCTCCTTCTACAAGTTGCCAAAGGTTCTGCAATGGTTCTCGGGCAACATCGGTTTCCATCACGTGCATCACCTGAACCCAATGATCCCGAACTACAATTTGGAAAGGTGCCATTGTTCCGACCCGTACTTCGAGAAGGTGCCGCCAATGAATATCATGACTAGCTTGAAAACCATCAACTACCGCCTCTGGGACGAGGACAACGGCAAGATGATCGGATTCCGGCAACTCAAGAGGCAACTCGCCCGGAAGGAGCTGGACCAAGCCGCTTAGATTCTCCTCAGCATCAACAGGCGGAATTCCATCGCCTGCTCGCCCGGAATTTCAGTAGCCTGCAGCTTTAGTTCCCCCTTGCCCGCGGATAGCTTGATCGCCCCCATTTTCATCGGCTTGAAATCCCTGACGTAGGACTCCACCCGGGGGGACCGGTCTTCCTTCATTCCTCTAAGTGGAGGATCGTGCGGTTCGGCCAACTTCACTCGGAGTTCCTTCCCGCGAAAGGAAAGTACGATCTCCGAACCCACGTCCTTGCGGGGGCAGGCATACCAAAGCTCGACCTCATAGGTTCCGGTCTTCCCTACCTCGACGTCCCAAGTCAGGTAGTCCTCTTTCTTGGTCCAGTTGGTGAAGTAGCTGCAATTGGGAAACTTGTTCGATCTCTTGATCCCTCCATGGGGAATTCCGTCACGGGCCGGGACTTGAGTCCAGCGAACGCCCGGATGCCCGATTACGAAAGGCCTCTCGTCCTTTCCCAGTTCAGGCAGAACCTTCTCATTGAAGGTCGCGACGGCCTTCTTCAGCTTGCGGGAGACCTCGGGGAAATCGGCCGTAACGTCCACCCGTTGCCCCGGGTCCTTTGCCATGTCGAACAAGCGGCCCCTGAAGTCCAGCCTGAAGCCCTGGTTTCTGGCGCCCGTCCTCCCCTTCCAGTGCGAAATAAGAGTTCTCGGCTTCCAATCCGCATCCTTGCCCGCAAGCAAGGGCTTGAGGCTGCGCCCGTCGAGGGGTTTCGAAACCTCGCTGGGAATTCCGGCGAGATCGGCCAAGGTTGGGAGAAGATCAAGCGCGGAGGAAATCTTCATGACCTTCGTTCCCGCCCGAATGCCTTTGGGCCAACGGACCAGCAGGGGTGAACGGGTGCCTCCCTCCTCCGTCGAGCCCTTCCGTCCCTCCATATCCCCGTTCCAGCGGTGACCGTTCGGGCCGTTGTCGTGGAAGAAGACCACAATGGTGTCGTCGGTCACCCTCAGGTCGTCCAGTTTCGCGAGCACGCGGCCGACGTTCCAGTCGATGTTCTCGCACATGGCGAGGGCTGCCAGCAAGTGCAGCCTTTGCTCCTTCTCCGGCTTGCGGTTGCGCATCAGGCCCTCGAGCTTCTTGTCCTTGAACTTGTTCCACCACCGGTCCGGAACCTGCATCGGGCTGTGTGGGGTGTTGTAGGGAACGTACGCGAAGAAGGGCTTCATTTGCTTTACGGAACGCTCCATGAAGCCAATGGCGTCGGTGGTGAAATCGTCCACGCAGAAACCCTTTCCGCGCACGGGCTTCCCGTTGCGCTCGAGCAAGGGATCGAAGTAATGCCCCCAGTGCCCCGAGCAGAAACCGTAGAAATAGTCGAACCCGCGCCCAAGGGGATGATAGGGATACTGCATCCCGTTATGCCACTTGCCGAAAGCCCCTGTAGCGTAGCCGGCCTTGCGGAAAAGATCGGCTATGGTGGCCTCGTCCAAGTCCATGCGCTCGCCCCCTGCGGAGGTACTGTAGACCCCGCTCCTGACGTGATGGCGACCGGTAAGGAACTCAGCCCGGGTGGGCGAGCAAACCGGGCAGACGAAGAAGCGCTCGAAAGAGGCCCCATCCCTGGCCAGGGAATCGAGATTCGGCGTAGAAAGGTTGGTGTTCCCGTTCATGCTCAGGTCCCCCCAGCCCTGGTCGTCCGTGAGGAAGACCACTATGTTGGGCTGAGCCCGCAAACCGCTCGAAACAAGGAACAGGAAAACGGGAAGAAGAAACCTCATGGCCTTCAGTCCAGGGTCTTGATCACCGCGTAATAACATCCAAGCTCACCCTCCGGAACCGAGAAGAAGGGAGCAAGACGGTGCTTCCCCTGAGTCAGCTTGGTCTCGAAAACGATGGATTTCGCCCCTTTGCCGACCGGCTTGGATTGGAGGTCCTTGCCGTTGAGCCGAAGGGTGGCGGTCTTGGCCCCGATGACCTGTCCGACCTGAGCCCGGAAGGCCTTGCTCGCTCCCGGGACGTCCTTTCCGGGGACAAGCTCCTCGTTGATCGCCTTGCCCGACTCCACCGGCCAGCGCAGGACCTCGATCCGGTACTTGCCTGTCTTGAGGACCTTAAGAGCCCAGTGCCCCTGGTGCTTCATCCCCTTGGCATTGCCTCGGATCGGGTTCCTGCTGCGGATGTGCGCTTGATTCCAGGGCGTTCCCGCCTCCTGAATCCAGTCGTGGCTAGTCAGGCTAACCACAGGATGATCCTCGTGTCCGACGTGCAATTCGGTGGTCTCGGCGAAAGTCGGCTCCAGTTCGGCCCACCACTTGTCGTAGAAGGCGCGCATTTTCGCCACCTGCTTGGGATTCTCCTTCGCAAGGTTTTTCTCTTGGCCGGGATCCTTCTCGATATCATACAGCTCCTGCCCGTTGACCAGCCTCCAGCGCTGGCTCATGACCGAGGACTTACGCCACTTGATCGGGTCGCGTACCCTCTGGGAATCGGTGACCATGAAACGTTCCGGCCACTTCGCCTTCGATCCGGGCTTGAGCAAAGCCTTGATCGAGATTCCGTCGAATTTGTAGCCCTTTGGCTTTTTCGAACCGGTAAGCTCAAGTAGCGTGGGCGCCACGTCCACGGCATGGCACAGCGTATCCACGACGTGCTTCCTGTCCATCCCCCCCCCTGGCCAATGAAGGAAGAAAGGCACCCTGTGTCCGCCGTCGTATTCGCTACCCTTTTGCCCGCGCATCCCGGCATTGAAGATCTGCCTTCCGCTCGCCGTGCCGTTGTCCGTGGTAAAGATGAAGATGGTGTCGTCGTGTACGCCCAGCTTCTTGAGCAGGGCGCGGGTCTTGCCGACGTTGTCGTCGATGTTGGTAATCATCCCGAAGAAGGAGGCGATCCTGCCCGACTGCCCTTTGTACATGTCGAGGTATTTCTGAGGGCAATGAAAGGGGCCATGAGGAGCGTTTGTGCAGATATAGGCGAAGAAGGGCTTCTTGGCCTTGGCGTTGCGGGTAATGAACTTTTTGGCCTCATCGAAGAAGACGTCCGTGCAAAAGCCCTTGGCCTGGACGATCCTGCCGTTATGAAAATAGCCACCGTCAAAGTAGGCGTTGTCCCACACGTCGGGGGTCTGCCCCACTCCCCCGCCACCATGGCGATAGACTTCCTTGAAGCCACGGTCCTCCGGGCGGTAGGGGTAATTGTCCCCCATATGCCATTTTCCGAACATGCCCGTTTCGTACCCGTTGTCCTGGAGCATCTGGCCTAAGGTGCCTTCATTGGCCCGCAGCATCGAGCGGCCCATAATGGTGTGCCAAACCCCCGTCCGGTTGGTCCAGTGACCGGAGATCAGGGCGGCCCGCGTCGGGGAACAGGTAGGCGCGACGTGATAGTCGTCCAGCCAGACCGACTCGTTAGCCAGCTTGTCGGTGTGCGGAGTCTTGATCACCGGGTTGCCCGTGCAACCGAGGTCTCCGTAACCCTGGTCGTCGGTAATGATCAGGACGACGTTCGGCTTGGCGCCGAATAGGGCGAATTGAAGGATAAGCAGGAAGAAGATTCCAGGAATGGATTTGTTCATAAGCTAAGTAGGTTTGAAATAAGCCCGTAAACCTAATGCGCCCGAAGTCTTCTTGACCACCCCGAAATGACGAAATTTATGCATTTCGCAACCCCTCTTGCACTTGCCCCACCCAACTTTAGCCGATAAACAATTCCTATGAAATCCAACTCCACCTTATTTGTCGCGCTCGCTCTTTTCCTCGGATCCTGCGGGGGCGACCACGACCACCACGGCCATTCCGGCGTACACGTCCACACCGCGCCCAATGGCGGCAAGCTCATCGAGCTTGGGGAGCATGGCTCCGGCCATAACTTGGAACTCTTCCTCCATGAGGACGGTTTTCTCCAGGTTTTCATCCTGGATGCCCACGCCGAGAATGCCGTACGCATCGCTCAGTCGACGATCGAGGTCGTGACGACCGATACAAACGGTTCCGGCAAAATCTTCGTCTGCGACGCGATCCCCGACCCCGCATCCGGTGAAACGGTCGGGGATACTTCTGTTTTTACCTCCCGGGAAAGGGTCTCCGGCGACCTACCCCTGAAGGCCACCATCCCCAGCCTCGGGGTTCTCGGCAAAACCTACGAGCAGATCAGCTTCGAGTTCTCGGGCAACCCCGCAGCCCACCACGATGACCATTGACGAAAAGCGCGACCAACTGATCGAGGAGCTTATGCCCTTCGAGGATCCTTTCGAGCGCTTTGCCTACGTCATTGACCGAGCCAAGGGACTGGATCCTCTTCCCGAGGACTACAAGATCGATACCTTTCTGATCAAGGGATGCATCTCTCAGCTCTGGGTCTTTCCAAACTTCAACGAGGGCAAGTGCCGCTTCCAGGCCGATTCAGATGCCTCCATCACCAAGGGTACCGCCAGCCTGCTTTGCGAACTCTACAGCGACGAGACTCCTGAGGAAGTGATTCGCCTCGAGCCGGATTTCCTGAGTGAAGTCGGCATCACGCAGCATCTCTCCCCCAACCGCCGCAACGGGCTCACTGGAGTCAGGGAAAAAATCAAGGCCTACGCCCAGATGCAACTGGAGCGGACCCACTGAATCCTCAGACCGTGGAAAGAATGCTCGGAAGTGCATGAAGACGTTCGGACTGGCGATCCTCACCTTTGTGGGTCTGTGCGGTTTGCTGAAGGCCGAAGAGTCCGGCAAGCACTTGTTCATTCTCTCCGGTCAGTCCAACATGGCCCGCTTCAAGCCGGCGTTATGGTTTACCCCGGGAATCAGTCAGGCGCTCGGCGCCGACAACGTCATCGTGAGCTTCCATGCCAAGGGTGGACAACCGATTTCCAAATGGTACAAGGAATGGAAGAGCGGAAAAGGAGAGACCGACCCGGGCGCAGGGAAGATATACGATGCCATGATGGGAGCTACCCAAGCCAAGATGGAGGGCGAAAAGATCCGCACGGCAACTTTCATATGGATGCAGGGAGAGGCCGACTCCAAAGCCCAAAACAGCGACGTCTACCTCGCCAGCCTCAACGGCTTGAAAAAGCAACTCGAAAAAGACCTGATGCGCACCGACCTCAACTTCATCATCGGCAGGCTCAGCGACTGTGGTTTCTACAGGAGGCGGGACAAGAAAAGGGTCGAAAACCCCCATTGGGAAGGAATCCGAAAGGCCCAGCAAGCCTTTGCCGACGCCTCGCAACGAGCAGTATGGATCGATACCGATGATCTCAACGGAGAAAAGCACGCCCTTCATTTGACCAAGCCGGAGGGCTATGAAACCTTGGGGAAACGCTATGTGGAGGCGGCGGTCGAGTTGGTCAAAGCGAAGTGATTGACCAACCATTGAAAATCTTCACGGCATGACTATTTGGATTAGGTTTCTTTTGGTTTTGATTCCCTCCTTTCTTTGGGGCGGGGAAGAGCTTTGGGCTGCTCCGTTTGTCATGCCTGAAAAGATGGAGGACCTGATGGCGAATTACTGTTTCGATTGCCATGACGAAGACACCAAGAAGGGTGAGGTCCGGTTGGATAATCTCGTCACCTTGGCCCTAAAAGACAGGTTGGATTTGTTGAATCGCGTGCAGGAGCAAATCTTCATCAAGGAGATGCCACCAAAAAAAAGAAAAGATCAGCCGAGCGATTCCGAGCGTGAACAGTTGAATGACTGGATGACCGCTGAGCTCCGGAAGCACAAGGCCTCCAGGTTTGAGGAAAAGCTGCGTTACCCCAGCTACGGAAATTACGTCGACCATGATAAACTCTTCAGCGGGGAAATTAAGGACAAACCGTTCTCGCCCGCTCGGAGGTGGTTGGTAAGTCCGAGGATTTTCCATGAAAGGGTGATGAACGTTCTGGGCTTGAGCGATCATGAGAAAAGAGGTTTTTCGACCCGTCAGTTTGATGGAGTGAAGAATCCGTTCTTGTTACCCGATCGTTCGGGGGTTCGTGATTATGACGTCACGACCTTGGACGGCGGACATTTGTTGGTGATGCTGGGAAACGCAAAATGGATAGCAGGCAAACAAATTTTTGCCGCCCGCCTGAAGACACCGCAAAAAGAGGAACTGCTGAAAGGCTTGAGTCGCAAGGACCGCTGGTATCCCAAAGTCACGCCCCAGGCTTTCGAGAAAATCGTCCTCAAGGCAGAGCCCCCGACGGACGATGAAATGAACGCTGCGGTCGAAGAACAGTTCGATTGCGTATTGATGCGCAAACCGACGGCGGAGGAGGTTGCCAAATACGTCGAACTGTTGCGCTCTTCCATTGAACTAGCCGGGAATTCGGAAGGGTTGCGGCAAATGCTCTTTGCCGTCTTGCTGGAGTCCGATTTTCTCTATCGTCTGGAATTGGGAGGTGGCGAACCCGACGAATTCGGGCGACGCAAGCTCACCCCACATGAAGGCAGTTTGGCGATTGCTTACGCCTTGGGAGACCGGAGTCCCGACCCCGAATTATCCAAAGCCGCCAAAGAGGGTCGTCTCGAATCCAAGGAAGACTATCGCCGGGAAGTCGAGCGTCTGCTTGCCGACCAAAACTATTACAAAGGCCCCGTAGACCATAAGATCAGCGGGAAGAACATGCGCTCCCACGAAACGTCGCACCCTAAGATCGTCCGCTTCTTTCGCGAATTCTTCGGGTATCCTAAGGCGGCCAAGATTTTCAAGGATATAGAGCGCAGCGACGGTTATTACCAGAATCCCGGGCGCGGCACCTTGGGCACCCCCGGGTTCCTGATCAAAGAAGCCGACCGGGTGGTGGATTGGTACCTTAAGAAGGATGAGAAGGTTTTCGAAAACTTGCTGACCTCCGAAGAGTATTTCGTTTACCATGACAAAGACAACGAAACGGGTCACAAGATCATTGCGGAATGGACGCAAGCGTACGAAAGGCTCAAGGATACGGACTGGAAGGAGAACCCGGAGAAGGTCATTGAGGAGAATCTGGTTTTTCTAAGTACCAAGAAATTCGTTCGGGTTTCGGGTACGAAATCCAAGCGCGAATTTATGCGTTATATGCATTTCTGGGGGGAAACGATCGGCAAAGGGCGCACGCCCTTTACCACGCCTTCTTTTGCCCATGGCTACTACTACAACCATTCGGTGTTTTACAACCTGCCGCCCACGCCCAACCCCTTCCGCTACGGGGGAGTGGAGAACAAAAACCACAAGGGCTTGGACGACGTCGAGTTCTGGGACTACCCGGTCGAGCAGCCCTTTGACGTTTCGCAGCGCAAAGGTTTGCTTACTCATCCCGCCTGGTTGATCGCTCATTCCTCCAATTTTCATACCGACCCGATCAAGCGCGGTCGCTGGATCCGGGAAAAACTCCTTGCCGGAAGCGTGCCCGACGTGCCCATCACCGTGGACGCGCAAATCCCGGAGGATCCTCACAAGACGCTGCGCGAACGGGTCGAGTCGGTTACGGGACAAGCCGAATGCCGGAAATGTCACGAGCGCATGAACCCGCTTGGTTTTCCCTTCGAGGCCTTTGATGACTTCGGTCGCTACCGACTCGACGAACCTTTGGAATCCGAGGAACAGCTCGTGTCCAGGGCAAAGAAGAAAAACGGAGCCAACCTTTACAAAACCAAATCCGTCCGCACCTCGGGAGCGTTGTGGGGCACCGGGGACTCGAACCTGGACGGCGAAGTTTCCGATCCCTTTGATTTGATCGACCGGTTGGCCAAGTCGACCCGTGTCCGCCAGTCTATCATCAGGCATGCGTTTCGTTTTTACATGGGACGAAACGAAATGATTTCCGATGCACAGACTCTGCTTGATGCCGATCTGGCTTATGTCCGAAGTGGAGGAAGTTTCAATGAGGTCATTATTTCCCTTTTAACCTCCGACTCCTTCATGTACCGTAAATAATCGATTATTCACCGTGAACACACGCAGAGACTTCCTTAAGCAATCCCTTCTCGGAGCAGGTGCCCTGGCGTTCGCGAATGGTTCAGCCTTGGCCAAACAAACAGCCAAGCCGCCCATGCGTTTCATTTTCATGCACCGAGGCAACGGTCTTTGGCCCCGCGTAATGGTGCCACCCGGCCTGGATGAGAAATCCCTCGAAAAGGAAAAGCGAAAGGAGCCCTTTCAACTCGACCTTGATTCGCACGACCTTCCCGGATGGATGGATCCACTCTCCGCTCACAAGGAAAACCTCACCATCCTGCAAGGGCTCTCTGGCAAAATGTGCACGACAGGCCATCATTCCTGGTGTTCATCGTTGGGTGTCTTCAAAGCCAACGAACGCCCCAGTTCAATCAGGTGGGCCACCGTTGACTTTGAGTTGGCCAAACTCTTTCCTTCTCCCGCCGAGCATATCGAGCTGGCCTGTTTCCCTCTCGAAGGTGGCAATGCTCGTGGTACGCTGGACGACGTGGCTACCGGTTTTTCGGCCCATGGTCCTCAACAACCCAATTATGCCTTTGGTTCGCCGCGTGTCGCCATGGAGGAACTCTTCAAGTCCGTTTCAACGGATCAGTCCGCCAAGACTCAATACCAGCTGGACCGAAATGTGCTTGAGTTCGTAGCCAAGAACGAAGGCGCCGTGGCTGGATCTCTCGGTGGTTTTGAGAAAGCCAAGGTCGGGAATTACGCCGATTCGGTGGAAGCGATCCGCGAACGCAACCGCAAAATCGACGCCATGTCCGAAGTCATACGCCGGCACGTACCCAAACTCGACCCGAAATACCTCGACCCCGGCATGACGACCCTGGATCGTCAGGTTGGGCACACCGAGGTAATGCTTGGGGCGCTCATTTCGGGCCTTACCAACGTCGTGGCCTTCACCGTCGACGAGTTGGGTCACCGCTACACTGGGTTGCCCGGGATCGAAGGCGAAAAGGTAAATATGCACGATGTCGGCCACAACAAGATGATCGGCGGCCTCAAGGCGGAGACCATTCGTAAGTTGGCCCGTACCCATCACATGACCCTCGTCGATCGTATCGTTACCCGTCTCAAGAGCGTGCCGGAAGCCGGCGGAACGATGTTCGACAACACCATGATTTTCTATTTTCCCGACGGTGGCGAAACCCATCACTCTCATGGAACCGAGTATCCCTTCGTCGTTTTGGCCGGAGACAATACCCGCGTCGACTTGCGCCGCCAATACGTTCGCCTGCCCAACTACGGGCAAGCCGGTCACAGTACCCTCGGAAACTTTTACACCACCTTGCTCAATGCCTATGGCAACCCAATCGAGCACTATGGAGCCCTGGATACCGGCCTGACTAAATTCGGCCACGATCAAACCGGCCCGATCAAACAGTTCCTGGCCTAAAAGAGCATCGGGCGGGGCAAGAGTGGAGATACTAATCGTTCCATGAAATTTCTTCTTGTCTTAAGTTTCGCCGCTTTTGGGCTTTGCGTCATGCAGGCTCAAGCCGAGTCGGGCGTTCACCAGGGCCAGTACCGAAAGAATCTCACTTACAACGGACCCGTCACCGGTGATGAGATCATCTACACCTTGTACCTCCCCCCTGAGCACGCCAAGGAAAAGGGCCCCTACCCGCTCATCATTTTTCTTCATGGCGCAGGTGGGGGCAATGCCTCCTCCCAGGTCATGCAAAGCTACGAGGCCGCCCGTAAGGCTGGCAAAATAGGAGACTTCGCCGTCGTCTTTCCGGAAAAATACGGAGGTACGGTGTGGCGGGACGGGGCCAGGGACAAACGACCGGAAACCAACGTCCTCAAGGAACTCCTTCCATATCTCGAAAAGGAACACGCTCTTACCCGGAATCGTGGCGCACGAACCATCATGGGTTTTTCCATGGGGGCGGCCGGCTCGATCTATTGGGGAGCCAAGCACCTTGATCTTTTCTCGACTTCCGTGGCTCTGGACGCGGGAGGTGGGACCAGTTTCAACGATCCCCAGGCCCGCAATTACGTGCCTGAATATGGGAAGAAAACCAAGGCGATCCAAGAATCCCTCAAGCTGCGTTTGGTACAGGGGGGACTCAACACCAGGAAGTTTCGGGACTCCCTCGACCAGCTGAAGATTTCCTATGACTACTTTCAATTGCCTAATGATATCGCCGCTTACCCAGCAGGATCCTGTTGCCTGAACAAGAAAGACCCCACCAGGAAATTTCTGCACAACCCGATTTGCATGACTGAAAACGCCTGGGGAGTGGCCACCTGGGCTTTCATCGAGAAGAATACGCAAAGAGGGAAGAAGTAGCGACACCAACGAGAAACCCCTGATAAGCGCAAAACATTCATGAAACGAATGGTAAGAACAAAGTTGCTGCTTTTATTGGGAATGATGGTGCATCTGGCGGACAACGTGTTCGCACAACCACCGCATGCATATTACTCGGACGTTGTGTTGTCGAAGAAGGGTACTCCAGTTCCGGGTGCATCAGTGCTTGTTTATGAAGCAGGGACTAAAATCAAAGGGAAATTATTCAAAGGTGAAAGCGCAGGCACAACGAAGTTTGCTTCCTTCCTTGACTTGACCTCGGCGACGCACGACGTCTCCTCGACCGGATGGAACCTGTCTGGCCAGCAGACCTTTGACGACAAGCCAAGAACGCGGTGGTCGTCTGCAGCAGGCGTTTTGCCTCCCTTCGGGCGGCCCTCCAGTAGCCACCAATGGATTTGGGTCGATTGCGGAGCGGACGTCACGTTGCGATCCGTTTGGGTCGACTTCCAGAATTCCGCCGCAGTTGACTACACGGTACGGTTGCTGACGGAGGCCCAAGCCATGGCCATGGGCTTGAAGAAGAACGGCAAGGCAGGTGGCGGTCCGGAAAAATGGAAGACCATTGCGACGGGTAAAGGTCTGCCTGGCGGTGTGAAAAGTCCGAACCGAAAATTCTACGGAGTCGCTGACAAGTGGGACTTTGTAAACCGGACGGCGGTCATTCCTGACAATGCGAAGGGTACTGCAAAAATCCATGTTTCCAATCCAGTCGGACGTTACGTCATGGTCGACGTGACGAGGTCGTCTGATACCGCCTATGGAAATGTTTCGATATGGGACGTCACCGTGGAAGCTGAAGCGGGCGCGACCGAGGTGCCTCTAAAGAGTGTGGTTTATGCAACGACCACGGACGAATTCATCGAACGACCTAATCCCATAACTACGGATGCGAACGGCAAATTCCGTTTCTACGTTGCCAATGGAGAATACGATATTCATGTCTCCCACCCCTCTGTCAATTATTCCTCAACCGGTGTCACCCTGATCAATCCCAACGCTCCGCATAGTATTCGATCTTCTTCCAATACGCCTCCGCTTACTCTCGTCGAGAGAGGGGAGAAAACGAATGGTGGGAACAACGCATTGTCACTTGGTCGGCCTGGATCCACGGATGCTAATAATCCCCCAACGCCATACCGGATCATCGTCAACAAGGGTAAACAGGGTTGGGCGCAGACGTTAAACGCCGATTGGGATGAAACAACCAACACGTGGAAAAAACGGACCATCAAAAATCAATCTTACGTGTTTCGAATCAACGGAGAGGATCATTCCCTCGAGTATGGAAACGACTCTTTTACTACCCTTACTTCGCCTGTCATGGAAACCCTGTTCCGGGTGTCCGCGGACGGAGAGATGTCAGCCAAAGCTTTTAACGGGGGGTACGAAGGACTCGCAATCGAAGTGAAGAATAATACTGGAGGAAATCTAAAGGTTGGGAATGTGGTCGTACTGGATCCTTCCGATCCTTTCGGCGTGATCAAGCCGCGCAAGTTTGCCGATGAGAATCCCGCGGTGGTTTACAAAAAGGACGGTTCCCGCGTATTCGTTATGATTTCGGGGAGAATGGCTCCCAGTACGGCAGGGGCCGTAAGCATAGGTGATTTACTTGTTACCCAGGGAGCGGGTTCGCTGCAGGCGGTTGCCGCTCCCGCGGGAGTCGATCCCCGGGCAGTCATAGGGACGGTAAGCACCACTTCACGCCTTACCATTATACCTTAGCAGGGAGCATTTTCGATGTTAGACCGTAATAGCAAAAAGTCACTTTCATCAAAGATTGTTCTTTGTGCGATCGCCCTCCTTGTGTGGACAGGGAACGCATCTGGCAAAGCGAAGCATTACGGGCAGCTCTTCCTCGATTCCGGAGCCCCGAAATCAGGTGCCCAAGTCCTTGTTTACTCGGGTGCTGCGTTAGCCACTCTTTACAGTGACTCCGAAGGGCTTGCCCCACTTGCAAATCCCATCACCACTTCCAGCGATGGCGTGTACTGGTTCTATGCGGATAACGGTCGCTATGCCACGGTGGAGCAAATCGGGGATGAAAAAAGGATGATTAACCCCGAGGTGCATGTCTTGGACCCAAGCGACCCTCACACGCTGACAGCGACCTCTGAAGAGGTTGCCCTGACCTTAACGCATATTGATTCCGACGAGGTGGAAACCAGCAGTTCGATCGTGCTTCGCCGTGAGGATGGACCGGAAATCGAGACTAAGGGCCCTTGGCGCATGCATTACGTAGGCACGGGCAGTAAGCCCGCCCCCCCCCGCAGCTACATGCTTCTGTACAATACGGACCTGCAAAAAGATGCGGCAGGAAACGAGACATGGGTACCGCGCGATGTCGAAGACGTGTGCATATTATTCAAGACCACGGCTACTGCCGCCGGCGGTTGGGCTGATGGATATCTCAAATATGCAGTTGCGCCAGCCGGGCCGGCCGGCACTGCTCCTGTTTTCAATAATGCTCTAAGCCATGCTCCGGGCGGTCCCGTTTATACTGCCAGCTCTCTGTTAAAGGTCGGCGAAGGACTTGATGGGAACACCCGGCACTTTCGATCCCGCCACCGGGGCATCACGTCTCCTTTCGCATTTAGCACCACCTTTGGCGGACCCTTCTTACCGGAACCCCAGATATACGGTGAGGTGCGGGTGGTCGACCTTGTTAGCGGAGAGTTCAAACTTGCAACCAGCAAAGGAGAACTTCACCCCGTGGTTAGAGCCGTCGGCTTTACCTATTACGCCTCGGCAGGCGAAGCCTTTGTTCAGCTTAAAACCGGGGAAGTCGTTAAACCAGGTGACACTTTGATCGCGTCCGCCCAGGCGGGATGCGCCGAAGTGGACAATACCCAAATGGATATAAATAGAATTATCGGCTGGGCGGTTGAGAACTCCGGCGAGAAGAGAGCTGGGTTTGTCTTTGCACTCTTGAAATAGGAGGATCTTTAGCGATGAAATCCACTCCCATTTTTTATGTCTGTTTGGTCTTATCCATAATATTCTTCATATTGCCCGGATATGGGTACGCAATGAAGACGCATCACGGGCGAGTCGCCGACCCTGTGACCGGGGCAGCGGTCGCGAATGCGCAAGTCTTTGTCATGGGTGCCGGCACCATGGACTTAGCTGACCTATTTGCCGATTCGCAGGGCAAGCAACCTCTTGCGAATCCCGTCACTGCCGACGCAGGCGGACGATATGGCTTCTCTGCTCCAAACGGAAAATACAGGTTGCGCATCCTTTCCCCTGCAGCAGTTCTTCTTTATGACCACGACGACGTATCGATTTGCGATCCTCGCGAACCACGAACGATTCTTGCGGATGCAACTCAACCTGCATTATCTCTTAATACGATGCCAAGCGGCGGAGAGATGAACTTGCCCTTGATGATCGAGAAACTCGACAAGGATGGGAAACTGGTGGGAGCCAGATGGAGATATCAAACGCATAACACGGAAGTCGGATTTGGTAATTTCTACAACTTCAGGAGAAGAGGAGGCTCTCCTGATTCCGCTGGCTTGCACCACATAGACTCGGGTTCCGAACCCGTGCTGACATGGGGGACTAACGATGCCGATGACGGGATACTCACCATGCCCGGCCTCTACGTTTCCGGCGGTGGATTGTGGATCGGAGATGCCCATTTTATATCTTGTAATTTAGGACTACCCGTTCCTCAGAGGGACGACCCTGCCGGTGTCGTGGTCTTTATGAATGCACCGGATGGTCTGGTTAAAGGCGATGTTGTCGCCCTGGACACCAGCAACCGGTTGAGCGTCAAGCCTGTCAGCAAGCGCGCAGAGAAATTACCTTTCGTGGTAGCGAAGGTCGATGACGCAGGTACCTTTGTTATGGTGCGCGGACTCGCCTGGGCCAAAGTCAGCGGACCTGTCGAACCTGGAGACTTGCTAGTCTCATCCCGTCGCTCACTTCATGTCGAAAAAGACAACCGGAATTCAGACCCCAGTCGCTCCTTGGGCGTTGCCGTAAGTCAACGCGTGGGAGATAAAGTGCTCGTTCGCATTGCCCGCATCGGGAATAAATCAACGAAGCACGGGTCCAGCCCTGCAAAGCGGGAGGAATAATGAAAATCAATGCGTCCTTTTACGTACCCCGATTGACCCTTGTCCTGATTTTTGCAGGATTGCTTTCTCAGGCGTCGGCCCAGTACGGCGACTGGAAACACTCGGGCTCGAGGTACCTCGTCACGGACTCCGCCGGTGCGGACCTGCCGGCCTCGGCGGTCGAGAAAAACTTCCCGTTGCTGGTTCGGCTCAACAAGAACTACTTCGATTTCAGCGAGGCGAAGCCCCAAGGCGAGGACGTCCGCTTCTCCTCCAAGGGCAAGCCACTGGCCTACCAGGTCGAACGCTGGAATGCAGAGGAAGGCGAGGCCGACATTTGGGTACGGATCCCGACCATCAAAGGAAAAGATCAGCAGGCGATCAAGATGCATTGGGGCAATGAAAAAGTTTCCAGCGAGAGCAAAGGCGAGCAAGTGTTCCGGACCACTGAGGGGTTTGCCGCGGTCTGGCATTTGGGCGACAACCTTGAAGACTCCACTTCCAACAACCTGGACGGCGTCAACAGACCGGACAAGTCAACCGTCAATACTACGGGCATAATCGGTGACGCTCAGCAGTTCGGGGTAAACCAAATTCTCGTTATTCGCCCGCCCGGGGCGAAGCCGGGTCGTCGGGTGACCTGCATGCCCTCGGGCAACGCCGACCGTACGATGTCGGCTTGGGTAAAACCCACGAGCTTCGAGGGCCGCAACTGGGCTCAAGCGACGATCGGCGGATGGGGTGAGCCTGAACGCGGACAGAAGCCGAACATGGGCTTGTCTTATTTCACCATGACCGGCAGAGGGCAGCCCCGCTTTCATCTCTACGGTTTTGACCCAAGGTGCGCCAGCCTCTTGCCCCGTAACGAATGGCGGCACGTTGCCCTTGCCGTTTCCAGGGACATGGTCCGCTTTTACGTTGATGGCAATCTGCAGCGGACGATTAATAACAACGGAGAGGAAGTGAGCAAGCTCGGCACCTTGAGAACGCCGGCGTCGACGCCCGTCGATCTGGGTGATCACGGAAACGGGCGCGGACCTTTCAATGGCGCTCTCGACGAGGTGCGTTTTGAATCAGTGGCCCGCTCGGCCAACTGGCTGAAGCTGTCATTCGAGAACCAGAAGCCTTTGCAGTCACTGGTCGGACCACTGGTTCAGCACGGGGACGAGTTCTCGGTCTCGAAGTCCAACTTGACCATTAAGGAGGGAGCTTCGATCGCCCTTTCGGGCAAAGCGGGAGGGGCTAGAAAGGTCTACTGGGTTTTGCAGGATGGCGCCAAGGAGGAGATCCTCGCCGTCGACCGCTTCAACCATAGCTTTGACGCAGGGCGGGTAGCCGAAGACAAAAAGGTCGCGTTGCAATTCAAGGCCCTCTTCGCTTCCGGTGTGAAAACCCGGACCATTCCGGTTACCATCCGGGAGACCGTACCGGATCCCGCGTACACGCTCAATGCACCCAAAAGATGGAATGGCAGGGATGAACTGGAGATCGTGCCCTTGATCAGCAACCTCAAGGAGATGAAGTCCCAAGGGGCCGATGAACTGAACTATTCATGGAAGGTGTCGGGCATGGCCACGATCAGCGAACCCGGCAACGGAAAGCTGGTGTTGAAACGGGCTCAGAAAAGCGGGGACCTAACCGTTGAGCTCGCCCTCGACAATGGCGGGGCCGTCGTATCACGCTCCGTCCGGGTCGCAGTAGTCGAGTCCAAGCAGGATGCTTGGGTAAACCGCATTCCTTTCGCCGATGAGAAACCGGTGGATCATCAGTTCTTCGCTCGCGACGACAAAGGGTTTGGAACGCTTCACTGCAAAGGAACGCTCAAACAAAACGCTGATTCGGTTTTCCTCAGGCTCTATGGCGGAGACAAGCTGATCGACGCACAGAACCAGAAGATTGGAGCCGACATGAAGTACTCCTTGTCCGCAAGCTTGCAGGCTGGCCTGACCGCCTATCGCACGGAGTTCGGCATCAAGAGCGGCGGGGTGGAAACGATTCTGGAAAAGGCCAACGACCTAGTCTGTGGCGACGTCTTCGTCATTCAGGGCCAGTCCAATGCCGAAGCTTGGACGGACCAACGAGTCGTGCATCCGTACCGGAGTCTCTGGCTGCGCAGCTTCGGTACGCCGAGCACGAACAAGGACCGTGCCCGGGACGCAGTCTGGGGCAATGCCTTGTCTTTCAACGGCGGCCCAAATCATCATCATTACCAAATTGGCTATTGGGGGGTCGAGCTGGGCAAGACGCTTATCGAAACCCACAAGATCCCTATCTGCATCATCAATGGGGCCCAGGGCGGAACCCGGATTGACCAGCACCAGCGAAACGAGGCCGACCCGACGGACGTGACCACCATATACGGCCGGTTGTTGTGGCGCTTGCAACAAGCGAAACTTACGCACGGAGTCCGCGCCGTGCTCTGGCATCAGGGGGAAAACGATCAGGGAGAGTCAGGAGCGACCGGCACCTTCGGATGGGTGAATTATCAGGATTACTTCATCCGCATGTCGGCAGCCTGGAAGCAGGACTATCCGAATATCAAACACTACTACATTCACCAGATTTGGCCGGGGGCATGCGGCAGCCGGTCGGTCGAGGGCGACCGCTTGCGGGAGCGGCAAAGGCAATTGCCCAAGCAGTTCTCCAACATGAGCGTTCTTTCGACCCTCGGCATCCGGCCGGGTGGTGGTTGCCACTTCCTGGCGGACGGCTATGCGGCGATGGCCGGGCAACTGTTTCCCTTGGTGAACCAATACAACTATGGGGTCGAACCGAAGACCTCGATAACGCCACCGAATATCCTGAGCGCCTCCTTCGTCGGCGGCAGGAAAGACGAAATCAAGTTGGTCTTTGATCAGGAGGTGAAATGGGAGGAAGAAATCATCGAACGGTTTCATCTCGATGACGGCTCGGCTGAGCTGACCGCCGTGGGTGGCTCCGGAAAAACCATCACCTTGAAACTGGCCGGGCCCACCGCGGCCAAGAACCTGTCCTACGTTCGAGGGGGCAAGTGGAGGCAGGATCAATCCATCATCTGGGGCTTCAACGACCTTGCGGCCCTCACCTTCTGTGAAGTTCCGATAAAGTGAAGTATGGGAACAAAAGAATGCATCCTTGAAATTTCATGAGGATAAAAAACTTATGCCGGTAAGCAAATCGTCATAGCGAAACACTCTTTTCGACTGGATTACGCACTAACTTAGTCGAGTCAGAATGCTTGCATGCCCTTGGTGAATTTCATGCAGATGATTGCAAAGGGTTGGAAAAGGCATAAAAAACATGCATGTAATTTATTAGTTATGATTCGACTTATACTATTTGTTTACGCTCTCGCAATTTGTCTGCAGGTATCCCTTGCGTCATCCCCCGCTCCGAAAGGAATCTCGCCCAAGTGGATTTGGCAGAAAGACAAAACCGGCGATGCCGAGGTTTTTTTGCGCCGGCAGTGGCAACAGAAGGTCCCCGTGAAATCGGCAATTCTTAGAATTACCGGTGATGATCAGCTAGCCGTGCATCTCAATGGCAATAAAATCGGCTCCGTTAGGAGCTGGAAAAAACCCCTCAAGCTGAACCTTACCAAACGTATCGCTCAAGGCCACAACGTGATAGCCGTAAGTGCGCTCAATCTTGGAGGTCTTGGCGGAGTCGTGGCCATTCTTGAAATCGTCGAGGAAGGCGGCTTGAAACGCACCCTTGTTACGGACGAGCAATGGATGGTAAACAAAACCAATCCGGATGGCTGGATGACCACGAACCCGGATGGTAAAGACTGGGTCGCAGCAACCATCGTGGGCAGCCACGGGGTAGAGCCGTGGGGAAACATCCTGACAAGCGCTGGGCCTGCGAAAAAAACTGCAAAACGGCTAATTGCAGCTCAACGGGAAATAGGTTTAAAAATACATCCCGGTGGGTTTGTGGTCGAAAAACTTTTCGACGTTGACGCCAAGACTCAAGGATCTTGGGTATCGATGGCAGTCGATGATCAGGGGAGGTTGTATTGTGGTGACCAGGGAGACAAAGGTATTTTTCGTTTAACGCTCAATGGTTCCAAGGAACCGAAGATCGAAAAAATTCCTGCTGAAATCAGCGGTGCACAGGGTCTGCTGTGGCTTGATGGCACTCTCTATGCGGGCATCAACAAAGGTACTCCGGAGAATGGTATGTTTCGCATAATCGACGGTAATGGCGACGGTCAATTAGACAAAGCCGAACTGATGCGAAAAGTCGATGCTAAGAGCGAACATGGTAACCATGCGGTTGTTGCATCCCCAGACGGCAAGAGCCTTTTCTTCGTGGCTGGCAACAATGCACCACCCCCTACCCCCGAAACTTCGGCAGTCCCACCCAACTACGGAGAGGATCAACTTTTGCCGATTCTAGTCGACCCACGGGGTCATGCCCGTACCTTTACCGCTCCTGGGGGATGGATTGCTCAGACGGATCCAAGCGGCAAGAACTATCGCCTTTTCTCCGCCGGCTTTCGCAACCAGTATGATGCTGCGTTCAATGCTCACGGCGAGCTATTTACCTATGATGCCGACATGGAGTGGGATCTGGGTGCACCCTGGTATCGCCCGACGCGCATTTATCATGTAACCAGCGGATCCGAATTTGGCTGGCGCAAGGGGAGCGGGAAATTTCCCGAGTGGTTCCCTGACGTTCTTCCTCCTGCGCTTGATATTGGTCCCGGATCTCCCACCGGAATGGTGTCCGGACTCGGCGCAAAGTTCCCTGCCAAGTACCAGAATGCAATCTACGCATTCGATTGGACATACGGCACGATCTACGCTCTACACCAGCATGCTGAAGGGGCAAGCTATCGGTTAGAAAAAGAGGAATTCGTGACGGGGGCTCCCTTGCCCCTTACAGATGGCGTGGTTTCACCTGATGGGAATCTCTACTTCGCAGTCGGTGGACGCGGCACGCCCTCTGCCGTCTATCGGGTGAAGTACATCGGAAAGCAATCCACATCTCCGGCTCCGGCGAAGCCGGGAAAATTTGCCAAGCTGCGGGCTCTCAGAAAGTCACTGGAAGCTTATCACCGCAAAGATTCTGATGCGATCAAGGCGGTTTGGCCATATATTGGTCATGGCGACCGCTTTGTCCGATTCGCTGCACGCATCGCCATCGAACACCAGCCTGTGGAGAGTTGGATTGACCGTGCGGCAGATGGGCCCGAGGCTAATCTGTGCAAGCTCCTAGCAATAGCACGACAGGGAAAACCTAAGCATTCCGAAATGGTTATCTCAAATATCTCCAAGCTTTGGCGACAGGGTCTAAGCGCCAATCAGATGCTCGCAGCCTTGCGTATCGCAAATATCGCGATGGTTCGTCTAGGAGATCCGGCGGAAGCCACCAAAAAGTCCTTCGCCGAGTTAGTGTCATCAAAATTTCCCTCTGCCGATGCCCGGCTCAATCGAGAAGCCGCATACAGCCTCATCGCACTGCAATCTCCAGATGCCCTCGTCAAGACCGTCCCCCTGCTCAGCCAAGAACCTCTGATAAGGGTAAATGGTCCAAAGATCGACAAGGCTATGTTGGAACGCTCAAGCAAGTATGGAGCTGCAGTTTCCGATACTTTGAGCTCTGCTCATCAGACCCAGCAGATTTGGTATGCCTATCTACTGCGCCAAGTCAAAGATGGTTGGACAAAGGCGCTTCGACGGGAATATTTTCAATGGTTCGCCAAAGCCCAATCCTTCAAAGGTGGAAATAGTTTTCAGGGCTTTATCGAGAACACCCGTCAAGAAGCACTCATCAATGCCCCCAAAGCCGAGCGCAAGGCTCTGTCCGACCTCAGCAAAAAAGCGGTCAAGCCAATTCCCGATGGCTTTTCGGACGCTCGTCGCATCAATGTGGGCGTTTTGCCAGGACTGAAATTCAACACCGATCTAATCGATGCAGAAGCTGGGGAAAAAGTAGCAATAATTTTCCAAAACAACGATCCTGCCGGTATGATGCACAACCTGGCCATAATCACTCCCGGTTCATCCCAGAAGGTGATCGCGGCGGCCGTGAACATGGGTTCTTCAGGTATGGCAAACAACTTTATACCCGAGATACCCGAGCTTCTCGCTTCCACTCCCCAGGTCGGACCCGGCATGAAATACACCCTCTACTTTGAGGTCCCGAATAAAACAGGTGAATATCACTTCATTTGCACCTATCCTGGCCACGGGCTCATCATGCAGGGAATCTTCTCAGTGAAGTAGACTGAGCGTATTTCAAGATTTGGATAGAAACGCTCTTTTTCATACATATTAGCGTTGAACAAACTGTTGTCTTAAAGAAATTAAGTGAGAATTACTGGCGTCGTTCAAGTGCATTAAGTGGTTTCCTAGTAGACCCGTTTACTGGTTTCCGTCAGGTGGTAAGTGATGACGTAGACATCCTTTTCGTGAGTCCTGTCCTCTTGCCACCGCTGGAAGTGAGTCTGCATCTGAGAAGTCTTGCCCCTCTTATGTCTGAAGTCGTGCCGAAACTCATCAATGCTTACATGATTCTCTTGATTGCAAGCGATCGATGCGTGTTCTATGTTTGACTCCCCTGTTGAGCCTTCTGCGAAATTCTTAACTTTTCGTCGGCATGCGTTGCAAACGTCGAGTTGCTCAAACCCCGTGATTCGCCTTGCGAGGTCTTCGGTGTGGAATTCTTACAGCATTCTTCGTTGTCGCCAGACTCCTGCAATTTGGACATCCTTGCGGTATCGATCATTCATTTATTTTTAAATAAATGCTTCACGTTTAACTTGCCGAACAATGTCCATAAATAAAGTCATAATTCTCTTTCTTACGGTGCTTTTGCAGACAGCACCCAAGATCCAGGCGGAATCAAAAAAACTAAACGTCGTGCTCATCATGGCGGATGACGTCGGGTATGAATGTTTCAGCGCCTACGGGAGCAAGGAGTTCTCGACCCCCCGCCTCGATGCGCTCGCGGCCAAGGGCATGCGCTTCGACCACTGCCACTCGACGCCGTTGTGCACGCCCAGTCGCGTGAACCTGATGACCGGAAAATCGAACGTGTTTAATTACGTAGACTTTGGCATCTTCCCTAAGGGCGAACCGACCTTCGCCAATTACTTCAAAACCCGGGGCTACGCAACGGCCGTGGCGGGCAAGTGGCAGTTGTTGACGACTCAAA
Organism: Opitutia bacterium UBA7876; assembly: GCA_002500665.1. Lineage (GTDB taxonomy): Bacteria > Verrucomicrobiota > Verrucomicrobiia > Opitutales > Seribacteraceae > Seribacter. Next base: position 37,596 of record DLRY01000075.1, read on the forward strand.
ATGGTATCTCGCCAGCGGAAGCGGGCTTTGACCGGCATTGCGTCTGGAACATTCCCGGGACGGAACGCAGGCGTTATTGGAAACCCTCCCTGATGCATGACGGCAAGGTCATCAACCACGGCGAGGAAAAATACGGATCGACAATTATCGCGGATTACCTGATCGACTTCATCAAGACGAACAAGGACAAGCCGTTTCTTGCCTACTACCCCATGAACCTGCCGCACAATCCTTTTCACCCGACCCCACGGAGCAAGGACCGCAAGAGCAAGAATGCGAAGCAGAACTTTATCGACATGGTGGCCTACATGGACCACTGCGTCGGACGGATCGAGGATGCCTTGATCGAGCTCGGACTGCGTGAGAATACCTTGATGATCTTCACGGCGGACAATGGAACCAACTCCAGCCTGACCCTCGATTTTTTCGGTACGCAGCGCAGGGGCGG